>NZ_QRBZ01000026.1 GCF_009833085.1 Nitrosomonas oligotropha | reverse complement strand
GGGTTGGGTGGTGGGTGGGGGGGGGGGGGGGGGGGGGGGGGGGGGGGGGGGGGGGGGGGGGGGGGGGGGGGGGGGGGGGGGGGGGGGCTGGAGGCGATCATCAAGGAAAATGACACGATTGCCGGTTTTCCCGGGAGGGTGTTTTTTAGTAATGTATCGAGTTCATTTTTAATAAGTCGCTCAGGAGCGGTTGCCTTTTCAGCAACATTGAAAGGAGCAATTACTCGCAATACTGCATTGGTTTACCGCAATGGTGTTACACAAGGAATTTTAAAAGCGACCGATCAAGCGCCTGGTTTTCCACCGGGAACAGTTGTTGGTGAAGTTACCCCGCTTGCCATTTCAGACGCAGGAGTTGTATTGGGCGGTATGACTACTGGTGGGGGTGCACTATGGCTCTGGGATTTTGAAAGAATTCAACGTATCTCCGCAACAATAGGCGAATGCAGCTATTCATCCGTTGCTTCTTATGTTCCTGGTTTACTAAGTATTAATCAGACTGGTAGCGTAGTTTTTAATGCTGTCCTCACGGCAGGGGATAAAAAAAGTTGCTCTTCAGGCGGCGTCTTTAAATGGAGCAATGGAAAAACAGAATTAATTGTAGCGGATGGAGATCCGGTGCCCGGCATGCCGGACGCAGTATTTGGGGTAAGTTTGACCGAGTCTCCACCAAAAATTAATGATCATGATGAAATCATGTTTACTGCGAAATTGATTCAGATCACTTCTTCCAGATCAACAAATAATAGTATATGGATTAAAAATGGCTCGAATGAACCAAGATTATTGGTACTGGGTGGAGAAGGGTTAAAAGAAAAACCAGATCATTTAATTCTCCCTGCAATTTTTCTTGATCCCAATTTAGCTGATTACGGTTATTCGATGCTTCCCGTTATTGCAAACGGTTTGGATGCATTGTTGGCCGGAAAGCCAAGAGAAATACAACCGTACGATGATCCGAAAGGAACGGGAGCTTCACAACTTACTACCATTGCATCTAAAAATGATCAACCACCCGGCTTCGATCCGAGCTGGTATTACAATCTTTTTTCAAACCGGGCTATTAATAATGCTGAGCAATATGTATTTACAGGTTTATCTAGTAATGCGCTAGAGAATCGCAGTGTTTTTGCCATGTGGCGCGGAACCGGTACCGAACGGCCTAGATTGATTGCTAAGGACGGAATGAAATGGCCTATAAACAACGTTGAATACGTACTCAAAGATGTCGATTTTTTTCCTGCCAGAGCTGTGACTTTATCGACAGCGGGAGGGCAGTCATCGTGGTTTAGCGATAATGGCGAAATTGTGTTCCGTGCTTCTTTAAATAGCAGCTCAAATATAGCCATTTTACTGATTACGGATGATAGTAAGGAACAAAGAATTTTCAGTTTGGCGGAACAGTTATTCCCCGAGCATTTTTCTCCATCGAATGTTGATAATCAACTCCTGGAAGGATTTGTCTACCGCTACTATCCAACTACCAAAACTTATATCGGCATCAAGAATGGGGAAGTATTCGTGTTGGGTGATGCGTTCGGTTCCGGCCCGCAACGCATTGATACCATCGACAACACGCTTCAATTTCTGGGAAAGCCTGGCAGGTTCATAATTTCCAGAAGCAGCTAATAAGCGCGCCATGCTCGTTAAATGTGGGTATGGCGCTTTCATTTTGTCGAGAACATTCATAATTTCTAAATTCAAGGAGACGCAATGAATTTAACGCGATTATCGTTAACAACATTATTTTTTGTTTTGTCATTCTTTCCTGCGCAGTTATTGGCTGAGATTCAAGTGATTGCCAGAACTAACCAGGCAGCGGCCGATTATTCCTCTGATGTCAGTTATTCTGGTTTTTTTGAACCAGTTATCGGTTCGTCAGGCCATATTGCATTTATTGGATCAACAGTAGACAGTAGAAGAACTAATACCCGTGCTGTGTGGGCCGGATTGCCAGGGCAATTGAAGGCAATCATCAAGGAGAACGATATTCCAGTTGGTTTTCCAAGAGAATTGTATTTGGGGCCATCATTTAATCAAACTCAGCCTGTACTAACACAATCGGGGGCAGTGGGTATTTTGGCTTCGTTGGAAGGTGGTGCACCCAATACAAAAGGATTGTTAGCACATGTTGACGGGATAACTTATGGTGTCATGAAAACAGGCGATCAAGCGCCAGGATTTCCAGAAGGATTTACGGTTAGCGATATTTTGGATTTTGCATTTACCGATGCTGGAATGGTGATTGTAGGTTCAATTTCTGAGCTTATATTAAGTGGGCGTATGGGTATCTGGCATTGGAGTGAGCAAGGTATGAAGCTTATTACTTCGCCGATAGCCGATTGTTATTTCGCATATCCAAGTTTTGTCAGTATCAATCAGACTGGTGCAGTTGCTTTTTCGGCAAAACTGATAAAAGAAGATAATAAACCATGCACTCCATCTGCGGGAGTTTTTAAATGGAGCAACGGTAGCAGTCAGCTTCTGATCAGTGAGGGTGATCCGGTACCCGATATGCCTGGTACACGCTTTGTTCGTACCAGTATCAATAATCGTAGTGTATCGCCTATGATTAATGATCAGGGTTCGGTTATTTTTTATGCAGAATTAACGACAGACCCTAGCTATGATATAAAGAGAGCAAGTCCCAGTGCATGGGTGGCAGATGGAGCAAGTGAGCCAAGATTGTTCGTGCTGAATGGGGAAGATTTTACTACCCGCTCAAATACAGTTGAATCAATACTTTTTGGAGAGATTTTTGCATTATCCAAAGACAGTATACTGCGAAATTTTACCAATGATGATTTTGCAGTTATTCATGCATTTCCTCGTAGAACAAGTCGTATGCTATTGGCAGGAAAACCAAGGGAATTGCAGCCATATACCAACTTTGAAGCGCTTGGAGAAACGCAACTTGGTGTGATTGTGACTTCTTTTGATGCTGCATTTGGCTTTAGTGCCGATTGGCAGTTTCTTTCATTCCAAGAGCAAGCAGTTAATGAGAAGAAACAGTATGTGTTTGTAGGAAGCGCTCAACACTCTGTAGATAGAAACAGAGTTAACGGTATTTGGCGTGGTGAAGGCGAAAACCGTCCGAGACTGATCGCCAAGGAAGGAATGAAAATATTTCAGAATGGTACGGAGAACACGCTTGATACAATTCGTTGGTTGGATTTTTCTCGTAGTTCATTGGATTCAAATTTGCCCAGGAATAGGTATACCCGGATAAGTGATAACGGTCAGATTGTATTTAGAGGTTTGCTGGATGATAAAAGTACGGGCATTTTTCTAATCACTGACGACACCAAAGAACAAAAAATATTCAGTTTGGCCGAGCAGCTATTTCCGGAATATTTTTCTCCTGCCAATGTGGAAGATCAGCTATTGGAAGGATTTGTCTATCGCTACTATCCTGCGACCAAAACTTATATCGGTATTAAGAATGGGGAAGTATTTGTGTTAGGGGATGTATTTGGATCAAGTCCGCAGCGCATTGATACCATTGAAAATACGCTTCGATTCCTGGAAGAGAAGGAAACCGGTTCTTGAACAGCTTTTATTGATCGGTTATTCAGAAAAAGGGTAGTGGAATTGTTCCGTTACCCTTCTCTTGTCATTGTATAGAAGAGTTCTTATTGCAATAGCACGTAGGCGTTCAGTGTTTATTTCTTCTGATTGGCATTTTTGCTGCTTTCCTGACGCATTTTGTTTTCGAGTTTTTCCATTTGCTCCGGTGTCAATACAGCTTTCAAACCGGATCGTGTTTCCTCCTGAATAGACTGTAATTTTTTCCGCTCTTCGTTAAAAACAGCTTCAACTTTCTTTTTTTCCGTGTTGAGAATGGTTTCAACTTTGCTTCGCTGCGTTTCGCTGAGTCCCAGCTCTTTCGTCATGCGATTGATGGCGTCACGACCGTCCGCGGGTGAACTATTCTTTTGCGCTTGCGTGGCAGAAACCGTAAAAAATAGCACTAAGATCAGCATTGCAAGGATTGTTTTTCTTAGCATTATGGATTCCTCGATTTGGTGATTAATTTCTCAGGATAAGTATTTCGTGCGCGAAGGAAAATATTCCCCGGTTGCAATCTTCTGCAACCGGGGAATATTTCTTATTACATCGGACGAATGCTCGGCATTCTATTTTAGAACAACCCGGAAATAGAACGTGCCAATCCATTGGTCAATTCCGCCGCCGCTTCTTCGTATTGCAGATTGACCTTGTTGGCTGTACTGACGACGCGGGTGCGGTATTTGTTCATTTCGCTGACTTTGGTGGATGATTGCCTTCTGGCGCCGCCAACACCTTGCTTAGCATCTTGTTGCCGGTCTTCACGGACGATGACGCCTTCTTCGGCGCGCTCGGCGATCTCGACATCAGTAATCGCCATGAATGTGACATCCTTGACCGCTGCATCGGCGAGTGTGCCGGCCAGACCAAATGCCGCAGCACCTGCCAATCCGCCAATACCGGCACCGCTCCAGCCATCGATGGCTGCGCCAGTGGCTGTTCCTACGGCGGCGCCCAGGGCGGCGCTGCCCATTCCGCCATACCCCGCTCTCAATGCAGCCTCGGCAGCAGTTGGACTGGCTTTGTCGACACTTAGCACATTGGCTTGCAGCCAGTAATGTGCTTCTTTCGGATTGGTGGTGATGCGGTAACCGCGTCCTTCCAGCGCCCGGGAGACTGTAGCGGTGATATCGAAGTTGGTCTTATCGGAGGTGTTACGGACATTCAGGTAAATAACTTTTTTATCCGGTTCAACGGGGTCCAGAAAAATGGAGTCACTCATTTTGGTTTGCACATCCAGATCTTTTTTCGCGATGGATGTATGCACTGCGGCGCATCCGCTTAAGATCAAAGAACACAGCATGATGCCTGTCAATATCCCGGTATTCTTGTTCATGGAGTAACCCATTTTATCTCCTTTCGATGGTTAAAAAATTAAATAGCTTGATTGATCAAATCCGATTGCCGGTTATTTTGGATATAACGGTTAAATATTACCAGCCATAGTAATACGGCGAGTAACTATTCACGCCATATAAACCGCCATAATAAGGGCGCGCGTAGCCACCGAAATAACTGCCGTAACCAAAATTACCGTATCCGCCGAGTGCGCCGCAGCCGAAACCCACGCAACTTTGCGTAACCCTTTGTGTCCGGGTCGGCGTGCCTCTTTGCGTTGCTTCCTTAAGCGCCGATGTTAAAGCCGCATCGGTCGGAACGCTGAAGCGTTTGTTGGCGGTTTCGGCATTAAATTGCCGCTGAATCTCACTGATGTCTTGCCCTGCAAAGGTACTACTCGTAAAGAACGTCAGCAAAACCGCATAAAAAATAACGATGACTGGGATTGTACGCATGGAATACCTCCTAATCCAGGATGAGTGAAATGATATTATCAACGATGAAGTCAGTTGTTGTAAATTTCCGCCCGAAAAATCGTTGGATTCCTTGACTGAGTGCTTCAGTCGAAAGAAGAGGACAACAAGCCAACTTGATTTCTGAGACTGAAATCCGCGTCGATTGTTCTTGAAAAAGCCGGGAAAATTTTACGCATCATTTATTTCAAATACAGTGTCTCGAATTGTCTGGCCTGCGCTTCTTACTGGAGATTTTACTTGATTAAGATTGAGATATCTTGAGCGACAGTGGCTTTAATTTGAGCATCAAGGATGATTGACGCGCGAATTGGATCATCATACCGAAATGGTTTTTTACTTGAATGCGGATTTTTAGACAGCTCTTGAGCCGCGCTCGATACGCACACCGAGTTTTTTTACCCCACGAATAATCCCAAGTTTTGCCACGCTGATTTTGATCCACGGCGAACGAAATTCGCTCAGAATGGTTTGCGCGATATGTTCGGCCAATGCTTCCAGCAGCGAGAAGTGTTTGTTCGTGAGAATGTCGTTGATGCGATCGACAATTAACGCGTAATCGAGTGCATCTTCGATCTTGTCAGTTTGGCAGGCGCGGTTGGTCGGCAGTGCGATTTCCAGGTCGATTTGGATGGTTTGCGGAACGATGCGCTCCCAGGGGTAAACGCCGATCAGCGTTTTGGCTTTGAAGTCGTGCAGAAAAATAATATCCATCGGTGATTCAGCGGTAAAATGTGGGCCTTTGCGTGAGCGATACGGGATTCTAATCTATTTTGTCCGGATGGTTGGGTTGATATGACATTATTGCTGTTTGCTGTGCTGGCTTATTTGCTGGGTTCGGTTTCTTTTGCGCTGGTGGCGAGCTGGATTTTTAAATTGCCCGATCCGCGTACCTACGGTTCAAAAAATCCCGGTGCGACCAACGTGCTGCGCAGCGGCAAGAAAGCCGCGGCGGTATTGACCTTGCTCGGCGACGCCGGGAAAGGCTGGCTGGCGGTGTTTTTGGCGCAAACCTATGCGCCGTTGTGGGGATTAGGCGATGAAGCGGTGGCCGTGGCGGCGCTGGCGGTGTTTCTCGGGCATGTGTTCCCGGTGTTTTTACGTTTCCAGGGTGGCAAAGGTGTGGCGACCGCGGTCGGTGTGCTGCTCGGTTTGAATGTATGGCTGGGGTTGCTGGCGATGGCAACTTGGCTGGCGGTTGCGTTCACTTTGCGCATTTCGTCGTTGTCGGCGTTGATCGCGGCGCTATTGGCGCCGCTGTATAGCATCGGTCTGCTGGGGTTTGAAGCCGCTACGCTGGCCGTTTCGGCGATGTCATTACTGCTGATCTGGCGTCACCGCTCGAATATCGTCAATTTGCTGGCGGGGAAAGAAGGCCGTATCGGCGAGAAAAAATCCCCTGAGTAGTTTTGTCACGTTTCCGGCGTTTCCAGCATCTCCAAATTCCAGCGCGCATTGACGGTAAAGTTGCTGGCCGGTTGCCGGGCGGATTCCGGCATTGCTTGCAGCCGCAGGGCGCCGGCAAACGCGATCATCGCGCCGTTGTCGGTGCAGAATTCCAGTTCCGGATAAAACACCGTAGCGCCTTTGGCTGCGGCTTTGCCGCTGAGATTGCGGCGCAGCTGTTCGTTCGCGCCGACACCCCCGGCCACCACCAGTTGCTTCAACCCGGTTTGCGCCAATGCCGCCAGCGATTTTTCCGTCAGCACATCCACTACGGCCTCCTGAAACGCCAGTGCAATGTCGGCGCGGATTTGACCGGTGAGTTCCTGCTTGTTGAGCAAGGTCAGCACGGCGGTTTTCAGGCCGCTGAAACTGAAATTGAGATCGCCGCTGTTGAGCATGGGCCGTGGCAGTTTGAATTTTCCGGGCCGCCCTTGCCGGGCGAGTTTCGATAAGGCTGCGCCGCCGGGATAGCCCAATCCCAATAACTTGGCGGTTTTATCGAATGCTTCACCGGCGGCGTCGTCGACGGTTTCACCCAGCAATCTGTAATGACCGACGGCGTCGACTTGCATCAATTGGGTGTGTCCGCCCGAAACCAGCAGGGCGATGAACGGAAAGGCCGGTGCCGGTGTGGATAACAACGGCGACAGCAGATGGCCTTCCAAATGATGGATGCCGAGCGCAGGGATATGCAACGCAAAACTCATCGCCGCGCCAATGCTGGCGCCGACCAGCAGCGCACCGGCCAAGCCGGGGCCTTGGGTGTAGGCAATCGCTTCGATGTCGTGTAGTTGGCATTGGGCGTCCTGCAACGCTTGCTGAATCAACGGCAGCACGCGCCGGATATGATCGCGCGACGCCAGCTCCGGCACCACGCCGCCATATTCGCTGTGCATGGCGATTTGCGAATACAGCGTATGACTCAGCAGACCGCGCCCGGTGTCGTAGAGCGCGATTCCGGTTTCATCGCAGGAAGTTTCAATACCGAGAACGAGCATCAGGAAAAATGAAGGTTGGTTTAAGGGGAGATTGGCGGTAACGCTGTTATTTTAACATCGTTGCAACGCGGTGGCCTGTTTGAGTGTGGATTGGCAGATAGATGCGGGGGCTGTATCGAAAATCAGGTCTGTGCTACAGTTCGTTTTTTGTAATTTTAGTGCACGAGGTAAGTCATGGATTATAACTACGAATCGGAACACACCAAATTTATGCGTGAATTTCTGGAAAAGAATCCGCAAGTGGAAGAAAAACGCTTGGCTGCGCGGAGCGTATGGTGGGATAAAAAACAGAACCTGGAAGAGCGTAAGCGCTTCAAGGAAGCTGCTGAGCCGATGAAACCGTATGTCTATTTTGGCGGGTAAGATTTTGTAACCCTTCAGCTGCGTTCAATCGATAGCGCGCTGATTCCCGGGAGTGTTGCCATGCAGCGATGGATTACCGTTTTAACCGTATTTATCCTGGCGGCATGCGCTAATCTAACCGGCGCGACCGATAAAACGCAACGCAGCGAAGAGCAATTTGCCGGAGAGCATGCCGCGCTCGCGGCGTGCGTGGTGGCAAAATTACAATCCGACGGCCGGTCGTTCCTGCGGCCGCTGCAATTCAAAAACCGCCAATACCCGGATATGCATGCATCGGAGATTCATGCCTACGATACACGCTATCTACGCAGCGCCATCGCAACTTACGCGCCTTCAAATCCCGATGCGATTCTGATCTATGGCAATCCGGCGCTGGAAATTCAATCCGCCGCGCAGCGCAGTGACAATGACAAGCCGGTTTATGCTTTCGCTTTGCTGCTGCAGCAAGCGGATGCCACAAAAGTTACCGCGTCCTTGCGCGGTGATCCATTCTTCTCCAGCATTGCCTGGAAAATCGTGGAATCGTGCGCAGCTGCCACGGCTAAACCTTGATTCCCGAGGCTTGATTCCATCTGCTAGTTGTTATTCCCGGATTTTGCCAATAAGACATCCAGTGCGCGCGTGCTGAGAATGCGTTTGAGGATGCCGAACAGGTACGTGGGAACGGTCACATAGTACCGCGCTTGAGGTTTCTCGGCTTCCAGCGCGTGAATCACGCGCTTGAGCACAGCCTCCGGCGGTAGCGTGAAGGGAACAGCCGGTCCCGGTTTGTTCAGACGGCTTAGTACGCCTTGATACTTCTCCCGGTGAAAGCTGTTTTCGATGTCGATGTATTTTTGCAGCGCTTGGACAGCGTTCGTGCGAAACTGGCTGGCGATCGGCCCCGGTTCAATCAGGCTGACGAACACATTGCTGCCTTTGAGTTCCAGCCGTAGCGTATCGCTCAAGCCTTCGATGGCGTATTTGGAAGCATTGTAAGCACCGCGGAAAGGCAAGGCGACGAAGCCGAGCACCGAACTGTTCTGGATGATCCGCCCGTATCCTTGGCGGCGCATGACCGGTATGACAAGATTGGTTAATTCCTGCCAGCCGAACACATTGGTTTCAAATTGCGCGCGCAGGGCGTCGCGATTCAAGTCTTCGACGGCGCCCGGCAAGCCGTAAGCGCCATTGTTGAATAGCGCATACAATTCACCGCCGGTGCGGCGCATGGTTTCTTCAAAAGCAAAATGAATCGAATTGGAATCGTTCAAATCCAAGCGGAAGCTTTCCAATCCCTCGGCCAGCAGTTTTTCTACGCTAGCGCGTTTTCTGGCGGTGGCGAATACGCGGTAACCGCGTTCCTGCAATCCCTTGGCAACGCAGTAGCCAATTCCGCTGGAGCATCCTGTGATTAATATGGTTTTTTTCATTTATTCAGATCAACTTGTAATGGGTGTTTCTATTTTTTGAAGCTTGACAGCGGATTCGGTGCAACGATAGCATCAATTGCAGCTGATCAGCTTTTCACAACAGAAAATAACATAATCGAAGGCTATTCATGGCAAAAATTATATTCAGGCTTAATGGCGTTCCCGACGATGAAGCGCATGATGTGCGCGAATTGTTAGCCAGCCATACGATTGATTTTTATGAGACCTCGGCGGGAAATTGGGGGGTATCGATGCCGGCGATATGGCTCAAGGACGACAATCAGTTTGAACAGGCGCGCGCATTGCTGGATGCTTATCAAAACGAGCGGACGGTCAGAATGCGGGCGGAATACGCTCGTCTCGAGCAGGAAGGGAAAAATAGAACCTTCTTTGATGCGGTTAAAGAGAAACCGGTCAGTTTTGCGATCCATTTGGCGCTGGCGTGGCTGGTTATTTATCTATCTATCCAGTTGGTTCTGGATCTTGCTCGGTAAAAGAAGACATTTTTCATGTCAGCAATTTTCTCCGCGCAATGCGGTATGATAGCGATCCAAACCTTGTTTTATCCAGGAATATTCTAAAAAGGAAAGAAAACATGAAATATACGTTAAAAGCAATGGCCGCAGTACTTGCGATAACCTCGGTGTATGCCTACGCTGGCGGAGATCCAGAGCACGTTAAGTTTCCCGAAGGTTATAGCAAAACTTTCACGCAATACGGCACGATGAATCGCGCGAACCAAACCCAGGTGGCCAAGTTGTATGCCAACGAAGCTGCGATTTCCGGCTATAAGCAAGGAAATAAAAGCGCTCCCGGTGGCGTTGTAGTGATGGAGATCTATACCCCTAAAAAAGGCGCGGATGGTAAGCCTGTTGCCGGTAGCGACGGACTCTTCGAGATCGATTCGCTGGCTGCGGTTGCGGTGATGGAAAACAGGAATAATTGGGATGCATCCTTTCCAAAGGAAAATCGCACCGGAGATTGGGGATTCGCTGTTTACAATCCCGATGGCACCCCCAAAAGCAACGATCTGAACTGTGTGCAATGCCACACACCGTTGCAAGCACAAGACTATTTGTTTACGTATCAGAAACTGGTCGATTTCGTAAAGAAATAAGCAACTGGGTTAGCTGAGCGGGCGATTCTGTTTTAACGGATAGTCTGCTCAGCGATTGCCTGACTGTGCATGGAGGTTTTTGTCTTAATTGATCGTAGGAACGGAGCTGATTAAGCTTAATCTTCTCACCGCACCGGTAAATCATGCCGGGAGTGCAGCGTAATTCAATATGTGGCTTCATTTTGAGAACTCAAAGAATCGATGAGCGACCCAGTCCTCAATTTAAATAAACTCAATATCTGGCGGCAAATGGATCCCGAGGGTGGGACCGGGTTTATAAAAAAACTGGTTACCATTTATTTGTCGTCCGCGCCTGCGTTTCAGATACGAATTGAAGATGCGATTCAAGCTGCGGATAGCGATGCATTGGTCAAAGCGGCGCATACTTTCAAGTCCAGCGCGTCAAATGTCGGTGCTGAATTGCTGGCTGATATTTGCCGCCGATTGGAAGAATATGGCGATAAGAATCAGATCAGTAGAGCTGCTGAGTTATTAACAGAAATGCAAAACGAGTCCCGGCGGGTGATAACCGCGTTAGAGGAGTTATTGGAAAAATGTTAATTTGCAATGCAGTTTGCGGGTTTTGCCGCACGCCGTTTTCCCATCACTATCACTATCTGCAGAGGAAAATTCATGCGTGAAGTTGTCATTTTGAGCGGTGTGCGCACGGCGATCGGCGATTACGGCGGTGCGCTCAAACAGGTTGCACCCGTTGATCTGGCGGCCAAAGTAGTTCGCGAAGCAGTCTTGCGCGCTGGGATTGATCCTAATGAAGCCGGACACCTGGTTTTTGGCAACGTCATTCATGGTGAAACGCGCGATATGTATCTGGCGCGCGTGGCCGGCATCAATGGCGGTTTGCCGCACCATACTGCGGCGCTGACAGTAAACCGGTTATGCGGAAGCGGCTTGCAGGCGATTATTTCAGCCAGTCAGAATATATTACTCAATGACACCGATGTGGCCATTGCGGGCGGAGCCGAATCCATGAGCCGCGGTGGTTATTTGTTGCCAGCACTGCGCTGGGGGCAGCGCATGAACGATGGTGGTACCGTGGACATGATGGTGGGTGCGCTAACCGATCCCTTCGATACTGTGCATATGGGAATTACTGCGGAAAATATTGCAGCCAAGTGGCAGATAAGCCGGGAAGCGCAGGATGCATTCGCCGTGGAAAGTCATCGCCGTGCATTACGGGCGATCAAAAATGGTTATTTCAAAGAGCAGATTGTGCCTGTGGAAGTGATTGAGCATAAAAAAACCGTTATTTTCGATACCGATGAGCATCCGCGTGAAAATACCAGCATCGAAAGCTTGGCTAAATTACGTCCGGTTTTTCAGAAAGACGGCACGGTGACGGCGGGTAACGCTTCCGGCATTAACGATTGTGCAGCGGCGGTGGTGTTGATGGAAGGTGAGGTAGCGCGGAAGCGTAACCTCAATCCGATGGCGCGGTTGGTTTCGTACGGTCATGCCGGCGTTGATCCTAAATTTATGGGCATTGGCCCGGTTCCCGCTGTTCAGAATGCGTTGCGGCGCGCCGGTCTTAAAATATCGGATATGGATGTCATTGAATCCAATGAAGCGTTTGCTGTGCAAGCTTACGCAGTGGCAAAGGAATTGCAGTTCGATCCGGAGAAAACCAATCCGAATGGCGGTGCCGTGGCGTTGGGTCATCCCATCGGAGCGACGGGAAGTGTTTTGGCAATCAAGGCGATTTACGAGTTGCAACGTAGCGGCGGGCGATATGCGCTGGTTACAATGTGCATCGGCGGCGGGCAAGGGATTGCTGCTATTTTTGAAAGACTTTGAAAGATTCCCGAATGTTGGTTAAGCGGAATTTCGCATTGACTGGGGTGGGTAATTAAGCTATAGTCACGGCTTTTTTAAGTACGGGTAAAGCTGTCTTTCCAAGGGCAGGTGATGAACATGTCTTGGATTAAGAATAGGCCGCTCAAGATTGTTTTGCGCGTGCAGTTGCTGATAACGCTGGTGGTGGCAGTTGCTATAGGGATTTTTCTTGGCGTGCAAAGTGCGATTTCAGCAGTATTGGGAGGAAGCGTAAGTGTGATTTCCTCGGCAGCGTATGCAATCATCGTTTCTCATCACAAAGGTTATACCGCAGGAGAGACGGTCAGAACCGCACTAAGAGCAGAATCGGTAAAAATAATATTAACCGTCATTTTGTTATGGGTAGTGTTTAAATTTTATGAAGATCTAAACGCTTTTGCGTTTATCGGAACATTTATCCTGACAGTTTTGGCTTATAGCATGGCATTGTTGGTATCTGACGATACGAAGTAAGATAAATTTATAAAAGTAAAGTAGGCACGCATGGCATCGGGAACAGAACTTACTCCAACATCATATATTGATCATCATTTAACCTATTTAACAACACAAGTCAGTGAAGGTTCTTTTTGGGTATTGCATGTTGATACCTTGATCACATCCGTAATCCTCGGTGTTATCAGTTTTGGTTTTATCTGGTTGATTGTACGTAAAGCTACGCCAGGAGTGCCTTCTAAAAGCCAGGCGTTTGTTGAGCTTGCAGTCGAGTTTATTGATAACGAAGTAAAAAATACATTTCATGGCAACCGGCATGTGCTGGTTGCGCCTTTGGCATTGACCATATTCATATGGGTTCTGATGATGAATGCCATGGATATACTGCCAATCGATATCATGGCTTGGATCACGGAAAATGTATTTGGATTGCATAATTGGAAGATTGTGCCTACAACGGATGTCAATACGACTTTTGCACTGGCGCTTTCAATATGGTTTTTGATGATTTTCTTTAATCTCAAAGTCAAAGGGTTCGGCGGATGGATGCATGAGTTGTTCTGTACGCCATTTGGAAAAAGTCCGTTGCTCTGGATACTGAATTTATTATTTAATTTTATCGAGTATGTATCCAAGCCCTTGTCTCATTCGCTACGGCTTTTTGGAAATATTTATGCGGGCGAGATAATTTTCCTGTTGCTGGGTATGTGGGCGGCTACAGGGGTGTCTGGCACGATTTTTGGTTCGATTTTGGGGGCTGGTTGGGCAATATTTCATATATTGATCGTTACCTTGCAGGCATTTATTTTTATGATGCTGACAGTGGTTTATATATCAATGGCGCACGAATCTCACTAAATTAAATTTTATAAGCTCATCTAGTAACATATTATTAATCTTAACAAAAGGAAATTAAAATGGAGAATTTGCAGTATTTGGCAATGATTCAGGCGTATACCGGAATAGGTATTGGTTTGATGATCGGACTTGGCGCGGCAGGCGCGTGTATTGGTGTGGGTGTGATGTGTAGCCGTTTTCTTGAAGGTGCGGCACGTCAACCGGAAATGATACCGACTCTGCAAGGTAAAGTGTTTCTTCTGCTTGGTTTAACTGACGCTTCTTTTATTATTGCTGTTGGTCTGGCTATGCTGTTTGCATTTGGAAACCCATTGTTGGCAGTGATTCAATAACAATGCTGTTGTTGTTTAGATCGGAAATTACAGGCTTGTCATGAATATTAACTTTACTTTAATTTCTCAGGCGATAGCCTTCTCGGTATTTATTTGGTTCACGGTCAAGTTTGTATGGCCACCATTGCTGCGTGCGATAGAAGAGCGTCAGAAAACGATAGCCGATGGTTTGGCTGCCGGAGAGCGTGGCCGTCATGAGCTGGAGTTGGCCAGTCAACGTTCATCTGATGTGTTGAAAGAAGCAAAACAACGTGCTTCGGAAATCATTCTGCAAGCTGAAAAACGAGCTACCGAGATCGTCGAGGAAGCTAAGCGAACCGCAAAAGAAGAAGGCGATCGCATTATAACGGGTGCCAAAGCAGATATTTCGCATGAAGTATTCAGCGCAAAAGAAGCGTTGCGTCAGCATGCTGCTCAGTTAGCAATTGCTGGTGCAGAGAAAATATTACGTCGGGAAGTTGATGCTAAAGCGCATGCGGATATACTGATTGCAATTGAGGAAGATTTGAAATAATGGCTGAAGCGATTACAGTTGCGCGACCCTATGCGGAAGCAGTGTATAAGCATGCTGTTGCTAATGATAGTTTGTCGCAGTGGTCAAAAATATTGCAGCTAGCTGGAATGATTGCTGAAGATAATGATATGAGATCACTGATCGGTAATCCAATAATTTCAGCAAAACAACTTGGCGAAATATTTCTAGAGATCGGGAAGAGTAAATTTAATCCCGAAGCTCGTAATCTAGTGATGTTGCTGGCAGAAAATAAACGGATATCAATATTGCCGCAGATTAGTCAGTTATTTGAGCAGTTGAAAGCGCAACATGAGGGTGTTCTTGAGGCAAAAATAGTCAGTGCTTTCGCATTAGAAAGCAAGCAACTAAAAAAATTAGTTGATGATCTGGAAAGGAAATTCAAGCGCAAAATAGAAGCTCAGGTAAGTGTTGATCCAGAGTTAATTGGTGGTATAAAAGTTGAGATTGGTGATGAGATTCTAGATGCCTCGGTACGCGGTAAGCTTGAAGCTATGGCCATTGCCCTTAAAAGCTAGGAGTTAAATGAAATGCAGTTAAACCCATCCGAAATCAGTGAGCTGATTAAAAAAAGGATAGAAGGACTTGTTGATACGGCAGAAGTTCGTACACAAGGAACGATTGTTTCTGTAACAGACGGTATTGTTCGTATACACGGTTTATCCGACGTGATGCAAGGTGAAATGTTGGAATTTCCAGGCAACACTTTCGGTTTGGCGTTGAATCTGGAGCGTGATTCCGTGGGCGCTGTTATTATGGGCTCGTATGAGCACATATGCGAAGGTGATACAGTCAAGTGTACTGGCCGTATTTTAGAGGTTCCCGTAGGCGAGGGCTTGCTGGGTCGCGTGGTGAATGCACTGGGACAACCGATTGATGGTAAGGGTCCGATTACAGCAGTGAGATCTGAGCCGATCGAAAAAATTGCTCCGGGTGTAATCTGGCGTCAATCTGTAGATCAACCTGTGCAAACCGGATTGAAGTCTGTTGATTCGATGGTTCCTGTTGGGCGTGGACAACGTGAGTTGATTATCGGCGATCGTCAGACAGGTAAAACTGCTGTAGCGATTGATGCGATTCTCAATCAAAAAGGCCAGAATATGCTGTGTATTTATGTGGCAATCGGGCAAAAAGCCTCTTCGATTGCCAACGTAGTACGCAAGCTGGAAGAGCATGGCGCTATGGAATATACCATCGTAGTGGCTGCAACAGCCTCCGAGTCAGCGGCAATGCAATTTATTGCGCCATACTCTGGATGTACCATGGGGGAATATTTCCGTGATAAAGGTCAGGATGCGTTGATCGTATACGATGATTTAACTAAGCAAGCTTGGGCTTATCGTCAAATATCTTTACTGCTGCGTCGGCCACCAGGTCGCGAAGCTTACCCGGGTGATGTTTTTTATCTCCATTCACGTTTGCTGGAAAGAGCCGCAAGAGTAAGTGCCGCTTATGTTGAAAAAGCAACAAATGGTGCGGTAAAAGGTAAAACGGGTTCTTTGACTGCATTGCCGATTATTGAAACGCAAGCCGGTGACGTGACAGCTTTTGTACCAACGAACGTAATTTCGATTACCGACGGGCAGATATTTCTTGAAACAGACTTATTCAATGCAGGTATACGTCCTGCTATTAATGCAGGGGTATCAGTTTCTCGTGTGGGCGGTGCAGCTCAAACGAAGGTCATCAAGAAATTGGGCGGCGGTATACGGCTGGCATTAGCGCAATATCGTGAATTGGCTGCTTTCGCACAATTTGCATCGGATCTGGATGAAGCGACCCGCAAACAGCTTGAACGCGGCAAGATGGCTACTGAATTGATGAAGCAACCTCAGTATGCAACTCTTAGCGTGTCAGAGATGGCGCTTACACTATTCGCAATCAATAATGGTTATTTTGATGATGTGGAAGTGAACAGAGCGCTTGCATTTGAGTCTGCGCTAAAAAACTATATACGTGGTCAACATGCTGCAATTCTTGACAAAATTGAGAAGAGTAAGGAACTCAATGCTGAAACAGAAAAAGAATTGACCGCTGCGATTCAAGAATTCAAGCAAAACGGAACCTATTAAGCAAATGGCTGGCAGTAGAGAAATCCGCAATAAGATCAAGAGTGTAAAAAATACGCAGAAGATTACGCGCGCTATGGAAATGGTCGCGGCATCGAAAATGCGTAAAGCTCAGGATCGCATGAAAAAAGCCCGTCCTTATGGTGAGAAGATACGTAATGTAGCTGCTCATATGAGTCGGGCAAATACCGAATATCGGCATCCTTTTTTGATTGCGCGTGATACCGTTAAACGAATTGGTATCATTATCGTGACTTCGGATAAAGGCCTTTGCGGCGGGTTAAATACCAACGTCTTACGTAAAGCTCTGAATCAGATGAAGACCTGGCAAGCAGAAGGAGAGCAAATCGAAGTCTGCTGTATCGGTAACAAAGGCTTAGGATTCATGGGCAGAATTGGCGCAAGTATCACTTCGCAAGTAGTAGGTCTGGGTGATACTCCTGATATATCAAGACTCATCGGTGCAGTAAAAGTGGTTCTTGATGGCTATACGCAAGATCAATTTGATCGAGTGTACATTTTCTATAATCGCTTTATCAATACTATGAAGCAAGAACCTGTTATGGAGCAATTGCTTCCGTTGACAGATGATCGTATGCAAAGTGGCGAACAGGATAGTGGTAAATCTAAAGCGACGTGGGATTATATTTACGAGCCGGAAGCAAAGCCTGTCATAGACGATATTATGGTGCGTTATGTTGAAGCATTGATATATCAAGCAGTAGCAGAAAACATGGCTTCGGAGCAATCTGCCAGGATGGTAGCGATGAAGGCTGCATCGGACAACGCGGGCAGTGTCATTGATGAATTGACATTAATTTATAACAAGTCTCGACAGGCGGCAATTACGAAAGAGCTATCCGAAATTGTCGGTGGCGCTGCAGCTGTTTAAAACATTTTTGAATATAGAGTCTAGGGAACAACGATGAGCCAAGGAAAAATTGTTCAGTGTATTGGTGCAGTGATTGATGTGGAGTTTTCGCGCGACTCTCTGCCAAAAGTATATGATGCATTAATTATGGAAGGTTCCGAGCTTACGCTGGAAGTTCAGCAACAGCTTGGTGATGGCGTAGTGCGCACCATTGCATTGGGATCTTCTGACGGATTGCGCCGTGGCATGATAGTGAAAAATACCGGTAAACAGATTACCGTACCGGTCGGAACCAAAACACTGGGTAGGATTATGGATGTTTTGGGCCGTCCGATAGATGAAATGGGTGATATCGGTGCTGATCAACAAATGTCGATACATCGTGAAGCACCGGCGTTTGATGAATTATCGGCATCAACGGAATTGCTGGAAACTGGCATTAAAGTGATTGACCTGATTTGCCCCTTTGCTAAAGGCGGAAAAGTGGGATTATTTGGTGGTGCAGGTGTCGGTAAAACCGTTAATATGATGGAATTGATTCGCAATATTGCGATCGAGCACAGCGGATATTCCGTATTTGCAGGTGTTGGAGAGCGTACGCGCGAAGGTAATGACTTTTATCACGAGATGAAAGAGTCGAAAGTTCTGGATAAAGTGGCGCTGGTTTATGGTCAGATGAATGAACCACCCGGTAACCGTCTTCGCGTTGCTCTAACCGGACTGACAATGGCAGAATCATTCCGTGACGAGGGCAAGGATGTGCTGTTCTTCGTTGATAATATCTACCGTTATACATTGGCCGGAACCGAGGTTTCAGCATTGTTAGGCCGTATGCCATCCGCAGTGGGTTATCAACCGACACTGGCGGAAGAAATGGGACGATTGCAAGAGCGTATTACATCGACTAAAACAGGTTCAATTACATCTATTCAAGCGGTTTATGTACCGGCGGATGACTTGACCGACCCGTCTCCAGCAACAACATTTGGACACTTGGATGCAACCGTTGTGTTGTCGCGTGATATCGCTTCATTGGGAATTTATCCGGCTGTAGATCCTCTCGACTCTACATCGCGTCAGCTAGATCCGCAAGTTGTTGGTGAAGATCACTACAATACAGCTCGTGCTGTTCAGCAAACATTACAACGTTATAAAGAGTTACGAGACATTATCGCGATTCTGGGAATGGATGAGCTATCACCTGAAGATAAGCTCGCAGTTAGCCGTGCGCGTAAGATTCAACGGTTCTTATCTCAACCGTTTAACGTAGCTGAGGTATTTACCGGTTCACCAGGAAAATATGTTTCTCTTAAAGATACGATTAAAGGCTTTAAGGGAATTGTTGAAGGTGAATATGATGATCTACCTGAACAAGCATTCTATATGGTCGGCAGTATCGAAGAAGCTGTTGAGAAAGCGAAAACACTTCAATAAACCAAGAGGAAATAGAGATGGGTACCATATTTCATCTTGATATCGTTAGTGCTGAAGAATCTATTTATTCCGGTCCCGTTGAATTTCTGGTGGCACCGGCGCAAATGGGGGAAGTAGGTATTTATCCGCGCCACACACCGATGCTGACAAGAATAAAATCCGGAATGGTGCGAATCAAGGCGCAACTAAAAGAAGAAGAATTGATCTATGTATCGGGTGGAATGCTGGAAGTCCAGCCTGATGTGGTGACAATATTAGCGGATACCGCAGTGCGTAGTCACGATCTTGATGAAGCTAAAGCGCTCGAAGCAAAGCGGGCTGCTGAGGAAGCAATGAAAAATCGAGAATCCGAATTGGATTACGCAAAAGCGCAAGCCGAGTTGATAGAAGCCATGGCGCAATTAGCGGCGATTGATAAGTTAAGAAAACGCGGTCATTGATTGTGATTCATAAGTTCTAATGATGAAAAAGGCGACATAAGTCGCCTTTTTTGTATCTACTCATCAAGCATCGATCTGGTTACAATGGCTAGCTGTAAACGGCAAAAAATAATGCGCTGGATCACATCAAATCGGCGTAGAGATTTGACTGCATTTGTTGTTCAACCATGATGCATTTAGTTAAAATCCCTTAAGAACTTCATTCTGAAAGTAGATTATCGTGTCCAAGCTTAATGTAGTGATACTGGCAGCCGGTGCTGGAAAGCGGATGCAATCAGCTCTTCCCAAGGTGTTGCATACTTTGGCGGGGCGTCCACTGTTAATGCATGTCGTTGACACAGCGCGCATGCTCTCGCCAGAAAAAATCTGTGTTGTTATCGGTCATGGCGGCGACCAAGTAAAACAGTCGATCAACGGCGATGATTTGACTTGGGTGTTGCAGGCGCAGCAATTGGGCACCGGGCATGCGCTCATGCAAGTCTTACCGCAATTGAATACCGACGGATTCACGTTGGTTTTGTATGGTGATGTGCCATTGGTCCGGATTCAAACCTTGCAACAGTTAATCGCAGCAGCAGGAGAAAATAACTGTGCGCTATTAACTGCAATAATCGACGATCCTTTTGGCTACGGCAGGATTTTGCGCGACCGGGAAAGCGGAGAAGTTATTGCAATCGTTGAGCAAAAAGATGCCACAGCAGAACAACAGAGTATCCGTGAGATTAATACCGGAATAATGCTCATACCCAATCAGCATTTGCATCACTGGCTGCCAAAGCTTGAAAACAAAAACACACAACGTGAATATTACTTGACCGACATCATCGCGATGGCGGTAAAAGATGATGTATATGTCGCATCGTCACAGGCGGATAATTTCTGGGAAGTCATGGGTGTTAATAACAAGCATCAGCTGGCTGAGCTTGAGCGTGTTCACCAAAAGAACCGTGCTGAAAAGCTATTGGAAGAAGGGGTCAGCTTGCTCGATCCCAATCGCATAGACATACGAGGTGAACTGAGCTGCGGTACTGATGTTGAAATCGATGTTAATTGTATCTTTGAAGGAACCGTGACGCTGGGCGATTCCGTCCGCATAGGCGCGCATTGCATTTTAAGAAATGTAACAGTTGCGTCAGGGAGTATTATTCATCCCTTCTGCCTGATTGAAGATGCCGAAATCGGAGAAGATGGTAAGATCGGTCCTTATGCGCGCATCCGGCCAGGGACACGGCTGGCTCGGAAAGTTCATATCGGAAATTTTGTCGAGGTTAAAAATAGTCAGATTGCTGCAGGAAGCAAAGCGAATCACTTAAGCTACATTGGTGATTCCACCGTAGGGGAGAATGTCAATATTGGCGCTGGAACAATTACTTGTAATTATGATGGCGCAAACAAATATCGAACTGTCATTGAAGATGATGTGTTCATCGGATCCGATACACAGCTGATTGCGCCCGTGAAAATTTCAAAAGGGTCGACTATTGGCGCTGGATCTACTATCACGAAAGAAACCCCGGAGAATCAGCTTACCTTGTCCAGATCGAAGCAAGTCAGCATCACCGGATGGAAGCGCCCGCAAAAATCAAAAGCATAGTAAGTCTATGCAGTATCGTTCTTTTAGCTAGAGTTGTGAGGAGAATGCGCTATGTGTGGAATAGTTGGTGCAGTGGCTAATAACAATGTTGTTCCGGTATTGCTGGATGGATTATTACATCTGGAGTACCGCGGATATGATTCCGCCGGACTCGTCGTCACTTGCAACGGTCTGCAAAGACTACGAACAACAGGCCGTGTAACCGAGTTGCAGAAACTCGCACACGAAAAAAATACTCATGGCTTTGCCGGCATTGCCCATACCCGTTGGGCAACGCATGGCGCACCTTCCGAGCGCAATGCCCACCCGCATTTTTCCGGCATGCCCGATTCACCGGTGCGGATAGCCGTAGTGCATAATGGCATCATTGAGAATCACGAAGTTATGCGTAAGCGCCTGCAAGCGGAAGGATATGAATTTGTTTCCGACACCGATACCGAAGTCATCGCGCATCTCATTGCGTTTAATCTCAAGCACACCGACGATTTGTTAACAGCAGTCTGCGCTTCTATCGAGGAACTGCAAGGCGCATATGCCATTGCAGTAATGGAAGAAGCCCGGCCGGAAAGAATCGTGGTGGCGCGTAATGGCGCTCCATTGCTGTTGGGATTGGGTGAAAACGGTAACTATGCTGCTTCCGATGCCTCCGCGTTGTTAAAAGCGACCCGGAATATGATTTATCTGGAAGAAGGTGACGTAGCCGAGCTGACTCGCGACGGATACCGGATTGTAAATTGTTTGCATGGCAACTCGGTCAGGGAAGTCAAACGGACAGTCCACGAGAGTAATCTTTCCAGCGAAGCGATCGAGCTTGGGCCTTATACCCATTACATGCAGAAAGAAATTTTCGAGCAACCGAGTGCAGTGGCAAATACGTTGGAAATGGTCTTCAATGCGCAATCCATTTCACCCAATTTATTTGGTAGTGAGGCCGAGAAAGTATTCTCCCAAACCAAGAGCATTCTTATTCTGGCGTGCGGGACCAGTTATCATGCTGGGCTGGTAGCGCGTTACTGGCTGGAAACCGTTGCCGGTCTTCCGTGCAACGTTGAAATAGCCAGCGAATACCGCTATCGCGACCCGATTGCGGATCCTCATACGTTAGTGGTCGGTATTTCGCAATCGGGAGAGACCGCAGATACCTTGGCGGCGCTCAACTACGCAAAGAAACTCGGTCATCAATATAGTCTGGCGATTTGTAATGTGCCGGAGAGCGCGTTGATACGCCAAACCGACTTGCGCTTTCTCACACGTGCCGGGCCCGAGATCGGTGTCGCATCGACCAAAGCATTTACTACACAACTAGCTTCACTGCTGCTGCTGACTGTAACGTTGGCAAAAATGCGTCATAAATTATCCGCGCAAGACGAACAAGAGATGATTATGACGCTGCGCCATTTGCCGATGGCTTTGCAACATGCGCTGCAAGTTGAGCCGCAAGTACAGATCTGGGCAAAAAGTTTTGCGCAAAAACGTCACGCATTATTTCTCGGGCGCGGTGTTCATTACCCTATCGCCATGGAAGGCGCGCTTAAACTAAAGGAAATTTCGTATATCCATGCGGAAGCCTATGCGGCCGGAGAACTGAAACATGGGCCGCTGGCATTGGTGGATGATGAAATGCCGGTTGTTGCGATAGCGCCCAACGATCAATTGTTAGGGAAACTCAAATCGAATTTGCAGGAAGTACATGCCAGAGGGGGCGAATTATATGTATTCGCAGATGCGGATTCGCAGATTGCGCAGAGTGAAAACGAACATGTCATACGTCTGTCGGAACATGCCGGTTTGCTGAGTCCGATTCTGCATACAATACCGCTACAGTTGCTGGCGTATCATGTAGCTTTGGTGAAAGGCACGGATGTCGATAAGCCGCGAAATCTGGCAAAAGCAGTGACGGTCGAATAAAAATTGCTATTGCGTGCACCGGATTGGATTCAATAAGAGTGTCTGAACAGCGCTTTTTTCTTTCATGGTTCATGAAGTTTGATGCTTTATCCATGGGTTGCAGAGTGGTAATATAAAAATACTTAAACAAAAGGTATAAATAAAAAATGGCGGGTCATAGTAAGTGGGCTAACATTAAGCATAAAAAAGCTGCGCAGGATGCCAAGCGCGGTAAAGTGTTTACACGGTTAATCAAGGAGATAACCGTGGCTGCCCGCATGGGTGGCGGCGATCCGGACAGTAATCCGCGCCTGCGGCTGGCGGTGGATAAAGCATACGATCAAAATATGCCCAAGGATAATGTCGAGCGTGCGATCAAGCGCGGCAGCGGCGCGCTTGATGGTGTCGATTACGAAGAAATCCGTTACGAGGGCTATGGAATCGCAGGTGCCGCCGTCATGGTGGACTGTATGACGGATAATCGCGTCCGCACGGTGGCCGATGTGCGGCATGCATTTACTAAATATGGCGGAAATCTGGGTACGGATGGATCCGTCAGTTTCTTATTCAAGCATTGCGGACAGTTGATTTTCGCTCCGGAAACCGATGAAGATAAACTGATCGAGGCCGCGGTGGAGGCCGGTGCGGAAGATGTGATCAGTAATGACGACGGCAGTATCGAAGTGATTACAGCGCCGTACGAATTTATCAATGTAAAGGCAGCGCTGGAGAAAGTCGGATTTAAAGCTGAGCTGGCGGAAGTCACTATGAAGCCCGGTAATGAAGCTGTTTTAACGGGCGATGATGCGGTAAAAATGCAGAAACTGCTGGATGCCTTGGAAAATCTTGATGATGTGCAAAATGTATACACGACGGCCGTACTTGATGAATAAAAATTCCGCCGATCTGCAGGTGATAAAATCCGTATTTTGGGGATAGATCCGGGTTTACGCATTACTGGTTTTGGCGTGATCGATAAAAGCGGAAGTAATCTAATCTACGTCAGCAGCGGCAGTGTCAAAACCCTCGCGGGCGAATTGCCCATCCGTCTGAAATTGATTCTGAATAACTTGAGTGAAGTCATTGCACAGTATCAACCCGAGCATGTCGCCATCGAACAAGTCTTCGTCAATATCAATCCTAAAACTACCTTATTACTTGGTCAGGCCCGAGGCGCGGCGATTTGCGCCGCTGTCATGAATAATTTAACGGTGTCAGAATATACCGCGCTGCAAATAAAACAAGCCGTGGTCGGTAATGGGCATGCAAAAAAAAACCAAGTACAGGAAATGGTGGTGCGTTTGCTTAGATTGACCGGTAACCCCAGTACCGATGCCGCGGATGCCTTGGCCTGCGCGATTTGTCATGCGCATGGGGGGCTTGGTTTGGGGAAAATTGCGACAACCGGTTACCGTATGAAACGGGGGCGTTTGGTGTGATCGGGCGATTAACCGGTGTATTGCTGGAAAAACATCCGCCACAGGTTTTGCTGGATGTGCAAGGGGTCGGGTACGAGATCGACGTGCCGATGAGTACTTTTTATGAGCTTCCGGCGCTTGGCGCGCAAATAACCTTGCATACACATTTGGTGATACGGGAAGATTTGCATCTGTTATTTGGTTTTGCAACAGAACCGGAGCGGCAAACTTTCCGTCAGCTGATAAAAATTTCAGGCGTAGGTGCAAGAACCGCATTAGCAATTTTATCGGGGCTGAGTGTGTCGGATTTGCATCGTGCGGTCGTGGCTCAGGATAGTGCAAGGCTAATCAAAGTGCCCGGTATCGGCAAAAAAACGGCTGAACGTTTATTGCTGGAGTTGCGCGATAAACTCGACTCCGCCGCGATCAGTCTGGACCAAACCCACTCTGTACCTATACATGATAGTGACATACTCAATGCACTGTTATCGCTGGGTTATAATGATCGCGAGGCGGGTTGGGCGATCAAGCAGATCTCTTCGACCGCAACGGTATCGGAAGGCATACGCCAAGCATTGCAGTTATTATCGAAGGAAAGGTAGCCGACTGAATGAGGAGTAGTGAATGATCGAAACGGATCGACTGGTTACCGCAATTACTTCATCATCGCAGGAAGAAATTCTGGAGCGCGCGTTACGCCCGAAACAACTGGAGGAATATGTTGGCCAGGAAAAAATACGTGGGCAGTTGCAGATTTTTATTGAGGCCGCCAGGAAACGGCGCGAAGCCCTTGATCATGTGCTGTTATTCGGTCCTCCAGGTTTAGGTAAAACTACGCTCGCACACATTATCGCTAGGGAGATGGGGGTTAATCTGCGGCAAACTTCCGGTCCGGTTCTGGAGCGGCCGGGTGATCTGGCCGCTTTACTGACCAACCTGGAACCCAATGATGTATTGTTTATCGATGAAATTCACCGCTTATCCCCTATGGTGGAAGAAATCCTGTATCCGGCGCTGGAAGATTATCAGTTGGATATCATGATTGGCGAGGGACCGGCGGCACGGTCGGTTAAGTTGGATTTGCCGCCGTTCACCCTGGTGGGTGCAACGACACGTGCCGGTATGCTGACTAATCCATTACGCGATCGCTTTGGCATCGTTTCCCGGCTGGAATTTTATACACCGGAAGAGCTGAGCAAAATTGTGAGCCGTTCCGCAGGATTATTGAATGTGAGAATATCCCCGGATGGTGCGTTTGAAATTGCGCGCCGCGCCCGTGGCACGCCACGGATAGTGAATCGATTGTTGCGTCGGGTGCGTGATTATGCGGAAGTCAAAGCCGATGGGCATGTTACACGTGCAGTGGCGGATGCGGCCTTAAGTATGCTGGATGTAGATGCAATCGGCCTGGATATCATGGATCGAAAATTATTGTTGGCGGTGCTGGAGAAATTTAGCGGCGGGCCGGTAGGTGTTGATAATCTCGCCGCGGCGATCAGCGAAGAGCGGGATACAATTGAAGATGTATTGGAGCCCTATTTGATCCAGCAGGGGTTCCTGAAACGGACACCGAGAGGCCGCATGGCAACGGCAGCAACGTATCAGCATTTTGGTATTGCTTTGCCGGGAAATGGATTCAGCAATGATCTCTGGGAAGAAGATAATTTATAGTTATTTGTTTTAGTATCTCAAAATTTATGCAAATCCATACATTGCGCATTATCGTCGCTCTTTTGCTGACATTGGTTGTTATGTTGTATTTTTATACCGATCGCGAGAAAAGCTACTATACTAAAGCTGCAGAACCGGCCATTGTCCGGATCCTCACTGAAATTTCCAGCTGGGAAAAACAGAAATTGCTGCTTCACTTGGCGCCGGAAGCCAAGCAAACAATTAATGATGAGCAATTGGATGAGCTGTTGAAACTGTATCGCGGTTTTGGCCGATTTCAATCCATTCAGGAGCTTAATTTTTCCCGAACGGTGAGTGCATTCTCGCTGATGGGTGAGAAGCGGATCAATTATTCCGGCATAGCCAAATTTGATGCAGGCCTTGTCAGTTTGAATATTACTTTGATCGAGCGCGGTGGATTTTTTCTTGTTTATAACTTTACTTTGGCAAAAGCCAAGTAAAAATAATGTAATTAAAATATTGACATAATCCATGCTATGATAGTTTGAACTATATTCTGGATATAGTAGTCATAGCGGTCGTTAGAGGATAGTTTGGTATTAATTTCACAGGGGAGATTATTTAAATGAATCAAAATTACTCGACAGTTGCGCAAAGATCTACATCTGCGATTGCAACAAATAAAGTGCTGCGTAATACCTATTTGCTTTTATCCATGACATTGCTGTTCAGCGGATTCACCGCCGCGCTTTCAATGTTGATGAATACGCCACCGATGACCTATTTAATTTCTGTTATCGGCGGTATGGTGATCGCCATGTTTGTGTTGCCGCGTTTCGCCAATTCACCGGCGGGTATCGGGATCGTTTTTTTGATTACCGGCATGCTGGGATTTGGGCTGGGACCGGTACTGAGCATGTACGCATCTTTACCTAACGGTGGAAATATCATTACATTGTCGCTAGGTGGCACGGGAGTGATATTTATGGGCTTGTCCGCGTATGCATTGGCTACAAAAAAAGATTTCAGCTTTTTGGGCGGATTCCTGATGGTAGGCTTCTTGCTAGTATTGCTGGCAGCGCTGGCTAATATTTTTCTGCAGATACCGGCCATGTCATTAATGATTTCCGCAGTTGTCATTATGATAATGAGTGGTTTTATTCTGTACGATACTAGCCGCATTATTCATGGCGGCGAAACCAATTATGTGCTGGCTACAATTGGGCTGTACATGACAATTTTTAATATTTTCATCAGTCTGCTGCAAATATTGGGAATTATGAGCAACGATGATTAATTCCTAAGTGTTGTTGTTTGAGGCATTTGAAGCCCCGGTTTAGCCGGGGCTTTGTTTTGGAATGAGTGTGCATTAAATCAGGAGCAATTATGGATTGGATGGAAATTATTTCTGCCTTGGCATTAATCGCGTTCATTATCTTTTTTTTTCCGGCAGCTCGGGAAATGATAAAAAACAATCCGCAGGGAACATCATCCGATTGGATGGGGTTTGTCATTCCTGTAATAGCGATAGCTATATTTGTCACATTTTTGGCAATGTTGGTGTAACTTTAATTTTGTCGCAAGTGGATAGAGTTTCAATTAAAGAAAATTTCAGATTGGAATGCGGTGGTGATGTATTTTAACGTAGCATTTGTATCAATAATTAAGATGAAATTTTCTGCTTTTCGCAATGCTTTTAAGTAGCGTTCTCAGGGCAATACCATTTTATAAGCATGGGAATATTGCTATAAAAATCATGATTTTTCCTTGTTTGAGCAGCGGTGGCGTGCTAGAATTTCCATTCGATTAATTAGCATGTAGAAGATATCTATAACTAAGAAAATCTAAGTTGCGGATAATTAGGAAATTCGGCCAAGAAAATGTAATTGGCGTCAATCATGGTGTGGTTTTAACAAAGTAAGATTCTGGCGTATGACTTCCGTTAGCTGGCTGAACAAAAAAACGTACAGGTAGGTAGCGTTCTTGGTTGTACCTGAATCTGTAAAATTAGTAATCATGTGGGGGGGAAATATGAGAAGTAAATCAGTAGTAACGCTGTCGGGGATATCCGCTCTTGCTTTGTACTCAAGCATGGCGGTGGGATCTAAATACAATTTTCCAGAACCGCAGAGTGTCATAGCAAGAGATATCTACGATCAGCACATTTTGCTTATGTGGATCTGTCTGGCTATATTTGTAGCTGTGTTTGGAGTCATGTTCTATTCAATACTTAAACATAGAAAGTCTTTGGGCTATAAGGCGGCGAATTTTCATCACAGTACAGCCGTTGAGTTTATTTGGACCATCATACCTTGTATCATTTTGATTGCGATGGCTTATCCTGCAACAAAAACAGTAATTGCAATGAAGGATACATCGAGTCCTGATATGACCATTAAAGCAACTGGCTATCAATGGATGTGGGGCTATGATTATCTCCAAGGTGAGGGTGAGGGTATTAGTTTCTATAGCAAGCTTTCGACACCGCGCGCTCAAGTTGAGAATAAAGCACCCAAAGGCGAGAACTATCTGCTGGAAGTGGATAACCGTGTAGTTGTGCCAGTTGGGAAGAAAGTGCGCGTTATACTGACAGCAAACGATGTGATTCATGCGTGGTGGGTGCCGGCATTGGGTAGTAAGCAAGATGCTGTACCAGGTTTTATTCGTGACACATGGTTCACAGCGGATAAACCAGGGGTTTATCGTGGTCAGTGTGCCGAATTGTGTGGTAAAGATCATGGGTTTATGCCGATTGTGGTAGAAGTCATGGAAGCAGGTGAATATTCAAAATGGGTGGCCGCTCAGTTGAATGCATCTGCAGTTAAAACATCAATGCATGTAGAAAATAAGTAAAAGGAGATAACTATGGCAGCAGTACATGGTGACGCACACGGTCACGGACATGATGATCATCATCCCAGTGGGATAATGCGCTGGGTTAGAACGACCAATCATAAAGATATTGGTACGATGTACCTATGGTTCAGTTTTACCATGTTTCTTGTGGGTGGTTTTTTGGCTATGGGTATTCGAGCAGAGCTATACCAGCCAGGGATTCAAATCTTAGAGCCTGAATTATTTAATCAATTTACAACCCTGCACGGCTTGATTATGGTGTTTGGCGCCATCATGCCGGCTTTCGTGGGTTTTGCGAACTGGCAAGTGCCGCTGATGATTGGCGCGCCAGATATGGCATTTGCTCGCATGAATAACTGGAGTTTTTGGTTATTACCAGTAGCGGGAACTTTGCTTGTTAGCTCGTTCTTTGTGCCAGGTGGCGCCGCGGCGGGTGGTTGGACTTTTTATCCACCACTATCAACACAAGGTGGTTTGGGTGTTGATCTGATGATTTTCTCGGTACACATCTTGGGCGCATCCTCAATCATGGGCTCGATCAATATCATAACGACCATTTTGAATATGCGCGCGCCTGGTATGACGCTGATGAAGATGCCGATGTTTGTGTGGACATGGTTGATTACCGCTTATTTGCTGGTATTGGTAATGCCAGTGTTAGCAGGTGTGGTAACCATGTTATTGACTGATCGTCATTTCGGCACAAGCTTCTTCAATGCGGCTGGCGGTGGTGACCCGGTAATGTTTCAGCATATTTTTTGGTTTTTTGGTCATCCAGAAGTTTACATTATGATTTTGCCAGCGTTCGGGATCGTTTCTGAAATTATTCCAACGTTCTCACGTAAACCGTTATTTGGCTATTCATCAATGGTTTATGCTACTGCATCGATTGCTATTTTGTCGTGCGTAGTTTGGGCGCATCATATGTTCACAGCCGGTATGCCAACTGTTGGTCAGTTGTTCTTCATGTATGCAACGATGTTGATCGCAGTACCAACAGGGGTGAAAGTATTTAACTGGACAGCAACAATGTGGCGCGGATCGATGTCTTTCGAGACGCCGATGTTATTTGCAATAGGTTTTATTTTCTTGTTTGTGATCGGTGGATTCAGTGGCGTTATTTGCGCAATCGTACCGATTGATATTCAAGTGCAAGATACCTACTATGTAATCGCGCATTTCCATTATGTACTGGTTTCAGGCGCATTATTCTCATTGTTCGCAGGCGTATATTACTGGCTGCCAAAATGGACCGGTCATATGTATAGTGAAACATTGGGTAAATGGCATTTCTGGTTGTCGATGTTCTTCTTCAATCTGACATTTTTCGTTCAGCATTTCTTAGGTTTAGCCGGAATGCCGCGCAGAATCCCGGATTACAATATCCAATTTGCCGATTTCAATATGATTTCAAGTATCGGTGCATTTGGATTTGGATTGACACAATTGCTTTTCTTGTACATTGTGATTAATTGCATTCGTGGTGGTGAAAAAGCGCCACAAATGCCATGGGATGGTGCAACGACTTTGGAATGGACGCACTTGCCTTCACCGGCTCCATATCATAGTTTTGAAACACCACCTATTGTTAAGTAAACAAGCAGTTAGGAAATTGTATGTCACAAGAAACGGATTTGAGGCGCAAAAAAATTAGAACAGCAATGGTTCTATTAATGACAGTGCTAGCGCTTTATTTAACGGTAATCATAAAACAATGGGATTGATGAATAGCAATTCTAGAGCGAACGTGCTGATGTTCAAGAAACTAATGGTTTTTTCATTAGTGATGTTCGTATTCGGTTATGCATTAGTCCCATTTTATGAAAAGTTTTGTGAAGTAACTGGAATTAATAATCTGTTACAGCCAGATGTTCTAACTAAGGATAACTGGGTGGATGAAGCGCGTTGGGTCACAATTGAGTTTGATGCCAATATAAGAGGATTACCTTGGCAATTCAAACCTCTTCAGTCTAGCGCTCGCATTCATCCAGGAGAACCGATTACTGTGATGTACGAAATTACAAACAGCTCAAATCGTGAGATAGCAGGACAAGCAATACCTAGCTATAGTCCACGGTTTTTGGAAAAGCATTTAAAGAAATTTGAGTGTTTTTGCTTTACAAAACAAGTGCTGAAAGCAAATGAGACAAGGCAAATGCCGGTTCAGTTTGTAATTGAACCGGGATTGCCGGCCGATGTGGATACTGTGACGATTTCATACACTTTTTTTGAATTACCAGATGGCGGAAATACAGCCAAAAAATAGGGGATTGAGAAGTTGAGCAATGTTACTGATAAACAAGCCAGCGGAACAATTTGGCAGGTTGCAAAAGCAGTAATGTTCGCCTTTATGGGAATACGCAAAAAAAGTGATCTTGAAAAAGATGCAGCAACGTTGAAGCCAGTTCAATTAATCATCGGCGGAATTATAGGCGGTGCACTTTTTGTAATAGGCGTGATGCTTTTAGTCAGATTGGTTGTTAGTTAGAATTTGAGAAAAACATAAAAGTAGGAGGAGAGAAGAATGAGTCAAGAATCAGGACATTATTACGTCCCAGCTCCATCGTCATATCCAATTATTGGATCAACGGCGATTCTGTTCATGGGATCAGGCGCAGCTCTGACCATGAATAAAATGGAGTTAGGCTACGGTTTGTTAGCGATAGGTTTTGCAATTTTAATTTATATGTTGTTCGGTTGGTTCGGAACAGTAGCCAGAGAAAGTGAAAGTGGTAAGTATGGAGAGCAGGTAGATCGCTCTTTTCGTTGGGGGATGAGCTGGTTCATTTTTACTGAAGTTATGTTTTTCTGTGCATTCTTTGGTGCGTTGTGGTACATGCGCAACCTTTCGATACCATGGTTACAAGAAGAAAGTACGGTGTTAGGAAATACTTTCTGGTCAGCTTATGACGGTACATGGCCGACAGCAGGGCCTGGTGTGCATGAGAAATTCACGTCAATGGGTGCATGGGGATTGCCAGCATTTAATACAATGCTGCTTTTAACATCAGGCGTTACAGTGACATTTGCGCACTGGAGACTGAAAGAAAACAGACGTGACGGACTGAAATTATGGTTGTTGGCGACGATATTCTTAGGTGCATTATTTATTGGATGTCAAGCTTACGAATATATCCATGCATATAATGATCTGAATCTGAAACTAACGACAGGCGCATACGGTTCTACATTTTTCATGTTGACCGGGTTCCATGGCTTCCATGTGACAATCGGTACGATTATGCTGATTGTGATTTATTTCCGCAGCGTAGCTGGTCACTTTACGCCAGAACATCATTTTGGTTTTGAAGGTGTGGCATGGTACTGGCACTTTGTTGACGTGGTATGGCTTGGATTGTTTGTGTTTGTATATTTGATGTAAGTTATTCAGTCATAGTAAGTTAAGATTCCAGCCTTTGCACCGGAAAGTTGTAAGTTTCGAGTTTAAGTGAAAGCGCAACAGCAAAGTGTGTAAATGGCTGGAATCTTTGTTTAAATGATTAATAACTAATCTGGATTGCATCTTTCAATAAAAAATTCCGGATTCCGGCAGCTCACTCAGAAGTAATTCACAATTCTTATAGCAATATTCAAATAAAATGAATCTATTGGGGTATCGCTTTGAGCCAAGATTGTGGGCAATCGTAATCACCATTGTTTCGGTAATAATTTTTATTGAATTGGGCAAATGGCAATTATCGCGTGCGGAAGAAAAAAGTGCGCAATTTGAGCAGTTGGAACAATACGCAAAACAACCCGCCGTTTTATTGCCGGGTACCTTGGTAAAATTAAAAGACTTTCAATATCGTGATGTAGAAGTAAGTGGAGAGTACTTACCAGAGCATACAATTTATCTTGATAACAAAACATATCATGGTCGAGCAGGTTATCACGTTATTACGCCGCTTAAAATTTTGAACAGCGCGCTTCATGTGGTTGTAAATAGAGGTTGGGTTGCCACAGGATCGGATCGATCAGTATTACCAGCCGTAGCGGAAGTAAGCGGTGAAGTAAAAATTACAGGAATTGCAGCTTCGCCTGAAATCAGAACACTCGAACTTTCGGATAGAGCTACTGAAGGGCAGGTTTGGGATAGTTTCGACTTACAGCGCTATCAAGAAATCACTGGCTTAACATTGCAGCCACTGATGCTGCTACAGAAAAGTGAAGAAAAAGACGGATTGATAAGGGATTGGAGTAGGCCTGATTCGGGAGCGTCTAAAAATATTGGTTATGCGGTTCAATGGTTTTCATTAGCTGCGACAGCAGTAATTATTTTCATAGTGTTGAATGTCAAACGAAAAAATTCAAAAAACGAATAGACGTAAGTTTTTATTATTGTTAGCACTGATGTGCTCTCCGGTAATAATTTCATATGCGCTTTATTTCTTCGAATATGAGCCTAAAAGTACACATTATGGTGATTTGTTACCAATCGTGAAGGTTGCGGGAAAAGGCACCAATCTCACGGATAATACGATTTTGCGCATGAAGGATCTGCATGGCAAATGGGTGTTAGTAACAGTGGACTCAGGTCATTGCGATGAAGCGTGCAAGGAAAAATTATATTTCATGCGTCAAGTTAGGCTTGTACAAGGAAAGCAAAAGCATCGAATTGAACGGCTATGGCTTATTAATGACGATAATGCGCCCGATGCCGAGCTCATTAAAGAACATGAAGGCACATTTTTTGTGACTGCGAAAGATAGTGAGATTTTAAGTTTTATAGAAAATGCTGAAACGCAGACAAAACATATTTATCTCATCGATCCGATGGGTAATTTAATGATGCGCTTTCCAGAAAAAGTTAATGGAACAAAAATGGGGCAGGATCTAAAAAGACTGCTACACGTATCACAGATAGAACATTAAAAATGGCAGTTTTCTCCTCGTGGGAAACTATGTATTAATAAACTAAAGATATTCGATTTGCAAGGAGGTTAATAAGATGGCTATCAGTATGGCATTGCATGAGACAGCATCACGAATCAACCAGTTTTACCGGTTGACCAAACCGCGTGTTGTATCTCTCATCGTATTCACCGCAGTTATAGGAATGTTTATGGCTGTTCCTGGTGCCGTGCCTTTAGATATTCTGCTATTGGGCACCATCGGTATTGCATTGGTTGCAGGGGCTGCGGCCGCACTGAATTGCTTGGTTGAACAAAAAATGGATGCTGTCATGGCTAGGACAAAAGGCCGTCCATTACCACAAGGTAAAGTAAGCGTGCCTGAGACACTGTTCTTCTTGATGATCGTTGGCGGGACAGGGCTTTTCATATTATATGAATGGGTCAATGAATTGACCATGTGGCTGACATTAGGCACTTTTGTAGGTTATGCCATCATTTATACCGTCATACTGAAACCATTGACACCGCAAAATATCGTCATTGGCGGCGCATCTGGTGCTATGCCTCCGGTGCTTGGATGGACAGCGGTGACTGGAGAGATCGCGAGTGACGCATTATTGCTTTTTCTGATTATTTTTGCATGGACCCCACCCCATTTTTGGGCACTTGCGCTATACAGAAAGAATGAATATGCCTCAATTGGCATGCCGATGTTACCAGTGACCCATGGCGACCAATTCACAAAATTGCAAGTATTGCTGTATACCGTCATTCTGTGTGTAGTCGTCTTCCTGCCTTATGTGACTCAAATGAGCGGGATGATCTATTTGGTGAGTTCAACGATATTAAATGGCATTTTTATGTACTACGCCATAGAAATTTATCGTAATTATAGCGATCAATTGGCTCGGGAAGCATTCCGCTACTCGATACTTTATCTAGCACTGCTGTTTGTTGCGCTGCTTGTGGATCATTATTTCTTTTTTTAGATGTATAGCTAAGCTGTGCCTGTGATATTTGAAATTGCCTGGTAATGATCAAATATCACAGATGCAGTTTTGCAGTTGAAACTTTATACTTGTTCGGCTGCGGGAAATAATTTTCCCGGATTAAGAATGTTGTTGGGATCAAACAGTTGTTTGATGTTACGCATTAAATCTAAAGTCACACTATCAATTTCTTTGCTCACAAAAGCTCTTTTCTCACTGCCTACGCCATGTTCTCCTGACAGTGTACCGCGAAGCTTGATCACTAAATCGAATATTTCATCCAAGCAACGTTCCGCTCGTGCCACTTCATCTGCATCATCAGGATTAATCAGCAGGTTAACATGGATGTTGCCGTTACCAGCATGGCCAAAATTCACATTCTGTAGATGATAGTGCATGCTTAATTGCGTTAATCCATGCAGAAATTGTGGCAACGTATTAACGGGTACGACAACATCTTCATTGATTTTCTTCGGCGCAATTTCACGCAGCAGGGGTGAAAGTGCTTTGCGCGCTTGCCATAATGTGGCTGTATTTTCGACCCGACTTGCGTGAATCAAGCCGTCCGATTGGCAAGCGGATAGAATGGCAGCTATCGCATCGGCGATATCGTTGTGAAAACCATCAACCTCAATCATCAACATGGCATTTGTATTCAGCGGCAGCATGTCGGGATAGCGCCCTCGTATTAGATTCAGAGAGCCGGAATCCAAGAATTCAAGTGCACTAGGCAGTTGCGGTTGTGCCATAATCTTAACGATGGCAGCTGTACAGCTCGTTAAATCACGAAAATGCGCTGTGATGCCGGCAACGGCGCCAGGTAATGCAGTCAGTTTAAGCGTCGCTTCCGTAATTACAGCCAGTGTGCCTTCCGAACCAATCAATAGCCGCGTGAGATCATAGCCGACAACCCCTTTGGTGGTATAGCAGCCGGTGGTAATAAAATCGCCTGCAGCAGTGACGGCTTTCAAACCTAGAACATGCTCCCGGGTTGTGCCATATTTGACAGCGTGTGGTCCGCCCGCACCGGTTGCGATATTTCCGCCGACAGTCGAGAACATCGCACTGGAAGGATCCGGCGGCCAGAAAAAACCATGCGGCTTTGCTGCATCTTGCACGGCTTGATTCAATACGCCGGGTTCTACAACAATTACCCGATTAGCGGGATCAACTGAAATAATATTCAACATGCGTTCCATCGACAACGCTATACCGCCTAACTCCGGCAAACTACCGCCCGCTGTTCCGGTACCACGTCCACGTGGAATGAGCGGCACTCGATAGCGATTGCAGAGGGTTACGATGTGTTTTACTTCTGCGGTGGTGAGCGGAAACAGCACGGCATCGGGAGGAAAAATCTTGCGGCTGTTGTCATACGCATATGCGTAACAATCCACTGGGTCGGTATAAAATCGTTCCGGCGGGAATGCCGCATGTAACTCAACCAGCAGATTTTCCGGTAGCATGTTTAATTAATGACCTGATTGCCTAATTCAAATATTCAAATACTTTTACGACCTTCTTAACACCTGAAGTAGAACTGGCAATTTGCGCAGCGTTATCCGCTTCCTGCCGTGTCACTACGCCGAGCAAATAAACGACTTCATTTTCAGTCACAATCTTGACGTGATTGATTTGAAATTTCCGTTCCGCAAGAAAGCGTGCTTTCACTTTGGAGGTCAGCAGCGTGTCATTGCTGCGGGAGGCTAATGAAGTGTGTCCGGCCACCGCAATTTCGTTGAAAATCCTGCGCACGTTATCAACGCCCATCACAAGTTTTCCGATATCCGTCTTGATGTCCTCTGAGGGGGCTTCGCCGGTCAAGAGAACCATGCGGTTATAGCTGGTGATATTGATGTGCACTTTATCGCCAAATTGCTGGTGAATGCGCCGTGCACTCTTCAGTTCGATACCTTCATCTTCGATGAACATACCGCTGGTTCTGCGATCTTCAGAGATATATGCTCCTGTTCCTGCTGCGGTGCCGATGGCAAACATGGGTACACACCCCGTCAGCAAGGGCAGGAATATCAAAAGAGATAACCAGCAGCGATCGTAATATTTCATTTTTCCACTCCGTAGAATTCAAAATTTAATGACCGATAATACAGTAAAATAACCGGACAACGAACAATCAATTGCCTCGTGGTGAAGCTACAAAAGTTGTAATTTTACGCAGATGATGGACACAAAAAAATCTCTACAATCACTGATCGCACAAATGCCAGACATAGATAGCAGTGAAGCCTCATCAGCAGTGCTGGGCGTTGCGGTGGGCGAGGATCGTTATCTGATACCGATGACGGAAGTCAGTGAAGTGATAGCGATACCCAAGTTGGCGCATGTCCCGCTGACGCAACCGTGGTTTCTTGGGTTAGCCAATGTGCGCGGAAATCTTTACGGTATTACGGATCTTGGTGTTTATCTGGGCGGCGATCCGGTGCCGTTCAATTTAAAGTCACGTATTCTGCTGGTCACCCCTGAAAATAAGCTATATGGCGGTTTCATTGTCAACAGCATGCTGGGGATCAGGGATTTGTCCGAATTCACACCGGCAAAACTGGCAAAGAAAAAATTACCCAGCTACATTACAGCGCAATATAAAGATGCGGAGGGGCGGCAATGGAGGGAATTGAGTTTGTTCAAATTAATAGGTGATGAAAAATTTTTGCAAGTTGCGCGCGAATGAAAAATTTTTGTGCCATTCGTGCCCTGTTTTTGGATTTGTTTGAAAAGAGATTGAGAAAAATATGCTGACTTCCCCTATCGTTGCAAAAGACAAGGCCAAGATTCTGGCTGAAGCGTTACCGTACATTCAACGTTTTCATGGCAAGACCATCGTCATTAAATATGGCGGTAATGCCATGGTTGAAGAAAATCTGAAGCATGGTTTTGCGCGCGATGTTGTACTGCTGAAACTGGTCGGCATGAATCCGGTGGTTGTGCACGGTGGCGGTCCACAGATCGATGAAATGCTTAAACGTGTCGGCAAACAAGGCGAATTCATTCAGGGCATGCGCGTAACCGACGCCGAGACCATGAGTGTGGTTGAAATGGTACTGGGTGGATCGGTGAATAAAGATATCGTGAATCTGATCAATCGTCATGGCGGTAAAGCGGTCGGCCTAACGGGTAAAGATGGTGCATTTATTCGCGCCAAGAAAATGCTCATGGCGGATCGGGAAACCGCCGGAAAATGGATTAATATCGGTCAAGTCGGTGAGATTGAGTCGATTGATCCTGCGCTGATCGCATTGCTCGATACTCAGGATTTTATTCCTGTTATTGCGCCAATCGGTGTGGGTGCTGAGGGCGAGTCCTATAATATCAATGCGGATCTGGTGGCTGGTAAACTGGCCGAAATCCTCAAGGCGGAAAAACTGATTTTGTTATCTAATATTCCGGGCGTTTTGGATAAAGACGGTAACTTGCTGACTGGTCTGACTGCGCAAAGGGTGGATGAGTTATTTGCCGATGGCACGATTTCCGGCGGTATGTTGCCCAAGATCGGTTCGGCACTCGATGCTGTCAAGCAAGGGGTTAAATCCTGCCACATCATTGATGGACGCGTAGAGCACGCATTGCTGCTGGAGATTTTGACCGATCAAGGGATCGGTACGCTGATCAAGGAAAATTAGCGGATAATCGGACCACGCAGTGTTACCAGCGCTTGCCCAGAGCTGTCAGAATACCGCGTAGAATCTGCACTTCTTCTTTTTCCAAATGCGCGCGGGCAAACAAGCGGCGAATGCGTTGCATCAGCAGCTTGGGTTTTTGCGGATCGAGAAAACCGCTGGCGATCATCAGTTGTTCAAGGTGCGTATACAATAATTCCTGTTCATTGAAGTTTGCCGGCACTCCACTTGCGGCCGGAGGTGTTGGACTCTCGGTGAGTGCCATGCGCAATTCATAAGCCATCACTTGCACGGCACTTGCCAGATTGAGCGACGGGTATCGCGGGTTTGCCGGGATATGAATAATGATCTGGCATTTATTCACTTCCGCAGTGGTCAGGCCGGAATTCTCACGGCCAAATAGCAACGCCACCGGTTGTTGTCGTACTTGCCGCACTAATTCCATAGCACCCTGCCGCGCATCGAAAATGGTGTGCGATAGCTCGCGTGGCCGCGCGGTAATTGCGGCGGTTAGCACGGTATTGTCCAGTGCCTCGTCAAGTTCAGCGCAAACCTTAGCTTGTTGCAGTATATCGATGGCATTGGCTGCCCGAGCGTCAGCTTCTGCATCGGGGAAGCATTTCGGGTTGATCAGATACAAGGATTGCAGCCCCATTGTTTTCATGGCGCGTGCGGCCGCGCCGATATTACCGGGGTGGCTCGTATGGCTTAGCACAATACGGATGTTATCAAGCGGATCGGGTGTATTCATGTGAGTGAGTTGATCTCAAGCAGCGTGCGCGGTTTATGATTCAGTCAATGGACATCAGTCCGATTTTAGCAAAACAAAACAACCGGTAAAGCGCACCTGAAGGCGCGCCAGGATTTATTTAAAAAATGGCTCTATTCTAACGACATAAACTATGACACAACATCGCTGCCGTGGTTTGTATAATTTTCCTTACCGGAGGGTTGCTGTGAGGGTGATTAAGGTCTTTATTTGCAAATGAATTTAGAAAAATATTGACATAAAACCCCATAACAAGTTCTAATACGCGGTTCTATTGACTAAATAACTTAGAGAGAAAAATGAAACGTACTTATCAACCTTCAGTGACAAGAAGAAAACGTACGCATGGATTTCTAGTGCGCATGAGAACGCGCGGTGGTGCGGCTGTAATTCGCGCTCGCCGTGCAAAAGGCCGTGCTCGATTAAGCGTTTAAATCTGATCGGATAATTTTTATTTTTAGATTTGTTGAAACCTATTCTTTGCCGAAAAGTTACAAGTTACATAAGGCAACGGAATTCACTGCGGTAATCAATTTAAAATGTCAGACCAACGGTGATTTAATTCAAATTTACATGAAGCCGAATGAGTTTGAATATGCACGGTTGGGTCTAATTGTTTCCAAGAGAATTGAACGATCCGCAGTGAAGCGCAATAAGATCAAGCGCATTTTGCGAGAGACATTTCGCAAGAACCGGTTTTACGATCAAACAATAAAAATGGATTGGGTTATGCGGTTGCGACGGCCTGTTCCGAGGAATGAACTGAAAAAACTGGCGACTGAAACACAATTACTCATGCTTCAACTACAGCAATGTCACGGTTAATTATTGCTTTAATAAGATTCTACCAATATTGTATCAGTCCCCTGTTTGCGCCATCGTGCCGTTTTAGCCCGACTTGCTCACAATATGCTCTTGAAGCATATGAAAAATATGGTTTGTTCCATGGAACGCGATTGAGTGTTTGGCGCATCCTGCGATGCAATCCTTGGAGTAAAGGTGGGTATGAGCCTGTTCCTTGATGCCCACTCAACAACTGTAGCTAAGCATATAATTTATTGCTGTATACGTACAAAATTTTCGACAAAATAGCACTGCTATAAATGAAAAAAACAATAACTAAACGGTTTTGTCGAAAAATTAACTTGATTAGATAAATAATGGAAACAAAAAAACTCGTACTTATCATCATTTTCTCCACGTCACTATTATTTTTGTGGGATGCGTGGCAAAAAGAATTATATCCGCCCGCTTCACAAGTCATGTCCGGAGCAGTTTCGGGTTCCGCGAATCAGCGCCATGACCCATCATTGCCGGTGCCCAGTGACGAATTGACCGCTTCCGCAGCCGGAGGATCCGGAGCCATTCCGGAAATTGATGGTGTTAATTCATCCGTGACGCCGAATCTATTTACAATCGGTGAGAAAATCCATGTCAAAACAGATCTGGTTGTTGCGGAAATCGATACCGCAGGCGGCGATATCCGGCAACTGGGTTTGATTGCGCACCCATCCAGAGAGGATGTAAACAAACCCTACGAGTTGTTGCTGGATAAAGCTTCACGGTTTCAAGTTGCTCAATCCGGATTAATTGGCGATGGATTGCCCAATCACAAAACAAAATATACCGTAGATTCAAATAACTATGAACTTGAATCCGGACAGAATAAGATTGTAGTGCGTCTTCTCGCACCGGAAGTCGATGGTATACAGGTTGCCAAGATTTATACTTTCCATCGCGGCAGTTATGTCATCGATGTTGAATTTGAGATCGTAAATCATAGCGACGCTACGGTCATGCCGTTTTCGTACTTTCAAATGTTGCGAGATGGGAACGATCCTAGCGGTGCCAGCACCATGGTGCATTCGTATACTGGCGGTGCGATGTATACGGACGCAGAAAAATTCCTGAAAATAAAATTCTCCGATCTCGATAAAAATAAAGCGGAATATCCAACCAATGCGGATAATGGCTGGATCGCCATGCTTGAACATTATTTCCTGACGGCTTGGTTGCCTCCGCAAAACACTCCGCGTGAATATTTTGCCAAGCGTTTGGCGCCCAATCAATATACTGCGGGCGTTATTGCACCGGTTGGTGCTGTTGAGCCGGGGCAAGTTAAAAATATTACGATGCCGCTCTATGCAGGCCCGCAGGAGCAGAATAAGCTTGCCGAGCTTGCGCCCGGTCTCGAGTTGACAGTGGATTATGGCTGGTTAACAGTCTTGGCTGTACCGCTTTTCTGGTTGCTTTCCTTTTATCATTCATGGACCGATAACTGGGGCGCGGCGATCATTTTGCTGACACTGACAGTCAAGCTGCTGTTTTTTCCATTGTCGGCTGCGGGCTACCGGTCTATGGCCAAAATGCGATTGGTAACGCCCAAATTGCAGCGGATACGTGAGCAATATGCCAGTGACCGTCAGCGCATGCACCAAGCGATGATGGAATTCTACAAGGAAGAAAAGATCAACCCGATGGGGGGATGTTTGCCGATTCTGGTGCAAATCCCGGTATTTATTGCACTGTTCTGGACGTTGCTGGCTGCCGTTGAGCTCCGTTATGCGCCGCTGGCGCTATGGATAACCGACATGTCGGTGCCCGATCCTTATTATGTATTGCCATTGATTATGGGTGTGTCGATGTGGGTTCAATCGAAACTCAGCCCGACACCCACTGATCCAATTCAGGCAAAAGTCATGCAGATTATGCCGGTTGCTTTCAGCGTATTCTTTTTCTTCTTTCCAGCGGGGCTTGTACTGTACTCACTCTGCAATAATATTCTTTCCATTGCGCAACAATGGCAAATAACGCGTATGTTTGAGAATAAAGCGGAAGAGGAAGCCAACAAAGATAAAAACAGGAAGAAAAGCAAGAACAAACCTGAGCCAGCTAAGGAGAATTCTCAACCAGCCGCGCTGACTGACGAAGGAAAGGAAACAGCTGAAGTAGAAACTGTTGCCGCTTCCAGCAGTCAAGAAAATGAAAAACAACAGCAACAACCAAGCCAAGCGGCTGCTTCCGCTAAAGGTAAAGCGCCGGTAAAAGCGAAGAGTGTTCCGGCTGGCAAGAAAGCGAAGAGAAAGTAAAAAATCAGGTGCGGGTTATTGCTTATTATCAATAGCCCGCCATGATCAGTCACAGTAAAGCAGTCATGGAGATGATCTATAGCAGGCTCTGATATCATTGCAGCAATTGCAACCCCGCCAGGCCGGGGCGGAATTGGAGTCATTCGAATTTCCGGCAAGCATCTGACAGAACTGGCGGAAGCAATCCTTGGTAGGCTCCCGAAACCGCGTTATGCCTGTCTCAGTCAATTTCTGGATGCCGATGGGCAAGTCATCGACCAAGGTATCGCGCTTTACTTTCCCGCCCCCCATTCCTACACGGGCGAGGATGTCCTGGAGTTACAAGGGCATGGCGGCCCAGCTGTCATGGATTTGTTGCTCGATCGCTGTCTTGCGGCCGGCGCCCGTTTGGCGCAACCCGGTGAATTTACGTTACGCGCTTTTCTCAACAATAAGATTGATTTGATTCAAGCGGAAAGCGTCGCTGCGATTATCGAAGCCAGCACCCATGAAGCCGCGCGCTGCGCAATCAACTCATTGCAAGGTCATTTCTCATCGCGGATTGAAGAACTCGTAAGCTTATTGATCAATCTGCGCATGCTCATAGAAGCTACGCTGGATTTTCCCGAAGAAGAAATCGATAACCTGCAAACATTGCACATCGACGAAAAATTGGCGCAAATTTATGCGCTGCTTGAGCAGATATTTCTGGCTGCACGGCAAGGTAATTTGTTGCAGGAGGGGATTCGCATCGTTCTGACCGGAGCGCCCAATGTCGGCAAATCCAGCTTACTGAATCAATTGGTGCAGGAAGAGGCCGCTATCGTCACAGAAATTCCCGGAACCACACGCGATACGATTCAACGCACCATTTCCCTTGCCGGTATGCCGATTCATATCATCGATACTGCCGGACTGAGAGAAACTCAGGATGTGGTCGAGCAAAAAGGCATTGAACGTGCTTATGCCGCGATCAGGGGGGCCAACATGGTGCTCCGGCTCATTGACAGCAGTCAACCCCAGCCCGCTGAGAACAATCCGGCGCAACACGCTATTCCGGCCGGTAAACCGCAAATCACAGTATTCAACAAAATCGATTTAGTCGGCGAGAATCCAAGAACCGAAGATCAGGAAGGACACAGTGCCATTTATCTATCGGCCAAAACCGGTGCGGGCATTGAATTATTACGCAGCAAAATATTGCAGATCGCGGGTTGGCAATTCAATCAGGCTGGGGAGGGTATATTTATGGCCAGGCAGCGTCACCTGGAAGCACTGAGCCAAGCCAAGAAGCATTTGGAGAATGCGCAGAGATTCACTGAAGGTCAATATCAATTGGAGCTGCTGGCGGAAGAATTGAGATTGGCGCAAAACGTTTTGTCATCGATTACAGGGCAATTTACCGCCGATGATTTGCTCGGGGAAATTTTCTCGCATTTCTGCATTGGCAAGTAATACCGCCAGCGCCTATTAGTTTGCCCGGGTTATTAAAGTTAAGAACTACAGAAAATGATCCAGTAATTTACGGCTATGACGGTCTAGCGCCGTGCGATCCCGAAGCAGAAAATGAATGCCATGGTTATCGGTGATCATTAACGACGATGCGGTTAAGCGGCGGATATTCTCTTCCCCCTTCAGAATAAGTACCGCTGCGCCACGATCCGTTTCGACATGCCAGGTGCTTGGCGTGATAAAACCGGAGACTTTCGTGATGCGTTTTATCTCCGGCATAAATTCACGGCTTGCCAGCTCTGACTCTATCAACACCCGATAGGCTTCCGGTAAATCATCGAATCGTTCTATCCATGCTAATTCATGGCCATGCGAATCGATCAACGCGATGCCTTGTCCCGGATCGGTAACCGGAAATGACCGTACAGGAATGACACCTTCGTGCGTGACACCGGATTGATCGGTCAGAACCAAACGGCCGTAGGAATTCCGGGTTAATTGATAAGTAACGGTGGCGCTCATTTGTGCTCTCCCGCAATGCTGTGTTCGGTAGCGGAGATCAGTGCTCGTTCTTCTTCATCGACATTACGTGCTTGCGCCAAATACAACCGATGATAGTAACCCTCGCGCGCCATTAATTCAGCGTGATTGCCGATTTCCACAATTCTGCCGCGATCCAGCACAATCAACCGATTGGCCTCCCGTAAAGTCGATAACCGATGCGCAATTGCGATCGTGGTGCGGCCGCGTACCAGATTGTCCAGCGCTTTTTGGATATCTTTTTCCGTGGTGGTATCGACTGAAGAAGTGGCTTCGTCCAGAATCAGAATGCGCGGATTAATCAATAGCGCGCGTGCGATCGAAATGCGTTGACGCTCGCCGCCCGATAACGCTTGCCCGCGTTCGCCAACCAGCGAATCATAACCGTGCGGCAGGCGCAGAATGAACTCATGCGCGTGCGCCGCACGCGCCGCCGCTACGATTTCTGCGCGGGTCGCATCCGGTTTGCCGTAGGCAATGTTCTCAGCGATAGTGCCAAAGAACAAAAAGGGCTCTTGCAGCACCAGACCAATATGTTTGCGGTACTCAGCAAGTGGTAAGGTACGGATGTCATGCCCGTCGACCAGAATGGCGCCTTCGGTGACATCGTAAAAACGGCAGATCAGATTGACCAGCGTGCTTTTTCCCGAACCGCTGTGCCCAACCAGGCCAATCATTTCACCGGGTTGAATAACCAGATTGATGCCACGCGTGATACTGCGCGTACCGTAACGGAAACCGACGTGGCGTAACTCTATTTGCCCTTGGATGGTTGGCAGATGTACCGGATTGGCGGATTCCGGAACGCTGGACACATGATCCAGAATATCAAAAATGCGTTTGGTGCCAGCCGCAGCTTTTTGGGTGATCGATACAATCCGGCTCATCGAGTCGAGCCGGATGTAGAAACGGCCAATATAGGCAAGAAATGCCGTCAGCACCCCGACGGTAATTTCATCCTGCGATATCTGCCATATGCCGAATACCCATACGACGAGTAACCCGACTTCGGTCAGCAGGGTGACCGTCGGCGTGAACAACGACCAGATTCTGTTGACCCGGTCATTGATTTGCAGATTGCGCTGGTTTGCCGCGTGAAAACGCGCCGCTTCCCTTTTCTCTTGTGCGAAGGCTTTAACGACCCGGATACCTGGAATGGTATCCGCAAGCACATTGTTCACTTCGGCCCAGATGCGATCCACCTTCTCAAAACCAATTCGCAAGCGGTCGCGAACCAGATGAATCAGCCATGCGATAATCGGCAGCGGTGCCAACGTTACCAAGGCCAACCAGGGATTGATCGACACTAAAATGATAGCCGTCATGCAGATCATGATGACATCCGTGGCGAAGTCGAGTAAATGCAATGAAATAAAAAGATTAATCCGGTCGGTTTCAGCGCCGATACGCGCCATCAAGTCACCGGTCCGCTTGCCGCCGAAATATTCCTGCGAAAGATTCAGCAGATGCTCGTAGGTGGTGGTGCGCAAATCAGCGCCAATGCGCTCTGAAACCAGTGACAGCATGTAAGTTCGCGCCCAGCCCAGCATCCAGGCAAGAATCGCCGCTCCCAGTAAACCGGAGAGATAGAATTGTACTAAATCAGTATCGATCGGCTGACCGTTCTGATAGGGAATCAATACATTATCCATGAGTGGCATGGTTAAGTAGGGCGGCACCAGTGTTGCCGCCGTGCTGCACAAGGTCAGCAAAAAACCGATGAGTAGCCGTCCCTTGTAGGGCTTTGCGAAGCGCCACAAGCGCAGTAAAACCCAGGTAGAAGGCGGTATATGATTTTGCTTCTCACAAACCGGGCACTCATCCTGTTCAGCAGATAGGAAAGCGCCGCAATGAGGACATTGAGCCGATGTTTGCGAGGATTCAGGCAGCTTGCCGCTGACATGATAATCCAGTTGCTGCAAAAAGCATTCGATCAGCCGGTTTGCCGCCATGACATTGCCTAAGCGGTAGCGCCAGAAGGCAAGCCGTGCATGCGGATCGAATAATTCCAAACAACCAACACCGGCATGATCACGCTGTGTCAGCTGCAATCCTTGCTGATAAGCCCACGTTTGCCAAGTTCCATCGTCAGCCATTTTGGCCAGTACGCGCTTATCGGTTGCGATGACGATGCCTGTGGCAAAATGCAGCTGATGATCGAGATCGATTTCAAGCCAAGCGAGAATACTTTCGTCTTCGCTTAATTGCGCAGAAAGTTCATCTGTCCATATCGCGGGTAAGTTATTCATTGAAAAGCGAGGGGTTTTCTGCATGCATTAACTGCCAGTGGAGACCAAAAGGGTTTTGTATCGGGAATAAGCGTAAGAAAGCAAAATGTTCAACCGGCAATGCAACTAACCGCAGTGATTACTTTCAGGCACGGCTCCACGGAGAGCATGGCCTGATAGTCTCTTCGCTTATCAAATGGAATAAGATGACATTAAACAGAATCTTGTAACGCAGAGCGGTTTTTCAATGTTCTCTTCTCAAGTTTTGCCGGGTAGTTGTTCATACTCATACCACCGCTGCTTGATTTCTTGACGCTTCCGGGCTGGCAGTTGTTCCATTTTTTTATATCTTTCGCGCGCTTGTTTTCTCTGTTCCGAAGTCAGCGAATTCCAACTTTGCATTTGCGATTGAATACGCTGCTGCTCTTGCGCCGTCATTTTAGGATAACGTTTTGCGACCCCCAGCCATTTTTTCTTTCTGGTAGAGTCCATACTATCCCACGTGCCGGCTAACGGCTCCAGAATTCTTTGCTGCTGCGGTTTTAATTCATTCCATCGAGGCTTGCTGGATTCAGATTCACATAAAGCATCAACGGAGAGCAGTAACAATAATCCGAATATGATTAATCGATATCCAGCCATTCATCAAACTCATTAGCAATATAAGCATCTATCGGCAAATCATCAGCTAATATCATGGTATCAATAGCTGCATATTTATCATTTTCCCAGAATTGGTAATAGACAATATTCATCAAAATAAATAATACCGTCATTAATAACAGCACTTTCATAGCGTACATGTGCCCGCTATGCCTACCATACAAAGAAGTGCCATTACCTGACTGAATAATATTCATCGTGGGTTGGCAATTTTCCAAAGCTGCCCGACGAGCGACCTGCAACCGGTACAAAGTACTTTGTTTGATCGTCTGATCAGCACCTTGATCCAGCAGCCTAGAAATTTCTTTTCCAAACTCTTGCTCGTTCATAGTTTCACTCCTTTCTCTTTGAGTATTGTAGCTAATGTATGGACTGCCCGTGAACAATGTGTTTTTACACTTCCTTCCGAACATTTCATAATTACGGCTGTTTCCGCCAAACTCATTTCTTCCCAGTAACGCAGTATGAAGGCTTCGCGTTGACGTGGCGGGAGAACTTTTATCGCTTCTTCTATTAAATTAATGAGTTGCGATCTCTCAAGTTGCGCATCCGGATCATTCGATTCCTGCTTGACCTGTAAAGTTTCGAGAATATCGAAGTCTTCTTGGTTTTTGTCTTGATCGCTAGGTATAAACGCTGAAAACAGCGTGGTCCATAGCGAACGGATCTTCTGCCGCCGGTAATAATCGCGAATGGTATTTTGCAGGATGCGCTGGAATAATAACGGCAGTTCTTCGGTCGGGTTTGAAGCATATTTCGCCGTCAGCTTCATCATGGAATCCTGAACAATATCCAACGCCATATGTTCGTCATGAACCGCGAACAGGGCTTGTTTATAGGCGCGCTTCTCGGTTTCAATCAGAAAATCTGAAAGTTCTTGTCGAGTGGCCAGGATTTGTAACCTTAAAGTAAGTGATTAAAAATAATTTAGAAAGTTAAAACTAACGGGTGTGAAATTTTTGTAGAATACTAAAATCTCGCAGGTTGCCGAAATAGTGTTAAATTTCATCAGAGATAAGGAAAAAGGATTTTATTTTTTTGTGATCAGTTTAAAACTAAAACGAATAATTCCCTATCAGATTCATGTGTAATGATTTTATTCCTATTCTACTTATTTTTCGCTAATACAAGACTCTTATCTTAAAACAATCTAACAATGATCTGCTTTTATGCAACAGCGCACAGTCAATTGCCCGCAATGCGGTAAAGAAGTAATCTGGGAACCGGCCAGCCGTTTTCGTCCGTTTTGTTCCGCACGGTGTAAAACGAACGATCTGTCGCAATGGGCTCAGGAATCTTATCGCATCCCTGAAGCTGAAAAAGATCCGGAGAATACTATAACCACTGAGCCGATATAATGGATGAATCGATCTACGAGAAGAACCGCGAATTACAGCGTAAGCTCGATCATCTGCTCAAGCAAGCCAGAGCCAATGAGAAAAAGCAGGAGTTATACGAGACTTTTGGCTTTGAAATTATTGGCGCCAGTACACCCAAACAGCTGCGGGATTTGCTGTTATCGCAAACCGTTGAGCGCTTTCAGCTGCTCGATGTTGTTTTGTGTCTGATTGACTACCATAAAGATACCGAGCGGCTGTTTTTTGAACGCGATGAAGAAGCGCAACTGAACTACGAGAACAAGCTCCTGATTCTCGATACCTTAAAAGATGCGGAAATCATTCATTCACTGGCCGGTCATCCGGTGCTGGGCGCGGAGGCATTGAAGAATTACCGTTGGATGATCGCCAATCTGAAGAACCGCAATCAGGTCAAAAGCGCTGCATTCCTGCCGCTGCTGCGCGGTGAGCAGACAATCGGCGTGCTATTGTTGCTCAGCCATGATCCGCATCGCTATCAGGTGGGCATCGGCACGCTTTTTCTGCAAAAAATATCGGCGATGGCTGCTGTTGCAATCGAAAATTGTCTTAATCAGCAGCGGCTCAAGGAAATCAGCTACCAGGATGTGCTGACGCAAGCGTATAACCGCCGCTATTTCGATCTGCGTTTCAAGGATGAAATCGCCCGCTGCATGCGCTGGGATGATGATTTGATCTGCATGTTCCTCGATGTGGATCATTTCAAGAAAATCAACGACACCTACGGGCATCAAACCGGTGATCTGGTGCTCCGGTACATGGTCGGTTTAATCAAGGAGCAAGTCCGGTCGTGCGATATTGTGGCGCGTTACGGCGGGGAAGAATTCGTCGTCGCTTTACCGTCGACGACGTTGCAAGCGGCACATGAAATTGCTGAGCGGCTGCGTCAGGCGATTTGCTCCACTGCGCTGAATTTTCATGACAAACAGTTCACGATATCGATTTCGATCGGTATCGCCAGCCTGCGAAGTTTGTTGACCGCGCAGCAACACGACGCGGATTTTATCTGCAACACCTTACTCGATCGAGCCGATCAGGCGCTATATGCCGCCAAATCAGGCGGCCGCAATCAGGTTGCGGTATACACCGGCGCCGATCTGGTTACACACTGAAAACGGGGCGGTGCTTTCCACCTGAGTTCATTCGATTCCACGCATCATCGCAATGCCATGGGCGCCCATTTCCTGCGCAATGGATAGATCTTCCCGGTGTAACCCGCCCAATGCATAAACCGGTAGCGAATAGCCGCGAATCAACGTGGCAAACCTTCTCCAGCCCAATGGCGATAATCCCGGATGACTCAGCGTCGGCTGTACCGGACCCAGCACGGCAAAATCAAGCCCCAGCTGCCCGGCGGCAAAAAGTTCTTCGGCATTATGGCAGGATGCGCCGCATAATCCATAACTTGGATCGGGGCGGGATGACAGGGCCATCAGCTGCGACGATGTGAGGTGCACGCCATCGGCGCCAAGTTCTTGCGCCAGTGCCACGTTGCCATTGATCAACACTTTTGCTTGATGGGGCCGGGCAAGTGCCAGAACTTTCCCGGCAAAGTCACGCAGCGCATCCGGCGCCAGTTGTTTTTCGCGGATTTGCAGCAAGCGCAAGTCGTTGTGCAATGCGCGTTCGATGTGCTGTAATGCCGCTGCGATGCCGGTTTCAGCAGCGCGGGTGATGGCATAAACCGGCGGCAGCCGCAGCGATTGCAAAATCGGGCCGTTGGCGGGCAGCATCGGAGATACCTCAACCGGGTGTGGCCATTGCCAGGATAATCCCTGTTTTTCCCGGGGTGAAGGCTGGCCTCCCCATTCCACCACGCGAAAAAAATGCAGCCGCACGGTGGCGTGCGAATAGCTGAAAACGCGTGTGATCCAGGGGTGAGCCTGACGCACCTGAATGCCCAGCTCTTCCCATAATTCGCGCTCCAGTGCGTGCAATAGCGACTCGTCCGGTTCAACCTTGCCGCCGGGGAATTCCCAGTAGCCGGAATACACTTTACCTCCGGGTCTGCATGTCAGTAAGAACCGGCCATCCGGCTGCAGAATCACCGCTGCAACGACTTCAACGATGGGTGCCGATTCGGCAATGGGCGTGATTGAGTGACTCATTGATTACGAACGATCACTAGCCGATTGTTGCAGGCCCGCCAGATCGCGCGCGAACTGCCACGCCACCCGGCCGCTGCGCGAACCGCGTTCGATAGCCCATTGCAGTGCTTCGGTGCGCGCCAGCGCGGTCATCTCATGAATGCCGAAATAAGCCAGCCAATAGCGCACGATGTCCAGATACTGATCCTGATCGAACGGATAAAACGACACCCACAAACCGAACCGCTCCGACAAGGAGATTTTTTCCTCGATGGCTTCGCTCGGATGCACTTCGTCGCCGATATGCTTGGTGTCGAGATTGTCGCGCATGAATTCCGGCACCATGTGACGGCGGTTCGATGTCGCGTAAATCAGTACGTTATCGGAAACCGTGGCGATCGATCCATCCAGCACCACTTTGAGCGCTTTGTAACCCGCTTCATCGGTTTCAAACGACAGATCGTCGCAAAATAGAATGAAGCGCTCCGGGCGTTGATAAATCTTGTCCACAATGTCGTGCAGATCGACCAAATGATGCTTCTCCACTTCGATCAGGCGCAATCCATCTTTCGCGTATTTATTCAGCAGTGCTTTGATCAAGGAAGATTTCCCGGTGCCGCGCGCGCCGGTCAGCAACACATTGTTGGCGGAAAATCCCTGCACGAACTGCTGTGTGTTCTGATCGATGCGCTGCTTTTGCTCGTCGATGCCGCACAATGCGTCGAGTGTAATGCGGTGCGGCTGCGTCACCGGTTGAATAAATCCGTTGTTTCCTTGCCTGCGCCAGCGGAAAGCGATTGCTGCTTGCCAGTCGGGTTCCGGTTGCGCGGGCGGCAGTACTTTTTCCACGTGATCGAGCAACCGATCCAAACGCGCGCAGAACTTATCTAAGTCATTCATCGGATTGGTTTACCGGTCTATCAGCTGCGGTAGCTGGCATTGATCTTCACATAATCGTAAGAAAAATCGCAGGTCCACACGGTAGTCGATGCGGTACCACGATTGAGCACGACACGGATGGTGATTTCGGCTTGATTCATCACGCGTTGTCCATCTGCTTCTTGATAATCGGCGGCCCGCCCGCCTTTCTCCGCCACCAGCACATCGTCGAGATAAAGCTGAATGGTATCCACATTCAAATCATTGACCCCGGCATAACCGATGGCCGCGAGAATCCGGCCCAGGTTCGGGTCGGAGGCGAAAAACGCGGTTTTGACCAGTGGCGAATGCGCAATCGCGTACGCTACTTTGGCGCATTCCTCCGCATCCTCGCCCGCTTCGATTTGCACGGTAATGAACTTGGTCGCGCCTTCGCCGTCGCGCACGATCATTTTCGCCAGATCGGCCGCAATCGCGGTCACCGCTTGCTGCAATTGGCTAAATTCGCTGCTGTCTTGCCGGGTGATTTCCGCATTCCCGGCTTTACCGGTCGCCACGACGATGAACGCATCGTTGGTCGACGTATCGCCGTCCACCGTGATGCGATTGAACGAATGATCCGCCGCGTGCCTGACTAACTCTTGTAGCAAAGCCGGACTGATGGCCGCATCGGTGGCGACATACCCCAGCATCGTCGCCATGTTCGGGCGGATCATGCCGGAACCCTTGGCGATGCCGGTCACCGTAACTGTCTTGCCGCCGATCTGCACCTGCTTTGAGGCTGCCTTCGGCACGATGTCCGTGGTCATGATCGCGTGCGCGGCGTTGAACCAGTTATCTGCCTTGCAATTTGCCACCGCAGCGGGCAATCCTTGAATAATCTTATCGACTGGCAGCGGTTCCATGATCACGCCGGTTGAAAACGGCAACACCTGCTGCGTGGCGCAGCCCAGTAACCGGCCCGCTTCGGCGCAAGTTGCCAGGGCATGCTGAATACCTGCCTCGCCGGTACCGGCGTTGGCGTTGCCGGTGTTGACCACCAGCACGTGAATGGCCGCGTGCGCCAGATGTTGCTTCGCCACAGTCACCGGCGCGGCGCAAAAACGGTTCTGCGTAAATACCCCGGCCACTTTGCTGCCTTCGTCCAGCACCATCACCAGCAAATCCTTGCGACTCGCCTTTTTGATACCGGCCTCGGTAATACCGAGTTTCACGCCCGCAACGGGCAGTAATTGTTCAGGGGTTAATGGAGGAAAGTTGACGGGCATAGTAAATAATCAGCTTGATTGAAAGCCGTTATGCTACCGCATCTGTTGTGATGTTTGTCACAAATTGCGCCATCATTTTCCCCGTAATGCACTCTATTTTCGCTATGATTGGTTCATGCATTTAACCTTGGCAACTTCACATGGATAAAGATTCCGCGGGTAGGACTGGCCGAATGTTGTCGAGCTTGGTAAGCAATACGGTGAGTTGCTGCTGGAAATGATGACTTGGTTTTAAGCTGATGCTTGAAGCGTAATGAAGTAGAAATAACGATTTGCGATTTTGTTCACCAACGAGGAGGGAAACATGGACCTAACCATCAGCTACAAAAAACGCCGCAAATATAAATACACGCTGTTTTCCGATTACGAGCACTGTACGACTATTTATCCATCTTACCCCATTGTGACAAGGTTTATTGATCTGGATATGAGCGGTGTGCTGACGATCAAGAGGAATTATGCTTGGGATGGCGCCAGCGGGCCGGTTTTCGATACCCGGAGAATCATGCGCGGTTCGCTGGTGCATGATGCTTTGTATCAGTTGATGCGCGAGGAACACCTGCCGCAAAAAGCGCGTGAGAATGTGGATTGGTTGCTGCGAGAGATTTGCATTGAGGATGGTATGCCTAAATTCAATGCGGATTTGGTTTATCTGGCGGTGGATTTGTTTGGTGGAAATTTTACCAAACTGGATTTGCTGCACGCGCCGTAATGATTTGAAGGAAAGGAACGATTATTGGGTATCGCCCATAAAAAACCCCGGATTACCGGGGTTTTTTATTTAAGCTTTACGCTCGTTTACTGCGGCACAATGTTCGATGCTTGCTTGCCTTTAGGGCCTGTCGTTACATCGAAGGTAACGCGTTGTGCTTCACGCAGTGATTTGAAACCGTTGCTGTTGATTGCAGAGAAGTGTGCAAATAAATCTTCTCCACCGTTATCTGGGGTAATAAAGCCAAAACCTTTAGCGTCATTGAACCATTTAACTACACCTGTTGCCATGTTTATTTCCTTAATAATTAATGAATTTACTTCTTCTACAGTGATCCGTAGTGGCCATCGAATATCAAGGAAAAAGCTCAACTATAAGCATCACATTTCACAACTTGAATCCAAAAGACTCTTCTAAGATACACGTTTCCTGAAAAAGTTCAAGCATTTATTGATAATGCTGGGGCTATAATCCAAGAATTAAAACTGATTGCGGCTGTAGCGGATTGATTCGATAGTTTAAAAAGGAGCGGTAACTCAGATTGAAAATATTCCGGTTGATATGCTGTGGAGTGGATTGCGATCGTTTCGTTTTTTGCTCGTGAGCATGCAAAAGGGAAAATGTTTACCGTGCGCATCACCATCTGTCTATCCATGCTGAGAAGAAGAACGGCATGATGGACGAAAGGAGTTGCTACTATCCGCGGTGTAGCCAGATAGCTTGGTAACTTTTGAAATTGGATGCATTTTGCCGTTCATACTCGATTCAAGAAATACCTTGAATACCCGATTACCAATCCAGCCGGCTGCTGCGCAGGGAAGGGCGTGCGGTGCCCGGACTGAAAAACGGATATCCACTTAATCAATCTTGTATGAACTCATCTGTCTATGCGTTTAGGAATACTTGAAGACGAACCCACTCAGGTAGCCATTTATGAGCTACTGCTTTCGCCAGATCGCTACGAATGTGAATTTTTTGGAACCATTGCGTCCTTTCTCGATGCACTCCGGGATAAAAGATTTGACTTGCTCGTGATCGATTGGATATTGCCGGACGGCACTGCCGGGGAAGCGCTTAAATGGATCCGGGGAAATATGGATTGGCATATTCCGATCATTTGCGTGACTTCGCGTAACAGTGAATCGGATGTCGTTAATGTTTTACATATGGGCGCGGATGATTATTTCGTGAAATCTTCCCGGCATTTTGAGTTGCTTGCCAGAATAGAGACGCTGGCGCGCCGCAGTCGCGAGAAACCGCCCGCAATGCTGCAATTTGGCCCCTACAAAATTGATTCGGAAAATCAGGCAATCTGTGTCGACGGCAAAAATGCCGGACTTACTCAGAAAGAATTCGTGCTGGCCTGCTATCTGTTTCAGAATATGAATAAACTGCTGTCGAGAATTCACCTGCTGGAAAAAATATGGGGATTGTCGGCAGAAGTCGATACCCGTACTGTGGACACCCACATCAGCCGAATCCGGAATAAGCTCAATCTCGCTACGCGAAGTGAATGGGATATTCTGACAATCTACGGCTATGGTTATCGTTTGCAGCATGCCAAGACTGTTGAACCTGTTAGGTAACCGGTTTTATGGCGCTGATTTATCCATACCCAATAAAAACGGGAGCTTCGGCTCCCGTTTTCAATCCGGAATAAAGCGGGATTAAACAGCCTCTGCTTTTCTACGGCGGATGGCAAAACCAATCAAGCCTAAGCCGGCCAGTAACATCGCATATGTTTCGGGTTCCGGAACCGGTGTAACGTTAAACTCGACTTCGCTCAGGAAAACCCATGCATTACTTCTATGGATTGTCACAGACAGATCGTTACCTGTGAACGATAAACCATTTGCTACAAAAGCGAATGGCGCAGAACCGGCAGGATCCGAAATGGGGAAATTGATCCCGTTCACATCCACGCTTGCTGGTGCACTGACGCCACCGGAGCCATTTGAGTCATCAAAATGAAAAGTGACGGAACTGACATTGACAGGTGCATTCCAGTGAAAGGTGATGGTCGGATCCAGAGTCCAGCCGACATAGGGGCCATTGCCGGCGGGCGCTTCAGTGACAAACCAATTGTCGGCCGCAATGATTCCATCGGTCAGATCGCCACGGCCGCCAGACAGTGCAGCATTATCACATGTCACACAACCAGCCCCACTGTAGGTTTCATCCCAGTAGTTATAACTGCCGGTGTTGCCGTTCAGCATGTTATAGCTGTCCGGAGTGAGAGCGGCATATGCGCTGCTTGCCGCACTCAGAATTACCAGTGCGGTGATATTGGCCAATATTTTCTTGTTCATTTCACAATCTCCATCGTGTATAAAAAATTGTATTGTTTTATTTTATTGATTCGTTCGATTCTTACTTCTGCAATTTAAAACAGCACGTTCTCTGAGTATATAGGTGTCGCCTCCTCTTTTTCTGGTACAGGTGTACTAGAAATAAAGAGATACTCCGCTGATATTCTTATTCGTTGTTTTTGCTATCATCCAAGTGAACACAGTATCCGTGGGAGCTTTTTTATGATTGATGCAATTACGGTTTCAAATAATAGAAAACAGGATCGCCGTCAGGATATGCCGTTTTTCTGCATTTACCATGCGGGGATCAAAATGGGCAGGCGGATCGGAGAACGCAGAGTGTCGGAGAAAGGGAAACCGGTGTACGTCGATCGTTACACGGGGAATGTGCTGTTCTGTGTCATTGCTATTTTATTGCTGAGCGCGCTGGATGCCTATCTGACACTTAACATCCTTAATGAGGGCGGGGAAGAGATCAACTGGTTTATGGCGGTGCTGATCGAGGAAAGTACAGAAAAGTTTGTTGCTGTAAAACTGGCGCTTACCGCGATGGCGCTCATTTTACTGGCTATACATCATAACGTCCGGTTGATTGAGTTCTTCCGTGTCAGGCATCTCAAGTATGCAATCCTCACTGGGTATAGCACATTGATTGGATACGAATTCTATCTACTCGAACTGGCTGCTGCGTTTTAAGCCATGAATTGTGCAAGCGGAAAAGAATGCGGTGATCTCATTGCCAGCAGCAAGATTCTTTCAACGCAAGCCGGCTTTGAAATAGCTGGCTATATTTCTTAAATCATCCAGCGCCAGCGTGCCTGCTGCTAACTGCAAGCGCAGATAGGCCAGCAGATAATCAAACCGCGCCCGGGAAAGATCGCGTTGTGCGGTATACAGTTGTTGTTGCGCATCCAAAAGATTCAGATTGATGCGGATACCGCCACGAATGCTTTTTTCTGTCGCTTCGACCAGCAGTTCAGCCGACTTGACGGCCAGTTCCAATGATTCAATTTTTTTGACGCCGCTTTTTAATAGGTTGTGTTGTTTTTTCAATTCGACCAGTACTTTGTCGGTTACCGCGTCGAGATCCGCTTCCGCGCGTGCGTGATTCGCTTTAGCCTGAGCCGTGAGCGCATTCACTCGGCCACCCGCATACAAAGGAAGATTAACTTCGACACCGATAGTGCCAAGTTCGGCGTCTTGATTCAGTGTGACGAATGATCCACGATTATTCTTGGTTAGACTAGCGACTAAATCGACACGCGGTGTATGTCCGGCAAAACTCTTTCTGATTTCTTCCTTACCGGATGTTACCGCATGGCGCTGTGTCACCAGCTCGGCATTGCGTTCCAGCGCCAGAGCGTACCAACTGTCATAATCTTGCAACTGAATGGCGCGCGTATTAAACGCATCGGACAATCGATCCAACTGGTTTATTTTTTGCCCGATGATGGCTTCCAGTTTAAGTTGAGCTCCTTCCAGTTCATCATTGGCTTCGATAACACGTGCTTGTGCTATGGCGTGTTTCGATTGTGTTTCCAACACATCGGTCGTTGTTCCCTCGCCCTTGATTAACATACGCTCATTGACGCGTTTCAATTCTTCAAGGGAAGTCAGTTGCGCTTCGGAGAGCTTGACATGATCCTGCGCCAGTAAAGTCTCAACGTAAGCTTCTACCAGCCTTACAACCAGCTGTTGGCTGCGGCCGGTGAATTTTGCCCGGCTGGAATCAGCTTGTGCTTTTCCGATGCGATAACTGGCTACCGCTTCCAAATTGATCAATGGCTGACGAAGTGTTAATGTGCTGATCTGACTATCGAAATTGGCTGGATTGGAAAATGGGACCGCATTTCCTCTGTTATCTCTCTGTACGCCTGATATGGTTCCCGCACTTTTACTTTGAGTGTGAGTGACTGTCAGATTAGGCAGTAGGCTAGCCAGACCGATGGCTTCGGCTTGTTGTCCGGCTTCATTTTCATGATAAGCGGAACGATAAGTCGGATCATGCAGCAATGCAGCTTCATAAGCCTCTAAGAGGCTCATTGCATGGCCATGGCTGATCGGGCTCAAGAAAAACCCGGCTAAGAATAAAATTTTACGGATATCTAACATTACCGTTATTCTTCACTCAAGGCCGAGTGAACGCGATCCAGGATCGGTTTGAAGAGATAGCTCATCAGCGAGCGTTCACCGGTTTTAATGAATATTTCCACCGGCATGCCGGCGCGTATTTGTTGATCGGTCAGCTTTTTCATGCCTTCCGGTGTAACCTTGGCCTTGATATTATAAAACGGAAGCCCGCTGCGTTCATCCATAAGACGATCCGCCGATACCTGAGTGACGGTGCCCGGTATGTTAGGGGTTTGCTTTTGATTGAGCGCGGAAAAAATAAGATCGACAGGAAGATCCACGTGCACCCGGTCAATCAGATGAACCGGCACTTGTCCGGTAATGATCAGCATATCATCGCTCGGAACGATATCCATGAGCTTAAATCCCGGGCTAATCACACCGCCTTCGGTAAAAACGTTCATACCGACCACAAAACCGTCGACAGGTGCTTTGACTTCCACATTGGCCAGTTCAAAATCCTGTCCGCTCAGGCGGCTGCTTAAAGAATCAATTTCCCGTTTGATATCGGATAGCTGTTGCCGCACTTCTTTCTGGTATTCCTGCTGGCGGTGAATGCGCCGTTGCTCCAGTTCGGCTATTTGGCGCTGGATGCGGCCGATATTACCGGTTTCCGCAGAAATCTCCCCGGTCAATTGGGTATACGTGCGTTCGAGTTCCAACACGCGATTGCGCGGGACGAAACCATCCTGCGCCAAGTCGCGCAGATTGACAAGCTGCTCTTCCAGAAATTTCAATTGCGCATTTTTACTGGCTCTGGATGCTTCCAGCCCGCGCAATTGCATTCTTGAGCCTGCAATATTTTCTTCCAGTGCCGCGATTTCATGATGCAAGGCTAACTGGCGCGATGTGAATAATTGGTTCTGAGTGATGATGTTATTGGCGATGCGTGGATCATGCTGGGATGTGAGCAAGTCTTGCGGAAAAGTGATTTCCTTGCGGCCATCGCGCTCCGCCAATAGACGCGCTTCCACTGCGCGCGCGGTATACAGTTGACTGCGGGTGATTTCAGCTTGTGCTTTGAGCTGAACATCATTCATCCGGACTAAAACTTGGCCAACCGCAACATGCTCTCCTTCCTTCACCAGAATGCTGTCGATAATGCCGCCGATTTGATGCTGGACCGCTTGCAGATGACTGGCGACCGTGACCGTGCCGGGAACCGGCACGCCTTTATCCAACGGTGCGAAAGATGCCCATAGAATAAATCCGCCAAAGCCTGCCAGAACGATCCACCAGCCCAATTTGGTATGGAGTGTCTCATCGGTGTCAACCTGATGGGATAAATCGGCGGGAACATTTTCAATAACGGTCTTTTTCTCTTCAGCTGCAAGCTTCATTATTCTTCCTGTCCGGTAATCTGTATGTGCTCAAGGTAAGGTTGAAAGGCGCGGTAAAAATTAGCCGGTTTGAGAGTCGGCCGTAGGCGTGGTTGAAGGTGCTGGGGGCACTGGATTTTGCGCAGCTTGTTGCTCGGCTTTCTTTTGCGCCAGCTGCGCCTGATGCGCTTGTTGTTGCTTTGCGAGCGCCTCTACCACTTGATTGGTCGGCCCGAATATTTTTGCTGCGCCGTCCTGCAATAGCAGCAATTTAGTGGTTACACTGAGAATGCTGGTGCGGTGTGTGATCAACACAATGGTTTTGCCGCGTATGCGCAGATCGGTGATGGCGGCCAGAAGCGCCTGTTCTCCAACATCGTCCAGGTTTGAATTGGGTTCATCGAGAACAATCAGGGATGGATCATCATACATGGCGCGCGCTAAGCCGATGCGTTGTTTTTGTCCGCCGGAAAGACCGGCGCCGCCGTCACCCAGATGCGTGTCGTAACCTTCCGGCATATTCAGGATCATGTCATGAACCCCGGCGCGTCTGGCTGCCAGAATAACTTTTTCCGCATTGATTTCGCCAAAGCGGGCGATATTTTCCGAAACCGTGCCAGCGAAGAGTTCGATATCCTGCGGCAGATAACCGATATGCGGGCCCAATTCGTCCTTGTTCCATAGATAAACATCGGCGCCATCCAAGCGGACTTTCCCCGCCGCTGCCGGCCACACGCCGACCAATAAGCGCGCCAGAGTTGATTTCCCCGATCCGCTCGGGCCGATAATGCCGAGCACTTCACCGGCAGCGAGGGAAAAATTCAATCCCTTGATGACGGGAACTTTACTGCCGGGCGGGGCTGCAGTGACATTTTCCACTGCAATCACGCCGAGCGGTTTAGGCAGCGCCATGCCAGCCGTTCGTTCCGGATTCTGCTCAAGCAATTGTGTCAGACGCTCATAAGCGCTGCGGGTGCCGCCAATCTGCTTCCATACACTGATGAGTAACTGCACCGGTGCGATGGCTCTGCCCAATAAGATGGAACCGGCGATCATCATGCCCGGTGTGATGCTGTTATCCAGCACCAATAAAGCGCCTAATCCCAGCATCAGCGACTGTAATGCGACGGTACACGATTTTGACAGCGCGGTGACGATGCCGGATTTTTCGCTGGCCTCGGCTTGCAGATTGAGAAAACGGCGATGCAGCTTATACCAGCGCGCTTGGAGATTGGGCAGCATGCCCATCGCTTCGATGACTTCGGCATTGCGCAAATTGTTGGAGGCGATATTGCTGGACGCAATCGACATCGAGTTGGCTTCGGCGAGCGGTTTATGCGAGATTTTCTCATTGATGTACGCTAATGCAATCAAGATGACCGTGCCGCATAAGGCGAACCCCCCCAGAATGGGATGAAACATGAAAATCACGAACAAATAAATCGGAAACCATGGTGCGTCAAAAAAAGCGAACAAGGCATTGCCGGTCAGGAATTGCCGTAGATTGGTCAGATCTTTCAAAGCTTGCCCGGCATTGCCATCGCCTTTTTTGAGGCTTTCCTCAAAGGCGGCGGTGTAAACGCGCTTGTTCAACTTCATGTCGAGTTGCGCGCCGACACGGATCAATACAAAGCTGCGGACGAATTCCAGCGCGCCCATGAAAATGTAAGCGCCTAACATGATCAATGTCAGCATCAACAGAGTCATTTCATTGCGGCTGGTTAGTACGCTGTCATACAGTTGCAGCATGTAAATGGCCGGCATGAGCATCAGCATGTTGATGACCGCGCTAAAAACACCAATGTTTCTAAAGGTCTTCTTAAAGCTGGTCAGTACCTGCGCAATTTCATTCTGAGGCGCTTTAAATTTAAACTTCATTGGGATATAAACGCCATGGTGTTGAATAATTCATCAGTGAATACGTGATCCATTGAATTGATTCTAGTTGTCGACTGTGATTGTTAGTGTTGATCGGGTAAGTCTTGTGCCGTCAGTTTGAATGATCGAGGGAGAAAATCTAGCTCCCGTTTGGCTTTGGAACAGTCAAATTTCAAATCCTGATTCATTCTTTCCGCCATTGCCGTGGTCCAATTGCGGTACTTCGGCAGCCATCGCAGTCCCCATGTTGCGATCCGGAAAAGCCATAGTGGCACTGTCAACATGCGTGGAGTACGGTGCATCGCCGCGAATACGCGTTCAACCATTGCGCGATAGGTCAAAGTTTCCTCGCCGCTGAGGTTGTAAGTCCGGCGGCTTAAATTTTCCCTACTCAGCACGGCATAACATGCAGCGGCCACATCTTCCACGTGGATAGGCTGCCGCAAACCGCTCGCTGAGCCGAACAAAGGAAAGAACCCAAACCGGCGGATAAATTGTGCAATTTCAGCAATGTTTTTGTCACGCCCGTATCCGTAAATCAGCGTCGGCCGCAAAATGACGCATTCTACCTCATGTGCGGCAGCCCATGTTTGCAGTAACTCTTCGCTTTTAATCAACTGTTGTGCAATTTTCCTTTCGCCGGGATCGGATGAAGTATTTTTGGTGAAACGGCTGGTGGAGGATAATACGATGATCCGTTGAGCGCCATAAGCCGATAACAGATCGAAATGCCCGGGTAACACCCAAATGGGCGCCACACATAACCAAGCGCGGATTTTATCGCTTTCATTGCAAACCTTTGCGCTATCCATTGTAGCAAATTGCTGCCACGTGATTTGCGGGTGGTTTGCTGCGGTTGTAATGTGCTGACGGGAAAATGCGCTGATATGCCAGTGATTCTCGATCAGCTTCCTGATTAAGCATTCCCCCACTAGGCTTGTTGCACCCAGCAATCCGACGCGTTGCTCATTCATGCTTGAATTTTAACGTCCGGTAACAATTTTGCGCCGCGTAGACTAGCACTGTGGCGCTGAAGCGCAGCCATACACCTAGTGTAATCAGTCCCATTAATACGCCGGGATAGCGCTGACGGAAAAATTTCCGGTAGAAACGCAGCATGCCCTTATGCTTATGCCAAGAAACGAAGTACGGCCGGGCGCGGCTGCAGGTTCCCTGGAAATGAACAACCGGCGCATCCGGCACAAAAACAATTTTCCAGTTCTTTTGTTTGAACCGCATGCACCAATCCAAGTCCTCGCAATGCAGGAAATAGTGCTCGTCCCAGGGGCCGACATCGTCGATGGCTTGACGCCTTACCAGCATCAATGCACCGGATATCGCTTCAACTTCGATGGGGGTTTGGGGTAAAGGCTGTTTATCCAGATGAAAATCAAAAAACAGCTGCGGCCAATATTTTTCCAGACGATGCAAACCGAAGGCGCGCACGAAAGCCCGCCATGGCGTAGGTATGGCGCGCCGTCCGCCGCCTTGCTCGGAGCCATCCGGATTAATGAGATAGCCGCCAATCATGCCGATCCGAGGATCCGATTCCATTACCTGCAGCATACGTTGCAGTGAATTTTCCTGCAGAATACAATCCGGATTCAAAAAAAGCACATAGGGTTGCGTTGCTGCGCCAAAGCCAGTGTTGCAACCGGCGGCAAAACCGGCATTACTATTGAGGCGGATTATCCGGAGGTGATTGTCTGCGGAAAAACTGGATTCAAGTTCTGACAGACTGGAATCAGATGAAGCATTGTCAATGACTAAGACTTGCTGAACTTGCTGCAAAACGGCCTGAACACACTGGGTTAATATTCGTCCGGCGTTATAGTTGACGATTATTACCGTTATGGGTTGTGTGCATCGTTTTTTTATGTTGTGGCAGATTTGTTGTGGAGCGTGCATTGTCTATCTTCAAATAAAGCCGCTATGAGGTGAAATAACCGCTGCTCAGTATTATCGGTAATTATCTCACAGTGTCAATGGGTTGTATTTTCTAGTTTAGCCGGTGCTTTAATAACAGTTCTGCGCGGCAGCCAAGCCATCAATTGCAGCAAGCTTAAGCTAGAACAGACCCGCTGACTCTGAATTTTTTTTCTTTCCTTCAATAATGATCCGATATGCTTAAAGGCATCGATTTTAGCTTGCAAATAAAGCCTAAGACGGCCAGAAGCAGCATAAAAAAATCCCACGTAAAGAATCATGGCTAGATGGACCGGCAAGAGGATAAAAATGAGCGGACTGGGCATATTCTTGATAAATGTCCAGGTTAAGTTACGATGCCCATGATAAACAGAGAAGTCGCTCGAGCTTCCTGTGATACCTGAACCGACGTGATGGACTTTAGCATCGGGTAGTAACAAGCTTTTACCACCAATAAGCCGCAGACGAAAACCAAGATCGACATCTTCAGAGTAAGCAAAATAAGCTTCATCGAAGCCACCTAACCGGCGATATGTTCCGGTGCGGTATATTGCCGCAGCTGCACATGCTGAAAAAATCTCTACCGGCTGATTGGGAGTGATATCGCAAGGGTATCCATGGCCGCTGCGCCAATGTAATCCGGATATGTGGTAAGCATCGCCCAGCCCATCCAAGTGAGATGGCTTATTCGCGTCAATCAGTGCACAGGCAAAACAATCGACGTCCGGAATCCGATTAATATTTTTTACAATTACTTCCAGGCATTCCGGCTCAGGATAAGCATCGGGGTTCAGAAAAAAAATCCAATCACTTTGAATATAATCCGCTACAGCGAGGTTATTTGCAGCTGCGAAACCGGTGTTTTCGTTGAGGCGGACAAGGCGGCATGGGAAGTTTGTTTTCTCGGCCGCTTGCCAGGAATTATCCATGCTGTGATTATCGATTACAACGACTTCAAAATTTGCGTAAGTTTGCTCCGCTAATGCGGACAACGCTTTGGACAGCATCTCTCCGGAATTGTAGTTGACGACGATGACAGAAATAAAAGGGTTCTGCGTAAGAGTCATTCGTTTTGCAGAGCATGATCAGGTTGCATGATGAAGTATGATTTACTCAAGCATTCATTGCTTGATTGGCCGTATTCTTGGAATTCCGGCCATCTTGCAGAATAGTGCGCAGTTGGCGTTCGGCAACAGCAAATGAAAAATGCTCCTCGATATTAACTTTTCCGGCATTGGACAAACTTGTCCATAATTGTTCATCATCGTATGCGCGGACAATTTGCTTGGCGAAGCCTTCCGGAGTGTCCGCAATCAGGATGTCTTTATCGTGCGTGAGATTCATTCCTTCGGCTGCCACAGTGGTTGCAACTACCGGCACACCGTACGTCATGCTGGTGTTGATTTTGCCTTTAACGCCAGCGCCATAACGAATGGGGGCGATAGATAGTCTGATACGATCAAAAATTGGCTTTATGTCTGATACAAAGCCCTTGATAATGATATGCGAAGACGCATGAGCGGCAATTTTTGGGGGAATATTGGAGCCGATAATCAAAAGTTTTAAATCCGTTTTTAATGAATGAAGTATCGGGAAAATTTCATTAATAAAAAATTCCATGGCATCGACATTAGGCCGGTGCTCGAAGCCGCCGATAAACAGAATATCTTTTCTTTCTTGATATCCGTAAACAGTTTCCTGGTTTTGATGAATATTCGATAATAGCGCTACCGGAACATCGGGAGCCTCTTGTTTAAACAATTCAATTTCCACCGGGCTGACCAATAATGTTTTATCCGCTTTACGCGCAGTGCTCAATTCCTGCAATTTTAGTCTTTCGGCTGCGGCCAGTTGCTGCTTGTCCTGATTGATCAATGCTTGCCGCTGTTCACGCAAAAAATGCAGATCCACCGTATCGAACAGTATCATGGCATTTGTGCAGTATTTTTTTGCGGTATCTATGAATTGCTCGGCGACGTTTACCCGGCTGATTAATACAACATCATATAGATGCCCATGCGCCATCAAATGCGAATCAATCGATTCCAGATAAGGCAAATAAAAGCATTCGATACCGATAGATTGCATTTTTCGCGTATAAACCGGATGGTATGCAAGAGTTTTTGCGATAAAACTGACTTTGTATCCTAGTTTCTTGAAAATATGCAATAAATTAAACATGCGTAATGAGCCGGAATCATTATCGGGCATTAGAACCAGATCATCCAGGACCAGCACACGCTTACTGACGTCGCGTTCTTTCTCAAGATGGGGCATATCTCCGTTGGTGCGGTGAGATTGCAGCGTTTCGCGCCAGCGTCGATAAAACTTTTCATGATTAACCGTCTGATAACGTTTGGTGCCTTGTGTGACATCTGTTCCGGAAGACACGCCTTCAAAATGAATGACCGTGACGGCGGGCTGATAGTACACTTTCTTGCCAATCTTCCTGACCCGGAAAGCGAGATCGGTGTCTTCATAATAAGCCGGGGTATAGTAGTCATCCAACAGTCCGAGATCGAGAAGATCCTCCCGCTTAATCATTAAGCAAGCACCCGAGCAATAATCAACCGCCCTGCAATAGGAATATTCCGGTTTTTCCGGATCATCGCTGCGCCCATAATTCCAGGCTGAAGCATCATGCCACACGATACCTCCCGCTTCTTGCAGCTTCCCATCGGGATAAACCAGTTTGACTCCCACCAAGCCGGCATCGGGAAAATCCGAGAATGTGTTTGTTAACCCGTTCAACCAGCCGCGAGTGACAATGGTATCGTTGTTCAACAGTACGATAAAACGCCCTTTTGCGGCATTAACCCCGGCATTGCAAGAATAGATGAATCCTTTGTTCTCTATATTGTGGATGACTGTAATTCCTTTGATGTTATTGAGCATCCTGGCGGTTTCATCGGTTGATGCATCATCCACGACAATCACCTCATAGGTGCTGTCCGCACTGTTTTCATAAATCGATTTAAGGCAGGTGAAAGTGTACAAATGTTTGTTGTGAACCGGGATGATAATGGAAATATCGGGATGGGTGGTCTCTGGAAAACTAAGCGGGTGATAGCGGGTTGCTATTGCATAATCATTTTTCTGTGGAGGGGCTATCTGAGGGGTGGAAAAGCACTTTTTGTAGATTCGAGTGAGTAACGCACGTAATCCTTGTGTTCTTAGAATGTTTATTGCGGCTGGAACGTATTTGAATAATTTGGTCATTTGTAGGCTTGCTTTTGTTGGTATTGATGTGTTTCAGAAACCAATTGAAATACAACGGTTTCTAATTGATATTTTGTGGAACGGCAATTGGATGGCTATTTTATAGCACGTGGTGATCGTTTGTTAACGCACCAGACCGTGGCCATAATAATAATCATCCAATACTAATGTGCGCAGCAAATCAGTTTCGGATCCAGAAGGGTTTTTAATAAACTGCAAGAAAAGATCCTCCGCAATTTCTCCGGGTACTTCAAAATCGGTTAATAAGTTATCTCTCAGATTGATTGATTGGTTAACAAAATCCAGAATGCCGCGCCGGATTTCCGCGCGCACCGCCGCAGTTTGACGTTCTTCATGCGATTGTTCGCGGAATTCGGGTGTTATACCGGTTGAATTGGTTTTTCTGTAGCACACTACTTGCGCGTCATCGGCGCTTAGAAATTTTTCAATTGTAAAACTTTTTCTATATATGATTGGTTCGGTAGCAGTCGGTTTAGCATAATGACAATAGTAGCCCTGTGCAATGACCTGATGTTTCAAAGCAACCTGCTCTGCAGAATCAAGTGTCATTAAATAATAGCCATGTATTTTTTGTCCCAGAAGTTGATTGAGGCGTTTTTGTGTTGTCGCCGCATAACCAATATCGACAATGGCGGCAGCCGAGTCTTTGTGTAATCCAAGATGATGCAAATAGGCCATTAATCCGGGGCGTTCTTGTTCAGCCTGATTCAGGATTCGCGCTTCGAGTGCTTGCAAAAGCGGTTTCAGATGGTCGATATTTTCTTCTTCAACCGCAACCATTTTTTCCATTGGCCATATTTTGCGGTGCGCCAATTCCTGACACTCTTCGTCTGATAGTCTTAACCCGTACCGCTCAAAAATAAAATCCGGCATTGGGTTGGGCGCATAGTGAGTACATGCGATTTTGAAAATATCGTCCAGATTCGAAATCATCGGCACCGTGATTGCGCGGCGTGAGAGCACCAGATATTCAGATGCAACAGCATCCGCCTGACCGGATACCCACAAATCGTAAACTATTTTGAGTATTTGACCTTCACGTGCGAGGAAATATAACCGTTTCATGCCATCGGTTGCCGCTTTTTTAACTAACCATTGCACGAAAGACAGTACCAGGGGACCCGCGATGGTGAATCCAATCGCCCAGGGTGAAGCGGGAACAAAGTCGGCCGGATCGAAGCGGGGATAGAACACGGGATGGAAGTTGCCTTGTGTGATGATTCCGAGTGTAAGCTGCTTATTCAGGTCATTCCGGGCATTCCGATAGAGAGCTCGTTCGATAACCGGTTCAAAACGCGGAGTTGCCCGCGCAAGTTCGACAGGGCGCATAACATGTAGGGTTCTAAATCCCATATCGACCGGTATTTGCACGTCGGAATGTTCGTTATCACCGATGACCAGGATTTCATGGGGAGATACATTTTCTTCCGCCAGGAGTTGGCGGTAAAAATGACCGGTATCTTTTCTCAACCGATTGTCGGAAGATAAGTGAAACTTATGCCATCCCTCGATTCCACAGCGCGTCAGCATGGTTTCAATGACGGACCTGGGTAGATACATGTCGCTGGCAAGAACGACGCGTTTGCCGAGATTGATAGCGAGTTTAAATAAGGCAATTGTTTCCGGGCGGGGTGACACGATTGCCAGCTCGATGGTTTTCTCAAGTTCGCAGATTTCTTCAACGACGCCTGCTGAAAGGCCGGACAAGGCCGCGAATTGTTCAAAAATGGCATCCAGACCAACATCGTATCCTGCAATCCGGCGCGCCTCGTTTTCTGCTGCGGCGCGGAATTCAAGATAAAGCTGACCTGCCTGGCCACCGGCACGCCGGGCGACGATGTGCTTGATACTTTCAGGATCCAGTAGCGGACGCGTGATCAATGTATCGAATATATCGAATACTACCAGGCGTATGGCGGGGTTTTTGAGTTGAGTATGGATGTCTTCCGGTTTGTGCGACAGGTACTGGTCAATGCGCCAGCGAGACCAGTGATTCGATGGTTTATCCCAGAGAATGACCGCATTATGGCCGGATTTCCGGGTGACCAGGACGAATAAGCGTTCAATGCAATGCGCCAGTGTCGCATCGGTTTGTCCGGCTTCTTCGGGAAAATCTTCGATTTTAAGATGAGCGTTGAATAACGGTTGCAATGCTTTGGATTGCGCCCAGAACATCGATCCAGCCGGGAAGTCAAAATAACCGATTGGAAAATCGGCGATGCCCAGTTTTTTACACAGAATATATCCGTTGGTTTTATTGGAGAGCCAAGTATTGGCCCAATAAGGCAGAACGGTTGAATTATGCGGATAAATAAAGCCGGTATTTTTGTCACCGGTTAACAATGAAAAGATTTTCTGGATTTGTAACGGACTGCCCAATAAATGGGTCAACAAATATTCGCGCCAGCCATCGGCTGCGCCATTGGTATATAACGATTTCTTGCTATGAATATGCGCTATATAATCATATTCTTGCAGCGCTGCGCCAAAAGTGCAAAATATGGGGGCGATATCGCGTCCGCGGTTGGGTACGATAGTGACGATTAATTGCCCTAAGTGCGGCAAACGAGAAAAAGCACGCTGGCATATTTGGCTTGTTGCCTCATCGGGCGTTGAGATAAACAAGTCATATGGAAAAGGCATGTTACCTAGATAGCTTGCAAATTCCGCTGCCAGATCCGCGTAAAAAATATGTGCGTGGATCGCAATGCGTCCGGCTGGCGGTGTTGCTAGCGGTGCAATCGTGGAAAGATCCACCATGCCTGCCGGAGTGCCATAGGAATCCACAGTCCCTGGGGTCGAATGAACGGCCTTGCTTGTACGCCATGTTTCATAGTGTCCTATCCCGGAGAACAGTGGGCCGGCGATGCGGTAAGCGATATGCAATGCATGTTTACGCCATCGCGCCGGAAATTGCCAATAGATGGCTTTGAGTAACGGGAAAATTCTGCGCCGTACCCCATCCCAAGCAGCGTGATGCTGTCCACGGAGTATTCGAACAAGGAACCGGAAAGGGGCCGTGATTTTCCATGAGGTTGAGTGGAATAGGTCATGAATTGTTTTTTGTAGATCGCTGATAATTGCTTGCAGGGATTGCTCACGCTGCGTACTGGCAATTGTGTTTTGTGTCAGTTGACTGTGTAGTGAAGCGAGCAAATGCTCGTTATCGGCCAACTGATGTTCACAACTAGCTAATTGGTTGCGAAGACCGGATATCAAGTGTTCACTTTCCGTTAACTGATTGCGAAGACCGGATATCAAATGCTCATTATCCGCTAACTGATTGCGAAGATTGAATCCCAAATGTTCACTATGCGCTAATTGGCTGCGAAAGCTGGATATCAAGTCTTCACGGTATTCAATTAAATCTTCCAATTGCTTACCGGTCAGCAGCATTTTCCATTTATCGTAAACTTTGCTTCTCGATTCCTTTAGAAAAGTTTTATCTTGCTGGAGTCCTAAGCCGGAGTGTCCATAATTGTGGTAAATGGCGGTAATGTTGTCGATATGCAATATTTCGCTGTGCTGTGCGACTTGAATCCAGAAATCCCAATCTTCAAATACCTGCAGGTTTTCATCAAAACAGCAATGATCTTGCGTGACTAAAGACTGTTCAAACAGCATGGCATGAATCGGGATAAAGTTTCTGCCCAAAAGACGGCGCTGATCGTAAGGTTCGTTAAATGCAGTGACTTCCTGAAGTCGCCAATCCACATAGTGCTCAACGCGAACGCCAGAGTATACGCATCGAACGCCGGGATGATTTTGTAGCGCAGTAACTAGATTGGCGATGTGTTCCGGATAAAATAAATCATCGTCATCGAGGAAAATCAGATAATTTCCTTGCGCTGAATGCAATCCAATGTTGGCTGCCCGGCTCCGATCTAACGGCGCACCATTTTCAATGGTTCTGAGTGGAAAGCGCCCGCACCATTCGTCCAGTTTCCGGTGACCTTCCCCCTTTGCGTCTACTGCCACCACTTCGATATGCTGATAAGTCTGCAAAGCCACGGAGTCCAGTGCATCGGACAACGTGGGCCGATCCATGCTGCGGATAATGACGCTGACCAGTGGCAGATCGCTGCCATCCAGCGGAAGTCCCAGTGATTTTTGGCGGGTGTGCTCGGATTGATAGAGTTTGAGCGGATCGTTCGCTAACTCTTGCGCGGAAAGGAGTATGTAGGCTTCTGCCGCGGTGACATCGGCCGGCAGCGTATAAGTGCGGTAGTGATTCAGCGACGCAATATGCTGATCGTAACGCTGCTTTGTATTCTGTGAAATAAAGCAGGCCATTGCGGCGGCCTTACGTGCAACCAAATCGCTGATATCGAGTAACCGATTGGGGGGCAATGGAATGCCGACTTCGTACAACGCGATATTGACGGTATCGCCAATGCGTCTGACAGCTTCAATGACTGCCATACTCAGCGCGCGATGATCCGGGTGCATTTCAAAAACCGATGGGACATAAACCAGATCGGCGCCGGTTTCACGGATGGCGGTTAGAATTTCCTGAATCAGTTTCTCGCCATAGCAGACTTGCCGATCCTGGTGTTGCCAGAAAACCGGTGCGCCATAGCCAAGTATCTCAGCTGCGGCCACACTCTCCTGTTGACGTTGCAGAATGTATTCAGCTTTTGTCTCTTCGCTTGCACCATAAGCGCCATCGGATACTACGATAACGTGAACAGGAATGCCTTGTTCAACGTGGCGCATAATGGCTCCGCCACAACCGAATACTTCATCGTCGGGGTGAGGAGCAAATACGAGTGCGCAATTACCAGGGATTGTTCTAACAGCTTGGTAGGGAATGAGTGTGTTTTCCAATGTTTCTCGCTAAAAGTTCTTACTTTAGATTATCAATCCGGCTCTCAAGTGGTGCGGATATTCATGTCTTGAAAGTCTATGGTGGCAATGTTCGCATTTATTGTTTTAACTTGCAATTCTCCATCACGGACGTGCGGATTGCGCTTTGACATCGATACAGCGCCCCATTTCCGGTCTTCTGTTTTTATTCTCGCAATGCTGTCAGGCAACGTGCAACCAATGCGTTGATTGGCGTCGGTAGTGCTTCTTAGAGGTAATTTCTTGCAGTTAATTTTGGTAAGGAAGCCTTTCTTATATTCTAAAAGAATATAAGAATATATTTATATATTATTTCTCTTATATAGAAACTCAATCTTATAATGCGCGCAAGTGATCGGATTGGATTGGTCACGAGAGTCAAGTATCACTATGAATATGGTATTTGCAATGCACCATTAATGCTCTGCGGGGCTGGTTGTATAGCCACTGAGCATCAAGCCCTTATTCTCCTCTTATTGTTACAGTAAGGATTACACCATGAAAATAAACAAACTAAAAAGTCTTGCGGCAGCACTGTCTCTGCTAGCTGGCTCGAATATGGCGCATGCGTTGACGCCATGGAATGATGGTCCGCCTGATATCGTAATCTACACATCCGGTGGCGCTGCACAGGACAGAGCGATCGATTTGGCGGTTGTAAGTTCCTTGGTTGAACCGGGAACCGATGACTGGTTTAGTGATAAAACATCAACCGGTTCTATCGGTGGCCGCTGGCGCGCTTATTACTTTATTGGCAAATCAACGTTAGGTGAAGGTCTGGCAGGACGGAAAATTCTGTTTGAGAAACGGTCCTACGGTGCGGCCGGTTACGGGGTTATCCCTCTGGTGGCCAATGATGGCCGGGGTATTCCCCTTGAACACTTGAATATCCAAGGCTTGCCGCAAACCGCCTGGACAGCGGACGGAGCCAAACGCTGGGTTGCAACCATCACCGGCGCCAATGCCAGCACCTACCTAGCCAAGGTACCTTCAGATGCTGGTTTTCTTGGCGTCGACCCCGACATTCTGTTGAAACCGGGCACCGAGAACTATCCCGAGCAAGTTAAAGAATTGATTTCCGGTCAGTTTGAAGCCGACTGGCCGACTAATATCGATCGTTTCCCGGATACTTTTGCAGCACTATCAACCGGCGGTCTGGTGTATGGCATTAGTGTCACCGAAGATCTGTACCGTGTTTTGCAGGCTGCGCAAATCCGGTCCGGAGAATTGCCGAGCGACACAGTCATCGGCCGTTATGACGATAAAAGCTTGCCATCGCTGAACCGTACTTTCCTGGCTTCGTTATTCGCAGGAAAAATATCGGCGTGGGATCAAGTGAAGATTGTTGATAAGCTCCATGGCAATCAAGTCAGAAGCTTGACCGATTCAGAGATTCTTTCCGATGCGGGTGTCGATGCACCGGCCAAAGAATCGGTAACGGGCAGTCAATTAACACCGGTCGCCATCAGCCGCCGTAACAGAGGCGCGGCAATCGGGGCTGTAGGTCATGCCAAGTTGCTCAATTATCCTTTTGCCAAGGGATCAAATCCACCCGCACCGGTTACTCCCGATGGGGAATTTGAAGAAGAATCGACTTTACCTATTGTCAAGGCTCCGGGTGGTGCAAGACCGACCGATGATTTGCTGAAAGATTGGCAAAATGGCACAAACAGCACCGGATGGAACAATGTCTCGGATGGCGCCGGTTTTGCCAAACGCTGGGGAATAGCATTCCAGTCCGGTGACCGCAACGCGGGAGCAACGGTTGAAGGCACCGGCGGTCAAGGCTGGCGTTATATCAAAATCGATGGCTATGCACCGACCATCGCTAACGTAGCTGCCGGCACCTATCCCTACTGGGCGGAAGGCGTGGTTCTGGGGAAAATCGAAAAACCATGGGATCCCGATTGGGCCATTAAAGCGCGTGCATTGATCGCTTTTGCACAAGACTTGGGTAGCCCGACCGTGGCTGCTGCTGCAAATGCGAATTCCAATCTGACCTTCGGCCGCTCCGGAATTTTTGCTACCACAAAAGATCCTCGCGGTTTCAGGGGTGCGGTTCCATTCAACGAAAACAATCCTGTCGTTCCTTATACACATTTGAGTGTGGGTGGCACGCCTAAAGCTTTCCCATATCCAAGTCTGGAAGTTGCACCGGTTGCGGATCCCAGTGTGACGGAATTTGAGTTGAAATAAATTCCAGGACATTTGATAAGTTGACTCGCTATGCCTCTTTTGGGGCATAGCGAACGCTTTTGAAGAATCCGGTTATTTTCTTTTACTAATCAATCTATAAAGAAATATAAATGAGAGTTGTGCATTGAGCACATGCACTTTCTTTGCCTAAATAATGCTTCGTTATTTTGTTCGCGTTGTTTCATTACTTTTAATGAATTGCTAATTACATGTTCCAGATGATACTGCCTCTATTAATTTCACTGCTTGCGTCTTGTCTATCCATGCCTGCGTGGGGAGATCAAAAATCATCGGAACAGGTGCATGCCGGGCAAACACAGCCAAAATTCGATTTGCTGGTGCTGCAAGTAGATGGAAATACCATCCTGGAACAACAATTAATCGAGAAAACGGTATATCCATTTCTGGGTTACGACAAATCCATCGACGATGTTGAAAGCGCCCGCCAAGCCCTGGAAGCGGTTTATAAAGAGCAAGGCTATCCTACCGTGCTGGTTGAAATCCCCGAGCAGGATGTGGTGGAAGGGCAGGTTCGGTTGCAAGTCATGGAAGGCACTATCGAACGTCTGAAGATTACCGGGTCGCGCTATTTTTCTTTGGGGAAAATCCGTGAACAAGTGCCCGCATTGGCTGCGGGACAAGTGCCGCATATGCCGGATGTTCAAGAACAAGTGGCCGCATTGGGCAAGCAATCGGGTGACCGTCAAGTCACGCCGATATTCCGGGCGGGTTCCACACCCGGTAAAACCGAAGTTGAATTGCGGGTTGCCGACACATTTCCACTGCACGGCAGTTTGGAAATTCACGGCAATAATCCGGAAGGAACAACGCGTCCGCGCCTGGTTGGCACACTAAGGTATGACAACTTATGGCAGCGTTTCCATAGCGCATCTTTTCAATATCAAGTAACACCGGAAAATCCCAGCGAGATTCAGGTGTGGTCGGGCACTTATGTGATGCCGACCGGTTTTTCCGATACCCGCCTGGCGATGTATGGTATCGGCATTGACTCGAATACCAAATTGGGAACACCCATCGGCGGATTGACCGTTGTCGGCGCCGGTACGATCTATGGCGCGCGTTTGACCAAGCCTTTGGCTACCCGGGAAACATACAACCATAATCTGGTTCTCGGTTTTGACTACAAAAATTTTAACCAAGCCATTACCGTTCAGGGGCAAGACGAGAATTCCACTCCCATTTCGTACACGGCATTTCAATTGGGCTATGACGGAAATTGGCGTTACAACAAAGCTGTGACATCTATTAATGCTGCTGTCAATTTTGCGGTACGCGGCTTGGGAAATGAAACGCAGGAATTTGAAGACCGGCGCTTCAAGGCGCAAGCCAATTATGCTTATCTGACTTTAGGGGCCAGGCATTTGCAAGAGCTGCCGGGCGACTTCAGAGTGGCCGTACGGACAAGAGGCCAAGTCACGAATACACCGCTCATCAGTAATGAGCAATTCTCTGTCGGAGGTCATCAGAGCGTGCGCGGTTACCACATGACGCAGCAATTGGGCGATCACGGCGTTAATTTTTCGATTGAATTGCAGAGCCCGATGCTTCAACCGACCAACTGGGAAATCATTCGCAGTTTCCGTCCGCACATATTTTTCGATTATGCGGCTTTATGGATTAAAGAGCCGCTCCCCCGGAATCCTGATTTCTACAAACTGGCAGGCGCTGGTGCAGGCTTCAGAATGCAATTGCACAAATTCTTAAGTGGCGAGTTTGACTGGGCTTACCCGCTGTACCGGCAAGGAAAAGTCGATGTGGGCGATCAGCGCTTTGACTTCCGGTTGAATTACGAGTTTTAGATTTTTCTGAGCGCCTATCAAATAGAGGTTGAGTATGAACAAGAACAAGAACAAACAATCAACATACGCGAATGATAGTTTCCAGCTAAAACCATTGTTTTTGGCGATACGCACTCTATTGGCCGGTAGCATCACCTTGATAAGCAACAGTTACGATGTCCGCGCCGAATTGCCGGTGCCGGTTGATTCTGCCGCACTCGCATCGCATGGGCAAGCTGCCGCCAGTATTTCCGGTGACAACATGATTATTAAACAGATCTCGGACCGGGCGACGCTGGAGTGGCAGAGCTTCAATATCGGTGAACATAACAGTGTCAGATTTGATCAGCCTTCCGCAACGGCTATTTCATTAAACAATATTCACCAGGCCGATCCCAGCCGTATTCTCGGTTCCTTGACGGCCAATGGCCAAGTCTATCTGGTCAATCAAAACGGCTTTCTTTTCGGTAAGGATTCGCAAGTCAATGTGAATGCCTTGGTAGCCACTACCTTGGGTATCAGCGAAGAAACATTCCAGCGTGGTATCACCAAGGTTTTCGATATCAATAATGCCGCAGCCTTGCAAGGCAAAAATGAAATTTATCTGAAGAACGAGCTGGGGCAGTTCATCCTGGATCCGAATGGCGAAAAAATAAAGATTCAGATTTTTGTCGAACCCGGCGCGCAGATTAAAACCAGCGGTGATAGCGGCCGTGTGATACTGGCGGCGCCTGTGGTCACCAATGCCGGTACGATTCAAACACCGGGCGGACAGACCATTCTCGCCGGGGCGCAAGATAAAGTGTATTTGCAGGAGGCCGGCACCAAATCCGATATTCGCGGGCTTTTGGTCGAAGTCGGAACCGGCGGTGAAGTCAACAATATCGGTAAGATTCTGGCGGAGCGCGGCAATGCCAGTTTGATCGGCTTTGCCGTGAATCAGGAAGGCATTGCGTCGGCGACTACGTCGGTGCAATTGGACGGATCAGTCCGGCTGCTGGCGCGTGAAGGCATTCAGGATCCGAGCGGCACGGGCGGTAAATTAACAGGCAGTGTTACAACACGCAGAACTGAAAAGGATGATGGTTTAGGCAAAAGCGCTACCGTGACGCTGGCCGAAGGCAGCCGCACCAGCGTTGACCTGGATGCCGATAAGACGGCGAAGGCCATCGATGCGCAGCCGCAGGAATCCTCCAGAATTGAAATCAGCGCACACGAAGTTCATTTGAAAGAACGCTCCGTGCTCGAAGCAAAGTCCGGGATTATCGATGTCAAGGCATTGGATAATCTGGCCGATGCGTCCATTAAAGGAAGCGCCCGCATCTATCTTGAAACCGGCAGCATAATCGATGCATCCGGGGTCAAGAACGTCGTGTTACCGATGGAACGTAATGTGGTGCAAGTCGAGTTGCGCAAGAACGAATTGCGCGATGCCCCTTTTCAACGCAATGGCGTTTTATTTGCCGAGAAAGTATCGGTTGATTTGCGCGATGCAACGCTGGTTTATGACCCGAATACCGGCGTACTGACCAGCGCCACCATTCCGATCGCCGATATCAAGGGTGCGGTTGATCGTATTGAACGGAATATCGATGAGCGCAGCACAGCGGGCGGTTCCATCAATTTGACTTCCAGCGGCGATGTCATTACGCAAGCAGGCAGCAAGATAGATTTCTCCGGTGGTACGGTTGCCTATCGCGATGGCTATATCGAAACCACTAAAGTAGTTTCCGGCGGCTTTGTTTCCGATATTGCACACGCCGATCCCAACCGTCCTTATGACGCCATCCTGAATCAATTCACTAAATTTCATCCGAAATGGGGCATTACCGAAAGCTGGACGATTTCCGGCATGGCGCTCAAGCACTTTGAGCACGGCTATATCGAAGGTAAAGCAGGCGGTAATCTGGCGATTAATACCTATGAAGCGATGCTCAATGGTGTTCTGGATGGCACGACTGTCGATGGTTCCTTGCAAAGACAACAAGCTCAGCGCGCCGATGGCAGCAATCTGTCGATCGATTTAAGCCAGAACAACCTGTTCGGTAAACAAAACGTCGTATTCAGCCAGAACATGGATCCGCCGGTACCGGCACTGAAACCGAATGCGCCAATACCGCGCGAGGCTAATAAAAAAGAACCCATCGCACTGAATATCGATGCGGAAAATCTGAAAAAATCCGGAGTGCGGAACGTCAGTGTCACGACCAACGGTTCGGTTACCATCGGCCCGGATGTGCAACTTGAGTTGCCGATAGGCGGCAAGTTGACGGTAGCGGCGAGCGGTAGCGAAATTCAAGGATCGCTGACAGCACCGTCCGGAGAAATCACTTTCAAGCCGGTGGTCGTCAATAGCGATCAGTTGCTGCCGAACCCCATAACCTTGGGCGCGCATTCACAAATCGATGTCAGCGGGCGTTGGGTGAATGATCAGCAAAACATCCGTTCGGGCTTGCCATTGGCTTCGGTATCGGTTGATGGCGGCTCGGTCACGCTGATCAGCGAACAGGGGGATTTGCGGTTAAATGATGGCAGCCTGATCAATGCCAATGGCGGCGCTTGGTTGCAAATCATTGGCGGCACCCGGGCGGGACGCGGCGGATCGATTCATCTTGAAGCGGCCACTGTCGAGCCCGGCGGTAAATCATCCAGCTTGATACTCGATGGCGAGTTATCGGCCTTCGCGCTCAATCAAGGCGGTAAGCTGCATTTGGCTTCCAATGAAGTGGTTATTGGCAGCGCCGCGGATGTGCCCGCGCGTTCCGCTTCGGCTGTCCAGCCTTTGGTGCTGGCGCCGGAATTTTTCCAGCAAGGCGGTTTCTCCGATTTTAGTTTGAGCGCGAATCTTTACGGACTGAAAGTGGCCGATAATGTCAGCGTCCGTCCCGTTCAGCAGAATTTTTATTTGTCGACCAATGCTGCTACCCAGCCTACCGGCGCTGATTTGACGGCATTCAGTTCGATCGTGACATTACCGGAAGCCATCCGCCAGCCCACCAATCTGCATCTTTCAGTCGCGCCGTCGATCGCGCAGAATCGCCAGGAGCAATTGAAAATTGGCGCAGGCGCATCGATTAAAACCGATATCGGCGGCCGGGTTGAGATGAATTCGGCAACTTCTATCCTGATCGAAGGCAGCATCGATGCACCCGCCGGAACAATCAGCGCAACCATCGATCCGCCAGCGCGTGGCGACACCGGTTTTTATAACGCGCAAGGCATCTGGCTGGGTGCAAACAGCAGTCTGAATGCACGGGGTGTTTTCAAAGAACAGTTGAATCCTTATGGCTTGCACATGGGCGATGTTTTGCCGGGCGGGCATATCGATCTCATCGCCAACAGGGGCTACATCGTCAGTTATGCCGGCTCTTTAATCGATGTGAGCGGTACGCGCGAGCGCGTTGATTTTCGTGAACCGGATCAAAGCGGCAATGCATTTGTGCCGGTCTCGCGCGATATTCCTTCGTTTGGCGGTCAAGTCACTTTGAAAGCGGGCGAAGGAATGCTAATCGACGGTACCTTCAAGGCGGATGGCGGCACGGCTTCCGGCGGCGGCACACTGTCCGCCGAAATCAACAAAGGGCTGCGCGATAAACCCGAATTTCCCGTGGGCGGCGGCTTTTTCCCGGACGATGTGACCGCGCTTACCAATAGACCGCGCAGCATTGTCATTTCAGCCGCGTCAGACTCTGTGATACCGGGCGATTTATCGCTGGGCGGTAATATCAATACGGAACGCTACAATGGCTTGGCTTTTTTCAACAATGATCAATTAAGCCACTCGGGATTCAACGCATTACAGCTTAAAACCGATGTGCTTGGCGGCGATGGGCAATATCGCGGAAGCATTCGTTTTAATGGCGATATGCAGCTGGCAGCACATAAGGAAATCATTCTGGATACGCCGAGTATCGAGACTTCCGGTAGCCAGGTCAGTCTGAACACGACCTATGCAGCGCTGGGATCCACGCAAAGCCGTATCGATACGCAATTATCGCAAGGCTTATTCGATTCCCGGCTGGCGCCGAATGCAGCAGGCGGTGCAGGGCGGTTTTCGGTGGCGGCGAAAGGGATTGATTTGGTTGGCGGCCTGAGTTTTAACGGTTTTGGCCAGGCTGAATTGTTCAGCGAAGGCGATGTGCGTGCCGTGGGCATTCAGATAAGACCGGACACGAAAAACTTTCTCGGCACATTCAAATTTGCGGGCGATTTGGCGATAACCGCCTCGCAATTGTATACCGCGACATTGACCGACTATACCTTTGCGCTCGGCGGTACAGGCCAGGAAACACTGACCATTCAGCAAGGCGCCGGTGCACAAGCACCTGTGCTCTCCGCAGGCGGCAGTCTGACGATCAACGCGCCGAACATTAAGCAGCAAGGCACCATCAAGGTTCCATTCGGTAGTATCAATCTGAATGCCGGCAATTATTTGGAATTGGCGCCCGGCAGTTATACTTCGGTATCGGGCAACAGCTTAACCGTACCGTTCGGCCGCGGTGCGGCGGGTATTAATTGGTTGTACCCGATGACAGCCGATGGCGCAATTAACCGGCTGATTTCGTCGCCGCCGGAAAAACGGCTGGTGCTGACGGGCACCAACATTGAGTTACAGCAAGGCGCCAAGCTTGATTTGTCGGGCGGTGGCGATTTGTATGCCTACGAATTCATTCCGGGTCCGGGCGGATCACGCGATATTCTGGATTCGCGTGTTGCCGGTTATGTTCCTAAATTCGCAGTGCTGCCAGGTTTCAATCCGGCTCTGACGCCGATCGATCCGCTGGAGTTTTCATCAGCGAATTTGCATGTTGGCGATAGCGTGTATCTGAGCGCCGGTTCCGCCTTGAAAGAAGGCTGGTATGCCTTACTGCCCGCACACTACGCCTTGTTGCCCGGCGCGTATCTGGTCACACCAAGACCGGACATTCCGGACATTACACCGAGCCAGCGCTTTACTGATTTTACCGGTGCAACGATCGTTTCCGGGCACTATGGCACAGCCGCCGCCGATATTCAAAATCCCCGCACGCAAGGTTTCTCGGTGGCGCCGGGAACACAGGCGAGAGTCTTCTCCGAGTACACCAATTATTCTGCCAATCAGTTTTTTGCCAAAGCAGCAGAGCAAAAGGGCATCGCCCGTCCACAGTTGCCCGAGGATGCGGGCAGTCTGGCAATCACCACACGTGAGCATCTGACGCTGGCAGCCGATCTGGCGGCGTCTCCAGCCAAAAACGGCAGGGGCGGGCAAGTGGATATCAGTGCCGACCGCTTAGCCATTGTAGGCCGCCAGGAGGATTTGCTCGCGCCGGTTCCCGGCACAGTCAAATTGCTGGCTGACGATCTGAATCGCTTAAATGCACCCAGCCTGCTGCTCGGCGGGGTGCGTGGAAAAGATACGAGAGGGCAGCGGGTAACGGTAACCGCACAAAACCTGAATATCGATGGAAATAGTCATTTGCAGGGCCAGGAAGTTATTCTCGCGGCGCGTGATGAAGTGAGAGTTTCTTCCGGTGCGCTGATCGAAAGCAAAAAAGATGGCAGCGGCACGGCAGCGGATCTGTTTATCGAGAACAGCGGGGCAACCAATAGCGATGGTGCATTGTTGCGGGTTTCTTCCTTCAATCAAGTAGGGTTGAACCGTGACCGCAGTGTTACCGGCAGTACCGGTGTTTTGACCATTGAAGAAGGCGCGCGGCTGAAAGCGGATGCTTCAATGGCGCTCGATTCCACCAGAAATACGGTATTCGACGGTCTTATCGATATGAATGGTGGTTCGCTGGCGTTGAAATCCAGTCGCATCAGCGCGGGCGCCGCGCCGCTTGGCACCGAAGGGCTGGTGCTGAAGAATATTCCCTTGAATCTCACTGAGCTGAAGTTGATCAGTACATCCGATTTCGATTTGTACGGCGATGTCGTTTTGCAATCGAAGCAGCTTGATATCAATGCGGCGCGAATCAATGGCTTCAATAATGCGGGTCTCGGTGCGCAGATCAATGCGGATAGCGTTACTTTCAGAAATCCGGGCTTCAATTCCGCTCGGACCGGCACGGGCACAGGCGCGTTAACGCTGAATGCGAAAAATATTCTGCTGGCGGAAGGCGACTATGCCATTTCCGGTTTCGGTAACGCCACCTTCAATGTGTCCAATGCGATTACCGGATTGGGGTTAATGCAGGATGCGCAAACCGGCAATAGCACTTTGGCCAAGCCAGGTTCGTTAAGCGTAGCCGGAGACCTGAATTTGAATGCCGCTTATTTTGCCGGTAATTCCGGTTCCACTACGCGTATTGATGCCAGTGGTCACCAAATCAACTTTAACCGGCTGGGCAGCACTGTGCCGGGAAGATCGGCAGGGCTGGGATCGGCATGGTCGCTAACAGCCAATGCAATTGCCGGTAATGGTTTCTTTGATCTGCCGGGGGGTATTCTTGAGTTACATGCGCTGGCCGGTGATATCAATCTGAATAACGGTGCGCAGATCGATGTTTCGGGCCGTGCCGTGCCATTCGCAGAACTGACTCGATATGCGCCAGCGGGGCGCGTTGTATTGTCGGCCGATGCCGGGAATATTAATTTTGAAAGCGATGCGAACATCCGTCTTGCCGGTGCGGCGGGTAGCGCAGCCAATCAGATTGAGCATGCCAGCAAGGCCGGTACGTTGCACGTTCAAGTTCCCAAAGGTCAGTTCAATTGGCATGGCGACATTGATGCATCGGCTTCTGCAAACACCCGAGGCGGAAGCATCCGCTTGGATGCGGATAATTTTGGCGCGGATGGTTTGTCGGCGTTGAATGCCAAATTAGCGGAAGCGGGATTTAATCAGGAATTGAGCCTGCGCCAGCGTCATGGCGATATCGCAATCGCTGCGGCTGATACGATCAAAGCCGATCAATTCAATCTGACTGCCGATCAAGGGAAAGTCACTATTGCAGGCCGGATCGATGCCGGGGGCGATGCTGCCGGTTCAGTCAATATCTATGGCGCTAATGGCATCGCGTTGGGCTCCACCGGCGTAATTGCGGCTAAAGCAAGTGCGAATGGCGCACAAGGCGGCAGCGTGACCTTGGATACCGTGCACCGGCAGGATACTGGCAGCGGCTTGCTGGATTTATCCGCTTCCGGCGCAACGATCGATGTTTCCGGCGGTAGTGGCGGCGCTGGCGGGGATGTCCATTTACGCACCGGCAGGGATACGAATCATGCCGTTAACGTTACAGCGATCAATACGCGCATTACCGGCGCTGATCCGAATCACGCTGTGCTCGAAGCGGCCCGGGTTTATTCCGGTCAATCGGTGATTACGAGTGATGCCATTCAAGCGTGGAAAGCCGACACCGCTGCATTCATGGCGAACAGGCCGTCGCTGGCGAATCTTTCCGGAACGGCTCTGCAATTTTTGCCGGGCATAGAAATACAAAGCAAAGGTGATTTGACGCTGCAAGATCGCTGGGATTTCATGGAAGGTGCGTGGAATGAAAAAACGCTGAGCTGGGATTCCAACTGGCGCTATTCGGCTTCGGACGGACAAAAAACATTGCCGGGCTTTCTCACTCTGAGAGCCAATAACAATCTCAATATCAATGCTTCATTAACCGACGCCTTCGCGAGAACCCCCATCGTAGGCCAGAAACCGGAAAACCGTTTCCCTGACATGATACAGCCAGGCTTATCCTGGAGTTATGGTCTATATGCAGGCGGCGATATCAATCTGGCAGCAACCGATACTCGATCAAGCCCGGCCCAGGTGGTTGTCCGGACAGGTACCGGCAGTATCGATGTGGAAGCGGGAAATGATGTGCGCTACTTGAGTAATCCCGACGATGCAAAAGCCGCGGCAGCGATGTATACCATGGGTACCCCCGCACAGTACACGCGCGGTCAGTTATTAGCGGGCAGTATCCCTGGCGCTCCTGCGCGTTTTTCCGGCGAGTCTGACGCCAATTATTTGAACCGGCTCGATCCGGCGTGGTTAAACAGCGTGTTGCGGTATGGTTTTGCCAATGAGGTTTTGCTGGGCACGCAGTTTGTTGTGGCGGATTACCCGACGCAAGGCGGCGATATCTCGATCCATGCCGGGGGTGACATACAAGGCATTGCTACCGGCCAAAAAATCAGTGACTGGCTGGTGCGCAGCGGTGTTTGGGATGTGAATCACAGGCCCACTGCCTGGGGTATCAATATCAGCGGCGATACTTTCAATAGCCGCGGCGTTAGAACATTTAACCAGAATGTCGGGGCGCTTGGCGGCGGTGAAGTTACGATTGAAGCCGGTGGCGATATCCGCAATTTATCCGCAATGCTGCCTACCACGGGTAAGCCGCTCGGGACGATTAACGCCATTTCCGGTTTTTCCACCACTTGGAGCGCTAACGGTACGGTGATTAATGGCGGTGGCGCATTGTCGGTTACGGCGGGCAATAACATCGCCGGTGGTGAATATTATGTCGGCAAGGGACAAGCCAATATAACCGCGGGTGGCAGTTATTCCGCATCGGCGGAAGCAGGCACCGCACTTCATCTGGGCGATGCGCAGGTCAATGTCAGTGCGCGCAATGACCTGGTTGTGGCATCGGTGGATAATCCCACGATACGCGGCCAGGATTCTTTACCGGCCGGTTCCGGCGGTACCGATTCGCGCTTCTTTACTTACAGTGATCGCAGTGCAATTGCACTTTCGACAACCGGCGGCAGCGTAGTCCTGAATAACAGCGCCGAACCGGGATTCGGTTTCAGCGTGTATCCCGGCACTTTGAAAACGGTTGCGTACTCCGGCGACATTCGTGTCAATAATTCGATGACATTGTTTCCGTCATCCCAAGGTCAATTTGAGTTGCTGGCGCAGAGAAATATATCCGCAGATAGAAGCGCCGCGCAGTTCTTTAATATCGGCATGTCCAATACGGATATTTCATTGCTGCCAGGTATCGCGTCACCCGCGCAGCAAGTCGAAGGTAATTTGGTCAGCGGTATTATCCGCGCGCGCGAACGTCTTAATCTGACCACGCCGGATCCGCTCCTTATCAATGCGCCGGTCCCGGTGCATTTGGGCAACGCCAGCAAACCTGCGGTCATTGCGCATCTGGGTGACATCGCATTCGCCACCGATAAGGAAGCGACCTTTTATTTACCCAAAGCTGCCGAGTTTGTTGCTGGCCGGGACATCAAGAATCTGACCCTAAAAGGCCAGAATCTGGCGGCTGATGATATTACTCGCGTACAGGCGGGACGAAATATCCTGTACGACACGATCATCAATAACGATGGAAATATTCTTTCCAATATCAGAAAGCTGGAGCTTGGCGGGCCAGGTCAATTGCAAGTGCTGGCTGGGGAAAGCATCAATCTCGGCAGCTCTAACGGCATTCAAACCATCGGTAATTTATTCAACCGCACGTTGAGCGACGAAGGCGGCGCGGCGATTACGATTCTGACCGGTTTAGCCGGGAAAATGGATTTGACCGGTTTTATCAAGCGTTATGAGAATACCGACAAATACCGAAAAATCCTGCAAGGGCTTGCCGATTTGCCGGAAGCCGAACAACGACAGCATCTGGGTACGTTGTTGAATGTTTTTTACAATGAAATCAAAGAATCCGCATCGGCTGCGGCGGCTGCGCCCGAATCAAAACGCAAGGATCTTTACGAACGCGGCTTTGAAGCGATCAAAACGCTTTTCCCGGATGAATCCTATAGCGGAAATCTCGGCTTGGTATTCAGTCAGATTAAAACGCTGGACGGTGGCGACATCAATCTGGCGGTGCCTGGGGGTAATGTCGATGTCGGTCTGGCCGGACAATTGGCGGGGATTCGTAAAACCCCGGAACAACTGGGTCTGGTCGTGCAGCAGAAGGGTAATCTCAGTGCTGTAGTCAATGACAATTTCAATGTCAATCAGTCTCGCGTCTTTACCTTACTCGGTGGAGACATTCTCGTGTGGTCGTCCGAAGGCAGTATCGATGCCGGTAAAGGCGCTAAATCAGCGATCTCCGCACCGCCGCCAGTCAGCGTGGTAGACGAACGCGGCAACATCGTCACCATTTTCCCGCCGATCGTGTCCGGCAGCGGCATACAAGCGGTCGGTAAGGGAAATGTGGTACTGGCCGCACCGGTGGGGGTGGTGGATGCCGGTGAAGCGGGTATCAGCGGCAGTCAAATTGTGATCGCAGCAACGGCGGTGATTGGCGCTTCCAATATTCAAGCTTCGGGCGGCACGGTGGGTGTGCCAACCAGTGTTGTCGCGCCGACCGGCGTGGCCGGGGCGGATGGCGCTGCTGCCAGCGCGGCGCAATCGGCATCGCAATCCGCGTCGCGTGGAGGCTCCGGGCGCGATCAGGATGACAAGAATAAACAGAAGGGAGTCAGCATGTTGAGCACTGATGTGGTGAGTTATGGCGATTGCAGTGTGAAAGACATCAAGGAAGGAAAGAAAGGTTGCGGTGATTAAACGCACGGTATTTATTTTTGATATGGGAATCGTTGGTTAATGAAGAAATTTTTGTTTATGCATCGTTTTATATTGCTGTTGATACTGACATTAGTGTCTGTGGAGGGTCGTGCCTGGTGGAACGATGCATGGCCTTCACGCAAACAATTGACGGTTGATGCGAGCATCACCGGGGCTGATATACAGGGTACCGTGCAGGATTTTCCGGTACTGGTGCGCCTGCACAGCGGTAATTTTGGTTTTTTTCTCGATCTGGCGGAAAACGGTAAAGATCTGCGCTTTATGCAGCAGGATAAAACCGCGCTGAAGCATGATGTGGAGAAGATCGATTCATTGGTAGAGCTTGGATTGGTCTGGGTCAAATTACCCGTGGTTCGTGGCGGTATCAGTAGTGACAATTTCACTATGTATTACGGCAATGCCAATGCGGCAAACGGTTCCGATCCCCAAGGCATTTACGATGTCAATCAAGTGCTGACCTACCATTTCAAGGAAGGCGAAGCGCTGCCTCAGGATGCGACGGCTTATTTACTGCACGCAAACGATTCCAAAGCCATTATCGATCCGAATGGATATATCGCCGCTGCTGCGCGCTTTGAAGGGCAAGGCGGAATTAAAACAGGCGCGCAGCCGGCGCTGGAGATCGATCCGGAAAATGGCTGGACATTCAGCACCTGGATTAGAACCGAGCAGGAGCAGAATGCCACGATTCTGCAGGCCAAGGACGCTACTGCGCAGCTGGAAATCAAGTTACAGGGCGCATTTGTACAAGCCAGTTATCAAAACGGCAGCGGCAGCGCGAACCAAACTGGTGCAATCAGCTTGACGCCGGGACAGTGGCAGCATCTGGCGCTGGTGGTTGAGAAAAACAATTTGCTGCTTTATCTCGATGGCGTACAGGTGGCTAATGCGCCGATTGCATTGAAACCATTTTCACCGGCACTTTTAATCGGCTCATCCGAAACAGGGGCGCATCTGACCGGTTGGCTGGATGAAGTGCAAATCGCCAAGATTGCGCGCAGTCCGGATTGGATTAAATTGCAATTCCGCAGCCAGAGCCCCGATTTTACCGTGATCAATTTCGGTTCCGACGAATCGGCGGAAGGCGGCGCCAGTGTCAGTTATGGCCGGATTATTCTGGAGAACCTGACGGTCGACGGTTGGGTCGTGATCGCGTTGTGCGGTGTGATGCTGGTCGTCGGTCTGATGGTCATGATTGGCAAGGGTGTCACTTTGAACCAGGCGAGAAAGGAAAACGCCGCGTTTCTGCATCAATACCGGAATATTAATGTCTCCAACTTGGATTCATTGGATCAAGACGACAACGAAGCGGATCAACCGGCCGAGGATTCCGATTTTCTGGCGATGTTTGGCAAGCACGACCACTTCCAGGGTTCTCCGATCTATCGTGTTTATCATGTCGGCGTACAAGAATTACGCAAGCGGATCAATGGCAACCAGACCGCACTGAGTTCCGAAGCATTGAACGTGATTCGCGCCCGGCTGGATGCCGCAGTTGTCCGGGAACATCAAAAACTCAACAAGAATATGGTGTTGCTGACAATCTCGATTTCCGGCGGCCCATTCCTCGGGCTGCTGGGCACGGTCATGGGTGTGATGATTACCTTTGCAGTGATCGCCGCAACCGGCGACGTTAATATCAATTCAATCGCCCCCGGTATTTCCGCGGCATTGGCCGCAACCGTTGCCGGTCTTGCCGTGGCCATTCCGACCTTGTTTGCCTACAACTATTTGCTGGTGCAAATCAAAGATATCACGGCTGATATGCATGTATTCACCGATGAGTTTCTGGCCGTGGTTTCCGAACGTATCGCCGAAAGACAAAAAAGGAGTGAGTCATGAAAGTTGGAGAGGACGACAAAATTTATGACGATATTAACATTACCCCAATGCTGGACGTGGCTTATGTATTGGTGATCGTTTTTATCATCATGACCACCGCGTCAGTGGAAGGGATCGCGGTCAACTTGCCGAAGGCCAGCAGCACACCGTCATTAAGCAAACCCAAAACCAAGGCCATTTCGATTACTCAGGACGGCACGATCTATTTGGATACCTATCCGGTATCAATTGCCGACCTGGAAACCCGCTTGGGTCAATACAAAGCGGCCAATCCGGATTTGCCGGTGATACTCAAGGCGGATGCCACGATTCAATACGAAAAGGTCATTGAAGTGCTCGATGTGGTGTCGCGGCTTGAGATTAGCCAGCTGGGCTTGGTTACACAGAAACTGGTGAAGTAGGGTTCGTCCGAAGTGAAAAAGAACGAGCACTGGCTACGCCGCCTGCCCATCATTATCGGAGTGATACTGGCTGTCAGTATTGTGGCGGTCATTTATTACATCCAAAGCCAGTTCGATAAACCGGTGCAGACTAAAAAACCAGTCCAGCAGATTACGGTTATCCAGCCGCCTCCACCTCCGCCACCGCCTCCACCCGAGGAAAAGATTCCTGAACCGGAGCCGCAACCCATCGAGGAGCCTGAGCCTGAAAGTGAGCCGGAACCGTCGCCGGACGATTCTGATGCGGACGCACCTGCCGGTGATGAGCTGGGACTGGACGCGGAAGGCGCTGCCGGGAGCGATAGCTTCGGTTTGCTCGGTAAAAAGGGCGGGCGCGGTTTGCTGGGCGGAGGCGGTGGAAATGCCATTTTGTGGTACGGCAACCAGGTCAAGCAAAGTTTAGAAGAAGAATTACAAACGCTGCTGGCTGACAGCGGCGCACGGAAAGAAAGATATAGCGTGTTGCTGAATATCTGGATCAATCCCGATGGACGTATTGGCCGCGCGGAACTGATCGGCTCTAGTGGTAAGAAAGATGTCGATCAGAGCATCCAGGCGGCATTGCCCAAGCTGCGCATCGCGATCGGTAAAGCGCCACCGCAAAATATGCCGCAACCGCTAAAAATAAAACTGATATCAAGGATTTAACGTGACGAAGCAAATGATGACTTTATTTACCGCTAACCTGAAACCTTCTCTTTTCAAGAGAAACATCATGATTTCGAGAACGATCATCGCCGTTTTACTGGCCAGCATGATACCGGTGCCGGTCATGGCCGATGAGAAGAGCGAATTGCTCAAGCTCAAGGAAAAAATCGCTAACGAGCGCGAGGAGCTTCTGGAACTCAAGAATACCACCACCAATTTGATCGAATTGTTTGTTGAGCAAGGGTTATTGGACAAAGAGAAAGCCAAGGTGCTAGTGAATGCGGCGAAAAAGAAAGCAGCGCAAGAAGCCAAAGATCAAATAGCGAAAGAACGCGCCGAAGAAAAACAGGTGGCGGAGCCGAAAGTTGTAAAAAGTACGGCGCCGGATAAACCGGCTGGCGAGAAAGTAAAAGGAAAGGGGCCGGTTTTCGTGGGTTATGTGCCGGAATTCGTCAAGGATGAGATACGCCAGCAGGTCCGCGCGGATCTTAAAGATGAAGTTGTTCAGGAAGTGAAGGCCAATGCGAAGAAAGAGGCATGGGGTGTTCCCGCTGCTTTGCCGGAATGGCTTAACAGAACGAGATTTACTTTCGACATGCGTTTGCGAGGTTCTCATGATTTCTTCGGAAACGGCAATTCCCCTTATCTCGATTATCTGGCGATTAACCGTGAAGGCGGTCATATCCCGGCGTTTCAGAACAATGCGGAATTTTTAAATACACAGCAAGATCGTTTGGCTTTCAGTCAGCGTTTCCGTGCCGGTTTTGAAATGGATATTACCGATAGCCTCAAAGCAGGTGTGCGTTTGGCGACCAGTAATATGCGAAACCCGGTTTCTAATGATCAGAATTTGGGGGTTACCGGGCAGAGCTACGAGCTTGCAATCGATCGAGGATTCTTGCAATACGATTATCGCGACGAAAAAGGCAAAGATCGGTTCAGTGTGTACGGCGGCCGTTTCCGCAATCCGTTCTTCTCCACCGACGTGATGTACGATTCCGATTTGAGTTTCGAGGGATTCGCGGCCACTTTCCGGCAACGTTTCAACGAAGATGCACCTAATATCAAAAACTATAAACCGCCTGCACTGGTGGATTTGGGCGGCCGCTTCGGTATTAATATGGGGCCGCAAACACCGAATACATTGTATGCGACCGTGGGCGTTTTCCCGATTCAGGAAGTCAATCTGTCGGAAAGGGATAAATGGCTTTTCGGCGGACAAGTCGGTGTGGATTGGCTGGTGCAAGATCAATCCCGCTTCAAAATGGCGGCCAGTTTTTATCACTTCCAAAATATCCGCGCCCGCGCCAATGCGAGCAATAGCTTCACCAACGATTGGACAGCGCCGCAATTTGTGCAGTGGGGCAATACCATGGTGCCAATTAACGTGAATGAAGGGAATGAACTTGACGGTACGCCGATCAATAGCCGTTGTACCAATATGCAAAGCTTCGTGGGGCAAGGTTGCTTGTATGGACTGGCATCCGGTTTCGATATCTTCAACTTTACCGCGTTATACGATTATGCTGGTTTTGCACCAGTTAATGTGATGTTTACTTTTGATTTTACAAAGAACTTTGGCTATAACGCCAATCGTATCCAGAACGAATTCAATAATCGCCTGCTCGATAATCGCAGTAAAACGACCGCGTATCAATTCCGTATGGACGTGGGTGACCGTGATGCGCTGAAGTTCAAGAACTGGAACGCATTCTTTGCTTACCGCTATATCGAACGTGACGCTGTTCTGGATGCCTTTACAGATTCGGTATTTCATCTGGGCGGCACCAATGCGCAAGGCTGGTGGATCGGGGGTAATTATGGCATTGCCAATAACACTTGGGTTAACCTCCGCTGGATGAGCGCTTCCGCTATTCATGGACCGACACTCAACGTGGATTCGCTGTTGCTGGATCTGAATGTGCGTTTTTAGATGAGAGGCCTGGATTAATGAGAATAAAAGAAACAGGATCAGCTGTTTTAACATCCTTGCTGTTTTGCTTGCTAGTATTGAACGCGCCAGTAATTCATGCGCAAGCGCCTAAGCAGAGTAATGCCGGGGATCAAGCGTTAAGAAAAGCGCAAGGCATGTTGCGGCAGATAGGTCAGGAGAAAGCGGCGCTGGAAGCGGAGAAATCCGAACTGTTGCAGCAGGTTAAAAATCTGGAAGCGGAAGTCAAACGATTGCAGCCGTTGCAACAAGAGATTGATCGTTATCGCGCCAGCACGGAAAACCTTCAGGGTCTTAAAGGTAAGCTGGAGTCTGATTTGGAAAAAGCGCAGAAGCGAGCGCAGAAACAATTAAAGAAACAACAGAAAATTATTGACCAGGCCCGTCAGATTCAAAACGATAATCAGCTATTGGTAGCTGCGGTGCAGGAGCGCGAGCAATGGATCAATGTATGCACTGCGAATAATACCAATCTGGTTGAGATTAATCAGGAATTGTTGAATAAGTATCAGAAGAAAGGTTTTTTTCAGAAGCTGGGTGAGCTGGAGTTGCTGACGGGTATTTCCAATGTAACGACTGAAAATTTGGTCGAGAGTTATCAGTATCGGTTGGAAGATTTGACGGTTACCCGGATTCAAAAGGCTGCTGAAAACAATTGATTCAATCTTTTTTGCGGCGATTTGGAACAGCGGCTGGCTGCGATGACAGCCAATTGGAACGTGCGGTTATTTCAGTAATGTAGAACTCGTACTGGCAGTTTTTCCCCGCTCTGCCGGGTTCTTTCCGGTTCAACGGAAATCTTTATCGCCGCTCATTAGCCACCAATGATCTTTCAGTGTCTCCGGGAGGGGACCATCGCTCCAGGTGTTTGCGGGTATATGGATGTTCACTGCCTGTTGAGTGCCGCCGGTAACGGCAAAGTGGCGGGCGAAATTCTCTGTAATCCGGCAGAACACTCTTGCGGCACCCCGCAGGCCAGCCAGCCTTCTGGCATGAGTGATCAATAGCGGGATTTCAGCCAAGGGCGCAATCAAATCAAGGATTTCACAACCTTCGGGATCGAAACGCAGTACCAGGATGCCGCGCGCGCGCGGGCTGAAACGGCTTTTTACCAGTATCACCTGGTAGCGTTGCTGCGGATGATTAAGGTATCGGTGCAGCACATATTCCCAATCGCGCACACCGACAATCGCGCCGTGCAGATCTTTGGCCATACGTTGCCAGCATTGATTAACCGTGGCTTTTGTAAGGCTGGTTTGATCGTGGCTAAGCAGGTGCAAACGGGTTCCCCACAATGGGAAACGTGATCGTGTGCTCCATGAGAATTCAGTCATGCGCCCGACTGCTGCATATAATCCATGTCGCTCCGCAATTTTCATGTGGCGTTCGTTCGGAAAGCCAAAACCGACCAGATAGGGTTTGCCATAGCCGATGAAGCGTTCCAGAAAAGTCGCCGTTGTCAGGAAAAATGGCCCCTTACGGGTGAGTATGCCGCGTTCACTGGTATCAACCATGACATCGCAAATCTGCACAGCCATTTGCGTCTGGCCGAAGAACAGAATTTTCCGGCCTACGCCGCCATAATGAGCGATCAGTTTATCGCCCCGCCACGCGCCCACTTGATGACTTAAATTGGAGCCGTATTTCCACTGCCAGATAGCCGGCGTCATGTCATGATGAAAGGTATCTTTGAACAATCCGAGCATTGCCGGGATATGGTTTTTGCCCAGAAGCTGCAAGCGCCATTTGGGGGGTGATTTTTTTCTGAAATGCAGCAAAGCGTAGCCACGATGGCCGCTCGCATATTTATTGCGATAATTCCGGTTAGATTCGTCCAGCTGTTGCAGTTGCTCGTTGTTCAGAGCAAGGTCTTGCAGCAGATTTCTCCGGTGGATCGTGGTCATCCGGAGCAGGTGATCCAATGTAGGAGCGGCCATCGTGGATAGATCCAAGTGTTCAAGCAGTTCGAATCCAAACCGCCCGGCCAGTTCTATGATGTCCTGCAACAGATGGAGTCTGCTAATCCCGACGCTATCATACTTAAGCGCGAATTCATCGATAATGATTAAGTCACCCGATAAGGTGAGCAGATTCATCGCTTTCTTGAAAATCAATAGCGGTTCGATGTATTGCGCCGATTCCTGGAATAATACGGCATCGAAGCTGCCGGGTCCGGCTGTGAATGCCTCCAAAGAATGGTGGCTGACGGAAGCTTCCGGCCCCAATGATTTCTGAATGTATTTTAGTTGTTGGATATCGGCAGTGATGCCATGCACATCATAACCGTGCTGGCGAAGTAAAGAAAAGGTGGCGCCAAGGCCAACGTCGACTTGCAGAATACGGCACGGAGGGAGCGGCAGCCGCGCCATCAGCAGATTGGTGGAGAATTGCTGTGCGGCGGTTAAGCTGGTTTTGTCATTCTCAAATAATCCATAATGCAGATAGACGGCTTTATCTTCCTGTAATGACAGGGCATGGGCATAGACATTCGCCGGAAATGTCAAATCTCTAAAGGGGGAGGATGGTGTAGACATGCCCGCAGCGGCAAAGGTGTCGGCCTGCCGGTAGTGCTGAGTGTCTGGTAGCGGATGATGATTAATTGACTTAGTCATTATGGGGAACTGCGTTATTTTCCCATTGATGAGGAATTGAAAAATATCCTTGTAAGCGCCCCGCTTGTTTGACTTGCAAGTTTGCTACAGCTTCGGCTGCATCATAAAGATGCAAACCGCGTTCACACAGCAAATATACATTAATCAGATATTCGCCTTTAAGCAGCGGCAACTGATCCAATCCGAGGCAAACCTGTCCTGCACCAGATGGCGCACGCTGCAGAGCAAATTGATCTTCCCATGTTGCTGCACTGGTGATCGTGCGTCCATCCTTTGCTTGTATTGTCATGGCGATGGTGGGACAGGGCAGCGCGGGATCGGAAGTAAACGCCACTTCCAGTATCATGCGAGACTCGCCGCTTGTGATTATAGCCTGTTGAACAGGCATATCATCGACATGTAATTTAATTCCTTCCAGACGCGCGCTACCGGTTCCATGTGGTGTATTTGCTGCCGGTTCAGTGCGAGCGGAGGCGGGAGTTTCAAGCGTTGCATTCCAAGCGTTTGTATCCAGAAATGTTTGATAAGCGGATACCACTTGCGCTGATTCACCATCCAATACGATCTCGCCTTTATTGATCCAAATGGCGCGTGCGCACAAGGATTCAACTTGAAAGAGCGAATGTGAGCAAAACAATATCGTTTTTCCGGCATCGCGCATCCGCATGATACGATCGAATGATTTTCGGGCAAAAGCGCCATCGCCGACGGACAAAGCCTCGTCGATCACCAGAATATCGGGGTCTACATTAATCGCAACGGAAAATGCCAGACGAACATACATGCCGCTGGAATAAGTTTTGACCGGTTGATCGATGAAGTCGCGCACACCGGAGAAATCAATAATGTGTTCAAGGCGATCAGCAATTTCGGATTGACTGAGCCCCATGATCGCCGCGCTCATGAGAACATTTTCGCGTCCGGTGAACTCGGGATTGAATCCGGCGCCGAGTTCTAGCAAGGCGGCTATCCGGCCATTGACTCGAACATTGCCGCGCGTTGGTGTTAAGGTGCCGCAAACCAGTTGCAGCAGCGTCGATTTTCCGGAGCCATTTTGGCCTACGATACCGACTACTTCCCCGGGCATGATCGTTAAATTGATATCGTGTAACGCCCACAGTTCACGATAGTATTGCCGCGCACCTAGCCAGCGGTGCGGCCATAAGAATTGTTTGAGACGATCCGTTGGGTGTTCGTACAGTTGATAGCATTTGGAGAGATTGAGTGCTGCAATAGCGGATTCAGAATTTGCGGTACTAAAGAACATCAGCAAATCCTTTGCGCGTTTTGTTAAACCACAGCAGACCAGTCCAGGCAATGAGCAAAGCGAAGAGATAGTACAGAATCAAGCTGCTCCAGTCCGGCAATTGCCCGTACAGAATGACTGCTCGCGCTTGCTCGATGATTAGAGTCAGCGGGTTAAGGAACAGGTAATCACGAACAGACTCCGGCAACGCGGAAGCAGGATAAAAAATAGGGCTAAGAAATAGCAGCATGGTTAAGACCAGGCCAATAAATTGGCCGATATCACGAACAAAAACTCCGATTGAAGCCAGTATCCAGGATAATCCCAGGGTAAGCAAAACGAGCGGCAGCAAAATCACCGGGAGAAAAATAATTGTCCATTCAATAGGATGACTGGTGATCAATAAAAAAGAAAATAATACTAAAAAACTAATCCCGGCATGAAACAGTGCAGAGCATAAAGAAATCAAAGGCAGAATCTCAAGGGGGAAAATGATTTTCTTGACATAATTAATATTGGCCAATATCAATCCGGGAGCGCGAGCAAGACATTCGGAAAATAAGTTGAATAGAATTAATCCGGTAAATAGCAGCAAGGCAAATGCAAATTCATCATCATGTATCGCAGGGCCGTTGTGCGAATCCAGCCGTATCTTAAACACCACACTAAAAACAAACGTATAGATAGACAGCATTAAAATGGGATTGATGAATGTCCATAGCAAACCCAGAAATGAACCGCGATACCGGCTAATTACTTCCCGCTTGGCCATTTGCAGGATGAGTGGATAGTGCTGCCGTAAAGTAAGAAAGCTATTAAAAAAAGTAGTATTGAGCAAATGCAAGAATTTGGATGGACAACAGTGAAATTGACGGGCGTATTATCGCAGAAAAATTAACAAAATATCGGATAGAAATGGGATGATTTAACTTGGTTAATCTCTTCAAGGCATTCTGAAGCGGATTGCATCCAAATTCGCTAATAATTTAAGCGCTTATTTGTCAGTATCGTATACTCTGCTCCGCATCGAGCGTTTTAATGGCTGTATGCGCCATATTATTTTGCAGTTGTTTTTACAAGTAATATGTGAGTCAGTGTGAGAAAAAGCACATTTTGCCTCTTATTTTAAATTTAGAATGTCAAAGTATTCTGTTAAGGTATTAAATATTCAATATTGTTGCAAATAAGCAACATATTCAATGTAAACTTCCATCGCATACTTGCAAAGCGGTTTTGTTTTCGGCAGAATGTACTTTAACTTGGCTTTTGTGGTATCTTCTGGTAGATATATTGGCTGCATAGAAGCCGCATAGAGACAAAGTGAAAAGTGAAAAACTTGCAAGTAATTTACTTTCGTAACTATTTTTAATTTCTTATCAAGGGAGCTCCCATGGCTATAAATGAGACACAGAAAACAGAAATTTTGAAGGTTGTTGCAGGGTTGTTCAATGCAGCGCCAGGCGGGATCTATCTGACTGAATTGGCAAATTTTGTATCGAGTGGTGGAACCATTCAGCAATTATCCAATGGATTAGCTGCCAACCCGATATTTACCACAAACGTTCTGGCTGGAAAAGTAACATTTGAGGATCAAGTCGATGTTCTGATGAGCCACTTCGGTGTTACTGCAGATTCTGATCCTGCTAGTGCGGGTTCTCAAGCGCATGACTATTTTCATGCGCGCCTTGAAGCGGGAGATAGCTTCGGTGATATCGTCTATAATGCGATAACCTTTTTGTCGACAACGACCGATGCTGCATTTGCCGAAGCTAAAACCTTGTTGGAAAATAAAGCCAAAGTTGCCGATGCTTTTTCTAAAGTAAGCACTTCAACCGATTTTAGTACGCTTCAACAAACTTTAAGTAAAGTAACGGGTACGGCGCCTTATACAGCGGAAGATGTCCAGGCGATACTGGATGGCTCGGGTGGTATTGGAAAAACCTTTACGCTTACTGTCAATCAGGATAGCGGCACGGCTTTTGTTGGTACTGCGGGTGTTGATATCTTCGAGGCGGCGGCTCAAAATGTTTCTGGTACTCTTACCAATACACTCCAGAGTGTTGACTCGATCGATGGTGGTGCAGGCATTGATTCTCTGAATGCGACATTGGCTCAAGCAGCCACCGTAGCTGCAACGATCAAGAATATCGAGAAGATCAATGTGCGGTTTGCTGATGGCGGTGCCAAATTGGATTTGGCCAATACTACCGGAGCAACCACGGTGACAGTTGCCGACAGCACAACTGCTGGTGCTGTGAACAATATCGGTGATATCGCATCTTTGGCTATCAAGAATCAAAAACAAGATGTCAACATCGGTGGTACTGCAGGTACTGCTACCACGCTGGCTCTGGATCTGAATACGGTTGGCGCCGATGGAACGAATATTATCTTGGATTTGGGTGTTGATAACGCCAGCAAAGCGACTACTGCCAACATCACGGCAAATAATGCATATGTCGATGTTAATTCGACTAATCCGGATGTATTTAAAACTGCATCAATTGCTGCGGCTGGTACTAACGTTCTGACATTTGAAGACAGCGCCGCAACACTTACTAGCGTTACTATTACCGGTAGCGGTGCGGTGGATCTGACAGGTAAAGCACTGGCTGCAGTTACAACTTTTGATGCTTCCGGTTCGACAGGCGCTGTTTCGGCCGAGCTTACCCAGGCTGCTAAAGCCGTCACCATTACGACCGGTGGTGGTGACGATGTAATTGATGGTGATGCGATTGCGACAGCGGGTTCTTCAGCAAACTTGGGCGGCGGTAATGATACGCTTTTCGTGGGTGCCAATTTAGCGGCCTTCGACAAGGGAGCGAATGGCGGTGATGGTACAGATATTATCAATATTACCGACGGTTCAACGTTGACTTCCACTACCGCTAAGTACATCACAAACTTTGAAACTTTGGATGTGTCTGGTGCTGCAGCAAGTGACTACGACGTTTCATTGAATAGTTTTGCTACTGTGCAGATTGATGAAGCTATTGCCGGTGCATTGGCTGGTGATATCAATTTCAAAAATGCTCCGGATACTTTTGTGTTGAACATTGCGAGTGAAGCGGAAACTGACGCAAACTTCGATGTTGCGAAAAACATTACTGTAACTGGCAAGGATTACACCGGTACTACTGCTAAGGGAACTGCCGAGTCATTTACACTGGTTGCTACGATTAATGATGGCAACAAAGATAACGCAGCAGATGGGGATATCAACGCACAAACAGTGACTGTAGCAGGTGTTGAGAATTTAACGATCCAAGCTAAAGCCGGTACACTGGATGGTGGTAGTGATGCATTGACAGCTTCGAAACATACACTGACCGCTAAGGTTGTTGCAACCGAAGCTGAAACCCTGACTGTTACCGGTGATGCATCCGTTGATCTTAGCAGTGTAACCACTATTGGTGCGGTAACGAAGGTAAATGCCAGTGGCTCGACAGGAGATGTTAAGATCGATTTTTCAACACACGCTAAAAGTGTCGCTTATACCGGTTCCGATGGGGTGGATACATATACTGCGGGTACAAAAGGTGACATCATCTACACCGGTAAAGGTGCCGATGTGGTTACACTTGATGCTAAAGCAGGTGCTGCAGGCGCAGTACGTGACACCTTTGTTCTGAAAGCAGCTACCGATTCTCAAGTAACCGACACCAGTAAAGATGCCCAAATTACTTTGGGTGCCGATACTGGATTTGATGTCGTTACAAACTTCGACTCTGTTGGTGATCCAACTCCAGTAGCAAATACATCCGATCGTTTGGATTTGACCAACTTCGGCTTTAGCGGTACTCAGCGGGCGGTTGTAGACGTATCTGGATCTGTTGATGGAACGACTGATTTAACAAGCATTATCGATCTATTCGACTCTCCGGCTGGCGATCGCGGTGTGGCATACACAAGCTTCGGCGGTAATAGTTATGTGTTTGTCGATGCCAATAAAGATGGTAATTTCACAGCGGCTGATGATTTAGTAGTAGAGCTGGCGGGTGTTACTAGCGTATCCGAAACCATGATCAACTTCTAATAGCGCCAAGAATTATTCAAGTTTGATCATAGTTTAATAAACCCCGCCTCCTGTTAAAGGGGCGGGGTTTTTTTTGGCAGTATAAATCTTGTTAAAAAGAATCGTTTAGATAAAGGGAATAGCGATGAGCAACTGGACTGCAGGGTATGTGGCTGATATCGGCTACACGTATGGTTATTATACTGAATTGAATCCGCAGCGGCTCAAATTGCCATTTCTTGCAAGTGGGCAGGTATTGCCTGAAGTAAAGACAGCATGTGAGCTTGGCTTTGGCCAAGGAATGAGTATCGCTATCCATGCTGCGGCTTCTCAAATAACATGGTATGGAACTGACTTTAATCCTGCACAAGCAAGTTTTGCAAGAGAAATTACAGCAGCTGCTGGTGCGGATGCATCAGTATTTGATGAATCGTTTGAAGAATTCTGTCTTCGTCCGGATTTGCCGGAATTTGATTACATTGGCTTGCACGGTATATGGAGTTGGATCAACGATCAGAATCGCCGGGTTATCACCGATTTCCTGCGGCGGAAATTGAAAATAGGCGGAGTGCTCTACATCAGCTATAACACGCAACCGGGCTGGGCACCTATGGTGCCAATGCGTGAATTGCTCAGCTCACATATAGATGTCATGGGCGCTAGCGGTCAAGGAATCATTAATCGCATTGATGCTGCTTTGGATTTCGCTGAGCGATTGTTTGCCGCCGAGCCGCTTTATACCAAGATTAATCCCCAAGTTGTAGAACGTGTCAAGCGTATGAAAGAACAAAGTCGCCATTATTTGGCGCATGAGTATTTCAATCAGGACTGGCATCCGATGTCATTCAACAGATTGTCAGAATGGTTATCAGCCGCAAAACTCGATTTCACATGTTCTGCACACTATACTGACCACGTTGATGCAGTCAATCTTAGTAACGATCAGCAAGTTTTATTGCAAGAGCTGTCAGATGTTACGTTTCGTCAATCAGTTCGGGATTTTATGTGCAATACACAATTCCGCCGCGATTATTGGGTTAAGGGTGGACGGCAGCTGGGAGCATTTGAACGTGGCGAGCAACTTCGCGCGCAACGGGTGATGTTGGCGTCGGAGAGCGCATCTGTTGAATTCAAAGTTGGCGGCGCTCGAGGCGAAGCGACGCTCAATGAGAATGTTTACCGCCCCATTCTGAACATACTGGCAGATTATAAACCGCGTAGTCTAGGTCAAATCGAGCATGAAATGAAGAATGAAGGACTGGTGTTTGCGCAAGTGCTGCAAGCAGTTATGATATTGGCAGGTAAAGGCGACTTGGGGCTTGTGCAAGAAGATATAGTCATCAATAAAGCAAAGCGAGCTACTGACAAGCTGAATCTTAATTTACTGAATAAGAGCCGCAGCAGTAACGATATTGCTTACCTTGCAAGTCCCATTACCGGTGGCGGTATTTCTGTTAACCGTTTTCAACAATTATTTTTGCTAGCTCGTAATCAAGGCATCAAGCACCCGCAAGAATGGGCTAAGTTTGTCTGGCAGCATTTGGAGATTATGAATCAGCGGCTTACCAAAGAGGGCAAAAGTCTTTCAACATCCGAAGAAAATATCACTGAATTAACGCACCAAGCGCTGGAGTTCTCGGAAAAGCGCTTGCCTATTTTGAAAGCACTGCAAATTGCGTGAGAATCATTCAGTGATTCGAGGCCAGTTTAGCAATTTCGGAATTAATTTGTTGACATACTGAAACTGGGTTTTTTGCTTGCGTGATTGGTCTACCGATTACCAGATAATGTGAGCCATTGAGGATGCCTTGCTTAGGAGTAGTAGTTCGTTTTTGATCATCGGACTGACAATCGGCAGGCCGGATTCCCGGCGTTACTAGACAAAAATCATTTCCCAGCTGCTGGCGTAAGCGGCTTGCTTCGAGGGCTGAACACACAACGCCATCAAGTTCGCAATCATTTGCGAGTCTCGCCAAGCGTTCGACAATTTGTTCCGGTTTGCCTTGTAATCCAATATCCATAATATCACTCTGATCCATGCTCGTCAGTAAAGTGACCGCGATAAGCTTAGTTGCAGATCCATGCGGAATAGCTTCACGCGCTGCCGTTAGCATTTTCCGGCCGCCCAGTGCATGAACGTTGATCATCCATGCGCCTAGATTAGCCGCTGCTTTGCAAGCGCTGGCAACGGTATTGGGGATATCGTGAAACTTGAGGTCCAGGAATACTTCAAATCCTTGATGCGTGAGCTTCTCAATGAGCTGCGGCCCAACCGCAGTAAAAAGCTCCTTACCTACTTTCAAGCGGCACAAATCAGGATTTAATTTTTTTACCAGGAGGAGCGCATCTTCAGCACTGGGAAAATCCAGTGCCACAATAATGCGAGGATCATGCATAGGGATTATTGATTATGGCAGCGGCATCGAACAAACACAGCAGTGATGAGTACACCCACCGCAAAGAAAATCAACAGTGCTACGCTCAAGGGAAGCTCAATGGATTGCGCTGGATCCAGATAATATTGAAGCACGACAGGCTGAGAGTTTTTTGAAGCAAATATGGCAAGAACAACAAAGACTGCGATACGCAAAAGCCAGGTAATTAGATTGATCATGATGAGTTTGCCTACGAGTTGATAGATGTCTTAATTATTGAACTGACAAGAAAGCTGATTCACAACTTGCCAGAAGAAATTCTGGCGCTTTTTTGGGAGAGCGCACCAAAAATTCAGCAGCGCTCTCCATGCTATCTTTTATTTCCTTTCTTTATAATCAACACGCTCGCGCATTTCTTTTCCTGCTTTGAAATGCGGAACATATTTTTCCGGTACCTTAACTTTCTCACCCGATTTCGGATTCCGTCCAATCCGCGGTGGCCTGTAATTCAGGTCAAAGCTGCCAAAGCCGCGAATCTCAATACGCTGACCTTTTGCCAGGCTTTTGGCCATGGCATCAATAATCATTTTGACTGAGAGTTCGGCATCCTTGGTAACCAATTGCGGAAATCGTGCCGCAAGTCGAGTAATTAATTCAGATTTTGTCATGAATTTTCCTTATTGCTCTGTATTCTTGCTATCCATTTTGGCTTTCAGCAAAGCACCCAGGCTGGTAGTTCCAGCGTTGGCCGGTGTTTTGATTTTTTGCATAGCAGTGGATTCATCCGATTTATCTTTCGCCTTGATTGAAAGATTGATGGTGCGGTTTTTACGGTCGACATTGATAATCATGGTTTCGACCTTGTCGCCTTCTTTCAAATGGGTGCGAATATCTTCAACGCGATCACGCGATACTTCGGAAGCGCGCAAATAGCCTTCCACATCGTTTGTCAGAGCTATGACAGCGCCTTTCGCATCGATGGCTTTTACAGTGCCTTCGATGATACTGTTTTTATCGTGTTCAGCGACAAAACTGGTGAAAGGATCGCCTTCCATTTGTTTGATACCGAGAGAAATACGCTCGCGTTCGACATCGATGGAAAGAATAATCGCCTCAACTTCATCTCCCTTCTTGTAATTGAGCACCGCTTCTTCACCGGGTTGGTTCCAGGATAGATCGGACAGATGCACCAGTCCGTCAATATTGCCTGGCAAGCCGATAAATACGCCAAAGTCGGTGATGGATTTGATTTGACCGTTAACTTTGTCGCCTTTTTCATGGGTTGCAGCGAATTCTTCCCATGGGTTGGTTTGACATTGCTTCATGCCGAGTGATATACGGCGGCGTTCTTCATCGATCTCAAGAATCATGACTTCAACTTCATCACCTAACTGCACAATCTTGGAAGGATAAACATTTTTGTTGGTCCAATCCATTTCCGAGACATGCACCAATCCTTCAATGCCTTGTTCGATTTCAATGAAAGCGCCGTAATCGGTCAGGTTGGTGACTTTGCCGAACAGGCGGGTACGTGCCGGATAGCGCCGTGACAAACCAACCCACGGATCTTCGCTCAGCTGTTTCATACCCAGTGAAACACGATTTTTTTCCTGATCGAATTTGAGAACCTTGGCAGTGACTTCATCACCGATATTGACGACTTCGGAAGGATGTTTGACGCGGCGCCATGCCAGATCGGTAATATGCAGCAGACCGTCTATGCCGCCCAGATCGACGAATGCGCCGTAGTCGGTAATATTTTTAACGATACCATTAACAACCGAACCTTCCTGCAGATTGGACAACAAGGTTTCGCGATCGGCGCCTTGTGTCGCTTCCAATACCGCGCGGCGTGATACCACCACGTTATTGCGTTTGCGGTCCAGTTTAATAACTTTGAATTCCATTTCCTTATTTTCATAAGGCGTGGTGTCTTTGACCGGACGGATATCCACCAGAGAGCCGGGCAAAAAGGCGCGGATACCGTTGATCATGGCGGTCAAACCACCTTTCACTTTACCGTTGACCATACCGGTCACTATCTTACCGCTTTCCATGGCTTCTTCCAGATCATGCCAGGCGGTCAGGCGCTTGGCTTTGTCACGGGAAAGCCGTGTTTCTCCATAACCGTCTTCGAGAGACTCGATGGCAACACTGATAAAATCGCCCGGTTTAACTTCGATTTCGCCGCGATCGTTTTTAAATTCTTCGACCGGGATAAAACTTTCGGATTTGAGGCCGGCGTTAACAACGACGATGTTGTAGTCAACACGAACTACTTCGGCGGTGATTACTTCGCCGATACGCATTTCCTGGCGCGAGAGGCTTTCTTCAAAAAGTGCGGCGAAACTATCGGGAGAGTTCTGGTTTGCAGTAGAAGCTTTAGTCATTATAAAAATACCTGATTTATCATTCCGCCTGGACTGGTATCCTGCGGATTGGGTTGGTTAATAAAAATGTTTGAAACAATCACTCCATTTTCTTTTCTGCACGGGAAAGTTAAGAAAAGCGGCTTTATTTCGTGTTCAAACGCGGGTTTTTGCAAGGACGTCATTATACCAGGAGAGCACTGCATCTTGCGCCTGGGATATGGTCAATGAAGTCGTATCCAGCAATTTGGCATCAATCCCTTGTTGCAAAGGCGCGATACTGCGATTGCTATCGCGTTCATCCCGTTTTTGGATATCCTGCAATAAGTCGGCGATATTAGCACTCATTCCTTTCTCTATCAACTGCTTATGCCGTCTTTGCGCACGTACTTCCGCACTGGCGGTTAAATAAATTTTAAGAACGGCATCGGGAAAGATAACGGAACCCATATCACGTCCATCCGCCACCAGCCCGGGCAGCTGACGAAATGCGCGCTGCCGCTCGGTAAGCGCGGCGCGAACTTGCGGGTAAGCGGCCAGCTGGGAAGCCACGATGCCGCATTGCTCGGTACGGATAGCGTCCGTGACAATGATATCGTCCAGGTAAATGTGCTCGTCCTTGAAAAAGACATTCAGATGGATGGCAATTTCCGCGGCTGCGCCGGGATTTTGAGTATCCGCATGCAATTGTATCGTTTTCAATGCGACCAGACGGTAAAGCGCGCCGCTGTCGAGGTAATGGAAACCAAGCTTGCGGGCAACCAGCTGAGCGACAGTGCCTTTACCGGATGCGGATGGGCCATCGATGGCGATGACGGGAATCTTATTCGTTTGCATGCAGCAGTTTTGTTATGAATTAAATGGGCGGGGTGCAGATTATTTCATTTCGGGGTGAATTATTTGTGAAAATTTCTCAAAATAATCAGGAAATGTTTTGGCGACGCAATCAGGATCGTTAATCCGCACCGGTGCTCCCAAGGACGCCAAGGCAAAGCACATGGCCATGCGGTGATCGTCATAGGTATCGATGGCGGCATGGGGAATTAAGCCATGCGCGGGCGGCGTGATGCGCAGATAATCCGTGCCTTCCTCCACAATTGCGCCTAGTTTGCGCAATTCCGTTGACATGGCGGCGAGACGATCCGTTTCTTTCAAGCGCCAGCTGGCAATATTGCGTAACGTGCTGGCGCCTTCGGCGAATAACGCCGTGACGGCCAGTGTCATGGCCGCATCGGGAATATGGTTGCAATCCAGATCGATCGCGCGGAGCAGTTTTCCGTTGTTGCTGGCTTCAAGCCAATTTTCCCCCATCGATATGTCTGCACCCATCTGTTCGAGTGCTGCGGCAAAGCGGATATCGCCTTGCGTACTGTCGCGACCCACGCCTTGAACGCGAACCGGGCCATGTCCGATCGCACCGGCTGCGAGGAAATACGAAGCGGACGATGCATCGCCTTCGACAAAAATGTGGCCGGGGCTGCGGTATTTTTGTTGCGCCGGTATGATGAATTGCTGCCAGCCGGAATGTTCGACTTGCACGCCGAAATGGCGCATTTGCGCCAGTGTTAATTCGATATAGGGCTGGGAAATGAGCGTGCCGGATACATTGATGATGGATTTTTTTCCACTTAATGGCAGTGCCATCAGCAATCCGGTGAGAAACTGACTGGAAACATCGCCTTTGACGGTCACGGTTTGAATGCCGGCCTGGTCTAGCAATGCAGCCGGTTTGATCTCTACGGGAGGAAGGCCGGGATTGCCCAGATAGCTGATATCCGCGCCCAATTGCCGCAATGCATCGACCAAGTCCGCAATCGGCCGCTCATGCATGCGCGCTACGCCGGATAAACGATAATGCCCGCGCAGCAAGGATAATACCGCCACCAAAGGACGGAAAGCAGTGCCGGCATTGCCGAGAAATAGGTCGGCATCTTTGACCGGAAATACACCTTCCCCGCCGGTGATCGTATAATCATTATTGCCGGTGTGCGTGATGGGCACACCCAAGCGGGTCAGTGCATCCAGCATGCGGGCGGTGTCGTCGGAAGCCAATAGATCATGAATTTCCGTAGCGCCTTCCGCCAATGCGGCAAGCAAAAGAATGCGATTCGAGATACTCTTTGATCCGGGTAATTGCACAGTGCCCTGAGCATTCTTGGCAAACGGGAGGTCAAGCCATTTCATGGTATATGCAGGTGAAAAATTGTAAGATGATATCCCATAAAGATATTGAAAGCGTAATTTTATTGATTCCCGGGAAGTGCCGGTTCCATGGAAATTGTGTGCATAGATTTATTGCATTTGGAAAAATCTTTATTAAACTATCGCGTTTGAGGTAATCTATCTTTTTTACAAAAAAGACACTTTATTAAAAGAGGTTGATGAATGGAAGATGCAGAAATTGTTTTAATGTTTTCTTTGCTGATGATCCCAGCGGCTATCTGGTTGCAGTTGTGGGTGAAGAATCGTAGAGAGAAACGCAGAAATGAATTGGGTGAGGAGGAATTTGAGAATACCGCGCGGGCGTTCGGGTCGATTATTCTTGAGGGTACGGCGATTGTAGGCGGACTCATCATGATTATCATGGGCTCCAGCGGTGTGCTCAAGTACGTCCTTAATTTTTATAATACATAAAAACCGTATTCAGTATTAACTGTCCGGGCATGAGCGCAGGCTGATGCCCGGAAATTTTTTGTCACTTGCAATTTGGCTGTTACCGTCGGGCTGACATGAAGCCAGCGCTGCGTAATGTATAGATCATGAAGTAGTACTGTCGGCTGCTGGTGCTTCTGCTTGCTTCGTTTTAGATTTTGTTCCGGCTGCTTTCTTTGGCGCTTTCTGCTCAAACTCAAAACCGATTTTTCCATCCGCATTTCTGACCAGATAAGCTGAGAAAGGCTTGCCTTTCTTGGAAATGAATTTGGTCAGCAGATCAGTTTTTCCGGTTTCCAGCAATTTGGTGATTTGTTCGTGTTCTATCGGGCGTTCAAGGATGATTTTGCCGGTTTTGAAATCGCAGGTACGGTTAGTACCGGTAGATTTCTCGCAGACATACTGTAAGCCGTGTTCATACACCGAATGACTGCATTTCGGACACTTGCCCAAGGATACCTGGCCGCTGAAATCGACTTCTTCTTGATTGTCATTGTTGTTGCCAAAATCAAATTTCATCTCGAACGTGTCGGTGAGTTTGATCATGGCGTTGAACGACTGCCCCATTTTGCTCCGGAAGCCTTGTAGCGGACCGACTTCCCGCTGGGTGATGAGCGTTTCCATCTCTTCCACTTCAAACTGACGGCCCGCCAGAATTTTCCATAGTGCGAAATCGCATTTCTGGCATTGAAACTTTTTATAGGTTTCGTGCACGGTTCCGCCACATTTTGGGCAGGGGGATTGGAGTGTCGCAAAGTCTCCCGCAATGGTTTCGCCGCGATGCGTTTTGGCTTGCTCCACGATATGCCGCGTCATTTCGGCGATTTTTTCCATGAATGCGGCGCGTTTAAGATGACCCTGTTCAATTTGGCGCAACTGGAATTCCCAATTACCGGTTAGCTCGGGTGAAATCAATTCAGGGATCTTGAGGCCGCGCAATAGCGTGATCAATGAAAAGGCTTTGGCCGTCGGATGCAGTTCACGGCCAATGCGCTGGATATAGTTTTCAAATACCAATCCCTCGATAATCGCTGCCCGGGTTGCCGGAGTTCCCAATCCTTTGGTGTTCATCGCCGCACGCAATTCTTCATCCTCTACCAGTTTGCCTGCACCTTCCATCGCGGAAAGTAGTGTCGCTTCATTGAAGCGTGCCGGTGGGCGGGTTTGATTGGCGATAATTTCGATCGCTTGAGTGGTGACGGATTCACCGGGTGTAATCGCGACAAGCGTTGTATCTTCTTCCTGGTCATCCGGTTTGACAGACTTGCCGTAAACCGCTTGCCAGCCCGGATTGACCATGACTTTGCCTTCCGTTTTGAACGGTTCACTTTCAACCCGGGTGATGCGGGTAGTGACCAGAAATTCAGCAGCGGGAAAGAAAATAGCCAGGAAACGCTTGGTGACCAAATCGTATAGCTTGGCTTCGATTTCGTTTAACTTAGTCGGATTTAACGAGGTCGGAATGATGGCAAAGTGATCCGAGATCTTGGCGTTGTTGAAGATGCGTTTGTTCGGCACAACCCAGTTGGACGCCAGAACTTGCCGGGCAAACTTGCCATAATCGGTATTTTCCAGGCTGAGCAAAGTGTCTTTGACAGTGGCGATATAATCTTCCGGCAATGCGCGCGAATCCGTACGCGGATAAGTCAGCACCTTGTGTTTCTCATACAAGGCCTGTGCCAGCCCCAGAGTCGTTTTGGCGGAAAAACCGAAACGGCTGTTAGCATCGCGTTGCAAGCTGGTCAGGTCGTAGAGCAACGGACAGATTTCTTTGCTGGGTTTGCTCTCTTCGCTGACGTGCCCCGGTTTTCCCTGGCATTTGTCGCGAATGGCTTCAGCTTGCTTTTGTTCCCATAGCCGTTCCGGTTTTGCTTCCTGAGCGGCTTTATCCTTGTTGAATTTTTCATCAAACCACCGGCCGGTGTAAATGCCATTGCTGGCTTCAAACGTACCGTGAATCTCCCAATAATTCTGCGGGCGGAATTTTTTAATTTTTTCTTCGCGCTCGACCAGGATTGCCAACGTAGGCGTTTGTACCCGCCCCACAGTGGTTTTGTGGAATCCGCCTTCCTGCGAGTTGAACGCAGTCATGGCGCGCGTACCGTTAATGCCGACCAGCCAATCCGATTCCGACCGGCTGACCGCTGCTTCTGCCAGCGATTCCACGGCTGAATTATCCAGTAACCGGGTGAATCCATCGCGTATGGCATCGGGTGTCATCGATTGCAGCCACAGGCGCTTTACCGGCTTGCTTGCGCCAACATGGCGCAGAATATAATAAAAGATCAATTCGCCTTCGCGTCCCGCGTCACAGGCATTGATGAGCGTTTCGATATCCTTGCGTTTGATGAGTTTGCTGAGCAGTTTCAGCCGCGCGGAGGTTTTCTCGATCGGATTCAAATCAAAATGCGGCGGAATAACCGGCAAATTGGCAAAACTCCATTTGCCGCGTTTGACTTCGTATTCTTCCGGAATGACAAGCTCAAGCAGATGACCTACCGCGGAAGAAACCACGTATTGATCGCTTTCGAAGTAATCCGTGTGTTTGGTAAAGCCGCCCAATGCCCGCGCGATATCCGCTGCAACAGAAGGTTTTTCTGCAATAATCAGCGTTTTACTCATTAATTTCCCAACAGAAATCATTCATCGGCACTGTGTTTCCCAGCCTTTGGGTTACTTGATATATCAGGGTTGCAAACATGGTCAGAATTTAATGCGTGTATTGTGGAGGTATTCACTCCGGCAGCCATTGTTTTAGATGCGGCTTAATATGAAATGGATTTTTTCTTAGTGCCGGTAATGCGAGTCGCTGACGATCAGCAATTTCTCAAGAACAGCATCATCAGTCAGCTGATTTTGAATCCATAGTTCGGTTAAAACAATCAGTTTTATTTTTTCCAGACTGGAGGAATTTTCATCCATGGCCAATACACGGTCGATTAACAATTCGCGTTGCAGCGGGTTAATGATGCGGGCTTGTTCCAGGAAGAAAATAAATCCCCGTCCTTCGGTGTCGATTCTTTCCATCTCATATTCGGTATAGCAGCGGAAAGAATCGTTTTCGGCGAAACTGGCGGGATAACTGCCAATATCATGGCGTTCGAGTTCCGAGAGCCAGTTCAGGGTCTCATGGATATCCTCGTCGGCGAATCCGGCCATGGTCAGTTTGCGCGTCAGTGTCGCAGAATCCGGATAGCTGCCCGAGTCAAAGAAATTTTCAAATAAATAAACGAGTATATCGAACATAATTGTGTCTAAAAAAGCGAGTATGTTTACAGATCAGTGCTTCCGGTTAATGCCATCACATCGATTGAATCCGCTGGTAACATCCTCCCGGCAAACTGCTGATCTGACCGTCAAGCTCGAGCGTTAATAGCATGGCTGATACAACCTCAGCCGTCAAGCCGCTGCGCGAACAGAGCGTATCAATATCAACGACATCATAACCTAGGTGTTTGAGTAATACCGTGTTTTCGGCTGGCTTTGTGGCGGAAAATTCTTTTTCTACGGCGCTACTCTCATGCCGGGTTAAGGGTAAATAATTCAATTCATCCAAGATGTCTTGGGTATTTTCAACCAATTTGGCGCCTTGTTTAATCAATGCATGACAGCCTTTTGAGAGGGGTGAATGTATCGAACCCGGAATTGCCATGACTTCGCGTCCTTGCTCCAATGCTTGCCGGGCTGTGATCAATGACCCGCTTTGTAATGCCGCTTCCACCACCAGGCATCCATGACTCATACCGCTGATGATACGATTTCTGCGCGGAAAGTTCCTGCCGATGGCAGGGGTACCCAGTGGAAATTCGGAGATTAATGCCCCATCTTTGGCCAGCTTGTGCGCGAGCGGGTGATTCTTTGCCGGATAAACGATATCCAAGCCAGTGCCGACAACGGCAATGCTGGAGGCTAAGCCGCGCAAACCGCCGTGGTGCGCGGCGGTATCGATACCCAGCGCCATGCCGCTGATGATGCACAATCCGGCGTTGCTGGCGGCTTCGGAAAAGGCTTCCGCATTCGATAAACCCTGCGGCGTGGCATTGCGGCTGCCGACCACGGCCAGCGCCGGATGCTGCAACAGCTCCCGCCGGCCTTTGAAATACAGCAGCGGGGGCGGGGCGTCAATATTGAGTAGCTGCGCCGGGTAATCGGAATCGGCCAAAGTGATGACCGCGTTGACCGGATCCTCCAGCCAGCGGAGTACGGCTGCGATTTTATGTGGATCGGCGCCTTGCGAGATGCGCTGCGCGATGGGTTTTTTTACGATGCGCTCCAAGGCGCTGATATGCGATGACAGGATGGCCGCGGGATTGCCAAAAGCGATCAGAAGTCTGCGGATGGATTCGCCACCCAGACCGTCGATCAGATTAAGACTCAGCCATGCTTCAAGATCCGGTGCATGTTTCATGACGATACGCGTTAATTTCAGGGCGTTTTGACGGCGTCCAATACTTTGATGGCTTGCGTGCTTTGTACGACCAGTGCATAGGATATTTTCTCAAAGACGCGGAAGATGAATACCAATCCGGTTCTTTCATCAGGTAATTGCACCATTTGCCCTTTGAGCGACTTGGCCTGGCTTCTGCGGTAGATTGCCAGAACATGACCCATTTCCAGGCCATCTAACCCGCCTTTATTGAGTGTGACGATATCGCCTCTGCCGATCTCGGTGACACCACCATAAACCGAGATAATCCTGCCCTTGAGCGAAAAATCCGGCGCATGCGGAGCGTAGTTATTGAAGATCGTATCGGGCGCCGGAACCAAACGGTCGCCTTTCAGAATCTCTTCCGAAGCGTGCGTGATGATGACCGTGCTGACATCCGAAAAAGCATTCACTTTGGCATTGCCCAGGTAAGTCGCTTCAAAACCGAGAACGGCGCCTTTTTGATCGGGGTCTTTCAGTGCTTTGCCGGGACGGAAAATTTGCCAGGCCGAGCCCTTGTCTTTAGGCAGTTCACTGACATAAGCGATATTGCCCGTGCTCAAAGCGACCCGGCCCTCGCTCGAGCCTAATATATACGGTGCATTGTCGAGACCGTCTTTTTCGATGACCAGCGGCTGGCTCAGGAAAGGTTCGATTGCCGCTGCCGGGATGCTGGGGATTGCCGAAGTGCCCGATTGTTCCGTGCGGATTTTCGGTGATAATTTAACGGTTTTTACACCGTATTCATCGTCCTCCGAAAGGCGTAAACGGATTCCGTGCAGTGATTTTTCCAGTATCACAACATCGCCGGGGTAAATCTTGTGCGGATTTTTTACCTGCGCGCGATTGAGCCCCCAAATTTCCGGCCAGCGCCAAGGATCTTTCAGAAACCGGGAAGCGATTCCCCATAGCGTATCGCCCGGTACGACCACATGATGATCGGGCGTGTCACTCTGCAACTCGATCTCTTGAGCCTTTGTTGACGTGACGGAAAGCAGGCCCAGAAATAAAATCATAGTTATAATAGGCTTTCGCATGGATGATCTCACAGGCAGTGATAATGCATACAGAATGATTGGTTAATGATACGGTCTAAATGCGGAATTGGGTTTATTAAACTACACATTTTTTTCATGGCTATTCTAAAAATACTACAATACCCGGATGAAAGGCTACATACTGTAGCGGTTCCCGTAGCACAAGTCACGGATGAAATCCGTTCGCTGGTCAGCGATATGACCGAGACGATGTACGCTGCGCCCGGTATCGGGCTGGCTGCAACCCAGGTGGATGTGCACGAGCGCATCATTGTGATCGATACTTCGGAAGCGCGCGATGAGTTGCTCGTGTTGATCAATCCGGAGATTATCGCCAGTAGCGGCCTATCGGATTATGAGGAAGGTTGTTTGTCAGTACCCGGTATCTATGGGAAAGTGCGGCGCGCCGAATCGGTCACTGTGAAAGCTTTGAATGCGCAAGGCGAATCTTTTGTTCTGGATGCTGATGGATTATTGGCAGTCTGTATTCAACACGAAATGGATCACTTGGCGGGAAAAGTGTTTGTGGAATACTGGTCAAAGCTCAAGCAAACGCGCACGTTGGCTAAATTAAAGAAAAAACAGCGCAGCACCATGTAGCAGGCGCATGTTGGCATAAGATCGTGCTGTGTGCTGCATCCGGATCTTCTGAATAAATAATCCGGTCCATTGGTACGATTGAATCCCGCTATCCCAATTAACAAGTAATCGATGCGCTAGCATGAAAATCATATTTGCTGGAACCCCTGTCTTTGCCGCGACGGCGCTGGATGCGCTGATTCAGGCAGGGCATGAAATCGTCATGGTGTTGACCCAGCCGGACCGCCCTGCGGGCAGAGGAATGAAAGCCGCAGCCAGCGCCGTTAAATTGCTGGCCGAACAACATCATCTGGCATTATTGCAGCCCTTGACCCTGAAAACTGCCGCCATACAACAGCAATTGCAGGCATTGCATGCGGATGTGATGGTTGTGGCGGCGTATGGATTGATTTTGCCACAAGCGGTGCTGGATATTCCCCGTCTGGGGTGTTTGAATATTCACGCTTCGCTCTTGCCGCGCTGGCGTGGCGCCGCGCCGATTCAACGCGCCATTCTGGCCGGTGATCGTGAGACCGGCATCACCATCATGCAGATGGATGCCGGATTGGATACCGGCGCCATTTTGTTAATCCATCGCGTGGCGATCACGCCGGACGATACCACGCAATCGCTGCACGATAAATTAAGTGCGTGCGGCGCGCAAAGCATCGTTGAGGCGCTGACGCTGCTATCTCAGAAAAAACTGGTTCCCGTGCTGCAAGATGCGGCGCAAGCCTGCTATGCAGCCAAGATAACCAAAGCCGAGGCGGAAATTGATTGGCGGCACAGCGCGCGGCAGCTAGACCGGACGGTGCGGACATTCAATCCGAGTCCGGGCGCCTATGCGCATTTCCGGGATATGGCGCTGAAGATCTGGCAAGCTGAAGCGCTGGACGGAAATGCAGGAAAGCCGGGAGAAATCGTTGCGGTGGATCGTGCGGGTATCACGGTCGCCTGCGGCTCGGGTTTGTTACGGATTGCAATGGTGCAGAAACCTGGCGGCAAAAAAATGAGCGCGGCGGATTTTCTTGCCGGCAATCCGATAGAACCTGGCGAGTATTTCATGACAGCGCATCAGCCTGCAGCATCGCATGATTAAGGCGCAGCTGGCGGCAGCTTCCGCGATCGGTAAAGTGTTGACGGGATCAAGCCTGACCGGCGTGCTGCAGGATGTCTGGCGCGCCGATCCGATGTTATCGAAACAACAAAAAGGCGCCATTCAGGATCTAAGTTATGGCGTCCTGCGTTTTTACGGCCAATTGCAAGCGATTCTCGCGTTGTTACTGAAAAAACCGTTGCGCGATAAAAGTTTGCAACAGCTGTTGCTCGTGAGCTTGTATCAATTGCAGTACAGTAAAGCATCCCCGTATACGGTAGTGGATCAAGCCGTATCTGCTTCGCGCTCCTTGGCGCATGGTCAAGGAATGCAGGGGCTGGTGAATGCCGTTTTGCGTAATTTCATCCGCCAGCGTGAGCGTTTGTTGCAACAGGCGGCCGCTCATGAGGACGGACTGTACTCATATCCGCAGTGGTGGATTGACAAATTGCGGCAGCAATATCCGGAAAAATTCCACACGATACTGCAAGCCGGTAATAAACGCCCTCCGATGACGTTACGGGTGAATCAACGCAAAATAAGCGTGGCGGCTTATTGTGACTTATTGGCGGAACAAGCGATGCCAGCGGAATTGCTCGGGTCAGGCGCGCTGCAACTGAGTCAGCCGGTCGCGGTGGAGTATCTGCCCGGTTTCAGCACCGGGCTGGTGACGGTGCAAGATGCCGGCGCGCAGCTTGCCGCAACATTCCTGGATGTGCATGATGGCATGCGAGTGTTGGATGCGTGCGCGGCTCCGGGAGGGAAAAGCACGCATGTGCTGGAATTGGCCGATGTCGCATTGACGATCCTGGATAATGAAGCGGCAAGATTGGCTCAGGTGCAACAGAATTTGCTGCGCTTGGATATGACGGCGGAAAAGGTGGTGTGCGGCGATGCGTCGGATCCCGCTGCCTGGTGGGATGGCCGTTGCTATGACCGTATTCTGGCGGATGTGCCTTGCTCGGCATCCGGAGTGGTTTGCCGGCATCCGGATATCAAATGGTTGCGGCGTGAAAGCGATCTGGTCAAATTTGCAGAAATTCAACAAGCAATTTTGCATGCCTTGTGGAAAATTTTGAGCAAGGGTGGTAAGTTGCTGTATGTGACTTGTTCAGTGTTTGCTGAAGAAAATACCATGCAGATTGAAAAATTCCTTAACCATCACCCCGATGCAAGCTTACTACCGCTTTCCGCAGCGGCAATGGCGGATGGACAACTGTTACCCGATATTCGACATGATGGCTTCTTCTATACCTTACTGCAAAAAGCCTGATCCGCAAGTGCGCCAAATAAAGCGACCCTCCCTCAATCTTGTACTTTTGTTACTGATTTTGTTATTGCCCATGTCTGTTGTGCAGGCGGAAGGTATCCGGATTAAGTCTGTCAGTCTGGCGGCAACCGAGCAAGGTTATACCATCAGCATGGATTCCGAGATTACGCTGAACGAGACTCTGGAGCAGGCGCTGGAAAAAGGTATCGTGCTGTATTTCGTCACTAAATTCGGCTTGCTGGATGCGCGCTGGTATAAGCTGAATGAGGAAGTGGCGCGCAGTAAGTTTGTGGTCGGCTTGCGCTATTATGCGCTAACACGGCAATATCACCTGAATCATCCGGTGTTCTCACAAAGTTATTCTTCATTAAACGAAGCATTGCAGGCATTGGGGCGGATACGCGATCTGCCCCTGACGGCTAAAGCCGGATTAAAACCGGACGCCGATTATGTGGCGTCGTTGCGAGTCTGGCTCGATCTGACGCGGATGCCAAAGCCGTTCCAAGTTGAAACATTGGGTTCCAGCCAGTGGAATTTGAGTTCGGATAAACTGGAATGGCACCTGAAGCTGCCAGTACCCGGGGAACCGGCGCAGATTAAAGGTCATTGATGAAATACGTGCTCATTGTGGGTGCCGGTGTGGGGGCTGTGATGCTCTTTCTGCTGGCTACCGCGGGCGCCAATACCGAGTTTTTTGAACGGAAGTACCGCTTATTGCTGGGCATCAATATCGCCTTTGTGATCTTTCTCATGGCGATCCTGGGATTTCTGCTGTGGCGGTTCAGACGCCGCCTCAAATCGGGTGTTTTCGGATCCCGGCTGGCGTTACGGTTGATGCTGGTTTTTTCCATGATGGCGACACTTCCCGGTGTTTTGGTGTATGCCGTGTCCGTTCAGTTTCTTGAGAAGAGTATCGAGTCCTGGTTTGACGTTAAAGTGGATCGAGCCCTGGAGGGCGGCTTGAATCTGGGCCATACCATGCTGGATAATCTGCTGGAGGAGTTGCAGCGCAAAGCGCAGTCGACGGCGTTAGTATTGTCCGATCCGGCCAATCCGCCTTTGTTGGTGCTGAATGAATTACTGCTGCAATCGCAGGTGGAAGAAGCGACTTTGTTTAATCAGGATGGCAAAGTCATTGCTTTTTCCAGCGAGAGTAATCTGGCGTTATTTCCTGGGATGCCGAATGCCGTCGTCATGCGCTATATCCGGATGCAGAAAGCGTATGGCGCGATTGAGTCGATTGCCGGTAAAGGTTTGTATTTGCGTGTGGTCGCTCCGGTTAATGTGCTGAGCTTGAAAGAGGATATCCGGATGCTTCAGTTGCTGCAGCCGGTTCCACTGCAATTGGCAAAAGACGCCGAACGGGTGCAAGCGGGTTATCAGGATTACCAGGAACTTTCCTTGTCGCGTCACGGATTGACCCGGCTGTATAGCGTTACCTTGACGCTGGCTTTGTTGTTATCGTTGTTTTCGGCATTGGCCACGGCTTCATTGCTCAGTGAAAAACTGAGCGCGCCGCTGGGCATGCTGGCGGAAGGCACGCGGGCGATTGCGCAAGGCGACTACAGCCGCAGACACCTGGTGCAAAGTAGTGACGAATTGGGTGTGTTGACGGAGTCCTTCAACTTGATGACACAACAATTGGAGGAAGCCCGCGCAGCGGCGCTGCATAATCAGCAGGCGGTCGAGAGCGCGCGCGCGCACTTGGAAAGTATTCTGGCGAATTTGTCATCGGGCGTGCTGGTATTCGACGATCAATTGGTATTATCCAAGGCCAATCGCAGCGCCGAGCAGATCCTGCAAATACCGCTGATCAGTTTGGACGGATCGATTATCGAAGGCTGTGTGAGCAATGAACCGCAACTGGATACCTTGATTGTCGAGATCAAAGCGGGATTTAATTCCGGGGAAACCGGTGTTTGGCAGCGCCAATTGACGCGTTCGGAAGATGGCCGTAATCAGGTCTTGTTGCTGCGAGGGACACGCTTGCCCAAGATATCCGGTGGTGGCGGTGTGGTGGTTTTTGATGACATCACCAATCTATTGCAAGTGCAGCGCGCGGTTGCCTGGGGTGAGGTTGCACGCCGGCTGGCGCACGAAATTAAAAATCCGCTTACACCGATTCAACTGTCCGCCGAGCGCGTGCAGCACAAATTGATCAATAAGCTCAATGAAGAAGATGCCAAGATATTGCGGCGTTCTACCGAAACCATTGTCAATCAGGTGGAAGCCCTGAAGCGGATGGTGAATGAATTTAATCAGTATGCGCGCGTGCCTGAGCTGCAATTGCATCAACTCGATTTTAACCGGCTGGTGCGCGAGGTATTGTCGCTTTATGAAACCGCGAATATGGCGGCTGAGAATAGCAAGCATGTGCAAATCCAGCAGCTATTGGCGGATGATTTGCCGCTGATCAAAGGCGATTCGGCGCAATTGCGCCAAGTGCTGCATAATTTGCTGCAAAATGCGCAAGACGCGCTGATTGATACGCCGCAACCCGTGATCGAGGTAAAAACCGAAAAAGTGCATGGCGGAGTGCAACTCAGTGTGCGTGATAACGGTTGCGGTTTTTCGGATGAGATCAGAGCGAGGGTTTTTGAGCCTTATGTCACCACCAAGGCCAAGGGAACCGGATTGGGATTGCCGATTGTGAAGAAAATTGTTGAAGAACATGAAGGGATTATCCATATCGAAAATATTAAACCGCAGGGCGCGCAAATTTCAATTATCCTGCCAGCGGTGGAGAAAAGCGCATCCACCCACGATAACCGGCTGGCGGTTCATTAGAGAACAATCGGTGATGCAGAACAGAGGAATGAATTTTTCCTGGCAAGATATCCGTCAATCAAAAAACTTGGAATCCATAATGATCGTGAAATTTGACAGTTGTGGCTAAGCTGATTAGATTTCAGTAGTGGAGATAACACTCAATGATATCAATGATAACGAACAATACAATACTGGTTGTTGATGACGAAATTGGCATCCGCGAATTGCTGTCTGAAATTTTGCGGGATGAAGGATATCGCGTGGCGTTGGCCGAAAATGCCGAGCAAGCCCGGGTCTGGCGCGCGCAAACGCGCCCCGATCTGGTGCTGCTGGATATCTGGATGCCCGATACCGATGGTATTACGCTGCTGAAAGAGTGGGCGAGCAATGGCCTGCTGACGATGCCGGTGATTATGATGTCCGGACACGGCACGATTGATACGGCGGTGGAGGCCACCCGCATTGGCGCATTCGGTTATCTGGAAAAGCCGATACCGTTACAAAAGCTGTTGAGCACGGTCACCAAGGCTTTGCGCGGGGCGCAGAATAAACAGCAATCGGCACTGTCACTGGCCAGTCTGGGTAAGGGCGCTTTGATTCTTGATCTGAGAAAAAAGCTGGAACAAGTGGTGAACTTGAAAACACCCGTGCTGCTGATGGGTGAGCCGGGCGCGGGCGCGGAGATCTGCGCGCGTTTTATGCATCGTTCGGGTACACCGTGGGTGGAGCCCGAGACGTTGACGGGATTGGCCGAATCACCGCTGGATTTGCTGGAGCATGCACGTGACGGGCTGTTATTTCTTAAGGATGTCGGTGAGATCAGTAAACTGGCGCAGAAAGGTTTGCTGTTATTGTTGAGTAAGTTGGAGAAGTATAACGTCCGGCTGGTTTGCGCTACATCGCAACCGTTGGCGGAGTTGACTGCGCAGGGCGCTTATCATCCCAAGCTATACGAGATATTGAGCAGTCTCAGCATCGGTATTCCGGCATTGCGGGCGCACCGGGAGGACATTCCCGAGCTGGCCGGTCAAATCTTGTCGCGTTTCGTTGAATCGGGAGAAGCTTCGTCCACGTTACAATTCAGTACCGCAGCGTTAAATTGCCTGCGCAATTACGACTGGCCCGGCAACCTGACGCAATTAACCGGCGTGGTGCATTCGCTGGCGCTGACTTGCACGTCTGATGAGATTTCGGTCGAAGCCGTGCAGCAGGCGATGGTTTTCCCGGAATCGGCCTCGTCATCGGTTTCGCCGGAGATTCCTCTCGATCTTTCCCTGCGCGAAGCGCGCGATTTGTTTGAAAAAACTTACTTTGAAAGATTGATCGACCAAGAAAATGGCAACATGACGCGAGTCGCGGAACGCGCTGGATTAGAGCGGACTCACCTGTACCGCAAAATAAAATTATTGGGAATTAAACTACGGGGCAACTGATTTTTTAAAGAAATTCCGCTGCTACCGGATTGGTTTTAGGCGCAAAAAATGAAGGTCTCTAGTTGTCGTATCCCCTATCTTAGGGGATAATATCGCATTTATTTATTTGCCGATACGATGTGTTCCTATTCAATTAGCGCACAGTTCGATCTTTTCTATTCGTTTAAAATATTAGGGAGTTAGTGTTAATGGGGACATTCAAGGATTTTGACGCGCCGGTGTTTAAGGATTTAACCAGCGCAATTCGTGCATTGGCGATGGATGCTGTGCAAAAAGCCAATTCCGGTCACCCCGGTATGCCGATGGGAATGGCGGAAATCGCTGAAGTACTGTGGATTCATCATCTGCGTCATAATCCTGGCAATCCGGGATGGGTTGATCGTGACCGGTTCATTCTGTCCAACGGGCATGGATCGATGCTGATTTATGCTTTATTGCATCTGACCGGCTACGATCTGCCGATGGAAGAAATTAAGAAATTCCGGCAATTTCATTCCAAGACACCCGGCCATCCGGAATATGGCTACACACCGGGTGTGGAAACCACAACCGGCCCGTTAGGCCAGGGTATTACCAACGCCGTGGGCATGGCGCTGGCGGAAAAAATACTCGCCGCAGAATTTAATCGTCCCGGTTATAACATTGTCGATCACCATACCTACGTTTTCCTGGGCGATGGCTGTCTGATGGAAGGCATTTCGCACGAAGCTTGTTCCTTGGCGGGTACCTTAGGTTTAGGGAAATTGATTTGTTTTTACGATGATAACGGTATTTCCATCGATGGTCATGTGGAAGGCTGGTTTACCGATGACACGCCGAAACGGTTTGAATCTTATGGCTGGCACGTGGTGCCTAACGTCAACGGGCACGACCCGGTGGCCATAGAAGCAGCGATTGAAGCCGCTAAAAAAGTCAGTGACAAGCCAACAATGATCTGCTGCAAAACAGTTATCGGACTGGGATCACCCAATATGGCCAATACCCACTCGGTGCACGGTGCGGCACTCGGTGACGCGGAAATCGCCGCTACTCGTCCGCACATCGGCTGGCATCATCCGCCTTTTGAAATTCCGCAAGAAGTGTACAGTGCCTGGGACGCAAGAGCGAAAGGGCAAGCACTGGAAACGGAATGGAATCAGAAATTTACCGAATACGCGGAAAAATATCCGGCTGAAGCAGCTGAATTCAATCGTCGCACCGCTGGTGAGTTACCTGCGAACTGGCGTAGCCATGTCGACGGCGTTATCAATCAAGTTAACGCAAAAGCGGAAACCATTGCTAGCCGTAAAGCTTCGCAAAATGCGATCGAAGGTTTGGCACCAGTTCTGCCTGAATTGCTCGGTGGTTCCGCTGATCTGGCCGGATCCAATTTGACGCTGTGGTCGGGTTCCAAAGGAGTCAGCAAGCAAAACGGCGGTAACTACGTGTATTACGGTGTGCGCGAATTTGGCATGAGTGCCATGATGAATGGCTTGTCGTTGCACGGCGGCTTGATTCCTTACGGCGCCACTTTCCTGATGTTCTCCGAATATGCGCGTAATGCATTGCGTATGGCCGCACTGATGAAAATTCGCAATATTTTTGTCTTTACACACGACTCCATCGGTCTGGGTGAAGATGGTCCGACGCATCAGCCGGTAGAACAAACCGCAACCTTGCGTTTAATCCCTAACATGGATGTATGGCGTCCTTGCGATACGGTTGAATCGACCGTGTCATGGGCACGTGCCATCGAACGTAAAAACGGCCCGTCGACATTGATATTCAGCCGTCAGAATCTGCCATTCCAAAAACGCGATGCCACTACCATTAAGCTGATCGATAAAGGCGGCTATATATTATCCGAAGCCGGTAATGGCAAGCCGCAAGCAATTTTGATCGCGACAGGCTCCGAAGTGGGACTGGCCATGAATGCGCAAAAAGCGCTGGCGGAAGAAGGCATTCATGTGCGCGTGGTTTCCATGCCGTGCACGAATGTATTTGACCGTCAGGAACCATCCTATAAAGACAGTGTCTTGCTGAAGGGTGTCAAACGCGTCGCGGTGGAAGCCGGGGTAACTGATTTCTGGCGTAAGTATGTTGGACTGGATGGCGCGGTAGTCGGTATGGATACCTTTGGTGAATCAGCGCCTGCGGATGTGTTATTCAAACATTTTGGTTTTACTGTCGAGAATGTTGTTAAAACAGTGAAAGGCATTCTCTGATCGAATATATGATTAAAGCAGAGAGGCGGTGATTTTTTCCGCCCGCAAGCAACAAGTTTCTTATTCAAGGAGTTTTAGTATGACAATTAAGGTTGGTATTAACGGGTTTGGTCGTATCGGGCGTATGGTTTTCCGCTCAGCTGTGCAGAATTTTTCGGATATCGAAATCGTTGCCATTAACGATTTGCTGGAGCCGGATTATCTGGCTTATATGTTAAAGCATGACTCAGTGCACGGCCGCTTCCAGGGTGACATTGCGATTGATGGAAATACCTTGGTAGTCAATGGAAAAAGAATCCGGTTAACGGCTGTTAAAGATCCGGCTGAGCTGAAATGGAATGAAGTCGGCGCGGAAGTTGTGGTTGAATCGACAGGTCTCTTTCTGACGAAGGAAACCTGTGAAAAACACTTAGCGGCTGGCGCCAAGAAAGTCATCATGTCAGCACCTTCCAAAGACGATACACCGATGTTTGTGTATGGCGTGAATGACAAATCCTACAAAGGCGAAAGCATTATTTCCAATGCTTCCTGCACCACCAACTGCCTGGCTCCGATCGCCAAAGTATTGAACGATAAATGGGGCATTAAACGTGGTCTGATGACTACCGTGCATGCCGCAACGGCAACGCAAAAAACCGTCGATGGCCCATCCAATAAAGACTGGCGCGGTGGCCGCGGTATTCTGGAAAACATTATTCCTTCTTCAACCGGTGCTGCTAAAGCGGTCGGCGTTGTGATTCCGCAACTGAACAAAAAACTGACCGGTATGGCTTTCCGTGTTCCGACATCGGACGTATCGGTAGTAGATTTGACGTGTGAGCTGGAAAAAGAAGCAACCTACGACGAAATTTGCAAAGCGATGAAAGAAGCTTCCGAAGGTTCCATGAAAGGCGTGCTGGGATATACCGATCAAAAAGTGGTATCCACCGACTTCCGCGGTGAAAGCTGCACCTCAATTTTCGATGCCGAAGCAGGGATGGCGTTGGATAAAAGCTTCGTCAAAGTGGTTGCGTGGTACGACAATGAATGGGGTTATTCCACCAAAGTACTGGAGATGGTGCGTACTGTCGCCAAGTAGTTTTACATGCTCGGATAGCAATCAAACTAGAGTGTTTTGATTGCTATCTGATTAAATAGTTAATTTATTAAGACATAAAGGGTAGCGCTGCTATCCTTTATATTTTGTTAAAGACATTTCTGGAGCTTATTGTGTCCGTTATTAAACTAGTTGACCTTGACCTTAAAGGTAAACGTGTATTTATTCGCGCTGATCTGAATGTCCCTGTAAAAGATGGAAAAGTGACCTCGGATGCACGCATTACCGCCTCGATGGCGACCATTAATCACTGCATCAAACAAGGCGCGAAAGTCATGGTGACCTCGCACTTGGGCCGCCCTGAAGAAGGCGTGTGGACTGAAGAGAATTCTCTGAAACCGGTGGCTGATAATATTGCCAGCCGTCTGGGAAAACCGGTGCGTTTAATCAAGGACTGGGTTGATGGCGGATTTGATGTTGCGGCTGGAGAACTGGTCGTGCTGGAAAATTGCCGCATCAATAAAGGCGAAAAGAAAAATGTTGAAGAGACCGCGCAAAAATACGCAAAACTGTGCGATGTTTTTGTCATGGACGCATTCGGCACCGCGCACCGCGCGGAAGCTTCAACCCACGGTGTCGCTAAATATGCGCCGGTGGCTTGCGCCGGTATCCTGCTGACAGAAGAACTGGATGCGCTGACCAAAGCGCTGTTGAGCCCAGCGCGCCCGATGGTGGCGATTGTCGGCGGCTCAAAAGTTTCAACCAAGCTGACCGTGCTGGAGTCATTGTCCGAGAAAGTCGATCAACTGGTTGTGGGTGGCGGGATTGCCAATACCTTCCTGAAAGCGACCGGTAAAAATGTCGGTAAATCACTGTGTGAAGATGATTTGGTTCCAACAGCCAAGGCCTTGATGGATAAAATGGCGAAACGCAATGCCTCGATTCCAATCGCGGTCGACGTAGTGACCGGTAAAAAATTCGATGCCAATGAACCGGCGGTATTGAAAGATGCCGGCGCTGTGGCGGACGATGACATGATTTTTGATATCGGTCCGAAAAGCGCGCAAGAGCTGGTGGATATCATCATGAAAGCCGGTACGGTGGTATGGAACGGCCCGGTCGGTGTGTTTGAGTTAGATCAATTTGGCGCCGGAACCGAAAAAATCGCGCGTGCAATTGCGGAAACGAAGGCTTTCACGTTAGCAGGCGGCGGTGATACCATTGCGGCTATTCAAAAGTACGATATTTACGACAAAGTTTCCTATATTTCAACCGCAGGTGGCGCATTCCTGGAGTTCCTGGAAGGTAAAAAACTCCCGGCAGTAGAAATATTGGAGACGCGTGCCAAATAATCAACCAGAAAAATCATGATCCGAAGAACAAAAATTGTAGCGACCCTGGGTCCCGCCTGTAACAATCCAAAAATTTTGGATCGTTTAATCCGGGCCGGTGTTGATGTTGTCCGGATCAATTTTTCGCACGGCACGCGCGAACAGCATATCGAATTCGCCGAGACGACACGGTCGCTGGCGCGGGCTGCTGGTCTTACAGTTGGCGTACTGGCCGATTTGCAAGGGCCGAAAATACGTGTCGGCAGATTCGAGCACGGCAAGATCAGGCTCGAAGTCGGTGATCAGTTCATTCTGGATGCCAATTGTGAATTAGGCAATCAAGAAAGAGTCGGTCTGGATTATAAGGAATTGCCAAATGATCTGGAAACCGGCGCTACGCTGATGCTGGACGATGGCCGGATTGTACTCGGTGTATCGCATGTGAAAGGTCATCAAGTATTCTGCGTGGTTGAGCAGGGCGGAATACTGTCCAATAATAAAGGTATTAACCGTAAAGGTGGCGGACTCGGCGCACCAGCGCTGACCAGCAAGGATCTGGAAGATATCAAAACAGCAGCCGAACTGGGCGCGGATTACTTAGCCGTATCGTTTGTCCGCTCAGGCGACGATATCCGCCAAGCGCGCGCGTTATTTCAAGAGGCGGGCGGCAGAGGCATGATCATGGCCAAGATCGAACGCTCCGAGGCCATTCTTGCTTTGGACGATATTCTCGAAGCCTCGGATGCCATCATGGTAGCGCGCGGTGATCTGGCGGTTGAAGTCGGCGATGCCGCCGTTCCGGCGTTGCAAAAACGAATGATCCGCTCCGCGCGCGCCAACAATAAAACTGTGGTAACCGCCACGCAAATGATGGAGTCGATGATTACCAATCCGATTCCAACACGTGCAGAAGTGTCGGACGTGGCTAACGCGGTGCTGGATGGCACCGATGCGGTCATGCTGTCGGCGGAATCCGCTGCCGGGGAATATCCGGTGGAAGCGGTCGAAGCGATGGCCAGAGTTTGCCTGGAAGCGGAAAAGGAATATCTGGTCAACACCGACCGGCGGATGCAGAATATTAATCCGGCCACTATAGAGGAAGCCATTGCCCGCGCTACAATGTATACCGCCAGCGGCTTGCAGATCCGTGCCATTGCGGCATTAACGCAAAGCGGTGTGACCGCGTTGTTGATGTCGCGCCGGAGTTCCAAAGTCCCTATTTTTGCGCTGAGTCCGAATGAAGAAACGCGCAGAAGGGTGACATTGTTCAGAGGTGTATATCCGGTGGAATTCGGCGCGGGATTGAACGATCCGGAAGAAATTCTGAATCTGGCCGAACAGGAATTACTCAATCGCGGTGTGGTGCGCAGCGGTGATATCATGGTGATGACGATCGGCGAGCCGGTGGGTAAAACCGGTGGCACCAATACGATGAAGATCATCAGAGTCGGCGAATGGAAAACAAGACAAGGTATTGATGCAAAATAAACTGTCTGCGGATGCGAATCTGGCATTGGAGCAACGCGAACGGCAGTGGAAAGAATCAAAAGGTATTCATTAAGAATATGCTTATACTGGTATACAATTTTATTAAGATAATCAATAAGGAGATCTAGATGGCACTCGTATCATTAAGACAACTACTCGATCACGCAGCGGAAAATGGTTACGGCTTGCCCGCTTTTAACGTCAACAATCTGGAACAGATCCAGGCGATCATGCAAGCCGCGGACGAATGCAACAGCCCGGTCATCATGCAAGGTTCCGCCGGTGCGAGAAAATATGCCGGTGAAGCGTTTTTACGTCATTTGATTGAAGCAGCTGTTGAATCTTATCCGCATATCCCGATTGTGATGCATCAGGATCATGGTGCTTCTCCTTCCGTTTGTGTCAATGCGATTCGTAGCGGTTTCTCAAGCGTCATGATGGACGGCTCGTTGCAAGCAGACGCCAAAACACCGTCTTCGTACGAATATAACGTTAATGTCACAGCCGATGTCGTTAACATCGCGCACTCTGTCGGTGTTTCCGTCGAAGGCGAACTGGGTTGCCTGGGATCTCTGGAATCCGGCATGGGTGAAGCCGAAGACGGTCACGGCGCGGAAGGCGTGTTATCGCACGATCAACTGCTGACCGACCCGGAAGAAGCCGCCGACTTTGTGCGCAAAACCGGCGTGGATGCACTGGCGATTGCTATCGGAACATCGCACGGCGCGTACAAATTCACCCGCAAACCCACCGGCGATATTCTGGCGATTCAACGCATCAAGGAAATCCATGCACGTATCCCCAACACGCATTTGGTCATGCACGGCTCCAGCTCAGTACCGCAAGAATGGCTGGAAATCATCCGTCAATTCGGCGGTGACATCAAAGAAACCTACGGTGTTCCGGTCGAAGAAATTCAACAAGGGATCAAGTATGGCGTGCGTAAAGTCAATATCGACACGGATATCCGTCTGGCGATGACCGGCGCGATCCGCCGTAGCCTGGAAAAAGACAAAAGCAATTTCGACCCGCGCAAATTCCTGAAAGAAGCAACCGCAGCGGCTAAAGATATTTGTAAAGCACGCTTCGAAGCCTTCGGCTGCGCCGGACAAGCCGGAAAAATCAAACCAATTTCCCTGGAAAGTATGGCAAATCGCTATGCTAAAGGCGAATTGAACGCGGTTATTAAGTAAGTCAAAGTTCAGTAGTATTCAATGTTTCCATGATTGATTGTGCGGTTTGCATTATCAATCATGGAATTCAAGTTAGAAAACTGTAGTAGTTTTTTCTTTCCTCACACGTGCCTAGTGCAACAATCAAAATATTCCTGGTTTACGGAGATCCTAAACGGCTTCGTACTGCGGAATTGTCGAATTGGACTGGAAAGGCTGTCGCCGGTCCCAGAAGCGAGTTTGAAGGAGTCTTCTCTCGTGAAGAATCAGGCGGTGCGGGAGTCTATTTTTTGACGGGCTCCGATCCTGAGTCCGGAAAACCAGCACTCTATATTGGTGAAGCTGAGAGCATTCGTGATCGAATCAAAGCTCACTTGGAGAAAGATTTTTAGAATCAAATCATCTTTTTTATTAGTAAAGACGAGAACTTAACTAAGGCGCATATCCGTTTTCTTGAAGGAAAGCTAATAGATCAGGCGCGCAAATCTGGGCGAGCCGTGGTTACAAACGGCCAAAGTAGCAGAGCTCGATTGCCTGAATCTGACCGAGAGGATATGGAAATATTTTTAGAAAAGATTAACCAACTATTGCCAGTTCTTGGGGTCGAGCTCCTCGTGCCAACCGCAGCAAAAGCCGTCACAGAATCCGAACATAAGAGACTGTTCTGCGAGATTAAAGGGATTAAAGCAGAGGGTCATTTGGCGCCCAATGGTTTTGTGGTGCTTAAGGGTTCCCAAGCTATTTTGAACGATCGAGCTTCAGCACAAAAGTGGCCATGGACGATGAATATGAGGCAGTGCTTAAAAGATGAGGGGGTATTAGAGACCAAAGACGATACATTGGTATTTACAAGAGATGCGGAATTTACAAGTCCGAGTTCGGCAGCAGCGGTGATTCATGGCGGGCATGCAAATGGACTCACCGCATGGAAAGATAAAAACGGAAAGACTCTTAAGGAAATAGAATCTTTATAACCAGCCATTCCACACGGCGCTGTGTGATAAGGGGGTACCTGTGATTTGAATGTTATGTTTTAGGTATATGTCAAAAATTAAGATTAATTCTTAGGCGGCACATACCCCGCTGCCTGTTCCGCTCCCTCCCCAAAAAAATGTGCTTCCATTTGTTCCGCTAGATATTTCCGCGCTTTGGCGTCTGAGAGATTTAAACGGTTTTCGTTGACCAGCGTAGTTTGGTGTTTGATCCACTGGCTCCAGGCTTCCTTGGAGACATTCTCAAAAATTCGTTTGCCCAGTTCGCCGGGGTAGGTTTGAAAATCCAGGCCTTCGGCTTCGCGGCCTAGTTTGATGCATTTCACCATTCTTGCCATTTGGTATCCTTGCTCCAAGTCAGTAAAAGAGTATTGGGAATTCTCTGAACCACATGTTGCCGTTTGTCCTGAGCTTGTCGAAGGACATGGTCAGAGTTTCCTGTTGAGGAAAGTCCGGCATTATGAAACGTTCGTTTCATTGAGTAAACAGCCGGGGCGTATTTTGTATGAAAAATTACAAGTGCTTGATCAGCACTTTCGAACGGCGCTGATAATTGTATAAATTCTGTTTGGCTTTGGGTAACTCAGCCGGAGTGGCTGGATTGAAGCCGTGTTCGATGAACCAATGCGTGGCATGCGTGGTGAGTACGAACAGTTTGTGGATGCCTTGCGCGATGGTTTTATTTTCGATGTGCTTGAGCAAGCGTTCGCCGTGTCCCTGATCGCGGTAATCCGGGTGAATCGCCAAACAGGCGAGTTCGCACGCGTGTTCTTCGGGAAAGGGATACAGCGCGGCGCAGCCGAGGATGATGCCGTCGTGCTCGAATACGGTAAACCGGTCGATTTCGATTTCCAGCAATTCACGCCCGCGCCGCACCAGAATGCCTTCGGCTTCGAGCGGTTCGATCAGCTGCAGAATGCCGCCGACATCGTCGATGCGTGCTTTGCGCAGCGCCTGCAGCGTTTCCTGCGAAATCATGCAGCCGATGCCGTCGTGCGTAAACAGTTCTTGGATGATGGCGCCGTCGATATGCCGACTGACCAGGTGCGCGCGCGTCACACCCAATTCACAAGCTTTGGTTGCGTATTGCAGCGATGACCGGATCGCATCCGGTATCGGCGCTGCTGTTGCCGGTGTTTTGTTTTCCAGCAGCAATTTGCTTTCCGGTAAGGTGAGTTCGCGCGGCAGTGCTGCGGTATTGGCGTTGTCCAGCAGAAGAATCAATTTTTCGGCGTGGAGCGCGATGGCGGTCTCAGACGTCACATTTTCCATCGTCAAGTTAAAAATCTCACCGGTAGGCGAGTAGCCCAGCGGCGAAATCAGCACCACATCGCCTTGTTCCAGGCGCGAGTGAATCGCCGGTGCGTTGATTTTGCGCACTTTGCCGGTATGCATCAGGTCGATGCCCTGAATGACGCCGTATGGGCAAGCGGTGACGAAATTCCCGCTGGTCACGCGGATGGCGGCATTGGCCATCGGTGAATTGGGCAAACCCATCGACAGCAAGGCGGCAATCTCGTGGTGCACGCGCCCGACCGATTCCTTGACGCACTGCAACGCGGCCGGGTCGGTGACGCGCATGCCCATGACGGTTTGCGTTTCCAGTTGCGATTCATCCAGGCGCAGTTGTATTTGCGGACGTGCGCCGTGCACCAGGACCAGCCGGACGCCGAGGCTGGCGAGCAGATTGACGTCGTGAATGAAATCGACAAAGGTGGCGTTCGTGACCATTTCGCCGCTGAAGCCAATGACGAAGGTTTTACCCCTGAATGCGTTGATATAGGGAGCAACCGAGCGGAACCAGGCGACAAATTCGGCAGGTGTATTCATGGTCTGTGAAGATAGCGGATTTTTGTTCATGCGATCGGTTAAAAATCACCCCACAGGGTTTGTAATGCGGCAATAGCCGTCAAAGCCGCGCTTTCGGTGCGCAGGATGCGTTTTCCCAGACGCACCGGAACGAAACCGGTTTGTAAAACAGCCGCTTCCTCTTCCGGCGTAAATCCGCCTTCCGGTCCGATCACGAGCGCCAGATTGGCATCGGCGGATGGCTTGGCAATCTCTTTTAAACTTTGCGTGGCTGTCGTGGATAATATAAAGCAACCATCATGAGGCGACCGGTCAGTTTTTTTCCGGCTCAGCCACTCCAATAGCGAAATCAACGGCAATACTTGCGGCACGTAATTTCTGCCGCATTGCTCGCACGCGGAAATGACGATTTTTTGCCAGTGTTGCTGGCGTTTGTCGGCGCGCTCACCGGACAAGTGCACGATACTGCGCGCCGTGGTCACGGGTTGAATGCGCGTCACGCCCAATTCCACCGCTTTTTGTATGATCCAATCCATTTTTTCATTGACACAGACGGCTTGGGCCAGCTCGATCGACAGCGGCGATTCCCGATCCATCGCGTGATAGGTGTCGACCCGGACGGTCGTGCTGGATTTGGTGATGCTGGTGATGTGCGCGGAGAATTCACCGCCCTGTCCATTGAACAGCGTGACCGTATTGCCTTCTTTCAAACGCAATACCCGCGCGGCATGATGTTTGTTCTCGGTCGATAATTCGATGACCGTTCCAGCAGTGATTTCTTCGGGATGGTAGAAGCGCGCATGCATGATGGGGGCTGACCTGGGTAAGTAGCAATTCGATAAATGGACTCATGATAATATAGCACGTTATTTATCCGGCATTCATTGTCTGACCGCTGTTTCAATGGGGGAGCGCGGCAGGCTGGAGAAGCGGTTTTCAAGATTATTATCGATAGTAGGAGAAAAAGAATATGGCAAGTTTGGAGACACCGGTTTGTGATTTTGGCTGGAAGGCGGTTGATTTTGATTTGTTGGGCGTTGACGGCAAGCGCCATAACCTGGCTTCCGCAAAAGGGGAGAACGGTCTGCTGGTGATGTTTATCTGCAATCATTGCCCGTATGTGAAAGCGGTGCAGGATCGCATCATTCGCGATGTGAACGAGTTGAAATCGCACGGCATTAATGCCATCGCGATCATGTCTAATGACCCGGCCGATTACCCGGAAGATTCATTTGAAAACATGGCGCTGGTGGCGAAACAATTAAATTATCCTTTTCCATACGTGTGGGATGAAACACAGGAAATAGCCAAACGCTATGGCGCGGTGTGCACACCGGATTTCTTCGGATTCAACAGCAAACTGGAATTGCAGTATCGCGGCCGTTTGGATGCATCGCGCAAAGAAGCCGCGCCGGCCGATGTACGCCGGGATTTGTTCGAGGGAATGTTGCAAGTCGCCAAAACCGGCCGCGGTCCGGCGGAACAAATCCCCAGTATCGGCTGTTCGATCAAGTGGCGGTCGGAGTAAACGTGTTAGAGGAAGTGATTGCGGCGGTAAGAGAAGTCGCGCAGCAAGTCGTTATGCCGCGCTACCTGCAAGTCGACCGTCAAATTAAAGCGGACGGCAGTTTTTTTACCGAAGCGGATGTCGCGGCACAGAATGCGTTGCTGGAGAAGCTGCAAAAAATTCATCCAGCCGCCGCGATGGGCGAGGAGATGACAAAACAAGAGCAGGAAGTGCAGTGGATCGAGGGGCAATCCGGTTTGTGGAGTATCGATCCGATCGATGGCACATCGAATTTTCTCAATGGATTACCGTACTTCGCCATTTCGGTGGCGTTCATGGAGCAAGGCAAGAGTGTGCTGGGCGTGATCTACAATCCGGCGACGGACGAGATGTTTTATGCCACTAAAGGCGGCGGCGCTTTCTTGAATGGCGTTGCGTTGCCACTGAAGACGTATACACCGGCATTATCGGGCGCCATGGCCAATGTCGATTTAAAGCGTCTGGACCGGAAATTCGCGGCCAGAGTGGCTGCATTTCCTCCATTTGCTTCGCAGCGTAACTTCGGTGCGTGCGCGCTGGAATGGTGTTATACCGCCGCCGGTTATTTTGATTTATATCTGCACGGCGGACAGAAGCCATGGGATTACGGTGCGGGTTCGTTGATTCTTGCCGAAGCGGGCGGACATATGTGCGGCTTTGAGCAGGATGATTACTGGGCGGGATCGCCGTGGACGCGATCCGTGATAGCGGCGCTGGATCCCGGGCTATTTGCGCAATGGCGCGACTGGGTGCGCGAGAACCGGAAAGGGTAGGTTGTTCAAGTGAAAATTATCATTCTGGGTGCGGGGCAAGTCGGTTCATCGGTGGCTGAAAGCTTGGTCAGCGAGGCCAACGACATCACGATGGTCGATGTCGATCCCAAACGTTTGGCGTTATTACAGGATCGCCTGGATTTGCGCACCGTTGTCGGCAACGCATCGCATCCATCGGTGCTGGTGAATGCCGGAGCGCATGATGCAGATATGATATTGGCGGTTACCGAGCATGATGAGACCAATTTGGTGGCGTGTAAACTTGCCGCCACACTATTCAACACCCCGACGAAAATTGCCCGGATCCGCTCCACGGAGTATTTGACGCATCCGGAAATTTTCTCGACCGAGAATTTCTGTGTCGATTTTGCCATTTCTCCGGAACAGATACTGACCGAATATATCGAGAAATTGATCGAGTTTCCCGAGGCTTTGCAGGTGCTGGATTTTGCCTCGGGCAAGGTGAGTCTGGTGGCGGTGCGCGCATTGGAAGGCGGTTCGCTGGTCGGGCAGCAATTGCAGGAATTGCGCAGGCATGTCCCCAATGTCGATACGCGTGTGGCAGCTATTTTCCGTAAAGACCGTCCGATCATACCCGAGGGCGATACGGTGATCGAGGTAGAAGACGAGGTGTTTTTTATTGCTGCGACTGAAGATATCCGTACCGTTATGCGCGAACTGCGGAAAATGGATAAGCCGGTCAAGCATGTCATGATTGCCGGCGGCGGGAAAATCGGCAGACGTCTCGGCATCACGTTGGAAAAAGACTATCAAGTCAAAATCATTGAGCATAATTATCAGGTCAGTGAGCGCCTAGCGGAGGAGTTGAGTGATGCGCTGGTCTTGCATGGAGATGCCACCGATGAAGCGCTGCTGGAAAGTGAGAATATCGCCGAGATGGATATGTTTTGCGCGCTGACGAATGACGAAGAGAACAATATTATGTCGGCCCTACTGGCGAAACGAATGGGGGCGCATAAAGTGATCGCGCTGATCAATCGCCGTGCGTATGTGGATCTGGTGCAAGGCAGCCGTATCGATATCGCGATCTCGCCAGCGCAGGTGACGATCGGTTCATTATTGGCTTACGTCCGTCACGGCGATGTTGTTGCGGTGCACAGTCTGCGGCGCGGCGCGGCGGAAGCATTGGAACTGGTCGCGCATGGCGACGCCAGGTCATCGCACGTCGTCGGGCGGAAAATTGAAGAAATCAAACTGCCCAAAGGTGCGACGATTGGTGCAATTGTGCGCGGTTTGCCCCGGTCTGATGGATTATTTGGCGGAAATTTGCTGTCCGGGGATGAGGAATCGGCTGAACCGGCTAGACCGGTACAAGTCATCATTGCGCACCACGACACGATTATCGAATCGGAAGATCATGTGATTTTATTTGTGGTCAATAGAAAAATGATCCGCGAAGTGGAAAAGCTGTTTCAGGTTAATGTTGGTTTTCTGTAGCGCATCATTCCATGAATCGGTTGCTTACGGTTGTTAATGTGCTGGGCAAGATGGTGCTGGTATTCGGCCTGACCATGCTGATTCCATTCGGTTTGGCGCTATGGATCGATGACGGTGCGCGTTTTGTTTTTGGCGAATCTATTTTGATTACCTTGGGTTGCGGTTTGGTCATGTGGCTAGCGACACGCCGCTATCAACGTGAATTGCAGACACGCGATGGTTTTTTGCTGGTGGTATTGGTGTGGTCCGGGTTGCCCGCTTTTGCCATGCTGCCATTATTGCTGTATTTGCCCGAACTCAATCTCAGCATGGCTTATTTCGAGGCTGTTTCGGGATTAACCGCTACCGGCGGTACGGTATTGTCGGGGCTGGATGCGTTGCCGCCGTCCATCAACTTATGGCGCGGTGAAATCGTGTGGCTTGGCGGTATGGGTCTGATTGTGCTGGCGGTAGCGATCTTGCCGCTGCTGGGTGTCGGCGGCCGTCAATTGCTGAATGCCGAAATACCGGGGCCCATGAAAGAGAACAAACTGACGCCGCGCATCGCCGAGACGGCCAAAGGGTTGTGGTCGATCTACGCGAGTCTGACCTTGGCGTGTGTTTTTGCTTACAAGTGGGCGGGCATGGATTGGTTTGATGCGGTCATGCACGCTTTTACGACTTTGGGATTGGGCGGCTTTTCATCGCACGACGCGAGCTTTGGCTACTGGGATTCTCCGCTCATAGAATCGGTTGCGATTGTCTTTATGCTGATTGCCGGGATAAATTTTGCGACCCATTTTCTGGCTTGGCGCGCAAAAAGTGTAACGCCTTATCGCTACGATTCCGAAGTCAGTTGGTACGTCATAATCCTTTTTCTCAGTTGCGCCGGATTGGCGTTCTATCTTTGGTCAACCGGTGTCTATTCCGAACCGCTGATAGCCTTGCGCTATGCCGCTTTCAATATCGTCTCCGTGGCCACGACGACCGGCTACAGTAACACCGATTATAATCTGTGGCCGATATTCGTTCCTTTATGGATGTTATTTTTATCCGGATTCTGCACCTCTTCAGGTTCCACCGGCGGTGGCATTAAGATGATACGAGCCCGTATTCTCTATCAGCAGGTTTATCGTGAAATCATTACGATTATGCATCCGAATGCGGTGATGCCCGCGAAACTGGGGAGAAGTGTGCTGGCAAGCCGGGTCATTCTCGCAGTCTTGGTATTTCTGTTTGTGTATACGGCGAGTATTGTGCTGATGATGCTGATGCTCACATTGAGCGGATTGGATGTCATTACGGCCTTTTCCGCCGCAGTGGCTTGCATCAATAATCTAGGACCAGGTCTTGGGGAAATTGGACCGGCCACCACTTATGCATCGCTGACGGATTTTCAGACGTGGATATGCAGCTTTGCCATGTTGCTGGGTAGATTGGAATTTTTTACGGTGCTTGCTATATTTACGCCCGCATTCTGGCGGAAATAAAATTCATGATGATCGGCTGGGTTTATAAATATATGTCAATTCTCATAAGGAGTCCGGGTGGATAATACCGGTGTATTGAAAGGTATTAAAGTCATGGTGATCGATGACAGCAACACAATTCGGAAGAGTGCCGAAATTTTTTTAAGACCTTTTGGGTGCGAAGTCATCTTGGCAGAAGATGGTTTCGATGCGATGTCCAAGATTGTTGAGAATCAGCCTGATATTATTTTTGTGGATATCACAATGCCGCGCCTGGATGGTTATCAAGCGTGTAAGTTAATAAAAAATAATCCGATTTATCAATCTACGCCGGTGATTATGTTATCGAGCAAAGATGGATTATTTGATAAAGCACGGGGCAGGATGGCAGGATCGAACGATTACCTGACTAAACCATTTACCGCAGAGGGTTTATTGAGCATAATACGCAACCATACTTTGCAGCAAAATTAAGTGGTGTGATTTAGGTATGGTAAGTAGTAAAAATGTATTTTCGTCTTCTATTGAGCTTAATATGAAGAATGAATTTATTTTGAATATACTTGAAGAATGATTTCTTAGTCTTTGTCTGTTAAGTAGAATCGGGCGAGTTGTCTATGAAAATCCCTGGGGTTGGGTAGGAGATTTTATGACAAATGACTTGACTTTGAGGGGTAAGGTCGACTAGCCTGAG
>NZ_QRBZ01000025.1 GCF_009833085.1 Nitrosomonas oligotropha | reverse complement strand
TCCTGGCGATCCAACAAGGTCAATCGGGTACGTTTGTGTATGTTCATCTACAGTATTCTCCTGAATACTGTAAACAACGCTAGAAATTCTTACATATTACTCCTTATTTTAAATTCTAAGACCACTAAATTTAATTAATTTTTCATATATATACATATATCCCCCTATTTTTAGGGGTATGCATATTTTGTCGATAAAATGTCCTTATTGCAATAAGGATTTTGCTTATATTTTAATTTTTTTTTATTATCCAATAATCCGACATCAGAAATAACAATAAAATTACTATTATTCAATGCTTTAAAAGCAAAATAAAAAAGATATCACCAATAAAAATATTTCAAAATATCTGACAAAAATTCTATTAAAAATTTTTTATTTTCACTTCCTTAAAATCTCTTTTTAAAAATTTATCCGGCAATCTATATTGGCCATAATCGCAAATAACACGCGCTATCCGTTTCTTTTTACCGCTTGGGATACTGTCACTCGCTCATAGAATGAGCAATCATCAATTTAAGCCTTAACCGGCAATGGGCTCAGACTGGCCGCAAAATCTTCTTAATCCCGCCCAATACTTATCACAAAATAGTATAAGAATCAGTATGACGGATAAATTACATCATAAAGTTCGCGTGCTTGTTGCAGAAAATTTTGATCTTATTCGCATTGGCTTACGCGCTTTATTCAAGGATCACACTTCCATGCACCTGGTCGCCGAGACCGGCGATATCACAAATCTTTTTGCACTGGTCGCGGAGCATCGTCCCGATGTGGCGCTCATTGATTGGCAGTTAAGTGAATGTGATGATGCCGAGCACATTTGCAAATTAACGCGCTTGCACCCCCAGACCAAGGTGCTGGCATTCTCCGATTGCATCAGTGAGCCGATCAATTTACTAGCATTCCATTCCGGCGCATCGGGCATTATCAGCAAAAACCACTCCTCGCAAGCGCTCTTGAATGCCATCCATGCAATTCATGCGGGAGGAACCTGGTTTAACCGCGACACCACGGAGTTGGAGCAACCACAGCAATCCGATCCCGATCCACAGGCAGAAATGCGCTGCAATGACAACTTTTGGGCTCATCCTAAATTCAGCAATTGCGAACGCCGCATTGCCTTTCTGGCGAGCCAAGGGTTATCCGCCAAAGAAATCAGTGTGCGGCTGGATATTACGGAAAAAACTGTTCGTAACCAATTATCAGCAATCTATCGAAAAACCGGTGTCAAAAAACAAATTGAATTATGTCTAATAGCTTCTCAGTTTGACCACTTCAAGTAATCCTACACAATAGGGACATTTTTTCTGATAAATTCCTAATAATGGCATTTTCATAGGGACAAATGCCATCTATTTATCAACATGTAAATTTGATAAAATTCATCGCCAAATTAGTCAGATAGATTAATTTTTCTTTATAATCTATATATTACATAATATATCTCGAATGAATGCGAGATCTCGTGTATTTTGTGTACGACTCCTGCAAATAAATCAGCCCTTCCGCATCAGGGGCTTTATACAAATTTAAAATACTAAAAAGCATGGTCGAGGAGTCTCATACAAAAATACGTCTTTTGGTAGCTGAAAGTTTTGAGCTCGTGCGTATTGGCTTGCGTTCATTGTTTGAAAACCACCATTCCATCCGCCTCGTTGCAGAGGCCAGCTCAATCGAAGATTTATTCAAGCTGGCGGCGCAACACAAGCCGGATATCGTTCTCATGGATTTACAGTTGAGCGGTGGCAACTATGCCGAACATATCGCCAAATTGCTGCTTGCCTGTCCGCAAAGCAAGGTGCTGGCTTTTTCTCACCAGAATAGCGAACAGACGCATCTAAAAACCTTTCGCTCCGGAGCGATGGGCATTATCAGCAAGCATCACTCTTCCGATTTGCTGTTGAAAGCGATCCATGCCATTCATGCAGGTCAAATCTGGTTTGATCGGAACGTCACCAAACTGCTCTGGCAAGCGCAATTTGATTCCCATCCGCCGGTAGAAATACAAACCGATAAACGCTCATCGCAGCAACCCAGATTAAGCGATAGTGAACGCCACATTGCCTATCTGGCATGTAAAGGCTTATCGGCGAAAGAAATCAGCGCGCAATTACTGGTCACAGAAAAAACAGTCAGAAACCAACTTTCTGTTATTTATAGAAAAATTGGTGTAAAAAAACAGATTGAGCTGTGCCTGAAAGCACCTTTGTATAACTACTTCAAAGAATCCTACCTACTTGGGACATTCTTCCCACAAGATCACGAAAGATAGCATCATTTTAAGGACAAATGACTTCTATTTTGCAGAAGTTATGTTTGTTAAAATCCCTCTTTGATTAAATAGATAGCGAATTTCCACCTCTGCTATCCATTTCTCAAATCGTAGGCTTCACGCGAATCGTAGATCTCATGCAAAGAAAGTACCCGCACGCACTAACCGCGATGTATTTTCCCCTTACGGTTCGCTAATTACGAATTTTTTCACCTAAGGAGGGAACCTTAAATGTCGTTTCAAATTAATCAATCGAGTTGTGACATGCCGCTTTCACAGAGCGCCATCGAAACAACAAAGATTCCATACCGCTCGTTTTGCGCACGAGCCGCCGCCGGTTTTGTCCTGGCAATGTCGATATCCTTTATCGGCGCGGATAAGAGTTATGCCGCCGAACATGTGATCGAAATGACTGCCAAAGATATCTCAGACGATGGTTTCGGCAATAAATTGCTGGCATACCAAATGCTCAGCCATAAGATCGATGGCCTGGATGTTACGGACAGATACAGTAATGCCCCAACCATCCCAGGACCGATTATCGAGCTAACCGAAGGCGACAAGGTTAAGTTAACTCTTTTAAACGCGATTGACCCTGCCTATCCCGTAGCAGGCGCAAGCAAGCAAGTAAGTGTGCATGTTCATGGCGTGCATTACAAAATCCTGAGCGATGGCACACTCAGAGTCATCAATAGAAAACTGGACGAGGGCGCCGGGGAAGGTCCTGAAGATACCTTCGCATCGTATGAATACGAATGGGATGTTGCGCCTGGAACCGCCGGAACATGGCCATATCACGATCACAATTACGAAAACCATAACGGATCGGAACACAAAGGCTTGTTTGGCGCCATCATCGTCAATCCGGCAGCAACACCCAGACCGCAGAATAGTTATAAGTTTTCAAAAGAATATGTTCTCTATCTCGGAGACGATGCGTTCTGGGGTGTTGAAATCGATAGCACAACCAAAAAGCAAACCAAGCATGGCGTCAATCCAACGCTCAACGCGCCTAAAAACACCGATGTGCGGTTTCATCTCATCGCTTTAGGCACGGATCTTCACAACTTCACCCTGAATAACTACAAATGGTTTGATCCGGGTACACATAATCTTATCAATCAAGTTGCAATCGGCCCCCTGGAAAAACATGTATTCGTTATCCGATCTAAAAACAGTACGCAATACGTGGATAACAATTTTTCAAACAAATTACTGGGCATGAAAGGCCGCTTCATTGTTGATTAATAAGCAATATGCATCCCAATATTAAGGATCACGTCATGAAAGAACAGATTATAAAATTCAATAAACACATTGCGGCAATGGCAGTTGTTATGCTGTTTGCCGTCGGATTTTTGTCATCATCGATGGCAATGGCCGCAGTTCATAGCTTTAATTTCACAGCCAAAACTTTGCCGAACGGTCAATTAGGCTATGCCACGGGCGGCAGCGATGCGGAAGCCGTCATTCCCGGCCCGGCTTTGTTTGTCAAACAAGGCGATACCATTCAAGTCACGCTGACCAATAGCACCGCGGTCGATGTCGGTTTCAATGTTCCAGGCTTGGTCAATAGCAATAGCGCAAAGGCCACACCGGGTCAGACACAAAACTACACATTGCACGCCAACAAAACCGGCACCTATGTTTATCACGGCGATAACAATGGTAAAGAGCTGCTGGGGCTTTTCGGCGCCATCATCGTCGACAAGAAAAACGGCCCGATCGATAGTTTCGTCAACGGCGATGGCAGCATCGTTCCGGTCACACAGGCCGATATCGACAAACAATTTGTGTTGTTCATGGTCGGCTCGACATTCTGGGGCACCGAAATATCCGCCGATGGCGTGCAAAAACCGCTTTGGGCGGCACCTAATTTAGGCGCGGTTGAAAACGATCTGGTACGTTTCCATGTGTTGGCGATAGGCCCTGGCCACACGTTCCACTTGCATGCGCACCGCTGGCTCAAGACCGATACCGCAACGGTCATTGACACCAAATTGCTGAACGACGGCACCGATACTCACAGCTTCACCATTAAAGCCGGCAGCGGCGTAGGCCCGGGCGATTGGCAATTCCATTGCCACTTGATCGCGCACATGGAAGCCGGTATGCATGGCAGCTTCAGAGTCGATGCGGCTGGTAGCGGGGATGGCGCCAGTGTTGTCGGTGCATCGCCTTATGGCAATATCCTGTTAGGCGCGCGTCCGTCCGAACCGGGTGTCGTCACACTGGAAGTCAGCGACGAACCGGCCAGCTGGTTTAGAAGCCCGCGTGGAGACGCCATCGTCGGATTGCCTTTCGACATTAAATCCAAATCGCTGGAAGTCATGTATCCCGGCAGCAGCGTAAACTTCGTCATGTCCGACACCAATGGCGTACATACCATCAGCTCGCTGTTATGGCCTACCGGCGCGCATCATATGCCATTCGATCAAAGTGCAGCCTACCGTGGCGGTGGTATCGTCAAACTGACGACACCGGGACTGTATGTATTTACTTGTAAAGTACATCCGTACATGTTCGGTGCGGTGATTGTCGATGATCCGGAAACCGAAGGACTCGATTTAGGTAACCCGGCCATGGATTATAAGATCGATTTGGTGACCGGTATCACTGGATTGCCTACCAGCAGCGATTTGGCCGTTCGTTTATTAAGAACGTTCTTCGTGGCTACCTCACCCAGCAATTGGCAGGATTATTCAACCGGTATCTGGAACTTAAAATTTCCAACTTTACCGGTTAGAATTTCCGGTGCACCGTTCGGAAACATTCAAGACGGCGGTTTAGCCTTAGCGTTATCCGCGCTGAATGTGGTCGATGCACCTTTAGCCGTTGGCGCAGCACCGGAAAAACCCGGCGTTGGAGAAGTGTGGGTTAACACGCAATTTGAAAAAACTGCCGGAAAATACAAACCCGGCACCACGACAGTAGTAGATACCACCAACTGGACGGTTAAACGGAAGGTTGCATTGCCGGAAATCAACAACAACAATCCGCATAACATGTGGACCAATCGCGATCAATCGGTGATTTATCAAACCCAATGGTTCGATACCAAGTTATCGATGATTAACCGTGAAACGGGCGCCTTGATCAAAAACATCACCGTTGGTAACACGCCATCGCACGTGGTGACGCTGCCTTCCAACGATGATCTTACCATCGCGATCAACGGCGAAAACGGTGTTGCGATAATTCCTGCCGGCACCACCAGTGTCAGCAAAATGCTGCCGACTCAGGCGCATGGCCACACTTCAGCTAATCCGCATGGTCATTGGGTAAGCGCTGACGGCACCAAGATTGTGACACCGAACATCAACACCAATGATATCGGTATTTATGGTGCTACTGGCGGAATCCATGCCCGTACTCCAACGGGAAATAATGCTCCGGGCGCTCATCCGATCGCCATCGGTATGATGCCGGATTCCAGCAAAATCTACGCAGCCAACCTGTTGCATCATTCGCTATCGGTTGTTGATGGCGCAAACGGCGCGTTGTTGAAAACCATCAATCTGATCGCGGATTACAATCCTATCGATGGCAGCTTTGCCGACAACGATGGTAATGGAGCAATCGCCGTGGGTGTTCTGCCGATTCAATCGCCGGTTTCTCCGGATGGTAAAGCCGTTGTGATCGCCGCTACTGGCGGACAAATTGTCATCGTCGATACGAAGACTGACAAAATCGTCAAAATGCTGCCTTGCGATCCAGGATGCCATGGCGCCAACTTTGGCGCGAAAGAAGGTGGCGGTTATTACGCTTACGTTACCACCAAATTCGGTAACCGGCTGACGGTGGTTGATATCGATCCGGACAATAACGGTGATATCAGCGATGCGCATATCGCTGGCTATGTTTCTTTGGTGGATACTCCAAGCACCGCTAAGGATGACACTGTGAGCAGCTTGCCGGGATTCGGCGGACAGGGAGTTCTGGCTGTACCGAATGTCTACAATGGCTGGGTGCAAAACCTGCCGGATGTATGGAAAAGCGGTTTAACAGCTGCACAACGCAATCCTGTAGGACATTAATCTAATCCGTAACCATGAAGCGCAACTGCCAGCTTTAGCTGGCAGTTGCGCTTTTATCATTCGACACCATAGAAATGCACCCCAATATGGTGGGTCATGGATCTTGGCATTTTTGCCAATCGTATCAAATTAAAATTGACTGGCAACAAACTTCCCGGTCATATTTCCATCAATAGATCACAGTATGCAAGGCGCATAAAAAAACACCCCGCTAAACGAATAACGAGGTGTCAAGGCTTCGCTACGCGCTGATACTTTTCTGGCTGCTGCGTACGGAGCAATAAATAGAAAGATGAATCTATACTTTAAAAGCCGATTCCAACATAACCACCCGCGGTCATACCGCTCAAATTAACGCCATCTGTCCTGCCGGCTGTCAACTGATAGCGACCCTCAACACCTACAAAAAAATCCTTCCAGATGTTGTAATCAACACCCGCGCCAAATTGAACGCCAGGCACCAAAACCGTAATGGATTCAGATGGTGGACTCATGACGTGAACCGCCAAACCAGCAGGAATAAGCCAGGGTCTAATTTTTGACCCTTCGAAAAATTTGATTTTAGGTGATGCGGATACCGTAAATTGGCTAACCGTTACATTAATCGGATTTACTGCGCCGCCTGCTAACATACTTGGGGCATTACCTACTGCACCATTGCCCAGAACATGCGCGCCGAACTGTTTATACTCAAACATCAGTTCTGCAAAAACAGTCGTTTTTGGCAAAAGCCCCCACATATCTCTGGTTAGCCCCCAATCAATACCTGCCCCCACATACCAACCTTGTTTATCAGATTGATCCTGAGCTCCAACTGGCGATACTTGACTTTGTATGGATACGCCATCGCGATGATTCATCATGTGCGCAAAACCACCACGAAAATGCAGCATACGCGTTTTTTCTGTTATATCTGAACCAATCCGTTGTGTTATTGGGTCTACCCTTTCTACGAGCGCCGCCTTCCTCTCTTCAAGACTATTTATTTTCTGTTCTGTCTGAGTAGTGGCTTGCTCTATACTTTTAACCTTTTGTGCAGCCTGAGCGGATTCAGATTTCATTCTTTGCAGCTCAACTTGAATGGCCTGCAAGCTTTGTTCTAATTGCTTAATACGCTCAGCAGCTGCTTCATGCGCCACGGCGTGAGGCGCAGCCATCGCAGTAGCGGCTAAAACCGAACCGGCAAGAAAATTGACGGTTAATTTTTTATTGAGTGAAAAATACTTCATATAATTCTCCTTTAGAGGGTTAGTTTTTTTATTAGCAACTGACTTCAACCGCGACAGCATAAAAAAAAAGATTTACGGATACATTGATCTGCATCAACCTGACCGAAGAACGCTGTTAATACTTTGCTGCTTGCAGCAGAAGTACTTGATTTAAAACATCCTCAAAAATTGGGACATTTATCATATTCAACGGGATATTTGACTAATTGTTGTGCAGGGCGGCACTTCGGGATATATGTCACATATTTTCTCAAGCGGCGATTTGATAAAATCATTGATGAATTAGATAGATAGGGAAATTATTGCCAAAATGAACTCTTTTACACCGTTTCCACCCGTGGAAAATGCGCTTACCGAGCCCAACGGGTTATTGGCTGTGGGAGGGGATTTATCGCCGCAACGCTTGCTTGCGGCTTATTGCAAAGGCATTTTTCCTTGGTTCAATGAAGACGATCCAATCCTTTGGTGGAGTCCGGATCCGCGAATGGTGCTGTTTCCTGCCGAATTAAAAATTTCCCGGTCATTACGCAAGACGCTGAGAAAAGACCATTACCACATTTGCACGGACCGTAGTTTTACCCAGGTCATGCAAGCCTGTGCCGCACCGCGCAAAGATCAGGCAGGCACTTGGATACACCCGCAAATGGTGGCCGCTTACAGCGCTCTTCACCAAATGGGGCTGGCGCATTCAGTGGAAACCTGGATCAATGGTGAGCTCGCCGGGGGGCTTTATGGTGTTGCGCTAGGAAAAGTGTTTTTTGGCGAATCGATGTTCTCGCGCCAGCCGGATGCATCAAAAATCGCCTTCGTGCACCTGGTAAAGCAGCTACAATATTGGCAATTTGGCTTGATCGATTGCCAGGTCAGAACCGGCCATCTGGCGTCTTTGGGTGCGCGGGAAATTTCACGAACGGAATTCAGTCAAACATTGGATGACTTAATAACTGGAATCGAACCCGGCAACACATGGAATTTTGATCGTATTCCAATCGAATAATGAAAGATACCCGTGCTTAAATTTCATACCACCAATCCTTATTCATGCAGTTACTTGCCCGGCAAGCTCGCTTGCTCCGAGGTCGTTACGCCGGAACATCATATCGATGCGCAAGCTTATGGAAAATTAGTACAAGCCGGTTTCCGCCGCAGCGGTCATTACACTTACCGGCCATGCTGCGAGCATTGTCATGCTTGTCTGTCCGTACGGGTCAAGGTAGCCGACTTCGTGCCCAAGCGCGCGCAGCGCCGCGCCTGGAAACAACATCAGCAATTATCCGCGACCGTGCATCCGTTGCATTACAAACCGGCGCATTACGCGCTTTATCAACGCTATCAGACCCATCGCCATTTTGGCGGCGGCATGGATAACGATTGCCGCGAGCAGTATCACAATTTTCTATTGCAGAGTCATGTGAATTCCAAATTGGTCGAATTCCATGACAAGGAACAATTGCGCATGGTCAGTATTATCGATGTGCTGCCGGACGGACTGTCGTCGGTTTATACTTTCTACGATGCCGAGGTCGCTCAGGCGAGTTTTGGAACTTACAACATCCTATGGCAGATTGAACAGTGCCGGGAGCACCATTTGGAGTATCTTTACCTGGGCTATTGGATCAAAGAAAACCGGAAAATGCGTTATAAAGCCAATTTTCAACCGCTTGAAATCTTGATTAACAATCAGTGGGTTTTGCTGGATAACAGCATTCTTTCGTGAAATCGATTCAAACCGGCAACGCTTCAAACTAAAATCCTGGCATGTTCTACACACTTCTTCGCCCGCTTCTTTTTAAGCTTGATCCCGAATCTGCGCATCGCGTCACGTTCAATGGCCTCGAACTGGCCAGAAAGTTGGGTTTATTAACGCCTGCGGCCATCGCTTGCCCGGCTCGCACTGTCATGGGATTAAATTTTCCCAATCCGGTCGGGCTTGCCGCAGGATTGGACAAAAATGGCGAATATCTGGATGCGCTCGCCATGCTGGGATTCGGCTTTATCGAAATCGGTACGGTCACACCACGGCCGCAACCGGGAAATCCGGCGCCGCGGATATTTCGCATTCCCGAAGCCAATGCAATCATCAACCGGCTGGGTTTCAATAATTATGGCGTGGATCAACTGGTTGAAAACGTCAGACATTCAGCTTATCGCGGCATACTCGGCATCAATATCGGTAAGAATTTCGATACTCCGCTGGAAAATGCGGTTGACGATTATCGAACCGGTTTGCAGAAGGTTTACCCGTATGCCAGCTACGTGACGGTCAATATCTCGTCGCCCAACACGCAGAATTTGCGGCAGTTGCAAAGCGCCGATGCACTCGACCGGTTACTCGATCAATTAAAGTCGGAACAAGCCAAGCTGGCGCAACTACATGGAAAATATGTGCCGATGGCGGTTAAAATCGCTCCCGATTTGGACGAAACACAGATCCAAGCGATTGCCGCACTGCTGATAAAACATCGCATCGACGGTGTGATCGCCACCAATACTACGATTGCACGGACAGGCATCGAACACTTGCCGGCCGCACAGGAAAGCGGCGGATTGAGCGGCGCCCCGTTGACGCAACGCGCCACCGCGGTTATCCGGCAATTGCATAGCATGCTGCACGGCGCCATACCGGTTATCGGCGTCGGCGGCATCTTGTCGGCGCATGATGCGCAAGACAAGCTGGCGGCAGGCGCAAGCCTGGTACAGGTCTATACCGGTTTGATTTATCGCGGCCCGGATTTGGTTAAGGAAATTGCGCGGGCTATCTGTACTGATCACGCAAAAGAATCGAATTAACATGAATCAGTTGTTGATAGAACAAATCGACGCGCTATTGCCGCAAACACAATGCGGAAAATGCGGCTTCTCCGGCTGCAGGCCTTACGCGGAAGCGATAGCCGAAGGCCGCACGGATATTAATCAATGCCCTCCCGGGGATCAGGAAGTTATCCGGAAATTGGCCCAGTTATTGGGGGTTTCACCCAAACCGTTGAACACGTCGCATGGCTTTCCCAGACCCGGTAAAGTTGTTGCCAGAATTGACGAGCAATTGTGCATCGGCTGCACGTTCTGTACCCGGGTTTGTCCTGTCGACGCCATCGTTGGGGCTGGTAAACAAATGCACACGGTCATCGCCTCGGAATGCACCGGCTGCGAGTTATGCATCGCACCTTGCCCCATGGATTGTATCAGCCTTGTATCAGTCGCCGGGAAGACCGGCGATATACAGCAGAAGCAATCCGCCGATAACGCGCGCTCACGGTATCAATTCAGATTACAGCGATTAGCAAGAGAAAAACAAATCAGTCCCAAAGCGCCCAAATCCAAAGCCATTGCACAGCCGAAAATAACCCTGACTGCAGCGGAAGCGCGTAAGCACGCCATCGTGCAAGCAGCTTTAAAACGTGCCATGGCCATCCGCGCCCAAGCTGATAATAACCGGCCGCCGGTGAAATGACATGAATTCAGCCAAGCGGCACGAAATCTTTACTTGCTTGCAATCAAGCAATCCGCATCCTACGACCGAGCTGGAATATCGTTCCCCTTTTGAACTGCTGATCGCGGTTATTTTATCGGCGCAAGCTACCGACAAGAGCGTGAATCTGGCAACACGGAAATTATTTCCTCAAGCCAATACACCGGAGAAAATTCTTGCTTTGGGTGAAGCGGGTTTGCTGGAATTCATCAAAAGCATCGGGCTATATAAAACCAAGGCGAAAAATATTCTGGCTACCTGCCAATTGCTGATACAACAGCATCGCAGCGAAGTACCCCATACGCGCGAACAATTGGAAGCATTACCCGGCGTCGGACGCAAAACTGCCAATGTCATTCTGAATACCGCATTTGGCGAGCCCACGATTGCAGTCGATACGCATATTTTCCGGGTTGCCAATCGCACCGGACTAGCACCGGGCAAAAATGTGCTGGAAGTCGAATTAAAGCTGCTCAAGGCAGTACCGAAAGAATTTCGTCATGATGCACACCATTGGATGATCCTTCATGGCCGGTATGTCTGCAAAGCCAGAAAACCGGCTTGTGCAATTTGCACGATCAATCATTTATGTGAATTCAAGGACAAAAATTTTGCACTCTAATCACACTATTTATGTTTAAACCATCGAGAGAACAGGCACGGCAATTATTTTTCGACACATGGCGTAAGTACCGCCAGCGGGAAATATTATCCGGTATCGAAACGATCGCGCTCGAGGTCATACTGCTGCACCCGGAGTATCATGACATTCTCAGCGACCCCGAGCGCTATTTGGATAAGGATTACTTACCCGAAATGGGTGACACGAATCCATTCCTGCACATGAGCATGCACGTCGCGATCAAAGAACAGCTGTCCATTAATCAACCGGTTGGAATTTGCGAGCGATTTGCCCGTCTACAGAAGCAATGCGGGAGCGAACACGTTGCCGCGCATCAGACGATGGAATGCTTGGCAGAAATGATTTGGCAAGCGCAGCGCATGCAATCCGCGCCAGATGCCGGTATCTACTTCGATTGCTTGGATAAGCAGCTAGGTTCGGTCAATTAAAATGAAAGCGGGATAAAACCATCAACTGGTATTTATCCCGCTTCTGAATTCGTTGTCAGTTCAAATAAATATTATTTGTTTGAATTCAGACCACCTGCCTGGCTGGAATAGTAGAAAGCCAGGTTTTCAATATCTGCCGGGGTCAAATTGGCAGTCATACCCGCCATAATCGGATCATTCCGGGTGCCGGATTTATAATCTTTCAGTGCTTTTGCTATGTAAGTTCTGTATTGTCCGCCAATTTTGGGGAAATTTGGTGCCGGGCTATTGCCATCGACACCATGACAGGAAGCACAAACTTCCGCTGCTTTACTTTTACCTGCTTCAATATCAGCAGCCATTACTTGACTTGATAATATCAAGGCTGCTCCGCTTAGTGCAGCAATTAAATAATTCTTCATAATTCGTTCCTTGCGTGAATGACTCAGTTAATTTTTAGAATAGTATGCAGCAAGATCTTCTATATCTTGTTGAGACAATGTCTTAGCCAAGGCCGTCATGGTAGGATGGCTACGTGAACCATTTTTGTAACCTTCTAACGCTTTAATGATATATTCTGCATGTTGTCCGCCCAGTTTTGGAACATGATAAGCGCTAGGAAAAGCTGTTTTATAACCTACGATTCCATGACAACCCGAACACATTGATAGCTTGTCTTTTGCTGCCGCTGCGTCTCCAGCTGCTTGAGTTGTTCCCGAAAATGCCAAGAACATGCCCAAGGCAAGTAATAAATTCATAATCGATTTTTGTTTCATGTAAGCCTCCTTCTCTCAAAAGTTGAACTTTAAACGATGCGCCCGATTTGGTCAATGAATAAGTGTAAGCATGTCCATGTTGTTTATGGGGAAATTTGTTGCCCGAGCTACGTTTTTGCAGTAGATTTCGACTCCAATTCTTCCCATTTTGCAAGGCAGTCTGTCAATTCTTTTTCAATCGCTGCTGAGCGTGTTTGTAATACTTTTACTTCGTCTGGGTGATCACGATAAATTGCTGGTTCGTGCAAGCGCAAAGTAATATTGGCCTGCTCCCGTTCCAACGTATCAATTTTACCAGGTAATGCTTCAAGCTCACGTGCTTCCTGATAACTCAGTTTTTTAGTCCGAGCAGGCTTTGGCGCTGTAGAACCACTGTTTGGTGAGGTTTCCGGCTGCTTCGATAATATTTTTTGCTGATTGTTATTATCTTCAAACTGTTTTGCACGTATCCAATCTTCATAACCGCCAATATATTCACATAATTTTCCATTTCCTTCAAATGCAATTACTTGAGTAACGACATTATCCAGAAATTCCCGGTCATGACTGACCAAAAACAACGTACCGGAATAATCTTGCAACAACGCTTCCAGCAATTCCAGCGTTTCGATATCCAGATCGTTGGTGGGTTCGTCCAGAACCAACACATTGGCAGGACGGGTAAATAATCGCGCCAGCAGCAAACGATTGCGTTCGCCGCCTGAAAGTGACTTGACGGGCGAACGAGCGCGTTCCGGCGGAAACAAAAAATCCTCCAAATAACTGATGACATGCTTGCGCTTACCGTTAATCTCAACAAAATCCGAACCCGGGCTGATGGTATCCGTCAGAACCATTTCTTCATTGAGCTGCTCGCGCATCTGATCGAAATAAGCAACCGACAGCTTGGTACCTTGCTGAATGCTACCGGAATCCGGTTGCAATTCGCCCAGAATCAATTTTAACAGCGTCGATTTTCCAGCACCATTCGGACCCAGCAATCCCACCCGGTCACCGCGCATAATGCGGCAGGAGAAATCCTTGATAATCGCTTTATCACCGTAGCTTTTACTAACCTGCTCCAGCTCGGCAACCAGCTTACCCGAACGCTCCCCCGCATCGACATTGATATTGGCCTTTCCGACCTTGTCCCGGCGCGCCGCGCGTTCCAGACGCAATGCCTCCAGCCTTCGCACTCTGCCTTCGTTACGGGTGCGCCGCGCTTCGATTCCTTTGCGTATCCAAACTTCTTCCTGCGCCAGGAATTTGTCGAATTTCCGGTTATGTATCGCCTCGACTTCCAGCATTTCCGCTTTCTGGCGCTGATAATCGGAGAAATTACCGGAAAAAGCCTGTAAATTTCCGCGATCCAGCTCAATAATTCTGGTCGCCACGTTATCGAGAAAACGGCGATCATGCGTGATAAACAAAACGCTACCGGAAAAATCCCTCAGTAATCCTTCCAGCCATTCAATGGAAGAAAAGTCCAGATGATTGGTGGGTTCATCCAGTAACAGCACATCCGGCGATATCACCAGCGCACGCGCCAGCGCCACCCGCTTTTTTAACCCCCCGGAGAGATGATCGATCAAGGTATCCGCAGGCAAATTCAGTTTATCGATCACTGTTTCTATTTTTGCTTGCAGGTTCCATCCGCCGTCGACTTCCAAAGCGCCTTGCAAATCTTGCAGACGGATCAGCAACGTTTCGGTATTTTCCGGTGCTTCGCCTAATGCATGCGAGACTGCGTGATACTCCAGCAATATCTGGCTGATATTGCCCAAACCCGTGGAAACTTCTTGATATACCGTATTGGCAGGATTCAACAGCGGCTCTTGCGATACATACGCCAGCTTTAAATTGGGCGCGCGCCAGAGCCGGCCGTCATCGAGTTTAATCTCGCCTGCCAATGATCGCAGCAAACTTGATTTACCGCCCCCGTTTCTGCCGATCAGACCGGCACGCTCGCCCGGGTCGAGTTGCAAGTTGGCATGATCGAGCAGAGCATGGTGGCCAAAAGCCAGGCAGGCATTTTCCAGTGTAATGAGCGGCATCAGTGAAGTTTAATTTGGATAAAAACGATTGCGGGATTAATCAAGTTATTGATTTTGCATTTCCCGATAAACCAAGGGGGGCAATTCTGTCATGCTTTAGCCCGCTTGGCAAAAACAGCTGTAATAAAAATGGAGCCCGAAGGCTCCATTTCCCATCTCTGCGCGTCAAAAAGGCTACATTACTCGGCCGCCGCGGTGACGTTAATTTTCTTCGGTTGTACGGCTTCACGCTTCGGTATGACTACCTCCAGCACACCGTGTTTTGACGATGCGGAAATCGCTTCGGCGTTAGCGGTATCCGGCAGACTGAAACGCCGGTAGAAGGAACCGTATGTTCGCTCAACACGCTTGTAGCCTTCTTTTTCGGTTTTGCTTTCCGATTTTTTCTCACCTTTAATGGTGAGTACGCCATCTTCCATGCTGATATCGATTTCTTCCGGTTTCACCCCCGGAATATCCGCATGAATGACAAATTTGTCCGCTTCTTCCTTAATATCCACCGCAGGAGACCATTCCGCCGTTGCGGTAGAACCTTCCGCAACGTTACGCTCCAATTCTCTTTGCAGTTGACTCAACAATCCCCAAGGTTCATAACGTGTAATAGCCATACTTAATTCTCCTTATCAATTAAAAAAGCACATTGTGTAAGTTCAACATCAACGCCTCATTCAATCTCAAATGCTCTATATTTAATGCAGCGTTTTCACAGTTACAAAAAGTACACTTTCAAACCTGATATAAGGATCAATTATTTTTTTTCAAGCGTCCTGAAAAAACCATTCAATACGATTATTACAATTCCAGTTACAAATCAGATAGGTAACTGACGAGCGTAACGCCGCCGCAAGCCATAAAAGGCCACTGCAAGTACCGTCAGCAGCACAGCAACCCAGACTCCGTTCCGTTTCATCCACTCCGACAGATTCGCCTGGACGGAAAAATTCGCTTCGGCGAGTCCCAGCACTTTAGTGTCTGCCTGCACATTATCTTGCGTCACTATATGCAGCTGAAACCTTAACACTTGCTCCCCGGATGATTCCGGCGTCACGCGCCAGCGCCATTTGGCCGTACCGCCATAATCCGAAACCGGATCCTGCGCGCCTAATCTGTCAATTTCAAAATCATCGCCAGCAATCTCAGCCTTCATATTGGGCGACACCACACCGCGAATTCCATGTATCGAAGTTCCTTCGGAAGCCGTCGCCACAATCTCATTCAGAAACTTGGCAAGGTGTTTTGTTTCCAGATTGACCGCTACTTCAAACGGTTCATATTGTTTTACCTCGGACGGAATCGTAATCACCGTACTATCCAGCGGCAATTTCATGATTACCGGGTTATGTATCCTTTTAGCCGACAACATATGCAACACCGCATTGATCGAAAAAGGCACCAGCAACAAAACAGCCAACATGGCAATTGGCACGATGAAATTAAAATTCAAACCGGATTGAGGTTCTGAGTCACGCATGATTTCTCCAGCGATGGGTTCATATTCAGGAGCAAATCATAACATTGTTGAAGGACAAACTGAGCGAATCTCAGGTATAGCGAACGATGCGCCTCACTATGTGAGGGACATCCTACGACTCTCTCTTTACGAGTGATCCGGTAATTTGGGTTTTAAAAGATGATGCCGCATGAAAGCCATCGCGATGATTCAATGATCATCGCTGGTTTAAGGCATTTACCGGCGCAAAACTTTGCCGGTGTATTTTACAAGCGCCATATTCATGCAGTGCGGCCAAATGCGCTGTGGTTCCGTACCCTTTGTGCTTATCAAAGCCATAGCACGGATAAAGCTGGTGCAATCGCTTCATTTCCGCGTCACGTGCGGTTTTGGCTAAAATGGAAGCGGCTGAAATGGCGGGTATCAGACTATCACCCCGGATGATGGTGCGCACCGGACATGGCAAACGCGGGCTTTGATTTCCATCGACGAGCGCGATCTCGGGCACAAACGGTAAGCTATTCACAGCACGTTGCATGGCCAACAAGCTTGCTTGCAGGATGTTGAGCTGATCGATTTCTTCGACTGTAGCCGATGCCACAGCCCATGCGGCAGCATGTTGTTTGATCATGATCGCAAGCGCATCGCGCTTGTTTTCGCTTAACTTCTTAGAATCGGCCAGTCCAGCGATCGGGTGATCGGCTTTCAGCACCACACAGGCTGCATAAACGGGTCCGGCGAGGGGTCCCCGGCCAGCTTCGTCGACGCCGCAAATCAGCTCATTGGCGCATGGCGTTACGATGCTTCAGCCCCCCCCCGCTGCCAATCACTATTTCAATCGATAGGATCGGATCCTAGACACTTCTGGAGGTGCACATCAGTTGGGCTTCCGTCACGAGTTGTCCATCGACTTCCGCGCGCGCCGAATACTTCCAAAGTCCTTTGATTTGCCGTTCGATGGCCACTTTGAGGATTAACTGATCACCGGCGATGACCGGTTTCTTGAAACGGACACCGTCGATACCGACAAAATAGTAAACCGTGTCTTCTTTGTTAACCGTATCTTCGGTTCTCAGAGTCAGAATCGCGGCAGCTTGCGCTAATGCTTCGACAATCAAAACACCCGGCATGACGGGATGATGCGGAAAATGTCCGGAAAAAAACGGTTCATTTATGGAAACATTTTTTAATGCGACGATATCCTTGCCCGCTTCATATGAAATGACCCGGTCTACTAGTAAGATCGGGTAGCGGTGCGGTAAGTATTTTAAAATTTCGTGAATATTCATGGTGCTCATTTTATTTTCCTTTCTAGCCCTAAGGGCGCGATCAGCATTGACCGAATTGTGACTTATTCTTTATCGAGCGTTTTAATCACTTTATCCGTGATATCGATGCGCTGGCTTCTATACACCGAGTCTTGCAATTGTAATATCAGATCATAGTTTTCCGCTTCAGCGATTTTGCTGATCGCACGATTGGTGCGCTCCAGGATGACACTGTATTCTTCGTTCTGGCGCACGCTCAGATCCTCGCGCATTTGGCGCTGCGCGCGTTGATATTCCCGGCTCAGGTTAGCGAGGTTTCTTTCCAGATTACGCCGCTCGGTTTCTTCCATCTTGATGCTGTTTTTTTCCAGCTTATCTTGCAGGTTCTTGGCTTCTAAAGCCATTTTCTTGATTTCTTCGTCACGCGGCACGAATTCCTGCTCGATTTTTTTCTGCGCCAGGAGCGCCGGTTGCGATTCGCGCAGAATCTTTTCGGTATTCACTACGCCGATCTTGATATCGCCAGCAAAAGCAACCGCAACCATGAACCCGCAGGCAATGGCAGCGGCAGTTACCACCATAACCAGATTGCGCCGCTGTTGGTTGATTTGTTGTTTCAACATATACGCTACCGGAGTCTCAACTGAATCAGAATTGTTGCCCGAACATGAACTGGAATCTTTGCAAATTATCGCCAGGCTGGTCATTCAAGGGTTGTGCGATACTGACCTTCAACGGTCCCATCGGCGAGACCCAGGTAAGCGCCAGTCCGGCCGAGTAACGCATAAAATTATTCAGATCGCCGAATTTATTGAATGTAGTACCGCCGTCCAGGAATGTGCTCAAGCGCAACGATCGATCGTCTTTCATAAAAGGAACCGGAAACATCAGTTCAATATTACCCACAACGCGCTTGCTGGCGCCAACGGCAAACAAGATTGAATTGCTGTTTGAAGTATTTGTAAACTGATCGCGAGGACCCAAAGAGTTCAAATTATATCCCCTGACGGAATTATTACCGCCGGCAAAAAAGTTTTTGAAGAACGGCAATGAATGTCCGGTATATCCATCACCGTAACCGGCTTCGCCATTCAGCATCAAAGTGAAGAAATCGGTAATGGGGAAATACCATTTTTGATTGTAACTGACTTTATAGTAATTCAAATCTCCACCGGGCACACTGACTTCACCGAACAATCGATGCGTCGTGCCGGAAGTGGGCCAGATGGCGCTGTCACGGCGGTCTCGAGCCCAGCTGACGGTCAATGGAAAATTATTGGTCGATGTGCCGAATTCCTTGACAAAATCCAGATAACGCCTTGGACTATCGTCAAAAGTACCGATATGGGTATTTTCCGCAGCCAATCCGAAAGAAACGATGTCGCCTTCGGCAATCGGTATACCCAAGCGGACGCCGGCCCCGACCGTCTCCGTTTTAAATGCACCCACTTGCGTTAAAGGGCGGGTATTCAAGTCCCGCTTGTAAACATCGAAGCCGAGACTGACACCATCCACGGTAAAATAGGGATTGGTGAATGAAGCGGCATAGGTTTTATTGATAAGACCGGTATTAACATCCAGACTGAAAAAATTACCGGTACCAAAAATATTGTTCTGAGAAACCGAGCCATTCAGAATAATACCTTGTTGTTGCGAATAACCTGCACCGAACATGATGGATCCGGTTGGTCTTTCTTCCACTTTGACATTAATGTCCACCTGGTCCGTTTTATTGGGTACGGCAGGCGTTTCGACATTGACGCTATTGAAGAAAAATAAACGGTCCACACGCACTTTGGAGAGATTGATATTTTTCGTGGAATACCAAGCACCTTCCATTTGCCGGAACTCGCGCCGGATAACTTCGTCGCGCGTACGGTCGTTGCCTGTAATGTTGATTTTCCGGATATAAACCCGGCGGCCAGGATCAACAAAGAATGTAAATCCAGCTTGCCGTTTTTCATGATCGATTTCCGGCGATGCATTGATATTGGCAAAGGCATAACCATCGTCACCCAGGCGGTCGGTCATGGATTTGATCGACTCGGTCAGCTTTTGCCGGGCAAATACCGCGCCGCTTTTGAGCAAAATGAGTTTACGCAATTCTTCTTCCGGTACGATGGTATCGCCAGCCACTTTGATATCGGAGACGGTATATTGGGCGCCTTCGGTCACGTTGACGGTGATATAGATGTCGCGTAAGTCCGGTGTAATCGATACTTGCGTAGATTCAATATTGAATTCAAGATAGCCGCGATCCAAATAGTAAGAACGCAGCGTTTCCAGGTCGGCGGCTAGCTTCTGCTTGGAATATTGATCATTCTTGGTGAACCAGCTCAGTAAATCGGGCTTTCTGAGAACCAATATGCCACGCAACTCTTTGTCGGGAAATTTTTCATTACCGACAAAGCTTATTTTTTTAATTCTGGCCGTGCGGCCTTCCTTGATGTCAAAATTAATCGCCACACGGTTACGTTCAAGAGGCGTTGTAGTTGTGGTAATTTTGACGGCATATTTGCCGCGGCTGATGTACTGACGCTTCAATTCCAGCTCCGCTCTTTCCAGCAACGAGCGGCTGAAAATCCGCGATTCCGAAATGCCCGCCTGCTTTAATCCCTCAAGCAGTTTGTCTTTCTCGAATTCCTTCGCGCCATTGATAGCGATTTGCGCAATCGCCGGTCGCTCTACAACTTCCACGATCAAGATGTTATTTTCGGATTTTAATTTTACATCTTTGAAAAAACCGGTTGCATAAAGCGCCTTGATCGCTTCGGTGGCTTTGTCTTCATTCATGGCATCGCCGACTTTAATCGGCAGATAGCTGAATACCGTACCGGCTTCGGTACGTTGTATGCCTTCAACACGGATATCTTTGACGATGAAAGAATCGCCGGCCCAACAGGAGAACGCATAAAAAAAACTGACAAGCGCAGCGGCAAAATGCTGGAATTTCATTATCTAGCCAGTGATAAGCCGGTTAATATCGTTATAGATGGCAAATGTCATCAGAGTAAACAGCATGGCCATGCCAATCTTCTGCCCAATGATGATGGCTTTGTCAGGAAGCGGATTGCCTCTGATGATTTCAATTAGATAATACATGAGGTGTCCGCCATCCAGAATCGGGATCGGCAATAAGTTTAAAACACCGATGCTGACACTGATCAATGCCAGAAATGCCAGATACGACACCAGCCCCATCTGTGCGGATTGACCGGCATAATCAGCGATCGAGATCGGTCCGCTGACATTTTTCAGAGAAACATCACCGGTGATCATTTTGGATAGCATTTGCAATGTCAGTATGGTCGTTTCCCAAGTTTTCTCGATGGCTTTTTGGAATGCTTTGCCGGGAGAATAACTGACGGTGACGAGCAATTCGTCAAACTCAGCCTGATTGATAACGGGCGCCACACCAATTTTGCCGATTTGCTTGCCATGTTCAGCCGCTGCCTCCGGCGTAACGGTCAGCGCAATCATTTCGCCGTTGCGCAAAATCTCCAGCTCTAGTGTCCTTCCGGGGCTTGAGCGGATTTCTTTGACAAAGTCCATCCAAGTATGGATTTCCGTATCATACACAGCGATGATTTCATCGCCTGTTTGCAGCCCGGCTTTGTCGCCAACACCACCGGCTATGACTTGTCCAATGACAGGCTTGATGGTGGGTTGATAACTGGTGAGTCCAATAATGCCTGGAAAATTTTCATTGAGCTTGTCCGGATCGACACGGCTGAGATCCAATTTGCGCAAATTGATCTCGCCATTTTTATTAACGGTTTGTATCGTGACGTTCGCGGATTGATCGATGGCATAGCGTAATAAAGCCCAACGCGCATCCTGCCAGCTGGCGACCGGCTCGTTTTCGATGCTGACAATGGTCTCGCCTTCTACGAATTGTGCATGAGCGGCAGCTGTAGCGGGCTCGACCGGCCCGACCACGGGCTTCATGCCGTTAACACCGAGAATGAAAAGCAGCCAATATAAAACAATCGCTAACAAAAAATTGGCTATAGGTCCGGCAGCTACGATCGCAAAACGCCGGGCGACCGGCTGGCGATTGAATGCGCGCGGCAAATCCTCCGCCGCAACGTGGCCTTCATTTTCATCCAGCATCTTGACATAGCCGCCCAGTGGAATAGCGGCAATCACCCATTCTGTCCGGTCTTTTCCCCAGCGCTTGCGGAAAATTGGTTGACCGAATCCAATGCAAAACCGCAGCACTTTCACACCATTCCAGCGCGCCACCAGATAATGGCCAAACTCATGAAATGTAATCAATATACCCAGGGCCAGTATGAACGAAATGATAGTATAGGTTATTGACATATGGGTTTATTACGTAAGGGATGCAGGTAGAAGGGGTGTTGTGACCGCACGATACTTATCATTTCACTGCCGATGCTGATTGAATAATACGCGATACTATCATTAATTTAGGAAAATAGAATCTAGTCGCTGTAACAATTTACTTACGCGGATTATTGCAGGTTTGCGAGCCAATTCCGCGCTGCATCACGGGCCAGTGCGTCTGTTTTCAATACGTCATCCAATGTCGCCATTTCTTCATGCCGCACGGTTTTCATGGCATGCGCAATCATGACCGGGATGGCGGTAAACGGCATACGTCGTTTAAGAAACGATTCCACTGCGATCTCATTGGCAGCATTCAGCACTGCGGGCATATTTCCGCCTGCGGAGAGTGCTTGATAGGCTAACTCCAAACACGGAAACTTTTTAAAATCAGGCTCTTCAAAATCCAGGTGAGCAACCTTGAACATATCCAAAGCGGACACTCCGCTTTCTATCCGCTCAGGGAAGCCCATCGCATGGGCAATGGGTGTGCGCATATCCGGATTCCCCAATTGCGCAATGACCGAGCCATCGACATAAGCAACCATGGAATGAATGACACTTTGCGGATGAATCACTACCTGGATTTTCTCCGGTGGCGCCTCAAACAGCCAATGCGCCTCAATCACTTCTAATCCTTTATTCATCATGGTGGCGGAATCCACCGAGATTTTCTGTCCCATGTCCCAGTTCGGATGCGCACAGGCTTGCTCCGGTGTTACGCTTGCAAGCGACTCCAGCGGTGCGCGCCGGAATGGCCCACCCGAAGCGGTGAGTAAAATGCGGCTGATACCCGCTGCCGTCAAATTGCCATTGAAATGATGCGGCAATGACTGATAGATGGCGTTATGCTCGCTGTCGATCGGCAATAATGTGGCATTGTGCTGCTTGACCAAATCCATAAAAATACGTCCGGCCATGACCAGCGTTTCTTTATTGGCGAGCAGCACCAGTTTTCCGGTTCGTGCTGCCGCAAACGTCGGACGGATCCCGGCAGCGCCCACGATGGCGGCCATTACGGCGTCGACTTCGGGAAGCGAAGCCACCTTTTCCAGCGATTCGATACCGGCCAGCACTTCCGTTCGGATCCCGGCTGCTTTAATTGCATCGGCCAGTTGCCCGGCGCTGGCCGTATCCAGCATGACTGCAAATCGCGGCTGAAAGCGCTGACACTGTGCGAGCATCTTTTCGACACTGTGATTGGCCGTTAATGCAAAAGCCTGAAAGCGATCCGGATGCCGTGCGATAACATCCAATGTGCTCTCTCCGATACTGCCGGTAGAGCCAAGAATAGTGATTTGACGGATAGTTTTCATAGTGCTGGGGAATAAAAAATGAGTAAGGCTAAAATGGCAAAGGGCAGCGAAGAGGTCAAAGCGTCGATTCGATCTAAAATACCGCCATGACCCGGCAGAATATTTCCACTATCCTTAACACCCGCCTGACGTTTCATCAGCGATTCGTATAAATCACCGATGATACCCAATATCGCCATCAGCAACAGCAACGGTATCAATTTAGCCGCTAAAGATTCTTCAATAAACCAGAAATCCCAAGCCAGACCATAAATGAATACTGCGATAAGCGCGCCAAACACCCCTTCCCAGGTTTTGTTCGGACTAATCTGACTGGCAAGCTTTCGTTTACCCAATGATCTTCCGGTGAAATAAGCTGCGGTATCGGAAATCCAGATAGTTGCCATGAAGCCCAGTAAAAGCTCCGGACTGATGGCGCGTAATTGGTACAACGCGAGACATGTGGGTAACAAAAGCATCCAGCCGGTCAGCATCAGGAGTAGCGGATTTTTAATGGTGTAAAGCTGCTTCAGATAGGGCGGCACACTGATGATCCAAAAAGCGGCCGAAACAATATAAACCCAGATCAAATCGGAAGAGTAAACATTGATTTTCAACGATTCACTCATTTGAAACAACAACTCCCCCCCAACGAATGTGGTCAGGAGCATAAAAATGATGGTATTTCTTACTGAAAATCCGGCTAACCGGCTCCATTCGCGCGATCCGATCACTGTCAGTGACAGTAGCACTATCGCCCAAAAGATATCTTGCAAAAAAAACAGTGCCGATAAAAATAAGGGAAGAATAACAATTGCAGTGAGAATGCGGGTTTTAAGCATGAAAAGTAATCTTTTTATCCTTCAGCGGATAGTTTCATTTGCAGCTGCTCGCTGGTACGGCCAAAGCGGCGCTCGCGCTGCTGATAAGATTGAATGGCCAGTTCAAGTTCACGCTCGTCAAAATCGGGCCATAACGTATCGGTGAAATATAATTCAGTATAGGCCAGTTGCCATAGTAAAAAATTACTGATGCGGTATTCACCGCCAGTGCGAATAAATAAATCCGGTTCAGGCGCATAGCTCATGGACAGATATTGCGCTAAACTTTCTTCTTCAAAGTTAAGCGGCAGGTCTTTCGATTGTGCCATCATCTTGCGCATGGCCTGCATGATATCCCAGCGGCCGCCATAATTGGCCGCAATCGTAAATGTGAGACGTGTATTGTTGGCAGTGAGTTGCTCACCAAGACGAATGAATTCTACGATTTTAGGATCGAATTTTGATATATCGCCGATAACTTTAAAACGGATGCCATTTTCATGCAATTTGGCGATTTCCTGCTCCAATGCGCCAAGAAACAGTTGCATCAGAGACGTAACTTCATCCGAAGGCCGCCGCCAGTTTTCGCTGCTGAAAGCAAATAATGTGAGGAAAGCAACGCCGCGTTCCATACAGGCTTTAATAACACCGCGAACTGTTTCGACACCTTGCTTATGTCCGGCAATCCGAGGCATATAACGGCTTTGCGCCCAACGGCCGTTACCATCCATAATAATGGCAATGTGTTTGGGTATTGCACCTCTCTCGGGTATTTCTCGGGTTGAACTCGGGCCTTGAGGCATATCAAACCGCCATCAGTTCGGCTTCCTTAACCTGTAAAACCTTATCAATTTCTGAGATATAGCGATCGGTTAACTTTTGAATTTCGTCTTGACCCCGGCGCTCCTCGTCTTCTGATATGTCTTTCGACTTTAGTAAGTCTTTTAAGTGTGCATTCGCATCCCGGCGAATATTACGCATGGCCACACGTACTGCTTCCGCCTCATGCTTAACCACTTTGATCAGATCACGGCGGCGTTCTTCAGTAAGCGCCGGCATGGGCACACGAATCGTTTCGCCTACCGGCATCGGATTTAAACCCAAATCAGATTCGCGAATAGCTTTTTCGATGGCGTTAGCCATTTTCTTCTCCCAAGGGATAACTCCGATCGTCCGCGCGTCTATGAGGTTGATATTGGCGACTTGGTTGATTGGCGTTTGCGCGCCATAATAATCAATAGTGACATGGTCCAGCAGACCAGTGTGTGCTCGCCCGCTTCTAACTTTACTCAAATCCACTTTCAATGCTTCCAGGCTTTTTTGCATCTTTTGTTCAGCGGATTTTTTTACATCGGCAATCATAATATCCTATCCCTCTTGAATCTATTTCAGAAGACCCGACTATCGTAGCATCAGACCGTCACCAACGTTCCTTCATCTTCTCCTGTTATTATACGTTTAAGAGCGCCAGTCTTGAAAATACTGAATACATTGAGTGGTAATTTTTGATCCCGGCATAACGTCAGCGCTGTTGCATCCATTACCTGTAAATTCTTAGCGATCGCTTCATCAAAAGATAACTGATGAAAGCGCGTCGCATCCGGATTAATTTTCGGATCGCTGGTATAAATGCCGTCCACCTTGGTTGCCTTGAGCATGATATCCGCATTCATTTCCATGCCCCGTAAAGCGGCTGCGGTATCGGTAGTAAAAAAAGGATTACCCGTTCCTGCCGCAAAAATTACCACTCTGCCGTCTTTCAGATAACGAATAGCACGTCCGCGAATATAAGGTTCCACAACTTGTTCGATGCGTAAAGCGGACTGTATTCGCGGCACCAAGCCGACGAGCTTCATGGCATCTTGCAGTGCCAGGGCATTCATCACAGTGGCTAACATGCCCATATAATCCGCGGTAACGCGCTCAAGCCCGTCATTGGCGGACTTCATGCCACGAAAAATGTTTCCGCCGCCAACCACAATGGCAATTTCAACACCCAATTTACTGACCTCTTGAATCTCAGCAACAATTCTGCCCATCACTGCATGATTGATCCCATACTTATCTTCACCCATCAGGGCTTCGCCGGATAGCTTCAGTAAAATACGTTTATAGGCAACAGCGGTCATTGATCGTTAATTGGAGATGATGATAACTCGTGCTACTTTGCTTGTTCCATCTGGGCTTTCACTTCTTCCGCGAAATTCTCGGATTTCTTTTCTATCCCTTCTCCAACCACAAACATCGTAAACGCGTTTACTTTGGCGGATTTTTTAGCCAGCAATTTTTCTACGGTTTGCTCCGGATCCTTGACAAAAGGCTGACCTAACAAGGTGATTTCAGCCAGATATTTTGCAATGCGGCCATCGACCATTTTTTCAATGATATTCGCCGGTTTGCCGCTATCAGCCGCTTGTGCCGTGAAGATCTGCCGTTCATGCGCCAAAACATCGGCGGATACTTGCTCTTTGGAAACGCACACGGGTTTACTTGCCGCGATGTGCATAGCCAGATCTTTGCCTAGCACTTCATCACCACCGGTGTAATCGATCATTACACCAATTTTAGTGCCATGAAGGTAATAAGCCAGCTGACCTTGTGTTTCATGACGCCCGCAGCGGCGGATGCTGATATTTTCACCCAGCTTCATGATCAACGCTTTACGAACCGTTTCAACAGTTTCACCGCTCGGCAGCGCCGCTTCGCTTAATACTGCAACATCCGTGCTATTTTTTGTCGCCACCAACCCAGCCAAGCTTTTGGCAAAATTGATAAAATCTTCATTTCGGGCCACAAAATCCGTTTCACAGTTAACTTCAACCAGTGCGCCGCATTTGCTGTCAGTCGAAATATACGCGCCAATGACACCTTCAGCTGCGATTCGTCCTGCCGCCTTACTTGCTTTGGCGCCGCTTTTAATTCTTAACAGATCTTCTGCCGCTTTCATATCGCCGTCAGTCTCTGCCAGCGCTTTTTTGCATTCCATCATGCCAAGACCGGTCATTTCACGTAACTCTTTGACCATGCTCGCGGTAATTTCCGCCATATTTACTCCAGTTACAAAATTAATTTATGAATGAATAGAGATTTTAATCAAGATAAGATTAAAATTTACTTAACATTCAATGGCAAATTAAATAATCTTCAACAAATCCGCCACAGGTTGATAAGCCTTACCTTGAAACAGTTCAATGGTATTTGATACCCAATCGATAACTGCTGCACGTGCTGCAGCTATCGAAAAATGCAAATTTCTTAACTTTGCCCGGCCTCTGCACTCATCTCAACGATTTCTTGAATCGATTGATTACGTCCTTCCAGAATCGCATCGGCTACACCGCGCGCATATAAGCGTATTGCCCGGCTCGAATCGTCATTTCCAGGGATAATGTACTGTAAATTATCGGGATTATGATTGGTATCAACGACACCGATAACAGGAATACCGAGCTTTCTGGCTTCTGTAATCGCGCCTTTTTGATAGCCCACATCGATGACAAATAACGCATCCGGCAATCCTTTCATATCCTTGATGCCGCCCAGACTGCTATTGAGTTTATCCAATTCGCGCTGAAGATCGAGCGCTTCTTTTTTTACAAGCTTATCCAGCGTTCCATCTTGTGTCATTACTTCCATTTCTTGTAAACGCTTGATAGATAGCTTGATGGTTTTGAAATTAGTCAGCATTCCGCCTAACCAGCGTTGATCTACGTAAGGTGATCCGCAACGCTGGGCTTCCTCGCGCACAATGTCGCGCGCCTGGCGTTTAGTGCCGACAAATAAAATAACACCCTTGTTTGCTGATAGTTGACGCACATATTTCATGGCTTCTTCATACATCACCAACGTTTTTTCGAGATTGATGATGTGAATTTTATTGCGATGGCCGAAGATATAGGGGGCCATTTTGGGATTCCAGAAGCGGGTTTGATGACCAAAATGAACACCTGCTTCCAGCATTTGACGCATAGTTACTGACATAAATTTCTCCTTATGGATTGAGCCTCCATTCGCTTTAATAATTCAGAATTAAGAGCGAATGTGTGTATTTAATTCAACGGGTGTTTCATGCGCTACCGCATCGACCGTTAAATTATGGCCGTATTATATAGCATTTTCCTTGGCTTACTCAAGCTGACAGAGAAACAGAATAACGCAGGTAATTATTACGGATGTGCAACAAGCACTTTTCCAGCGTCGCACTATGCTAGTAATCGTTAAAGATTTAAGGCTTTTTAGCGGCTATCACCGTTAAGTGATACAGGACGAGTTTCCCATTTTCAATCTTAAGCGGGCAATATCATTTATTTGTATGTGTTTATTATCCACAGTAATGATATTTTCGTCTTGCAGTTTTGAAAACGCTCGGCTGACAGTCTCTAATTTGAGACCAAGATAGCTGCCAATTTCCTCGCGCGTCATGCGGAGATTGAATTCGGACTCGGAGTAACCGCGCATTAAAAAGCGACGCGACAAATTGAGCAGAAAAGATGCCAAACGTTCTTCCGCCTTCATACTGCCGAGCAGCAGCATTACACCATGGTCGCGCACGATTTCACGGCTCATGATTTTATGGAAATGACGCATGAGAGAGGGGATGGTGCGGCTAATCTCTTCCAGCTTGGCGAAGGGAATTTCACACACTTCGCTATCCTCAAGCGCTATCGCATCGCAGGTATGAGTGTCCGTACTGATGGCATCCAAACCCAGCAGCTCACCCGTCATGTGAAAACCGGTCACTTGCTGACGTCCATCTTCCTCCAGCACGCAGGTCTTTAAGAATCCGCTGCGAATGGCAAACAAGGATTGAAACTGCGAGCCGCTACGATGCAAATAGCCGCCTCGCTGAATTTTCCGTTTATGACTGACGACATCACCCAGAACCTGGATTTCCTGATCATTAAGACCGACAGGTAAGCAAAGCTCCCGCAAACTGCAAGTAGCGCAGCTGGAACGAATGTGCGAGATATCGAGATGATGTAGCGATGTATCGATAAGCAAAGTGTTTTCCAAATAGGGAACTACATTTCAACGCTTTAATTGATCTGAATCAAAATTAACATTTCAAACCCGCAACATAATTCTACGATATTGGCGGGAGGAGTGGATATTCTTTTTTAGATCGATCGCATACAACACAACATGTTTGGCCATGAAAACCAGTAATTGATGGCATATCAATGCAGATCTCTTCGGGCAAGATTCTTCACAAAATGAGATTCCCAGTGCATCCACTAAGATATTCGGATTCATCTACTGATTTGCTTCAAATCAGCTCAGATCTCATTCGCAAGTTCGGTGTTTACAATGCTGATTATCGTTTGTACCCGGAAACGGATTACTTTGTCGAAACGTTTGATGCGCGCACCTATTCCACATGGTTGAACAATTGCAAATCGGGACACTTCCGTCGGCCAATATCGTTATATGTGCATATCCCTTTTTGCCGTTCTTTATGTTTTTACTGTCAATTCAATCAGATCATCGCCGACAAAAATGACGGCATATCGACCTATCTCGATTACTTATCGCGTGAAATAAAACTACAAGCGCAGTTTTTCAAAGAAGACCCGAAGCTTGAACAGCTATATTTTGGAGGGGGCACACCGACGCTGCTGAATGACACTCAGCTAGGCAGCATCTTAAAAGCAATCCAGCAAAATTTTAACCTGATAAAAGACGGTGAATTCTCAATCGAAATCGATTCGCGGCAAATGCCTCATCTATCCATGCAAGCTTTGAAGGAAATAGGTTTTAATTGCGCGATTATCGGTGTTCAGGATTTTGATGATCATGTGCAACAATCCGTCCATCGCGTTCAGACAGAGAATGCCACGTTGCTTGCAATCCGTGACGCTCAGCAAGCGGGCTTTAAAACAATAAGAACGGAATTGATTTATGGATTACCCAAGCAAACTGTAAAAAAGTTTGAGTACACGCTGGGAAAAATCATAACGGCCGACCCGGATCAAATTAACTTATTAAATTACCAGCACCTGCCAGAAAAATTTAAGCCGCAACAAAATATTAATCCGGAAGATTTACCTGATATAGAAACCGGACTAGAAATGCTTTTGCTTGCGATTGCCCGTTTAACGGCGGCAGGATACCTGCACATCGGCATGAATCTGTTTGCCAAAAACGATGATCAACTGATCGTTGCACAACGTCAAGGCAGGCTTTACTACGGCCTGCAAGGTTATTCGATCTATCCTGACAGCTATCGCGTCGCATTGGGAGTTTCGGCAATCGGCAGCATTGGTCCGGCTTTAAGTCAAAATGATTGCGATCTTTTGCAGTACTACAGCAAACTGGAACACAATATTCTGCCAATCAAACGCGGCATCGAATTAACTCCCGACGATTTGATCCGGCGCTCTGTCATGCAAGCGCTTATTTGTCATTCCGTGCTTTCTTATGAGTCGGTGGAGGCGTATTTTCCCATCGAATTCAAAAACTATTTTGCTACGGAATTAGCAGAACTTATTGTTTATGAACAAGCAGGCTTGGTCACGCTCAACGATCAGGAAATTACAGTGACGCCCAAGGGACAATTATTGATGAGCAGTATTTGCGCGGTTTTTGACAAGTATCTGCGCGCTGTGCAGCGCCATAAAAACCGCTCGATACCTATGTGAAATTTACCTGAGAATCGTTGGACTCTCAGGTAGTCAGAATTATTTGACTTGGCTATTCGTCAAAATATATTCAGCCAAACGGTCGGCGGATTCACCCTGAATATTCTTAAATGCCGGCATTCTCATGCTGCCCGATTGAAATTTCTTGATAATTGCATCCTTATTGGCCACTTTTTCGCTTAATACCATTGCCACATTAGCGCTTAAAGGCTTGTGGCATTCTGTACAAGCAGAGCTAAAAATCGTTTCTCCGGATGCATCTGCTGGCGGAGCATAGTCTTTGCTTGCGCCACAGCCGGCTAAAATGAATAGCGCCGCTATCGTTAATGCGAAATTTAATTTTTTCATTCCCTGACTCCAGTTTACTTAGTTCAATCAAAATACCGGGAGTAATCCCGATCCCTACTTGGTTGCTTATAAAATTTATCAGCTCCGCGCTTTAGAAGACCAACCATACCCAGTATCATAACAGCTTGCCAAACAAATGTTTTAAGACAGTTTCCTAGCATCCCAAGGTTATCCGGTGTCAACAAGCGCACTTAGCATTATTTATAAATCAAATGCAATCAATGGAATAGCGCATATTTGCTGAAGCGGCCAAGCTGATTATGACCTCGGTTTCAATAGCATTGTTAACATTAAGTGTAATTCTTAACAATTTCTTAACATTTCCCATGTTATTGTGCGCAGCAGTTCTTAATTATTATTAATTTAGGCTCTTCAATATTAATAACAATTAATGACAATAGCATCATTTGCGTTAAGTGTAACTCTTAACAATTTTTTAACATTTACTATGCTACTGTGCGCAGCACTGTAGTAAAAGAGCGACAAAGATTCTTTTTTACAAAAAATCAAGTGTTATGCTAAAAAAATGAAGTTAGCAACCCGCTATCATCAATATAATAAAAAGCAGTTGCGCGTAGTAGAGTTTTTTATTGGTAACAGAACGTTAGCAAATAGTTTAGTAAATTCACATTGCATTAATAGGGAGATTGCATGTTTAAAAAGATAAGTACTGTTATTTTGTTGTCCGCACTTGGCCTGTCGCTGAGCAATCCAGCTGCCGCTGACAAGACCGTAGAAGATTTTGAAGTGTGGGGAGGTGTTTTCTCACAAGGTAATTTTGGTTTCGTCAATCCGCAAAATGCCGAATTGAAAAAATTCAGATGGTGGATGGAAGGACAAGGCCGGTTTGGTAATGATGCTACGCAATTTTCGCAATCACTGATCCGTCCGGGTTTAGGTTATGCGGTAACCGACAAAATCGTTGTGTGGGCAGGTTATGCTTGGGCGCCGACTGCTGAACCTTTAGCATTGAAGTCAGGCCATCCATTCAACGAACACCGTATTTGGGAGCAAGTAACCTGGGCGGATAATTTTTCATTCGGCCGGTTATCAGCGCGTAGCCGTTTCGAGCAACGTTTCTTTGATCATAACGCACCGCTTCCAGGTGCAAACGATGTAGCGCACCGGTTCCGTCAATTGGTCAAATTGGCAGTTCCATTGCCCCAAGTCAATCCGAATTTAAGTTTCATCGTTCAAAGCGAGTTGTTTATTGCCATGACGACGATTGACAACAATCCGGGCTTTATTTCCCGCGGCTACGATCAGAACCGGGCATTCGTTGGATTGGGTTACAAAATCAATCAATATGCGACCGTTGAAATGGGTTACATGAACCAATTCATCAACAGACCGCATAGCAAACGTCCGGATCAAATGATGCATAACTTTGTAGCCAGCTTGTTCCTGAACTTCTAAGACACACTAGTGATGTTAAGCAGTTAACACCTAGTTTGTATTTCAAACAACCGGTTAATTTTCCTGACTTCAGGAAGTTAACCGGTTAATTTTTTCCGCATTCACTGGATTGTATTCGCGGATAAAAAATCCGCGCTCTTCGTTTCGATTTTCCGCATTGAATATCAACAGACACAAGAAGTAGTAACTTTTTCTTCGCATTCCATTACTATACTGCTCCTTTCCGACCACTCACAAAGTAACGCATGCAAGATTTTAAGCCAGGCCAGCGTTGGATCTGCGATGTCGATCTGCAACTGGGATTAGGCACGGTGCAGACCGTCGAACACCGGATTGTCACCATTCTGTTTAAAGCGACCGGTGAAACCCGTTCATACGCCAAACAATCGGCGCCGTTAACGCGGGTAATCTTTAAACCGGGCGATACCGTCAGCGGTCAGGATGGCGCCGCCATCAAAGTCACCGGCCTGATCGAACGCGACGGATTGATTGTTTATACCGGTACCCGCGCAGACGGCAGCCAGGTTGAGCTGGCGGAAAACCGGCTGGCAGCACAAGTACAATTGAACCGCCCGTCCGCGCGCTTATTCACCGGCCAATTCGACCAGGACAAATGGTTTCGCATCCGCTATCAAACACTGCTGAACCGCAACCGGCTGGCAAACGCGCCACTGTATGGACTGGTGGGCACGCGCACCAGCCTGATTCCGCACCAACTCTATATTGCCCGCGAAGTGGGCCGCCGTTTTGCACCGCGCGTGCTGCTGGCCGATGAAGTCGGCTTGGGCAAAACCATCGAAGCCGGTCTGATTTTGCACCAGCAATTGCTCACCGAGCGCGCCAAGCGCGTGCTCATCGTGGTGCCGGAAACCTTGATCCACCAATGGCTGGTGGAAATGCTGCGGCGTTTCAATCTGCAATTCAGCATCTTCGACGAAGAACGTTGTTTGTCGCTGGAAGCAAGCGATGAAGACGATGAAGATGAGGAAGACGGCAACGGCAAAGAAAGTGAAAACGCCGAAAATCCGTTTCACAGCGAGCAACTGGTGCTGTGCAGTCTGCATTTTCTGCGGCAAAATCCGCAGCGTTTTCAGCAAGCGCTGGAAGGCCGCTGGGATTTGCTGGTGGTTGACGAAGCGCATCATTTGCACTGGTCGCCGCAAGCCGCAAGCCCGCAATACGCCATGATCGAGCAACTGGCGGCGCGCACTCCGGGCGTGCTGCTACTGACCGCAACGCCGGAACAACTGGGTAAAGCCAGCCACTACGCCCGCCTGCGCCTGCTCGACCCGCACCGTTTCAGCAGTTTTTCCGCATTTGTCACCGAAGAGCAGTCGTACGAACCCATCGCCCGCGCCGTCGAAGCGTTGCTCGAAGGAAAAGAGTTGACCGGAGACACTCGCCAATTGATCGCGGACACGCTGGACCCGGCGCAAGCCCAAGCACTGCTGGCGGAACTGCAAGACCAGCAAGCCCGGAATAAACTCGCGGAATCCTTGCTCGACCGGCATGGCACCGGACGCATTCTGTTCCGCAACACGCGCGCGGCGGTCAAAGGATTTCCGTCACGCAAGCTGGTTGCCAATCCGCTGCCGCTACCGGCGGAATACCTGCCATTCCTGCTAACGTTTGAAACCACGTCATTATCCAAACCGCAATTACTGCTATGCCCGGAATTGATCTATCAGGTGCGATGCGAAGACGATCAGCCGTATTGGAGCGAAATCGACCCGCGCGTGAACTGGTTGATCGCCACGCTCAAGCGGGTGAAACCGGAGAAAGTGCTGGTCATCGCCGCCAATGCCCAAACCGCGCGCGATCTGGCGCAAGCGCTGAAAGAAAAAACCGGCCAGTTCATTCCGGTGTTTCACGAAAGTATGAGCCTGATCGAGCGCGACCGCGCCGCAGCGTTCTTTGCCGACAAGGAAACCGGCGGCCAAGTGCTGATCTGCTCGGAAATCGGCAGCGAAGGCCGCAATTTCCAGTTCGCCCATCATCTGGTGCTGTTTGACCTGCCGCTCAATCCCGATCTGCTCGAGCAGCGCATCGGCCGCCTGGACCGCATCGGCCAGACCGACACCATCCAAATCCACGTGCCCTATTTGGAAAACAGCGCGCTGGCGGTGATGTTCCATTGGTATCACGAAGGCTTGAATGCGTTCGAGAAAACCTGCCCGGCCGGTCAAACGGTATTTGTCAAAGTCGAAGAGCAACTCATCGCCGCGCTGCATCAACGCCAAACCCAGGCCGAAATACTGGCCGGATTGATCGGCGTCACGCAAACGGCGCATCGGGAATTGAACGAAGCGCTCGACCGCGGGCGCGACAAGCTGCTGGAATACAATTCGTTCCGGCCCATCGCAGCGGAACAGCTCACACAAGCCGCGCGCACGCAGGATAACGATCCGCTGCTGCCGCAGTACATGGAAACGGTATTCGATTGCTGCGGCGTGCACATCGAAGACCACCGCAGCGGCAGCTTTCTGATCGAACCGAGCGAACACATGAGCATGCCGTTTCCCGGCTTGCAGGACGAAGGCTCGGTCATCACCTACGCGCGCGAAGTGGCGCTGGCCAACGAGGATATGCATTTCCTGACGTGGGAACACCCGATGGTCACGCACGCCATGGAACGGATTCTGAGCCATGAAAACGGCAATGCCGTAGTGGCCATGCTGAAACACAAACGCGTGCAACCCGGCACCTTGCTGCTGGAAACCCTGTTTGTGCTCGAAGCCAGTGGACACAACGTGCAGCAAAGCAACCGCTACCTGCCGCCCGCCGTAATCCGCATTGTGCTGGACGAACACGGCAGCGGCGACTACCCGTTCCTGGATCACGACTCGGTCAACCAACACCTGCAACCGGTCGCAACCGGCATCGCCAAACAAGTAATCCAACTGAAAGAAGACGCCATCCGCGAGCTGTTAACCACCAGCGAACAACAAGCCAGCGCGCAAGCCCCGCAACTCATCGCCGCAGCCGAAGCGCGCATCCAGCAAACCTTCACCCCGGAAATCGAACGCCTCAAAGCGTTACAGCAAGTCAATCCGAACGTACGCAACGAAGAAATTGAATTTTTTGAGCAACAATTGCAGCAACTGACCGCTGCGCTGAAATCCAGTAATCTGCGGCTCGATGCGGTAAGGGTGATTGTGGCGACGTGAAGCCATCCGGTAGCTCGGAAATAACGAAAAAAGCAGTGAAATCAGTAGTGAGAAGGTATGATACACGCCAGAATCTGTCCTAATCCTTGAAATCAGGAGGCCGCGTGAACAAAGAAATCATTGTGAAGCGAGTGCAAAACCGCTTACCCGGTCTGCTGGCGCTGTATGCCTTTGGCAGCCGCATTCAAGGCCTTGCCAGCGCTGAAAGCGATCTGGATCTGGCGGTGTTGGTGCCTGGTTATGCCGACCCACTGCTGATGTTCGATCTGGCCGGGGGATTAGCCGATGATGTGGGTTGCGCGGTGGACTTACTCGATCTGCGGGCGGCATCGACGGTCATGCAATACCAAATTATCATCACGGGCGAGCGCTGGTGGCAAAAAGATGGTCAGGCGGCGCTTTATGAAGTGGCCATTCTGAGCGAAAAGACCGCGCTGGATGAGGCCCGCAATGCACTGATCGATGACATTCAACACCGGGGGAGCGTGTATGGCCGATGATGTCTTGCTCAACAAAGCCGCCACCATTGAGCGATGTGTGCTGCGCGCGCGTGAGGAATATGCGGCTGACCCCGCCACATTTGCCGGGAATCCCACACGGCAGGATGCTGCTATTCTGAACATTCAACGCGCCTGCGAAGCGGCACTGGATATGGGGCAGCACTTGATCCGGCGTGAACGGCTGGGTATTCCGCAAAGTGCGCGCGATGTGTTTACGCTGCTGGCGCAGGCGGGCTGGATTGATCTGGTCTTGGCAGAAAAACTCAAGCGCATGGTGGGGTTTCGCAACATCGCGGTGCATGATTATCAGGCGCTGCAATTATCCATCACTGTAGCGGTGATAGAAAACCATCTGGACGAATTCCTGCAATATAGCAAAGCGGTGTTGCTCAAGGATGCGGCGCACTCCCGGCATCAGTAGCGTTATCGTGGCGCACCTATCCGTCATTCCCGCACAGGCGGGAATCGAGTGGGTTTGCTTCAACCCGGAAATCGAATGCTTCAAAGCACTGCAACAAGTCAACCCGAATGTGCGCGACGAAGAAATCCAGCAATCTGCGGCTCGATGCCGTAAGGGTGATTGTGGCGACTTGAGAACCAACGCTTTACTAGCAACTTAATTTATTGCAGCATTGAGTTAAATGGAGGAATAAATGGGTAATCGATATAAAACCAGCCTTCTGTTATTACTCTAGTGAAGCAATCAATGATTCAATCAAACCTAAATGAAGCCCGAACGCGAGCAGACTTTATTGATTCACAGCTCGCACAAGCAGGCTGGTCTCGTAGCCGGTTTACGCTCCTCGAAGAGTTTTTGCTCAAAGCTGCCCAACCGGATAGCACTTATCGAAATGATCAGTTTGCAGATTACGTGTTGCTTGGATCGGATGGCAAACCAATTGCTTTAGTTGAAGCGAAACGCTCATCCCGGGATGAGCTTTCTGGAAAACGTCAAGCGGCCGATTACGCAGATGCAATCAAAACAAAGTTTGATCTAGATCCATTTATATTTCTTACTAATGGTAAAGAAATTCAATTTTGGGATCGAGAGCGCTATGCCCCTAGAAAAGTAGCAGGTTTTTATACACGTGATGACCTTGAACGCCTGCGCCACCAGCGGCAATATGCCCAGTCGCTTAAGGACGTAACGATCAATGCAGAAATCGCTGGCCGTGATTATCAAAACGAAGCGATACGCCGAGTAACGGAAGGAATTGACGCCGCTAAGCGCAAATTCCTATTGGTAATGGCTACCGGTACAGGCAAGACACGAACCACCATTGCATTGGTGGATAACTTGCTGCGCGCCAAGCGCGTGCAACGCGTACTGTTTTTGGCTGATCGCCGTGAATTGGTTCGGCAGGCAATGTCAGAATTCAAATTCCACCTACCTAACGAAAGCCTTGCACGCATTGAAGCCGGTGAAACTTCCGGTGCGCGTATTCAGTTTTCTACCTATCCGAGCATGATGCAAGTGTACTCCCGTCTATCGGTCGGTTATTACGACTTGATCGTTGCCGATGAAAGCCACCGTTCCATTTATCAGCGCTACAAAGCCATTTTTGATCACTTCGATGCCATTCAGCTCGGCTTGACAGCCACACCGACGGACTACATCGATCACAATACTTTCGAATTATTTGATTGTGGTGATGGCGTTCCCAGCTACTACTACAGCTACGAACAGGCTGTCGCCGATAAGAACCTGGTGAACTATCGTGTGTTGGATGTGCAAACTAACTTTCAACTTCAAGGCATTCAAGGCGATGCTTTGCCCGAACCCTTAAAGCAAATGGCGCGCGATCAAGGAGTGGAACTCGATGAACTTAACTTCGATGGCAGCGATATTGAGAAAGGCATTATCAATCATGGCACTAACGATGCCATGGTGCGCGAGTTTATGGACAAGAGCCGAAAAGATATTCGCGGTCTGCCGCACAAATCGATTATCTTTGCTGTTAGTCACGCTCACGCCAAACGTTTGTACGAAAGTTTCAACCGCCTTTACCCCGAGCTACAGCGGCAAGGCATGGCTGAAATCATCGATAGTCATATGGAGCGTGCCGACGCTACGCTGGATGATTTCAAATACAAAACCATGCCACGTGTCGCTATCTCGGTTGACATGCTGGATACCGGCGTGGATATTCCCGCCATTCAAAACTTGGTCTTTGCCAAACCGGTATTTAGCAAGGTCAAGTTTTGGCAGATGATCGGTCGCGGCACCCGGTTGCACACGGATAAAGCTTCAGGTGAGATAAAAAAAGATTTTTTGATTATTGATTACTGGAAAAACTTTGCCTACTTCAAGCTAAAGCCCGACGGTGAGATTGATCACCCCAGCGAGCCGTTACCCGTCCGTTTATTTCGACTACGACTCGAAAAATGGCAGCTCCTGTATGCTCAGAAGCAAGACACACAAGCTGCCATTGATGAATTGCGCGCCATGTTACAAGCTTTGCCTCGGCAAAGTATCAACGTACGCCCGCATTGGAATGAGCTTGATGCGCTAGCGCAGCAATGGCCTGCACCTGAACAAAGTATGCTGCAACATCTTTCCAAGGCTATTGCGCCATTGATGCAGCTCGCACCCTTGACGGGCCTGGATGAGCTTCAATTTCACATTTGGTGCGAGCGCCTTACCGTGGCCTGGCTCAACGGAGATGCTGACGAGCAAGCCAATATCCGCGAATACATCCAAAAAGCCATTACCGGCTTAGCCGATAACATCCCCGAAGTGCAGCGCGTCGCCGAACAACGCGCATGGATGTGCTCAATCGGTTTCTGGCAGCATCTGGACATGCCACGACTAATGACACTACAAACCATATTCGCCCCCTTGATGCGCTATCGCACTAGCACGCCGGGGAACACCATCGAGATCAACCTCCCGGATAGCATCACTCAGCGTAGTTGGATTATCTATGGCCCCACCGGTGAAGGTGCGTTTGCCGAAAGCTATCGCGAGCAGGTAGAGGCGCTGGTGCGTCGTTTGGCCGATCAACTGCCCGAGTTAGCCAAACTCAAAAACGGGGAGAACTTGACTGATGAAGAGTTGGAACGCATCAGCGAAACGCTGAATCAGGCTGATCTGTTCGTTACCGAAGACATCTTGCGTAAGGCTTTCGAAGCGCCTGCCGCTTCGCTGGCGGACTTCCTGCGCCATATTCTCTGTGAAAGCACACAGTTGCCCAACCGTGAACAGCGCATTAATGAAGCATTTGACGCATTCATCGCCGCGCATGGTTATCTGCGTGCTAACCAATTGAACTACTTGCGAGCGGTAAAAGCAGCGGTACTCCGCCATGGACGCATCAGCCGCGCGGCACTCAGTGAACCGCCACTGTCGCGCGTTGGCAGCGTGGAGTCGCTATTTCCGCCGCAGGACATCGAAGAACTTGTTAATCTCGCCAACCATTGGCTGGATGAAGCTGTATGACCGCTAAAAGGAAAAACTGAATGCTTGCGCCACATATCAAGAAAAAAGTCGATGAACTCTGGAATCGTTTCTGGGCAGCTGGCCTCACCAACCCATTGGTGGCCGTAGAGCAAATCACTTACCTGCTCTTTCTCAAGCGTTTAGAAGATATCGACACGAAAAGAGCCGACCGAGGCCTGCGATCAATTTATGCACTGACCCCGGACGAGGAGGCTCAGATTCAAGCAGCACCCGAAAAGGACAAGGCCGCGCTTCGAGAAAAGCTAGATGCTTCCAGTTGCCGGTGGAGCTATATCCGGCAGGAAAAAACTAATCCAGTGCATCTCATTGATAAGGTTTTTCCTTGGTTGCGCACCATAGATCAGCGCTTGGCAAGCAATGAAGATGATACCGAACTGGCCAGTCTCAACAACCGCATGGCGGATGCCTACTTTCAGCTTGATCCCAACAAGGGCAAGGTGCTGAGCGATGCCATCGATGCCATTGACCAACTGTTTGCCCGCGCCGGTGAAGGTTCCGCTGCCCAGGACATCATGGGCGACACTTTTGAATATCTGCTCAGCGAAATGGCTACGGCCGGTAAGAACGGTCAGTTCCGCACACCTCGTCATCTAATCCGCTTCATGGTCGAACTGCTTGATCCCGAGCCGGGCCAGCGCATCATCGATCCGGCAGCGGGTACTGGCGGATTTTTGTTCAGTACCCGCTGCCGGATCGATGATGCGCAAGTACTCAGCCCAAGAGAACCTGGTGTTGGAATGGGACGGCACCCCGCACCGCACCGATGGTGCCGCAGCCACACCCGAGCAATACGCTGCGATTCACCAGGGTGCCAATTTTGTAGGTCTTGATAATGACCGCACCATGGCACGAATCGGCTGGATGAATCTGGTATTGCACGACATCCATAACCCTCACCTGTATCAAGCGGATAGCCTATCCAAGCGCGACCCCTCTAAACGCTCGACCGAGCTGTTGACATCAGAACGCTACGACTTCGTGCTCGCCAATCCGCCTTTTACGGGCACGGTGGATAGCAACGATCTGGAAAAAGACAGCAAGCTTTTCCCTCGCGCTGCTGATAAAGGCAAGAAAAAAGAGGACGCGCTGACTAATAAAAGCGAGCTATTGTTTCTCTGGTTAATGCTCGATCTGCTGCGAGTGGGCGGACGCTGTGCGGTCATCATTCCAGAAGGTGTGCTGTTCGGCAATACCGATGCACACATGCGTCTGCGCCGCGAGCTGCTTACCGAGCACGTGGTCGAAGGCGTGATTTCCTTGCCCGGTGGTGTGTTTCAGCCTTATACCGGCGTTAAAACTTCTATTCTCGTTTTCCGCAAGGAGACCCGCCGCGACGACAAGCAAACTTTCACCGGCAATATTGCGCCTCGCACCGAGTACGTCTGGTTTTACGAAGTGGAAGAAGACGGTTACTCGCTCGACGCCAAGCGCAATCCCCGGCCTGGCCAGCGCAACGATTTGTGGGATGGACTGGAAAAGTTTAAGAGCTGGCGGATCCACGGCCGCGAAGGTGCGCAGCGGCATGAAAAAACCCTGCTGCAACCGAGTTTTCGTAACGAGCGTTGGCGCCAAGCCTTGCTGCGCGATACTGGTGAAGAGCTTACACCGGCGGGTGCAGCCTTTGCGAATTTACCTGATACCAGAATGTGGGATGGCAAGGTATGGGGTATCCATGAGTTATTTGCTGAATTACCGGCCGGTCCGAAAGAGGCCGAGGCGCAGGTACGTAGGGATTACGGCAAATATCTACGAGACACCATCGTGCATTATTTTGCTGCCTCAGCCAGATCGGTCTTGGATCAATGGCAAGTCAATCAGACTATGACCAAAGAACAGCTTCGAAGTCAATGGCAGAAAGCCATCAAAATGCCACTGCAAGAGTTCAACCGTGCGACAAAGAATGTGCAAAGTTTCTTCGAGCCAGAAGACTCGCCAGCATTGCCATTCTGGAAAGATCTGACTAAAAATGCATTGGCAGAGGGGCTTGTTTTTCATGAAAATGCTGCTACGAATCCTCAGACTGTGCCGTTCACCAGTTATTCTCCAGTCGATTTTGACATCATCGAACGTATCGAAATTTGCGCGCGTGAAGTCGCTAAGCTCGACGGTTTCGACGTTACACTTCGCAGTCTCGCTATCGATCAGCTTACCGAACTGAAAGCCGCCAAGCACTGGGTGGTGCCCGTGCGCGCATGGATGCGCAACGACGAATGGCAATCAGACGACGGCAAACTGATCGGTTCGCATGATGCCGATGGTTTGGTACGCCGTGATTATGTTGAGGCGATGCTAACGAATAGCTTATATGACGAGAAAGGTGTGCTCAAAGACGATCTGCTCGACCCGGACTGTATCGAAGCCCGTGGCTGGAACTTGTCCGCCGGGCAATACAAACCGTTCGACTTCACTCAGCTCAAGAGCGACAAGAGTGTAGCCGAGTTGATTGGCGAGCTTAAGGCCACCGAACAGCAGATTATCAGCGAACTGGACACGTTGCTGGCGATGGTGGAGGGGCGGGAATGAAATTGCCAGAAAGCTGGCGAGAAACGACCGTTGGCAATATCGTTATTGATCTGCAGCCAGGTTTTGCACAAAAGCCTGGCGAAGAAGATGAGGGTACGACACCACAAATTCGCACACACAACGTTTCGCCAGATGGAAAAATTACCTTCGAAGGGATTAAACACATATCGGCCAGTGTAAAGGAAGGAGAACGATATACCTTGAAAAAGGGTGACGTCATCTTCAACAACACAAACAGCGAGGAATGGGTAGGCAAGACCGCCGTGTTTGATCAAGAAGGCGAATATGTTTTTTCTAATCATATGACGCGACTGCGGGTGCAGCGCGAACTGGTGATACCGGAATATCTGGCCAGTTACCTGCACCAGTTGTGGGCGATAGGATATTCCAAGACTCGGGCAAAACGATGGATCAGTCAAGCGGGCATTGAGACTAGCGCGCTCGCATCATTCAAGATCCCTCTTCCTACACTCCCCGAACAACAGCGCATTGTCGATGTGCTGCGGCAGGCGGAGGCAGCCCAGAATCAGCAATTAAGACGCTTGCAACTCGACTTGGTGATCAAGTCGGCTCTGGATCGCTTGGTACTCTCTAGTGCGAAGCCTGAGTGGGAGCAACTCGGAACCTTGGTGGAGGCCCGATATGGCACGTCAGTTTCAGCGGATGCCACTGCTGAATCGGGTGTCGCGGTTCTTCGCATCCCGAATGTGATGGGAGGTGAAGTCGACACCGAGGACTTGAAGTATGTCGATCTCACGCAGATTGAACTGAAACGCCTGAGCCTAACTTCTGCAGATGTGTTGATTGTTCGTTCTAACGGCAATCCTGACTATGTTGGTCGCTCTGCACCCATAACTGAAGACATAGCCAAATTTGCCATGGTCTATGCGTCGTATTTAATTCGCTTGCGAACCGATACGACACGTTTGTTACCAGAGTATCTGAGTGCATTCCTGAATAGTGCCTATGGGCGAGCAGCAATGAGAAATGCCATTCGAACAACCGCCGGTCAGAGTAATCTGAGCGGCGAAAACTTGACCAAGGTGAAGTTGCCAGTCCCCCCTATCGCTGAGCAGGAATGGTTCCGTGATTTCTGGTTGCAAGTTCGGGAGCTTCGTCAACTTATTGCCAAGTCGGAAAGCATTGCAAATGGCCTGCGTGAGGCATTGAGCGTTTACGCACTGTCTGGTGAATTGACAGCTGTTTGGAGAGACAAGCACACAACCGAAGTTGCTGATGCAGCAAATGCGCGCGATGCTCTGTTACGCCAGCGCGGCGCCAATATCATCAATGCAAGCGCCGAAGGAGTGATCACTGTTACGGCTCAAGCGGATGCTACGGTGCGCCCCGCACGCCATTGGCTGCTCGGCGAGCTTAGCGAATTTCAGCGGCAGGTGTTGGTTGCATTTTCTGAGTACTGCGAACAAACCGGAAACCCTTTGCTGGCCGAAGATCCGGATGTATTTGCCGGTTTTTGTGATGATGAGCAGGTGGCCGAACGACTGCAAGCTTTCGGTCCGACACTGAACAATCGTATCCGCCGCACGCTCGGTCAGTTGGCGGCCTTGGGTCTGATCGCCAAAGTAACGTTACCCAAGCAGAGCCTCGAAACCGGTGAGCGCGAATATCTGAAGGCGTTCCGCCCGTTGCGGCCGGAAGAATCCACACGCCTTGCCGATGTGGAGAACTTACGCAAGGCGCTGGGAGAGCAGGAGGATTCTGCATGAGGCTGCGATACCTGCACTTGCAGAATTATCCGCCGATCACGGATATCAAGATATGCTTTGCCAGTGGTTCGCCGTTGGCGCGTGAATGCGCCATTCGTTTTGTTGTGGGTCTCAATGGAAGCGGCAAGTCGAACCTGCTGCGCGCGGTGGCCGAGGTGTTTCTGGCGCTGGCCGATCTGCGAGTGCCGCCATTTCCAGTCAGCCTGATTTACGAGCTGGGAATGCGTGGTTCGCCTAATCATCGCACGCTGCTGTTGCATTGTCCCGATAACCGCCAGCAAGCCAGTTTGTGGATGCATGAGCGTTTTGCCTTTGATGACCGAAATGGCCAAGAAGTGTTTGATACCTGTATTGAGTACCTGAATCTAAAGGGCGTACCCTTAGTGCCGGGCTTCTCCGCATTGATTGTGCCTGGGAGCTGGCCGTTACGCGACAGCACTCCACCGCAGATCGCATTACCCTCGGCCGTGCTGGCTTATACCACTGGCGACCTCCAGCCCTGGCGTTCGGTTTGGAGCCGAAATCAGGATGCGCAGGGCTTGTTTGAGTCTAGTGATGAAATTCTGGGCGATGAACGCCCCGCAGGATGGACCAATGCCCAAGAAATAGCACTGGAAGCCGCACGACAAGAATCTTCCCGTGCAGCACGAGTGAGTCAGAGCCAGACACCGCTCGATTCCGATTTATTCCGCCGTCCCATCCTACTGGATGACACTTTGCTCAAATGTGCGCTACTGGCGGTAGCGTTACCCCAAGCTTTTGTAGAAACAGCCGATTACCCGGGGCGAACCGAGGTAGATGCTGCAATGGCCAAATTCCTTTCCCGTAACGATAACAAGAATGCGCTACAAGAACTGTTGGAACGGGGTGGTTGGCACCATCTGGTGTCGGTGAGTTTTCGTAGCCGTTTACAAGCGGATAACTGGGATCGCAAGCTATGCGAAACCGCGCATGACTGGTGGTTGTGCGCCGGTGAGGTGATTGCTGAACCGCATCCCTTCGAGGTACGTCGGCTATTGATCTACGACCTGAAGGGTGCATGCAATTTAGAAGATTCCTCAACACGCACTGTCGATCTGAGCACAAGCTTCACCCAAGGTGAAGCCTTGTGGGCTTTACTTGGTGGCGCCGAAAATGCCACTCCTTTCGATTTGTTCAAGCGCTTGCTGGAGTTGAATCAAGCTGGCTTGTTTGACGAGGTGCTGTTGCGCTTGCGCCGCCAGCCAGTTCCCGAAGCCGGTACAGATACAAGTGAACAGGATATCGGCGTGCTGCGCTACGAGGATTTGTCGGATGGCGAACGGATGGTATTGGGGCGCATGGCATTGTTTCATTTGCTGGAAAGCCAGCAGGATGCGTTGCTGCTACTCGATGAACCGGAAACGCATTTCAATGATCGATGGAAGCGTGAAATTGTAGACATCATTGATCATGCTATTGGCAATACTGCCAACGATGTTCTGATTTCGACACACTCTTCCATCATGCTCTCGGATGCATTCAGCAACGAAATCGTGATGGTAGAGAAAACGGCGAATGGATCGAGGATACGCAGTGTTACCGATTCAACGTTTGCCACTGATCCCAGTGCTTTAATGATGACTGTTTTTGACGCCGATGACAGTATTGGCAAGCGCGCACAGGAGTTCATCGAACAAAAACTACGCCAAGCTACCGGTACACCCGCAGAGATTGCGGAATTAGAACAATTGATCTTGCGCATGGGGTCCGGGTTTTATCGTAGCGAATTGCGCACTTTGTTGAATATGTGGCGGAGCGGGAATGCTTAAGCCCATTCATTATGTTTCCTGCTCTCCTGCATTGGCGGCGTGCCAACGGCTGATGCAGAAGTTTTCACTATGGTTATGCGAGGAGAATGTTCATGTTGTAGATATCACTCCGGATAATCTGAAAGCTCGAATGCCAAGTCACATTGAGGCGGAATGGTTGTGGACTTTCTTGCAGCGTATTGATGCAGGGCAAGCTTTGCTTACACATGCGAATGAAATTGCAAGTACTCCGGTAAATGAAAAGAACGCGCTTCGAAGCTGGATATTGACAGTATCGAGATTAGCCGATCAATTTCAACCTAATCCCATAGCTTGGCCAGCGACAAAGCCAGTTGTAGCCGAAACTGCATGGAGCGCATTCAAGCCGCTAATGATGGCTTTCTATGAAAAAGGTTTTCGCAGTGGCTTACCGTACTTGTTTGATGGAACTCCAGTAGCGATTGGAGGCATAAATTATGCGAATTTCGTACAGGCCTTCCGTGAAGCACATCGTCAGAATCCTAATCCCAACGCCCATGAAGTGTGTGTGCTGTGTGGCGGTTTACTGGGCCAGACGCCCGAGGTGGATCACTGGATCGCCAAGAGTGCCTTTCCTTTGCTCAGCGTCTGTGCCGACAATCTGCTTCCCATCTGCGGCGAGTGTAATTCAACGGCAAATAAAGGCGAGAAGGACGTGCACAGCGCGGGCAGCTTCGACGATTGGTTTCATCCCTATTTCCGCTCTGCCAATGGAAAGTTCCACCTTGATTATGTACTGCCTGAATTAACAGTGAAATGCACAGCTATCGAGACGGCTGATCAACCAAAGGTGGATAATCTCAGTCAGTTGCTCAATCTTGCCGATCGTTGGACACGTGAATTCAAAGCGGAGTATGCCAATCAGCAGGATATTCTTCGTGGACGGGAACGATGCCGAGTTAAGAAGGCACAAACACGACACACACTTGCCGATGTACAAGCCTATGTGCAGCAGTGGCAAGCCGATTTGTTGCCAAGCCAACCCCACCATGAAGTGCATCAAGTGCTGTGCTCGGCGATGCTTGAACCCGCACGTCTTGCAGCCTGGCACAGTGAATTGGCATCAGTGTCTTGACCGGCATTGAACAAGTATATTCTGAGGAAGTATATGAATGAAAAAAAGATTCCAGCAGAGAAACAACCCATCATGGTCACAGAAGGTGCCGAGATTCCTTTTCTGCTTTATTCCGGTGATGATGAAAATGTACATGTACGAGTGCTCATCCACGCTGAATCTCTTTGGTTAACCCAGCGCCTTATGGCCGATTTGTTCCAGACTAGCGCGGACAATATCAACTTACACCTTAAGAATATATTTGCTGAGGGCGAGCTGGAGGAATCGGCAACTACCGAGGATTTCTCGGTAGTTCAGAATGAGGGTGGGCGGGCCGTCCGGCGCACGCTCAAACACTACAGCCTTGACGCCATTATTGCCGTTGGCTATCGTGTGAGCTCCAAGCGCGCTACCCAGTTTCGCATCTGGGCAACCCAGATCCTCAAAGAATATATTCGTAAAGGCTTTGTGCTGGATGATGAGCGGTTAAAGCAGGGAAAGCGGGTTTTCGGCGAAGATTATTTCCAAGAATTGCTCGAGCGGGTCCGCTCTATCCGGGCCAGCGAGCGGCGTATCTATCAGCAAATCACTGATATCTTTGCCGAATGCAGTATTGATTACGATCCAAAATCGGACATCACGCAAAACTTCTATGCCATGGTGCAAAACAAGTTTCACTACGCCATTACCGGTCAGACCGCAGCCGAGATCATTCTGCAGAAAGCTGATCGCGCTGCTCCTCACATGGGCTTACTTACTTGGAAAAATGCACCTCATGGCCGTATCCTCGCCTCAGATGTAACGGTCGCTAAGAACTATTTGACCGAACCGGAAATCAAGCGATTAGAACGTACCATTTCCAGTTTTTTCGACTATATCGAAAACATCATTGAAAACCGGCTTCAAATGAGCATGGCCGATATGACCGAAAGTGTAGACAAGTTTTTAAGCTTTAATGAATTTGAAGTGCTGACACATAAAGGCCGTGTAAGCAAGATGCAGGCTGATCAGAAGGCTTTATCCGAATACGCGGAATTTAACCGGACACAGAAGATCGAATCCGATTTTGATCGAGTGTTGAAAGCAACCAAAACTCTGATGGATGGAAATCCGAAATCCAGCAGAACGAAACCTAATTCAGGGAAAAAATGAATACCTTTGAGTGCCGGGTGGATAGGGCTTAATTTTTGTATCTTAGCAACGCATTGTCAGTTTGTGTCGCCCACAGCGACAGGTCAATTCAATATGTCGCAAATTTTCATTTTTTGCGACATATCAATCAGACGTTGAAACGGAAATGCATCACATCGCCATCCTTGACGACATATTCCTTGCCTTCGAGGCGCATTTTGCCGGCTTCTTTGGCGCCTTGTTCGCCGTTGTAGGCGATGAAGTCGTCGTAGCTGATGACTTCGGCGCGGATGAAGCCTTTTTCAAAATCGGTGTGGATGACACCGGCTGCTTGCGGGGCGGTGTCGCCTTTGTGGATGGTCCAGGCGCGGACTTCTTTGACGCCGGCGGTGAAGTAGGTTTGCAGTCCGAGCAGTTCATAGCCTGCGCGCACCAGGCGGTTGAGGCCGGGTTCTTCGAGGTTCAGGTCGGCTAGGAAGATTTTTTTGTCTTCGTCGGACAGTTCCGCGATTTCCGCTTCAAGAGCGGCGCAGATGGCGACGACCGGTGCACCTTCCTGGGCGGCGTATTCTTGCACGCGGGTGAGCAGCGGGTTGTTTTCAAAGCCGTGGTCGTCGACATTGGCGACGTAAATCGCCGGTTTGGCGGTCAATAAACACAGCGGCTGCAATAAGAGTTTTTGCTCTTTATCCAAGTCCATTGTTCTGGCGGGTTTGCCCTGATCAAGATGCGCTTGCACTTGTTCCAGCAAGGCGCACAATTTGATTGCATCCTTGTTGCCGGATTTGGCCACCTTGGATTCGCGCAGCAGCGCTTTTTCCACCGTGGCGAGATCGGCCAGGGATAATTCCGTTTGGATCACTTCGATATCGGAGACCGGGTCGACTTTACCGGCAACGTGCACGACGTTGTCATCGTTGAAACAGCGCACCATGTTGACGATGCCGTCGGTCTCGCGGATGTTGGCGAGGAATTTGTTGCCCAGTCCTTCGCCTTTGGATGCGCCTGCGACCAGTCCGGCGATATCGACGAATTCGACGATGGCCGGTTGTATTTTTTGCGGCTTGACGATGCCGCTGAGTTTTTGCAGGCGCGGATCAGGTACTTCGACAATGCCGACATTCGGATCGATAGTGCAAAAAGGATAGTTTTCCGCCGCGATGCCTGCTTTGGTCAAAGCATTAAACAAGGTGGATTTGCCGACATTGGGTAGACCCACGATTCCACATTTCAGACTCATGACCGGTTTCTCATTAAAAAGGGTTAAATAACAATGTGATGAATTATTGCTGGAATTTATGCTTTGGTGTGCAGTTTCAACATCGCCGCTTCACAAGCGCCTTGCGCGATGAGCGGCCAGACTTCCAGGCTTTTTTGAATGGCTTCATCGATCAGCGGCGCTTCTTCTTTTCTCGGTGGATGCAACACATAGCCGACCACGGCGTTGCGGTCGCCCGGATGACCGATGCCGATGCGCAGCCGCCAGAAATCCTGCGTGCCCAATTTGGCGGCGATATCCTTGAGACCGTTATGCCCGCCTAAACCGCCGCCTTTTTTCAGTTTGGCGATGCCCGGGAGTAAATCCAGCTCATCGTGCACCACGATGATTTGATCCGGCAGGATTTTGTAAAACTGACACAGTGCCGCGACCGACTGCCCACTTCGATTCATGAAGGTTTGCGGTTCCAGCAGCCACAAGTCGCTATCTTTCTCCCGCACCTGCGCGCACAGCCCATGAAACCGGGCTTCCGGTCTTAGCGTGGCGTGCAGCGTATGCGCTAACCGGTCAACCCACTCAAAACCGGCATTATGGCGCGTTCCGGCGTACTCTCTGCCGGGATTACCCAATCCGACGACAAGTTTCATGAAATGATGTCAGGCTTCTGTGAGAATTTATCGGGTTGCTGAGAGCATGCCCAGAAACGAAAAATCTGCCGGTGTATATTGCAACCCCGGCAGATTTGTCCAATTTCCAGAACAGCTCAGTGTGTTGTCACTCAGCTTACTTTTTCTCAGCGCCCGCACCCTCAGCACCGGCTTCTTCGGACAATACCGAGCGAGGAATGACGATTGTGGCTACCGGCAGATTTTCACCTTTGCCCAGCGCCACGGTTTCTACACCTTTAGGCATGACCAGATCACTCAAATGCAGCGTGTGCCCTGCAGTGAGTTCGGCCAGATCAACTGAAATAAATTCAGGCAGATCATCAGGCAGACAGCTGATGTCCACTTCCGTCAAGATATGAGAAACAATACCGCCGGAGGTTTTCACACCCGGTGCAGCTTCGGCATTGATAAAGTGCAACGGCACTTTCATGTGTATTTTCTTATTCTTGTCGACGCGTTGAAAGTCCACGTGCAGTACTTGTTGTTTGAAAGGATGCATCTGGATATCGCGCAGCAGTACAGGTTCTTTTTTTCCTGCGACACTTAACGACAGTACGGAGGCGTGAAAAGCTTCCAGCTTGAGTTTGTGATACAGATCGTTGTGATCCATCTCAATCGATTGGGCTGCTTGATCACCACCATAAATGATTGCCGGTACTTTACCGGAACCACGCAGGCGGCGGCTCGCACCCTTTCCCTGCAACGTGCGCTTATCAGCGCTGATTTCTATTTTCATTGTGATACTCCATAAAGATGGTTTGTTCGCGACCAAACAAACCGGTTAAAAAAACGTAATCTATTCCATGAATAATGAGCTTAAAGAGCTTTCATTGCTGATGCGTAACATGGTTTCCGCCAGCAGGTTGGCGATGCTCAGCTGGCAAATGCGATCGCACGCCAGCGCGTCTTCGCGCAATGGTATGGTATCGGTCACCACAAGCTTATCCAGCGCCGAATTCCGGATGCGGTCCACCGCATTACCGGATAATACCGCGTGCGTGGAATACGCTATCACGGCTTTCGCGCCGTGCTCTTTTAACGCATTGGCTGCCTGGCACAGCGTATTGGCGGTATCCACCATGTCATCGATAATCACACAGGTTCGGTCTTTGACTTCACCGATGATGTTCATGACTTTTGCTTCGTTGGGTTTTGGGCGGCGTTTGTCGATGATGGCCAGATCGCATTCCAGGCGCTTTGCCAGATGGCGGGCGCGGACAACGCCGCCGACATCCGGCGATACCACGATTAAATTCTGGTAATTATGTTTCCAGATATCGCCGAGCAAAATGGGCATGCCATAAATATTATCAACCGGGATATCGAAAAAACCCTGGATTTGATCCGAATGCAAATCCATCGTGAGCAGCCGGTCAATACCGACGGTAGTCAGCATATTGGCAACCACTTTGGCGGTAATCGGCACGCGCGCCGAGCGCGGCCGTCTATCCTGACGGGCGTAACCGAAATAGGGGATTGCTGCGGTAATACGGCTGGCCGATGCGCGTTTCAACGCATCCACCATGACCATTATCTCCATCAGGCTATCATTGGTGGGCGCGCAGGTGGATTGCAATACAAACACATCCTTGCCGCGCACATTCTCCAGAATTTCCACCATGACTTCACCGTCGCTGAAGCGTCCGACAGTAGCGCGCCCCAGATGGATATTGAGATGCTTCACAGCATCCTCCGCCAATTTGGGATTCGCAGTTCCGGTAAAGACCATCAAACTGTCATAAGCCATTATATTTCTTTGCGCTAGCTAGCTGGTAAGGGAGTAAAGGTTTCTCTGGTTAAATAGCAGCTGTGATGATCACAGTTTTGTTTTATTCCGCATTCATTCTCAATCAGAATGAATGAAATAGTCTCCTCTCCGGAGTTACTACCAAGCCAAATACTGGCAGGGGAGGTAGGGATCGAACCTACGAATGCCGGAATCAAAATCCGGTGCCTTACCACTTGGCGACTCCCCTAAATTCTTAGTTCAAGGTTTTGTGCATCGGATGACAATCCAATCCTTTTGCGACAAACCCTTTCATATCGTCTGGAATCTGTTCAAATGCAGCCCGTGCTGCTTGTTCCGTGGCAAATTCTGCGAACACACAAGCGCCCGAACCGCTCATCGCCGCTATTGTAGTATTTTCTAGCCGCTTTAGCCACTCCAAGCATCTTGCCACTTCAGGATATGCCCGGCAAACGACTAATTCTAAATCGTTATGCCCTTGCCAGACAGAAAAGGGCGGTATTGTGATGGGTATCGTGTTGCGTGTCAATTCCTTACTGGTAAAAATCTCTGCGGTCGATACTTGCACCGGTGGCACAAGAACCAGATACCATGCCGGTGGCAGTTCAATGGCGGCGAGTTTTTCACCGACACCTTCAGCGAAGGCATTTTGCCCAAAAATAAATACCGGCACATCGGCGCCCAGTTGAAGTCCTAATTCGAGCAATTGCTCCGGGTTTACATTCACTTTCCACAAGTGATTCAGTGCCAGCAGTGTGGTGGCGGCATCGGAACTCCCGCCGCCCAAGCCGCCGCCCATCGGGATCTGTTTTTGCAAAAAGATATCCACACCCTGTGTGGTTCCAGTTTGCTGTTGCAGCAGTTTGGCGGCGCGGACGCACAAATCTTTTTCTTCCGGTACTCCGGCAATCGGATTGTGCAGTTTGATGACACCGTCATCGCGTAACTTGAAACTGATTTGATCGGAAAAATCAATAAACCTGAACACGGTTTGCAGCAAATGATAACCATCCGGTCTACGGCCAACGACATGTAGAAAAAGATTCAGCTTGGCAGGAGCGGGGAATGTGAACATAAAAATGGGATTGAGCGCTTATGCTTTAATGACAGAAACGGTTATTCAACTTTCCAGTCATCGACAACCAGGCGGATTTTCAGTTTCTGGTAGACTAAATTCAGCACCCGGGGAAGCGCTGCGGCGTTGGGTTGTGCCGCCGTGAAGCCTTGATAGTGAATGTGCCAGCCATCTTGCCGGATCGCGATAATCTGATTTTTATGATCGAAATCCTTTTGTGACGCGTTTGCGGGCGAGTGCATGCCCTGTATCCAGTACTGCAAACCATTGAGCGGCAAGCGCCAGCCGAGAATTTCTTCCGTCAAACTTTCCACATCGTTGGCATAAAAAGCTTCCAATTTAGAAGTGATCAGCCGCACGCCTTCGTGATCTTTGGAAATTTCCGCCACCGCTTGGCCTAGCGGTGTGAATAACAAAATTTCGTCGCTGGCGGCCAGATGCTGCCAGCGGAAGCTGCCGGAAAAACTTTGATTCTCGTCTTGAATCGCGATTCTGCCCAGGATGTTGAAATCAGGAGCGACCGCGTTATGCGCACCCGCAACAGGCTCTGTCTGGATGGTCGTTACGGCCGCTTCGGGTTGCGTTTGAACGGGCAATAGCTGACAGCCGGAGAATAGCGGAAAAATACAACTAGCCAGAATTCCCAGAATAATTTTCCACGGCTGAATTCTGAACTTGCTTGCTGGTAATTCAATATAAAAACGGGCAGATATCAATTGCGCAATTACCAACGGATATGGAGTGTGCTTTGTTAACTATTGATCGTCTTGTTCGTTTGCTGAAAATCAGGCAATACGATATTGAGCTCCAGTGTTTCCTGATTCTCGTCTTGTTCAAAGTTAACCGATATCGCATCCTGATCGACGTTCACGTACTTCCGGATAACCTCTAGCAGTTCTTTCTGCAATTGTGGCAGGTACGAAGGTTGATTACGGTAGCTGCGTTCATGCGCAACCAGAATCTGTAATCGTTCTTTCGCCAGCGAAGCGGTTTTAGGTTTGGATGATCTGAAATAGTCCAGTAAACTCATTTTCTTCCTCCGAATAGCCTTCTGAGAAACCCTTGTTTACCATCGATAAACCGATGCGGCAGCTTTTCTCCCAAGTAACGCGCAACGACATCGGCGTATGCCTGACCGGCTTCACTCTTCTCATCGAGTATGACCGGCATGCCTGCGTTTGATGCGGATAGAACCGATTTCGATTCGGGAATAATGCCCAACAACTCCAGCGACAGGATTTCCTGCACATCCTCCAGACTCAGCATTTCACCCAGCTTAACCCTGTCGGCATCATACCGGGTCAGTAACAAATACTCTTTAATGGGCTCTTCATTTCTTTCGGCCCGGCGGGATTTACTGGAGAGAATCCCCAGCATGCGATCCGAATCGCGGACGGAAGAAATTTCCGGGTTGGTCACGACAAAGGCATCGTCGGCAAAATAAAGCGCCAGATTGGCGCCTTTCTCGATACCGGCGGGAGAGTCGCACACAATGTACTCAAAATCCTTGGATAATTCGTCTAAAACCTTGCCCACGCCTTCCTGTGTCAGCGCGTCTTTGTCGCGTGTTTGCGATGCCGGCAGGATATACAGCAGATTGCAGTTCTTATCGCGGATGAGCGCTTGATTGAGACTGGCTTCGCCATTGATCACATTGATAAAATCATAGACCACCCGGCGTTCGCAACCAAGAATCAAATCCAAGTTCCGCAGGCCCACATCAAAATCGATGACCGCTGTTTTATGCCCTTTTTTCGCCAGCCCCATGGCGATTGCCGCGCTTGTGGTTGTTTTACCAACGCCGCCCTTGCCTGATGTCACGACTATAATTCTTGCCAATTGAGCCTCCTTTGCTGTTTGGTCTTAAGCAATCTCTTTAATGATCAACGCATGATTCTGCAAATAGATCTGCACGGGATGATTGTATGTCTGCTTATTCAAATCCTCGCTGGTTTTATAATCGCCCGCGATGGAAATAAGCTCTGCCTGTAAATCAAAACAAAATATCCGGGCAGCTGTATTGCCATGCACGCCCGCCAAAGCGCGCCCTCTTAACGTATTATAGACGTGTATATTGCCTTCGGCCATAATTTCGGCGCCCGCGCTCACCTGCGACAAAATGATCAAATCACCGGCTGCGTAAATTCGTTGTCCTGAGCGGATCGGCTGCGTCACTAAGGTTGCCGTTGCGGCAACCGGCGGAATCGGAACAGGCCGGACGGATGGCTCCTTGACCGCGACTGTTTCAAGTTGCGCGGCGGGTTGTTGAACCGCTTCCGGTTTCTGCGGTTCTCCAATGATGATGGAACTGCCTTGCTCACGCACCGTATCGATCGGAATGAATAAGGCGCGCGCTTGTTTATTCTGGTTCTCATTGCCGCCGCGGATACCGACCGGGAAAAAACTGACCCGGCGCAACAGCTGGATGATCTGCGTGAAATCCAGATCCTGATTTTGCTTGTTTAATTCGCGCAAATCGATAATCAGCGGAGAATCCTTGAAGAATTCCGGCGCCAGGTTGATTTTTTCATGCAATGTCTGTTCGATTGCGGCCAGATCGTTGGTGTAAAGAATCAGGATGGGCGCGAAAAAGGTGCTGCTTTTGAATTCCAGTGCTGGAGTGGTGTTTAGCATTTTAATGGTTTGACAGGCTCACAGAGATTCATTGCAAGGATCAATAGCACTGTTTAATGATGTTTGAAAAGGTACCGGTCACGTCAATGAAAGCCGATTTAATCAATCGCTTTCTTTTTTGTTAAACGTTGCAATGTTTCCAGCAGGATTTCGTTATCCGGATCTTTTTCCAAGGCGGTACGCCATATATTTTTGGCATCGTCTTTAGCGCCTTGTACCCAAAGCACTTCACCCAAGTGCGCCGCAATTTCCGCATCGGGGCGGGCGGCGAATGCCAAATTCAGGAAATTCAATCCTTCCACGAAATTTCCCATGCGGTAGTATACCCAACCCAGGCTATCCATAATATAGGGATCTTCCGGAGAAAGCTCAACGGCTTTCCTGATCAATTTCAACGCTTCCGGTAAATGCATGCCGCGCTCAGCGAAGCTGTAGCCCAAGGCATTATAAGCATGCGCATTTTCCGGTTTCAGCTTGATCAGTTTGCGCAAATCCTGCTCCAGGATTTTAAATTTGCCCAGCTTGTCGGCTGCCAAGGCGCGATCATAAAGCAGCTCAGGATAATCCGGCAGTTTCTTTAATCCGGCATCGAGCAAATCGTAGACTTCCTGGTGAGCCTTGGAGCGGCGCAGAATCTGCGCTTCCGCCAATATCAAATGCGCGGCCTGCTGGTCATTGGCGGCAGGCAGTTTTTGCAGATGCGCGCGCGCTTCCTGCAAATGACCTTTTAATGCCAATAAATCCGCGTAACGGATTTGCGCCGGTAAATAACGTCCCCCGCTTTTTACCTGCTGATACGCTTCCATGGCTAAATCGGGGCGATTGGTTTCCTCATAAATCTGCGCCAAGTGGAAGTACACCGCGTTGGTATCCTTGTATCCCAGAGTCAGCGCTTTTTTGAAACTGGCTTCCGTAACATCAAAATCACCCATCTCCGTGGCCAATAATCCCGCTGCCAGGGTAATTTCCGCGTCTTCGGGATTTTTATCCAATAACCATTGCACTTGCTCGCGCGCCTGATCAATCTCGCTGGCACCGATCAATACCCGGGTATAAGCCACCCTGACTTCATTGGATGCCGGATATTTTTCGAGATAACCGCGGTAGAACTCGCTCGCATCGGCAGCGGAAACGCGTTGCAGTATTCTGCCGTTATGCACGGCGGCGACTTCCCATTCGGGGCGCAAAGCCAGCGCGCGCTGCATCTCGTCCAATGCCAGCTGATGCTGATTGGCAAACCATGCTGCCTGGGAAATGGCGAAATGGACTTCCGGAACATCCTTATACGGTTGCGAAAGCTGTTGTATCAATTGCAGTGTCGCGGTTTTTTCCGGATTGCGTGACAACAATTGGTTGAGTTGCATGAAGGCAGGGCCGACGCCTTCTTTTTCCGTGGCCAGCAGTTTTTCGAGATGAGGCCGCGCGGCATCCAGCTTGCCAAGATTGACCAGCAGCGCGGCGATGGTTTGGCGCGCATCGACGGAATCAGGCTCGAGCCCAACCCACAGCGTGGCCGCTTGTTCCGCCGCAAAGGGATTGCCGGCATGCAGGGAAATTTCCGTTGCGCGCTTGGCGATACGGGGATCGCGCGTCGTTTTGGCTAGCTTGACATAGCGGTTGACGGCAATATCCAAGCTACCGCGCTGCAATGCGGTCTCACCGACTAAAAAATCAAACAGAATGGGCGCGGTCAGCTCCTGCTTGGGTAAATTCAGCTGGCTGACTTCTTCCGGATCGGCGGATTCCCCTGTTTTTTCTGCCTCCTTGTTGGAAGGAAGCTGCGCGCAGGCAGTAAGTCCGGACAGCAATAACACGCATAGAATTTTAAATTTCATGAGAAATCCGATTGATTTTCAAATATAAGATAAAACGTACAACTTCTGTGCCGCATTCGCAGGATTCATTAAATCGTTTAGCATTCAGTCATTTTTCGTGCAGCCGTGTGCTGGATTCAAGACCGGATGTTACGCAAAACAGTGCGCATATTCTACTTTTATACCGGCAATAAAGTGAATAAATAATTATTTAGCATAAGTCGTATGGAATGTCACCCGGAAAAGTAAGATTAAAATTGTACGCAAAGATGCCACGGGTTAATTTATGATAAAGCAAATGCTGAGAACACCATTAAAATATGAAAGTTCAGTGCAGTTTCTATGGTATCCGGTAATTTCCGGCGGCTGGCAGTTTTTCCCATCTACATCGCTAATTGGACTCGATTGAAAAATCCATTGTTAAAACTGGTTATTGTTTTTCTGCTGGGCATGCTGACCGTGCTCGGTTTTGCGCCTTTCTATCTTTTTCCGGTGCCGGTCATCACCGTGGCTGTATTGCTGGGATTGTGCCACAAAAGCCAAAGCCCGCTGAAAAATGCCGCATTGGGATTCGGTTTCGGCATGGGGTTGTTTAGCGCCGGGGTCACCTGGATTTACGTCAGCTTGCACGATTTTGGCGCCATGCCGATGCCCATTGCGGTGGTTGCATTGATCGTACTGTGCGCTTACCTGTCGCTGTTTCCGGCTTTGGGTTTTTGGCTTCTGACTCGGTCCCGCCTGACTTCGCCTTTTCTTTGGGCATCGCTGGCTGCGGCCTTATGGGTGCTGTCGGAATGGTTGCGCGGCACGTTGTTTACCGGTTTTCCCTGGCTGGCGCTGGGTTATTCGCAAGCGCCGTTGAGCCCCTTGGCGGGTTTTGCACCGGTTTTCGGTGTTTACGGTATTTCGTTTTTGCTGATATTCAGCGCGGCCTTGCTTTTCTTCTGGTTTGATCAGGGGATTAGAAAATGGCGTTACGCATTGCCTTTGCTGCTAATGTGGTGCGGCGGGTATGGCTTGCAGTTGATCGATTGGGTTAAACCGGAGGGAGAACCGGTTAGCGTGAGTTTACTGCAAGGTAATATTCCGCAAGACATGAAGTGGCGTGAAGATCACCTGGAAAGCACCATGGAAACGTATGCCAAGCTGATAATGCAAAGCGATAGCCGCTTGATCGTGACGCCGGAAATTTCCATTCCGTTGTTCAGCGATACCGTGCCGCCACTGTATTTGTCGTATCTGGCCGAGCATGCCAGGAATAACAACGGCGACGTGTTGATCGGTCTGGCCGAGCGCACAACGCATAACGGCAACGAATATTACAACACCATGTTCAGCTTCGGTTCCGCACCGGAACAGAGTTACCGCAAGCATCACCTGGTTCCCTTCGGCGAATACATTCCCTTCAAGCCGCTTTTTGGCTGGGTGATTCAAGTGCTGCAAATTCCCTTATCGGATTTCTCGCGCGGCGGTTTGGATCAGCAGCCGATGAATTTAGCCGGGCAGCGAGTGGCGATCAATATCTGTTACGAAGACGTGTTCGGCGAGGAAATCATCTATCAATTGCCGCAAGCGACGATGCTGGTCAATGTCAGCAACGATGCCTGGTTCGGCCGCTCGATCGGGCCGCAGCAACACTTGCAGATTTCGCAAATGCGCGCCTTGGAAACCGGGCGCTACATGCTGCGCGCCACCAATACCGGCGTGACCGCGATCATCGACGAGCGCGGCAGGGTGTTGCAAACCATCGAAATTTTCACCACCGCGGCGCTGCATGGATTGGCGCAAGGCTTTACCGGCGCGACACCGTATGTGCGTATGGGAAATTACCCGGTGCTCGGGCTGGCCGGCTTGTTATTGTGCATCGGTTTGCTATCCGCCTTTCGCGCGGCATGGAAAACCCGGTAAAATCCGCATAATTTTACTTTTAATGGCGATAAAACTCGACTTTTCATGCCGACATTGACCTTCCAGGAAATTATCCTGACCTTGCAACAGTATTGGAACGAGCAGGGATGCGCGATTTTGCAGCCGTACGATATGGAAGTGGGCGCGGGCACCAGCCATACCGCCACTTTTCTGCGTGCCATCGGCCCCGAACCGTGGAAAGCCGCCTATGTGCAACCGGCGCGCCGCCCCAAAGACGGCCGTTACGGCGACAACCCCAATCGCTTGCAGCATTATTATCAGTTTCAGGTGGTACTGAAACCCGCGCCGAAAAATATCCTGGATTTGTATCTCGATTCGCTGCGCTTACTGGGGTTTGATTTGACGCAGAATGACGTGCGCCTGGTCGAGGACGACTGGGAAAACCCAACCTTGGGCGCGTGGGGTTTGGGCTGGGAAACCTGGCTGAACGGCATGGAAGTCACGCAATTCACCTATTTCCAGCAAGTCGGCGGTATCGATTGCAAACCCATTACCGGTGAAATTACCTACGGATTGGAACGTCTGGCGATGTATTTGCAGGGCGTGGAAAGCGTGTTCGATCTGACCTGGACCAAAGGATTGACGTACCGCGACGTGTATCATCAAAACGAAGTCGAGCAATCTAAATATAACTTTGAGCACAGCGACACTGAATTTCTGTTTCTGGCCTTCGGCAAGCACGAAGCGCAAGCCAATCATCTCATCGAACAACAATTGGCGTTGCCCGCCTACGAGCAAGTATTGAAAGCGGCGCATACCTTCAATCTGCTCGATGCACGCGGCGCGATTTCCGTCACCGAGCGCGCCGCGTATATCGGCCGCATCCGTAACCTGTCGCGCCAAGTCGCTAAAGCCTATTACGACAGCCGCAAAAGCCTCAATCCGCCGTTCCCGATGGCGCCGCGCGAATGGGTCGCGCAAATGCCCGATATGCAGGAATCCGCATCATGAGCAAGAATCTGCTGGTCGAATTATTGGTCGAGGAATTGCCGCCCAAATCGCTGAAACAGCTGGGTGCCAGTTTTGCGCAATTACTGGCTGACAGCCTGAAAGCGCAAGGATTGATCGCGCCCGATGCGGCGATCACGCCGTACGCCACTCCCAGGCGGTTGGCGGTGCATATCGCCAACGTTGCGACGCAAGCGGCCGATCAAGCGGTTACGCAAAAACTGATGCCGGTCAAAGTCGGCTTGGATGCCGCAGGCCAGGCGACACCGCCGTTATTGAAAAAACTGGCCAGCTTCGGCGCGGATGCCTCAGCTGTGCCGCAACTCAAGCGTGCGCTGGACGGCAAAACCGAAACGTTGTTTCTGGATGTTGTTGTGCAAGGGACGTTGTTGACTGACGGGCTGCAAAAAGCCTTGCAGGACGCGATCAGCCAATTGCCGATTCCGAAAGTGATGACGTATCAACTGGCGGACGGCTGGCAAAGCGTGCATTTCGTGCGCCCGGCGCATTCCCTGGTGGCGTTGCACGGTGCGGACATCGTTCCGGTGAATATTCTCGGTCTGCAAGCCGGGCGGGAAACCCAGGGGCACCGCTTTGAAGCGAAAGTAAATCCGATCGTGCTGCACAACGCTGATAGCTACGCGCAGCAACTGCAAACTGAAGGCGCCGTGCTCGCCGGTTTTGCCGAACGCCGCGCCGAAATCGCGCACCAGCTCGCGGCTGCGGCGGCGCATGAACACCTGACGCCCATCGACGACGAAGCGCTGCTCGACGAAGTCACCGCGCTGGTCGAGCGTCCCAATGTGCTGGTTGGCACATTCGACGCAGAGTTTCTGCAAGTACCGCAGGAATGTCTGATTCTGACCATGAAAGCAAACCAGAAATACTTTCCGCTGTTCAATGCGCAAGGAAAGCTGGCCAACAAATTCCTGCTGGTTTCTAACATCTGCCCGGCTGATCCGGCGCAAGTCATCGCCGGTAACGAACGCGTGGTGCGCTCGCGCCTCGCCGACGCCAAGTTTTTCTTTGATCAGGATCGCAAAAAAACGCTGGCATCGCGCTTGCCGGAATTGGATAAGGTGGTGTATCACAATAAACTGGGTACGCAAGGTTTGCGCATGAACTATGTTCGCGAGATCGCCAAGATGATCGGCGAAATGCTAGGTGGCGATGAATTGGCTAATCAGGCTTACGAAGCCGCCACACTAGCCAAGGCGGATTTATTGACTGACATGGTCGGCGAATTTCCCGAACTGCAAGGCATCATGGGACGCTATTATGCGCAACACGAAGGCTTAAACGGTGAAGTTGCGTTTGCCATCGAAGATCATTACAAGCCGCGTTTTGCCGGAGATGAACTGCCGGGCAACTCGGTGGGCATTTGTCTGGCGTTGGCAGACAAACTAGAAACTTTGATCAATATGTTTGGTATCGGCGAAGTACCGACCGGTGACAAGGATCCGTTTGCTCTACGCCGCCACGCATTAGGTGTTATTCGTATTTTGATTGAAAAGGATTTAGCGCTTGAGTTGAATAAGATTATTCAGCAGATAGTTAGAATCATCGAAGATAAAGATATTTTGCCAAAGTTTGATGGTGGCCAAACTTTTAATGGCACCATACCCCACGGACCGCGTAAAATCTCAGTGGAATCGTACAAACAATTAATCACTTTTATTTACGAACGTCTCGCGAGCACTTTACGCGATCAAGGCACTGCCCAAGAAGTCGACGCAGTTCTCAGCCTGAACCCTCAGCATTTGAGCGATATTCCTAAGCGTCTTGCCGCCGTGCGGGTTTTTGCCGCATTACCGGAAGCGGTCAGTCTGGCAGCAGCTAACAAGCGGGTCGGCAATATCCTCAAGAAGTCGGAAAGTACTGTCAGTGACACCGTCGATACCGGTTTATTGCAGGAAGCCGATGAGGAGGCGCTTTATCAGGCGTTACAAGATATTCAGCCGAAAACCGAGAAAGCCTTTGCTGCCGGTGATTACACTGCTTCGCTGCAACTGCTGGCAACACTGAAAACTCCGGTCGATACGTTTTTCGATCACGTGATGGTAAATGTGGACGATGAAAAATTGCGCAATAACCGGCTGGCGTTACTGGCGCAACTGCATCGCATCATGAATCGAATCGCCGATTTATCCAAGCTAGCCACCTGATATGAAACTGATCATCCTCGACCAAACCGGTGTCATTAACCAGAGCAGTGGTGCGTTTATCAAAATACCGAATGAGTGGATTCCCATCCCCGGTAGTCTGGAAGCGATTGCCCGTTTGACGCACGCCGGGTATCGCGTGGTCATCGCCGCCAATCAGTCGGGCATCGGGCGCGGCCTGCTCGACATGGCGACTTACAACGCCATCAACGACAAAATGTACAAGGCCGTCAACCAAGCGGGCGGGCGCATCGATGCGATATTTTTCTGCCCGCATACCAACGCGGATAAATGCAATTGCCGCAAACCGGCGACCGGTTTGTTCAGTGAAATCATGCAACGCTACGGCGTCAATCTGAAAAATGTCATGGCGGTCGGCGATTCGCTGAAAGATTTGCAAGCGGCTGCGGCAGCTGGCGCGATTCCCGCGCTGGTGCTGACCGGTAACGGGGAAGCGACGCGCACGGCCCAGGAGATTCCCGCGCACACGCAGATTTTCGCCGATCTGCCGGCTGTGGCCGACGCACTGGTTGGAGAAGAATAAGCGTGGCGTTTTTCCGTTCAGCGCTGTACATGCTGCTGCAAATCATCATCACACCGCCGTATGCCATTTTTACGCTGATGTGCTTTCCACTGTCGCCGCATAACCGCTACCGCGTCACCTCGAGTTGGACACGCATCATGTTGTTCCTGCTGCGCAATCTGTGCGGTATCCGTTATCGCATCATCGGCGCGGAGAATATCACAAAAACCCCGAGCATCATTCTTTCCAAGCATCAATCGGCATGGGAAACCTTGGCGTTTCAAGAAATCTTTCCGCCACAGGTATGGGTGCTGAAAAAAGAACTGCTGCGCATTCCGTTTTTTGGTTGGGGCTTGGCGATGACCAGCCCGATCGCCATCGACCGCAGCGCCAAGAAAAAGGCTTTGGAACAAATCGTCGATCAAGGCAAAGACCGGCTCAAACAAGGTTTCTGGATCGTGGTGTTTCCGGAAGGCACGCGCATCCCGCCGGGGCAGCGCGGCAAATACCGCATCGGCGGCGCGTGGCTGGCAACGCATACCAATGTGCCGGTGGTGCCGGTGGCGCATAACGCCGGGGAATTCTGGGGCAGAAATTCTTTCGTCAAACATCCCGGCACGATCACCGTCAGCATCGGTCAACCGATCGACCCCACCGGCATGGAAGCCGGGGAACTGAATGCGCAAGTGGAAGCCTGGATCGAGACTGAAATGTTGCGCATCAGCCGGAAAAACCCGCAAGAACCGTAACCGTGCTCGCGCAAGCCACCACGACGCTCAACGGCCGGGAAATTACCTACACGCTCAAACGTTGCCGGCGCAAATCGATCGGTTTACAAATTGATCACCACGGTTTGCGCATCAGCGTACCGCTGCAAACCGCGCTCCCGCACATCGATAATGTTCTGCGGGAAAAAGCCGGTTGGATCACGAAAAAGCTCGATCAATGGCAAGCCAAAAAAAGCCTCACATTGACGTGGGCGCACGATGCGGCCTATCCGCTGCTCGGTGAACCGTGGTGTATCGCACTGAAACCATCCGGCGAGATCGCAATGACGCGGCAATTTACCTGTGAAGCAGCGCAACACCCCCTAGCGCAACTCAGTCCCCGCCAAATCGAGCGATTCGTCATGGCCTGGTACGGCCAGCAAGCGGTTGCCTGCTTCAAAGAACGCATTGCCATCTACGCCCCGGCATTGCATGTACGCCCACCGCCGTTCCGCCTGTCTCGCGCCAAAACCCGCTGGGGCAGCTGCAACAGCCGTGGTCTTGTCACGCTCAACTGGCGCTTGATCCAACTGCCGCTGCATTTGATCGACTACGTCGTCGTGCATGAACTGGCGCATTTGATCGAAATGAATCATTCAAAGGCGTTTTGGGGACTGGTTGGGGCGATTTACCCGGATTATCAGGTTGCCCGGAATATGCTCAAAAACTATGGTTGATCTTTTGTTTTGCAGGAAAAAAATAGCTTTATGCGTATAATGGGCACCTATTCGATACAAGTTTCAGTGACCAATAATCGTCTTGATTATTAGAAGTTTTTTAATTTTGCAATTACCAAAGCGAGGATAAACATAACATGCGCGTTTTAAAAGATACCGTGGTCTCACTCAACTATGAATTGTCGGACGCTTCGGGAAAAATTCTGGAGAAAACAGATACACCGATCAGTTATTTACACGGCGGCTATGGCGGTATTTTTCCCTTGGTCGAAGAAGCGTTGCATGACAAGGAAGTTGGTCATTCCTGCACGGTTTCAATGGATCCGGAAGATACTTTCGGTGAGTATGACGCTGAGTTAATCCGCGTAGAACCGCGCAATTCATTCCCCGATAATGTGTCAATCGGCATGCACTTCGAAGGCGGCGCGGAAGATTCCGATGATTTTATTCTCTACAAAGTCACTGACGTGACGGAAGATTCAGTTATTGTCGACGGGAACCACCCCTTTGCCGGGATGCGGTTGAATTTTGCCTGCACCGTGACGGATGTGCGTCCGGCCACGGAGGAAGAAATCGCGCACGAGCATGTTCACGGCGCGCACGGGCATGAGCACGAGCATTAATGCAGCAAAAATTGCGCTGGAGCGATAAAAGTCAGCTGTTATCCGCAGTACCCAGGGCTTCTTTCAATAAATAGAGTTGTTCCAATGCCTGCCGGGGATTGAGTTCGTCCGGCGAAAGGCTTTGCAGCATGGTAATGACGGGATGTTCTTGCACGCTTTCCTCTTGCGGCCCGGCAATCGAAACAGAAAACAGATCCAATTGCGGTTCTTGCTTCACACTTTCCTGTTCCAACTTGATCAAGTGTTTTTTCGCTAGCTTGATCACCGCTTCGGGAACGCCTGCGAGTGCAGCCACTTGCAGGCCGTAACTCTGGCTGGCGGGTCCTTCGGCAACCTTGTGCAGAAAAACAATGCGGTGCTTATACTCGACCGCATCCAAATGCACGTTCTGGAGCTGTTTGAATTCTTCCGCAAGCTTGGTCAATTCAAAATAATGCGTGGCAAAAAGGGTAAAACTGCGGTTCTTGACCAGTAGATGGCGGGCAATCGCAAACGCCAACGCCAAACCGTCAAATGTCGACGTGCCGCGCCCGACTTCATCCATCAGCACCAGACTGTGCGCCGTAGCGTTATGCAGAATATTGGCGGTCTCGGTCATTTCCACCATGAATGTCGAGCGTCCGCTGGCCAAATCGTCGGCAGCGCCGATGCGGGTGAAGATTTGATCCAGCATGCCCATTTGCACTGCTTTAGCCGGGACATAACTGCCGCAATGCGCCAGCAGGGCAATCAACGCGATTTGCCGCATGTAGGTTGATTTGCCGCCCATGTTGGGACCGGTAATCATCAGCATGCGCGGTTTTCCGCTATGCTCGCCGCCCAGCTGCACATCATTGGCGACAAAATTTTCCACCTGCTGTTCCACCACCGGATGGCGGCCGGTGTCGATGGTAAACACATCGACACCGGCTAACTGCGGAGCGGCATAATCGAGTGCTTGCGCACGTTCGGCAAATGCGCACAGAACGTCGATTTCCGCGACGCTCGCGGCGATCTTTTGCAGCGCATGAATATACTGGGCGAGCGCATTCAACAATCCCTCGTACAAATATTTTTCCCGCGCCAGCGCCCGGTCTTGCGCGGATAAGGCTTTGTCTTCGAAGGTCTTCAGTTCCGGTGTAATGTAGCGTTCGGCATTCTTTAACGTTTGCCTGCGCCGGTAATCGGCGGGGATTTTCTCGCTGTGCGCATGCGTGACTTCGATATAAAAACCATGCACACGGTTATATTCCACTTTCAAGTTGGGAATGCCGGTACGTTCCTTTTCGCGCATTTCCAGTTGCAACAGAAATTCACCGCAATTGTTTTGCAGCGCACGCAACTCATCGAGCTCGGCGTCAAAACCGTCGGCGATGACATTACCTTCGCGCAACACCACGCCCGGCTCCGGCAGCAACGCTTTGCTCAGTAATTCAACCACCGCGGGTTCAATCTGCATGACGTGAAGCAATTGACCGATGCGCTCGCTGCTACAGTGCGCGGTTGCCTGGATGACTTGCGGCAGCAGTTTCAGACTGTCGCGCAAACCCGATAAATCCCTTGGCCGCGCCGATTTCAGCGCAATTCGCGCGGTTATCCGTTCGATATCGGCACATTGCCGCAGCAGAACGCGCACTGGCGCAAAATGATGCTGCCCATTTTCTCCGGTCAACGCCGCCACGCTATCGAGCCGCTGCTGGATGACAGCGCGATCGCGCAGCGGATGATGCAGCCAGAATTGCAGCAAACGGCTGCCCATATTGGTGGCGCAGGTGTCGAGCAACGACAGCAACGTCGGCGACCGCTCGGCGCGTATTGTTTCGGAAATTTCCAAATTGCGCCGCGTTGCGGCATCCATGCGCACATAAATGCTCTCCCGCTCCGCTTGCAACGACGAAATATGCGGCGCAGCGGCTCCCTGCGTCAGGCGCGTGTATTCCAATAATGCCCCGGCGGCGCACAGCGCGGTGGATAAGTCCTCACAACCGAAACCGCTGAGATCATGCGTGGCAAATTGCCGTGTCAGTGTATTACGCGTGCTGTCATGATCGAACTGCCACAGCGGCAGACGCTTCAACGCCCAATTTCTTCCTTGTAGCTCAGGCAAATTCAATGACTCGGGCAAAAGAATTTCCGCCGGTTGCAGACGTTCCAGTTCGCTGAGCAGATTCTGCGGCGCCGTTTCCAGCACGCGTAACTGTCCCGCCGCCAGATTCAGCCAAGCCAATCCCAAAACCGATTCCTGTACCGACAGCGCCAATAAGATGCAATCGCGCTTATCATCCAGCAATGCCGCATCGGTCAGTGTCCCCGGTGTGATGATGCGCGTCACTTCGCGGGCTACCGGTCCCTTGCTGGTTGCCGGATCACCGACTTGCTCGCAGATCGCAATGGATTCACCCGCCTTGACCAGCTTTGCCAGATACTGCTCGGCCGCATGGTAGGGCACACCCGCCATTTTGATCGGCTCCCCGGCAGAAGCGCCGCGTTGCGTCAGCGTGATCCCCAGCAGTTTTGCTGCTTTTTCCGCATCGTCAAAAAACAATTCATAAAAATCCCCCATGCGGTAAAACATCAGCATATCCGGATGCTGCGCCTTGATGCGCAAATATTGCTGCATCATCGGCGTATGCTGTTCCTTTGGAGTTTTCATTGATTCGTGCCTGATAATTTGCGTAGCGGAAAATGCATCATCCGGTGCAATCTTCCGTTTGAGGTAAATGTCTTGATGCTAAATCAATTCTTTTTAATCGCAGCATGGATGCAAAATAAGATAGTAACTGGATGGAAAATCGAGCAGAACCGCCGTTGACGCCGCTTCAGCATTTATCTCCATTATAGGCAAAATTATTCAGAAAATTCCGGGAAATTGACCTGCCAGATCAGGTTACAACCGGAGCAACGATTAAATGACCGGGCGGATCGACCTAAGCGCTATCCCAAGCCTTGATGATTATTGAGATATTTCAATGCACAAGACAAATAAACTCACAAAAAACTGGCTGACCCATTACACTGAAGCAATCGAAAGCGGCACGACATTGGCGCATTGAATTAACCGGCGTGTAAAATGGAAGATGCTGCTTTATGGCGTGAAACACTCACTGTAATTCTTCTTTTGAATAGGCGCTTATACCATGCGAACAATTCTTTTATTGCTGGCACTGACTTTTTCCTTCGCAATTTGGGCTGATGAGAACAAGAGTACGGATACGGAAAAGCAAATGCGTCAGCTGGAAAAAGCATTAGCTCGCGTACAGCAAGAATCTCAATCCACTCAACAGCAATTCATGATGATTCAGGAATTACGCCGCAATGACATGGCTGAGCCTCCCATGAATGTACAGCTGCCGAGCACACCCGGACAAAGTATCCCGGTGCCCAATTACAATAATTTAATGCAGCAGAAACAGGAAAGGGATCAACGGATTGAAAAATATACAGCCGACTTAAACCGGCTGTATGCGCGCTTCACAGAACTGGAAAATGAAAAACAGGTTATCCTGGAACAAATAAGATCACTGGAACAAAAGACGGAAGAATGACCATCGCCAGCGGTGCGGATTTAATCCGGTAAAAACGGTTGCTGGCTGCTACTTGCCTTCAAAATTCTTGAACCAGATGTCATAAATTTCGTCCGACCACAACGATTTTATCCAGACGATCACATCATCCACCTGCTGCTCGGTCAGTTTACCTTCCCACGCTGGCATGGAACCGATTTCGGGCGGTGTACCTTTGAGTATCGTTTTTTTCAAAACGTCGGTCGAATGATGCCAGGCATGCGCGGTGCTATCCAATGGCGGTGGCGGATATTTTCCATCCGCGCCAGGCTTGCGCCATTCCGGGGTCGCTTCACCGTTAGGCCCATGGCATCCAATGCAATTGGCGTTGTAGACACTCTCACCGCGTTTGATTTGCGCTTGGTCCAAATTCCGCTTTATTAAGCCTGTCTTGCTATCGACCTGATGTTTACCGGAAGCAATGCCGGGCGGCGCAGAATTACCGCAGCCCAGCATCGTTGCAGCAAATATGCAAAGCACCACATTACGCACGATCATGAAAAAGCCGCTGCTACTTCAAGCGCATCACAGAACCGCTTTTCTCCGGCTCAGCAGCCGGTTCCGATTCTTGCACGGCTTTCTTGGCATAAGGGTCATAGCGGTGATAAATTTTCGTATCCTTGCGCGCTTGATCTCGTTCTTCGATCAGCAGAACATTATACGGGTCGACTCGTCCGCTGCCCTCCATACCCGGTGTGCCATGCGGCATATCGGGCACCGATAAGCCGACGGCTTTGGGTTTTTCCTTCAGCATGCGAATGATATCCGGCGCCGGTACATGCCCTTCAATCGCATAGCCGTTGATCAATGCGGTATGGCAAGAACCCAGGGATTCGGAAATACCCGATTTTTTGCGGATTTCCTTATTGCCCACATCGTGCGTTTTTACGGTAAAACCGTGATCGCGCATGTGATCGACCCATTTAGCGCAGCACCCGCAGGTCGGGCTTTTATAAACATCAACCGTCGTTGTAGCGGCTGCTTGCGCAGCAACACCTAACAATCCGGCTGCCAGTATCGCACCTATTCGTAATTTCATTTTTTCTCCACAATGATTGTTCCATGCATCTTCTTAAAATGGCCCGGCAACGGGCAGGCAAAATCAATCGTTCCTGCGTGCGTGAATTGCCAGATCAATTCTTTTTGCTCGCCCGGCTCCAGTTGCAGCAGATGCGCTTCGGTGTGCTCCTTATCAGGATACATGCGCCGCATAGTAGCAACTTTTTTCAACTCTGCCATCGAACCCAGCAACATTTCATGCGGGTGATTGCCGCCATTTTTAACCACGAACCGGATCGTTTCGCCTTCGTTTACTTTGACCTCAACCGGTAAAAACATATTATCCACTTGTGTCAGCTTGATGATACGGGATACTTTGTCCGCCTCACCCGGCCTGCCAATATCCACTTCAGCATTGGAATGGTTGGTATTCGAGTAACTACTGGTTGAAAACAAGACCAAGATCACAAATGGTATAATCCCGTTCATAGAATTCTCCTGAAATAATTCCCGAACCTGTTTATCCGTCTTGGTTAGAATCCGGCTATGCTAAATTGTTCCACTTTATTTGTCTAATATTCCGCCACCAGTATCCTGCATTTTACCGGGTTAAAAAGGTCATTTTCATTCACTGGAATCTCATAAAGTATGCAACAAAAACAACAATATAATACCAATAAGCTGCAAAAACGTCTGCGGCGGCTGGCCGGTACTGCGATTGCTGATTTCAATATGATCGAGGCCGGTGACCGGGTAATGGTCTGTTTGTCCGGCGGCAAGGATAGTTATGCTTTACTGGATATCCTGCGCAATCTGCAAGCGCATGCGCCATTGGACTTCGAGCTGATCGCAGTCAACCTGGATCAAAAGCAACCCGGTTTTCCTGAACAGGTACTGCCCAGCTACCTGACGGAAATCGGCATGCCTTTCCGTATCATCGAACAAGATACTTACAGCGTTGTGAAACGCGTCATCGCGGAAGGAAAAACCACGTGCAGCCTTTGCTCGCGTTTGCGCCGCGGCGTGCTTTACCGGGTTGCCAGCGAACTGGGCGCCACCAAAATCGCGCTGGGTCATCATCGCGACGACATCCTGGAAACCTTGTTTTTGAATATGTTTTATGGTGGAAAACTGAAAGCGATGCCGCCCAAGCTGGTCAGCGACGATGGCAAGCACATCGTTATCCGGCCGCTGGCTTACTGCAAGGAAAAGGATTTGGCAGCGTACGCCGCGATTGCAAACTTTCCAATCATTCCGTGCAATTTATGCGGATCGCAGCCGAACTTGCAACGCCAGGTCATCAAAGAAATGTTGCAACAATGGGACAAAAAATTTCCCGGCCGGCTGGAAACCATGTTCCGCGCTTTACAAAACATTCAACCATCGCATTTGGCCGATACCTCCCGCTATGATTTCTTCAATCTGAAAGCGCAAGATCAGCCCTTCATCGACGGCGACACGGCGTTCGATGAAGAAACCTTTGAGCCGAATATCGAAGAAATGCTAACCCCTGGTGCGGAAGAAACGGACGATCGTTCGCTCGTTTCATCATCATGACCGGCGATTTCCGTGCACGGGCGGCACCCATTTGAAAGTCATCGCGACCAAACCGGCAAACACAATATAAACCGCTGTTAATATACCTTCCGGCGCATCGTAAAACAGGATGCGATGAAGCCAATGCTGCATAAAACTGCCGCCGGTTTCAACCCGGCGCAAGGTATTTTCCCATGCTGTCAGCGGACAAACCACGCCCATCAAAGATTCCATCACGACCAATACAATCGCGCCAAGATGTAAATAACGAAACCACGGATTCCTGACAAAGCGCAGCTTAAACCACGCGCCCAGCCAAATGACCGGCAGGCTTCCAACCACAAACAGCACATACAAAAAGTGGACGATCAGTACAATGTCAGCCAATGGTGTGTTTGATTGGGTAATTTTGCATTAACGATGACCGGCGCAACAACTCATCGCGCCATTGAGGCAGGAATGAATTGCAAGTTGTGTGGAAAACAAAAACTTGCAATTCACGGGTACAAACAAAATTAATAATCACCGGTTCCCTGGGTTCGCATGTCATTCTTGATAAACCGAATACCGCTGACACCGCGCGCAACTGCCAGCGCTTTATCGATATCGTCGCGAGAATTGACAGTGCCGCTCAGTTCCACCACACCCTTCACGGTTCTGACATTGATTTCGAAAGGCCGCAACGAGGGCTCATCGATAATGGCTTCGTGAACCTTGGTGGTAATGACAATATCATCGTATTGCTCTGTGCTTCCCTCATACTTAGGCGCCGACGTGCAGGCCGGGAAAAAAGCCATTTGCGCAATTAAAAAGAAAATAACGAAATGGCTATTGCGATCAAGTTTTACCATGATGAGGCTCTCCTAAATGAATATTGGAAAAATATTCCTCGTCACATTTAGATTAAAGACCCTTGCGTTACTGCCTTCTGAACTTGATTCAATTCAAAATTAACAGTGTTATTGAATTCCGGTAAGTATTCGCAAAATCAGAATGCGAGGTTTTGTATGGACAGAGTAGCTCGCGCGCATACCAGTATAAAAAGCATTCCATTCCTGCAATAAATATTACCTGAATATCAGGCCCAGTAACTGCTTTTTTGGCATGCTTGCGCAATAGATGTCAAACTATTAACTGGTTTTTTCTGACGGCTGCGCTGGTGAATTTTCCTTGAGTAACGGCAGGACCAATTTTTCCAGTTTTTTCAGATTGACCCGGCCCACATAGGTTTCCGCAATTTCACCGGAACGGTTAATGACCACGGTATACGGCAATACCGACATACGGTTGCCGGCAGCCGCAGCCAGTGACCACGCGTCCATGCTGCCGACCAGTACGGGATAGTTGATGCCGAATTCCTTGCTGAACATTTTCACTTTGTCGGCTTGATCCAGCGCGATGCCGACAAACACCAATCCTTGTTCGCGGTATTTTTCCTGCGCTTCGACAAACTCAGGGATTTCCTCTTGGCAGGGTGTACACCAGGTAGCCCAGAAATTCACCACCAGCACTTTTCCAAGCCATTGTGAAACGGCCTGATTTTCGCCGTGAATATCCGGTAAATTGGCCTCGAGAATGGCTTTCGCACCTTGCTGGCTTTCTGCACCGGATAATTCAACCTGGTACGACTCCGTCAATACGGATCGCAGAAATGAGCCTGCCCCCAATGCAAATAATGCGACACAAACATACAAAAAAATCTGCTTAAATTTTGACATCACGAAATCCTTTGATAGTTTTCCAGCTTGAAGAAACTTGATATTGGGTTTTAGTGCGCGCAAATACAACGCAAGAAGTTTAGATTTTGGCATCGCTACTTCACTTCCTTAGATAATTTTCAATCTGCAGAAACCTGCGGTGAGGTTTGATGCATGCCTAAATCAAAACGGCGTTCAGCACGGTTAAGAAATCATTTTTATTCAGAAAGCCGATTACTTTAATATCGGGCACATCGTTGCCCTGGCGATCGATAAACAAAATGCCCGGCGGGCCGAATAGCTTAAAGCGTTTCAATAAAGCCGCATCATCCGGTGTGCCATCGGTCACATCGACTTGCAGCAACACGACATCCTTCAAGCGCGATTGCACTTTGGCATCGGACAACGTAAAACGATCCATTTCCTTGCAGGAAACGCACCAGTCCGCATGAAATCTCACCATAACGTGCTTGCCTTTGGATTGGCGGATTTGCTCATCCAATTCCGCAACTGTTTTTACCCCCTGAAAAGGTAAGGCCGGATAGCTGGACGCTGCCACTTCTTGACCGCTTGCCGCATCCGCTGCCAAGTTTAGTTTCGACAGCGGCTGCAACACATCGCGGCTGCCGGATAACACACCGATTAATATGGCCACCCCCACCAGCAAAGCAATGACGCCGATACCCTTGAGAAATTTTTGCAAACCCGAAGCACGTTCCGGCAGCGGATCAATCGCATGCAGATAAATTGCCGAGATAATCAGCAACGCCGCCCACAACAGCATATGCACCACGTCGTTAATAACCGGTGAGATCAACCAAATAGCGACGCCGAGCAGTAATACGCCAAAGAACCGCTTGATCGATTCCATCCACGCTCCGGCTTTGGGCAACAACGCACCGGCGGATGTGCCCAGCAACAATAGGGGCACGCCCATCCCCAGCGCCATGACGAATAGCGCCGAACCGCCCAGGACCACATCGCGGGTCTGACTGATATACAGTAAAGCACCGGCCAAAGGCGCCGCAACGCAAGGCCCGACGATCAGCGCCGACAATGCGCCCATGCCGAACACACTGGTCAAATGCCCGCCTTTAAGGTGCCCGGCTTCCTCGGATAGCTTGGTCTGCAAAGCACCGGGCAATTGCAGCTCATAAAAACCAAACATGGAAAAAGACAGCAGCACAAAAATCACTGCAAACGACCCCAGGACCCAGGCATTTTGCAATGCCGCCGACAGCATTGCGCCCGACAATCCAGCCGCTACACCGGCGATGGCGTACGTGATCGCCATACCCAGCACATACGCCAATGCCAGAATAAATCCATGACTTTTAGTCACGTGTTTGCCGCGATTGGCAATAATCCCCGACAAAATCGGAAACATCGGAAACACACAAGGGGTAAAGGACAAGAGCAGGCCAATGCCGAAAAATCCAGTCAGGATCAACCAGAAATCTCCAGTTTGAAACATTTGGTCAATCTTGTACGCCTCGGTTTCAATGGCAGGCGCTTTGGACGGCATGCGGAACAATTCCGCAGTGGCATCCACCCCGGCCGCAGCCGCCGGGTTGCTCACAGCGTTAGCAACCGCGCCGATAGCGGCCTTCACCGCCGGTAACGTCAGATCGATGGCTTTATGAATCGGCGCGTAACAAACCCCGACCGGCTCATTGCAACCCTGATAAGTCGCCGATAGCGTCAGCGGTTGCTCGCTTGCGGAATCCTCGCGTTTTAGCGAAATGATGGCTTGTACCGGGCTGTAATAGACTTCCGTTTGACCAAACGTCGCGTCTTCTTTCATTTTGCCCGGCGGCAACGTCACTTTTTCAATGACCATACCGTCTTGCTTTGGCTCAAACACGATTTTGTCGCGATACAGATAATAATCCATGGCCGGTGTCAGACTCGCGATCAACGTGTTGCCATCGCGCACTTCCACCGTGAGCTTGAATGCTTCATCCGGCGGCAAAAGTTCTTGCGAATTGCTTTGCCCCAGATTGATACCCAGCCCCTGCAGTTTCTGGAACAAGCTGAAAGACCCGCTTTCCTGAGCGGAAACAGCGGTACTGGCCAAACATAGAATCAGTAACAAAAATTGGATTGATCGCATCGGTATTCAGTCGTGTTTAATCGGAATCGGAAAGTGGTGTTGTGTCGGCGATCCACTGCAAATAAGCAGGCAGCCCACCGGTTATAGGAACCATAATCACTTCAGGAAGTTCATAAGGATGCATCATCTTGATCAACTGTTCAACCCGGTCATAATGCTGTTTCCGGGTTTTGATCAAAACCGGAACTTCCCCGGCCGATTCGATTTTACCTTGCCAGCGATAGATCGAAGCACAGGGACTCAGCACATTGACGCACGCGGCCAAGCGCTGCTCGATTAAAGCTTTAGCCAGTAGCGTGGCTGTTTTTTGATCGGGAAAGTTGGAGATGATAAGTACCGCTTCCATTGGCGTTATCGGTTAAGACACAATAGCTGATTTTACCTCGCTTAGCGGTGCAATGGACAATTGTGATAGCAAACCCGCGCACTGGGCATGCCGCGTCAATACGCATATACTTAAAAAATAATTAATCGCAAGGAGTGGAGCAAATGAAAGGACTATTTAACTTGGTTATAGCGCTATCGATCATTACCCCGGTCACGGTATTTTTTGGCTACATCATCATGGATGAAGGCGATCAATTCACGGCCGAGCACTATATGGTGACGGGACTGAGCACCATTCCCTTCGTTTTCGCGCTGCTCGTCAAATTTCTGATGACCGGTGCGGAGAAAGAATAACAAACCATTCTCCCCAAAAGGCCCTGATAAATTCGAGCAATCCCAATGACAAAGTTGCACGAAAATTCTTTTCGCCAATCGCAATACCTCTCCCGGTTACTTACATTTCTGTGGTTGAACTTAGGATCAGTATTAAAAATAGGTGCTTGCTAAAAGCTTTAAAGAGCTGTTTCTATTTTCCGTAAGAAGTTACTTACAGTAAAAGCTTGCTTAAGTTTACAAGAGTAAAAATCTCATCAAAGATGATTTTCCTCCAGCAATTACTAGACTGTTTATAGCTGCGGTTTGATACCAAGCTATCTAATCAAAACAACTACACAAAAATGGAGAAAGCACCATGATGCTTCTGAATCACATGAACATGCCACAGAAACTGACCATCCTGACGGTATTTTTATTGCTGATTGCCGCAGTGCCGGCAGCACTTTACATTAACACAGTGATCACCGAACTCGATACCACAAAACGGGAAAGCGCTGGGACAAAACCAGTCATCGCACTACAGAAAGTGGTGCAATTTACTCAACAACATCGTGCCTTATCCGCTGCGTTACTCAACGGCAATGAATCCGTAGCCAGCCGCTTATTAGAAACTCAGAGCGAGCTAAATTCAGCCATCAATTTATTAGATACCGAGCTTAAAGAAGCAAATATATCTTCTCAAAATGTGTCATTTTGGTCCGCTGAAAAACAGCGCATCACAGAAATTCAACAAGCTGTTTCTGCGCGTAGGCTCAAAGCTCCGGAGAGTACAGCGCAACATACCAAAATAGTTCAGGCTCTCATGTTTCTCAGTGAGGAAATACTCATTGAATCCAATCTGTTACTGGATCCGGCCAAAAATACCTACTTCCTGATCAATGCATCCATGCTCAACGCGCCTAGATTAGCCGAAAATATGGGCCAAATGCGTGCAGCCGGTACAGCTTACTTGACCTTGGGAAATATCAATGACGAAGGTCGAACTAAACTGGGGGGGCTAGCCAGTAATGTCAATCAGTTTTCCACAGAATTTTTGCGTAATATCGAGAAATCAATGCACTCCGATCCAAAAATAAAAGCTGCTCTGGAATCGAGAGGTAATGAAATGAAAGCCTTAGTCGAAAAAACATTACTCATGGCAAACCAAGAACTGTTACTGGCGAAGGAATTAAAGCTGCCCGCGACGGAATATTTTGCCGAGTTTACGCGTACGATCGATGCCATCTATAACTACAATTTCGCCGCCGCTGACATTCTGTTGCAAGCACTTCAATCCCGTCAGGAAAATCTGCAGCAGACCGTTTATTTTATGGTTGGCGTAATAGTGGTTTTGCTGACTTTGGCGATTATGTTCGCGGTCTTTATCGTACGCAGCATCACACAGCCGATGCAGGAAGCGATCAATATCGCCAATGCCATATCTCACCAAACGGATAGAAGCCACTTCCACGAACGAAACCGGACGACTGCTGCAAGCGCTGAAAGCGATGAACGAAAATCTGGTTGACCTGGTCGGTAAAGTACGCATGGGAACCGACCAAATCACAACGGCATCGGGAGAGATTGCGTCGGGCAATTCGGACTTGAGCCAACGCACGGAAGAACAAGCCTCCAGCCTGGAAGAAACCGCATCGTCGATGGAAGAACTGACCTCCACCGTCAAACAAAACGCCGACAACGCGCGTCAAGCGAATCAACTGGCGGTGGGAGCATCCGAAGTTGCGATGAAAGGCGGCGCGGTAGTCGGCCAAGTGGTGCAAACCATGAGCTCGATCAACGAAAGCTCGAAGAAAATTGTCGACATCATCA
>NZ_QRBZ01000024.1 GCF_009833085.1 Nitrosomonas oligotropha | reverse complement strand
CGTCAGCCGTCCAACGATTTATGACGTGCTGAAACGTGCCAGACTACAGGAATTTACTCCACGCGACAGCACTAACCAGCGGTTTAAAACATTGCAGTACGGCCTCAAGCGCCTGGCCAAGGTCGAACAAACCATCCAGGAACGGCTCAAGCGAGAAGCCACATAAGAGTTTGAATAATGCTACTCCTTATGAAATACTCAACGCTTATTTCTATCAACCTCTCTGTAAACAACACTGAGATTTCTTACAGAGGGAGTCACGCCTTGACGTGATTGCCCGGAAAATTCTAAGGAAACCGATAATGACCAGCCCCTATCGCCAGCATCGCCGAATACTAGTCGCAAGTCTGGTAGGAACGGCGGTGGAGTTTTACGATTTCTACATTTACGCGACGGCGGCGGCATTGGTGTTCGGGCCATTATTTTTTCCTGCCAGTTCTGCATCCGCGCAGTTGATGCTGTCATTTCTAAGTTTTGGTCTCGCGTTCATCGCGCGCCCTTTCGGGGCGATTGTATTCGGCCATTTCGGTGACCGGGTCGGGCGGAAATCGACGCTGGTTGCATCATTGATGCTGATGGGCGTGTCGACCTTGCTGATTGCGTTCCTGCCAACCTATGCGATGGTTGGATGGGTTGCGCCTCTGTTACTGTGTATTCTGCGCTTCGGGCAAGGGCTTGGTCTGGGCGGAGAATGGGGCGGCGCGGCGCTGCTGGCCGTTGAAAATGCTCCCGAGGGGTGGCGGGCGCGGTTCGGCATGATTCCGCAACTGGGCGCGCCGATTGGATTCATCGCCGCCAATGGGTTGTTCCTGTTGATCGGCATGGAGCTGAGCGAAGCGGAATTTGCCGAATGGGGATGGCGTATACCGTTTCTGGCCAGTGCAATTCTGGTCGGTCTCGGTCTGTGGGTGCGATTAAAAATCAACGAAACGCCCGAATTCGCGCAAGCGCTGGCAAAGGATCCCCCGGTTCCGGTGCCCATCGGCGAATTGATCCGCAATCATGCGCTTGTCACCTTCGCCGGGACTTTCGCGGTGGTCGCTTGTTTTGCGATTTTCTACCTTTCGACCGCTTTTGCGCTCGCGCACGGAACGGTTGCCTTGGGATACAGCCGTGAAGTTTTCCTGACTACCCAGCTTTCTGCCATTCTGTTCCTTGCGCTCGGCATCATCGTCTCGGGTATATGGGCCGATGCAACCAGCGCGGCACGGGTGTTGACATGGGGATGCGCCGCAACCATCGGTATGGGATTACTATTCGGGCCGTTGCTCGGTTCCGGGTCGCTATGGCTGGTATGGATAGCACTATCGCTCGCGCTATTCGTCATGGGCTTTGTCTACGGCCCGCTCGGCGCCTGGCTGCCATCGCTGTTTCCTCCACGGGTGCGTTATACAGGCGCTTCATTGGCTTTCAATGCGGGCGGCATTCTGGGCGGGGCAGTCGCTCCAATCGCCGCCCAGGCGCTCAGCGACTTTGGCGGTACGTCACTCGTCGGTCTTTACTTGACCATTGCAGGACTGTTCAGTTTGGCAGGTCTGAAACTGGCGCGACGGTTTTAAATAGAATAAATTCCCCTTTCCGGGAAGCCAATCAATACAAATCGGAGCATTCCGCGCACGTTTGCTTTTGCGTTTCCTTGGTCACAACGTACAGCAAACGGGAATCCCATATCTTGCGCCACCAGCATGCCCGCTGACACAGTTTGCATTCACAGTATGATATTCTTCCCGGTCATTTTTTAACAAAATTGGAGATCATGCAATGAGAAACACCTTGAAAAATTTTGCCATGGGCGCCTGTGCAATCCTTCTGTCCGGGAACTTCCATCTAGCGTCAGCCGATACAAGCAGCGATACCGAGATACTGCTGAATTGGGCTGAAAATACCTACCCTTCGTATTTTCCAACTCATCAAGTCACGCAGAATATCGATCCCTGGATATTCCGGCATTATCCGGATACCGGGATTTATGCCGGGATCAACAAAAACGACGGTAATGTGTATGTCATGGGCGGACCGTGGGGCGATAATCCGGCAATCATTTCGCCATTAACGGATTTAATCGCTCAGATCAATAATTCCGGCGGCAACGGCGGCATCTCTGCGTGTAATACCGCCAGCGCGCCAGCCGGCATGACCTATACCCAAAGCGGCAATGTCGTCAACGTGACCACCAACGGCCGCTGTATTCCACTGCCAACCAGCAATGGCTTTTGCCAAATACCGCAACAATCTTCCGCTTCAGGCATTTCCATTCTGACGACATCGAATATCACTTCTTCCGCGATTAACGGCATCACGATTACCATTCCCGGAATTCCCAATCCCTTTCAATCACTGGTCAATAATTTCGCCAGCGGCAAGCATTGCACCGTCAACGCACCTGCCGAATCGACCAACCTGATTGTTAACTCCGATATTTGCTTCGACATCACCAACGCACTGGGCAGCTTACCGGAAAGCATACCGGGCATATTAACCATCACTCCGCCGATAACCTTCGCGCTTAAAGATACCGTCACAAGCCAAACCGTCGCCGACTGTTTCGCAACCGATGCGGAAACGATCTACAACGCTTTCACCAATGAAGTATGGATCAAAAAAGACGGCAGTTTTGAAAAAGTGAACTAAAGGATTACACTGAAGCAATCTATCGCCCACCCGGCAAGCTCACCGGCTTCAGACGAACGATAATCCATCGATTAGGTTCGTGGTGAGCTCCGGGTTCTGCGGCTTCTATCTTTTAGAATAGCTAGCTCAATCAGTTGCCCGATTTGGTAAAGCAAATCTCGCTTAGAATATTGCCAACCTGAGTATCTCCGGATTTGTAACCCAGAAATGAATATCCCAGCCGAATATTGGCTGCATCACACCATCTTCTATGCACTGCTGTTTTTAATCCATTATGTGTGTGGATTACTCGTCATTCATCGAAATTTTAAAGTCAATTACACAAGAAAGATCAATCATTTCGCTTTTTTCTTCCTGCCGACTTTGCTGTCGTTAGTGATTGAATATCCCTATAGCGCAGCGACATTTTTCATCGATTTAGTCTGCGCCATTATTTTTCTGACATTTTTTATAGCGCCCTTGCGCAATCGGATCAAGCTGCTGTCCATGATGTTCCGCTCGTTTGACCGGCCGGAAGACAGGCCATTGACGCTGACTTGGCTTTATACCCAGTTTATCGCCAGCTACTTGGTACTCATTCCCTTGCTGGCCTACTTTGAGAGTCATGCGCTGCTGCCGGTGATTATGATCATCATTATTGCCAATGGCATCGGCGACGGTCTTGCCGAGCCGGTGGGAATAAAATTCGGAAAAAGAAAATATACGACTTATGCGCTGTTTACCCAGGAAAAATACGTTCGTAGTTATGCCGGTAGCGCATGCGTATTCATCACAACTTTTATTGCCATTCTGGCTTTCCACTCCTATTTCAGCACAATCCAATTCATCGCCGCTGTGCTCACGGTGCCGGTTTTGATTACCCTGGCTGAAGCTTTTTCTCCGCATACCTGGGATAGCCCGCTCATCTATGCGGTTGGCGGTGCATCGCTGATCGGTATTTTGCATTTTTTGTAATGCGCTGATATCGATTGTTAGCCGTGCATTGGCGGTAACTGCATCGATAAATTGTGGTCCATTCCAAAAAATTTCAAATATACTGTGACTCAGCTTCATGATGGGAGCGATCCGGGATACTCTATTACGCACCGCCCCGATTAGCCCACGCAACCTGTTAAGTATTGAACTATCATCGATCCACACGTTTAATCAACTTAAAACCAAGGAGTTATCCATGTCATTGCGCATTAATGATCAAGCACCCAATTTTCAGGTAGAAACCACGCACGGAAAAATCGATTTCCACGAATGGATTGGAGACAAATGGGCGGTACTCTTCTCGCACCCTAAGGATTTCACCCCTGTCTGCACAACGGAATTAGGTTATATGGCCAGTATCCAATCCGAGTTTGATAAACGGAATACTAAAATCATCGGGCTGAGCATCGATCCGCTTACTGATCATGAGAAATGGCTGAAAGACGTTGAAGAGGTCGGCGGATCGCCGATTCGCTATCCGGTGATCGCGGATACCAATTTGCACGTCGCCAAACTGTACAATATGTTTCCCGCGGATGAAACCGGTTCGGCGGAAGGACGGACTGCGCTGACGAATGCGACTGTGCGCTCGATATTCATCATCGGTCCCGATAAAAACATCAAACTGATGATGACCTACCCCATGACGACCGGCCGTAATTTCAATGAGATTCTGCGGGTGCTCGATTCCATGCAGTTAACCGCGAAACACAAGGTGGCGACACCGGTGAATTGGCAGCAAGGCGACGATGTGATCATCGTACCTTCGGTCAGTAACGAAGAAGCTCAGAAGATTTATCCCGATGGCTGGAAAACACTGAAACCCTACCTGCGTAAAGTAAAACAACCCTGATGCGCTGATCACCTTCACGCTACCCTGTTGAACAACATCGATTTATCTCAACCGAGTTAATCCGACGTATTATCAGGATAGCGTGATCAATCGAATGTACTCATTGCGTGGCAAATTGATGCATCTGCTCCAGCGCATCGGTAATATGCTCTCCGGCGATATCGGTATGCCCCTGTTTGGCGTGGCTGATCGCCTCGACCAAATGCCGGATGGATTCCGTGATGGGTCTCCTTCCCTTGTCGTTTCCGCCTGCTATCGCTTCCGCCTCAGCTTTCTTGGCGTACTCCAGGCTCTTCTCCGCATGCTCAATAATATGCTCGGCATGCGCTTTATGCGTTCTCGCTTTTTCCGCATGTTTGATGGCCTGGATCATCGAATCAACCCCTTCTCCCCCGGATTCCGTTTTGTTTGCATAGCCTGAGGCATTGATTCCACTACTGAATAAAAGCACCCCGATTGCCATTGCTAAGATCGATAAAATATTCTTCATGATATAAGTACCCCACGGATTGTTGATCAAGGTAAAACATACACTACCACTTCTTGCCGGTTAAATACGTTTTTCACCGGAATAAACACCGCGTTCGATATGTTCCGGAATAGCGGATGTGATTAAAATGAATCGGTTAGCGGTGAATTTCCGAATCCGCGATTGTATGAATGCGACAGATCTGTCATGCTGAAAATAATAAGAGTGCCAAGTTAGCTATCCGTTCTGACCACCTACTCGTGAAGGAGAATAAAACATGTGTTTCACATTTTCAAAGATCTCACGGTCACACAACTGGAATTGGGACGGAGAGCGGATCGTCCACGAATCCATCGTTCCTTCATCGCGCCCCCCGGTAGGACACAGCAAAGGCAATTACGATATCGATGTGCGGGAATTCCTGGTAAGCGAGCGCAATGTGGTGATGCGCCGCACCTTGGAAAATGAGATTAGAAAATTCATTGCCAAACTACCGCACGCCAGCTGGGAATTTTTCCGCTCCAGAGATCCAGGATCGTTCGATTTCCGCGCCAATATCATTGCCGAGTTTGTGGCCAAGGAAATCGAATACCTGCCCACCAACGGTCTCGATCCGTGGCAATTTCCGGAGGAAACGCTTGCGCTTAAATCGGGCGATTGCGAGGATCGCGCACTCCTGATCGCATCGTTATTGCTGGCGAGCGGCATCAGTTCATTCAATGTCAGGGTCGCGCTGGGAAAATTCAGAACATGGACTCAAGGAAAACGACACGACTTCGATCATGTCTGGGTCATGTACAAGGATGAAGCCGGTTACTGGCAAGCGATCGAACCGGCTCACGCGAAAAAAATACAAAAACGGACTGAAGTAAAAAAAGATCTGCCGGATAAAGCCGAGTATGTGCCTTATTATCTATTCAATGATGTGCATCTATGGCAAACGCAGCAACCCTCGGTCTATAAAAAGAAAATTTCGGAAGATTTGAAACGAGATTGGTCCAGCCTGCATCCGGAATTCGCCGGGTGGGTTCATAAAAGCGTACTGAATGAAGCGCTTTCAGCCGATGTTTGCCCGCCTTGGGTTTTAAATTCGCTCAACCGGCATTTCACCAGTGTTTTATGGCAGAAAAATCTGACCATCGATGATGTCGACTTACCCGGATCCTATGATCCCAGGGATCACTTCGATAACGGTTACATAGCGGATGGCTGGGATTTAGTCAAAGACCGGCTGGCACAGTTCGAGCAAGCGAGTTTGAAAAACCTTAACGCATTTCATCTCGCCGCGCATGCGATAGCCGATTTTTACGCGCATACCAGTTATGGCCATTTCGGCTTGGTGAGCAATGGAGATTTGCAATTATTCGATCCCGATCAACCGGATGCCGGCCTGCCGCAAAAACCGGAGTATAGTTCAGGAACATCCTTCGATTTTCAGAAATTCTCCCGGAATGCCCTTCTGAATAAAGGCACAGCTGCCGATGCCGCCCAGTATTGGCAAGGAAAAATCATTTCCGGCCGCTATGCGCAAAAAGGCGATACTCACGGCGTCGCCGAATCGATTACGTTCATTCCACCCGATCTGTTGAAAAAGAAAGACTTTCCCGGCCGGGGATTACTGCCGCATCATAATGAGATCGCCGTGGATGAAGACACGCGCGGCAAGGCGCATATTTTATATAGCGACAACAAAATCTATGCCGAACAGTACCGGTTGCGCTACGATGCCGCCGTGCGACATATCCGGGACGCTTTCGTGAAACACTGGAAACCGTAGATTGCCGTTACCCGCCCGTTCAGCGCCATGAAAGCCGATAGCAATTGCCGGGAATGGCGACAATATGCGAGAGTTGCGGCATGAGCCGCCGCCGCACGAACCGAAGCTATCCCGGAATGTCGAAAATTCATTCATTTTGCATTAGAGATAGACTATGAAAGCGATTATTGCGGCAACAATCAGTTTAATCATTGTAATGACAGCATTTGCGATGGAGAAAACCATGACATCCCGTTCCACAGAATCAAACCGGCAAATCAATTCAAATACAGATTACATCGTCTTGGGCATGGGGTGTTTCTGGGGCGCGGAGAAGCGCATGGGAGAAATTCCGGGGGTGCTTGATGTGGAAAGCGGTTACGCAGGCGGCGATCTTCCCGGTGTAGGGTATCAGCAGATTCTGGATCACGAGCGGATGTTACGCTCGGGCCGGGTAACGGCGCGTAACCATGCGGAAGTTATCAAGGTCACTTTCGATCCGGAGAAAGTCACGCTGGAAACCGTGCTGGCAAAATTCTGGGAAAACCATAACCCGACACAAGGCGACCGCCAAGGCAACGACATCGGCAGCAATTATCGCAGCGCCATTTATTATCACGACGAAACCCAGAAAGATCTGGCGCTGAATACCCAAAAAACTTACCAGCAAGCGCTGAACACCGCCGGATACGGAAAAATCACCACTGAAATCCTGCCCTTGAAAAATTACATCACCGCCGAGGAATATCATCAGAACTATTTGCAGAAGAATCCCGACGGTTACTGCGGTCTCGGCGGCACGGGGGTAAAGTATCCGCTCACGAGTCAGAAAAATGCGCAAAACGACGCAGCAATCGCCGATCGCATGAAGCCATTGGACGGTAAGGATTTAAACTTTGCGCAACAATTGGTTATCTTCGAAGCCGAGCATTGCGAGTTCTGCAAACAATTTGACCAGGATATTCTCAGCCGCTGGCAATCGGAAGTACCGGTCGTTGCGACCATGAACGCCAATCCACCAGTCGGCTGGACGCTGGAAAAACCGCTGTTCGCCGCCCCCACCATCGTGCTGTTCCGGAACGGCAAGGAAGTCACCCGCTACACGGGATATAACGGGGAGCAAGCCAATTTCTGGAAATGGCTGGGATTTCAGCTGCTGTCACCGGAACAGCAGAAGGTAGCGTTTGAGCAGGGCACAGAACCGCCGTTCACCGCTACTAACCTGGACGAAAAACGCCCCGGAAAATTTGTCGACCCGATCAGCGGCGCCACGCTTTTTCTCAGCCAGACAAAATTCAACAGCGGCACCGGCTGGCCCAGCTTTTTCGATCCCGTCGAAGGCTCGGTGACACTGCACGACGACAATTCGCACGGTATGCACCGCATCGAAGTCCGCAGCGCCAGCTCCGGCATCCACCTCGGTCATGTCTTCAACGACGGCCCGCCACCGAGCTATAAGCGCTACTGCATCAATGGTAATGTGCTGAAATTTATTCCGGATTGATTTGGTGACTCCGCTGAGTCAACAAATCTCTCGCCTCTGGAGGCGTTTGAAAGGAAAAAACTCAATATCCAGCAGTTTATGTAATCACCCGTATTACTTGAACGAGAAAAAACAAAATATCAGCAGAAGTCTGTATTTTGATAAATTAACTATTCTCATGTAGCCGGTTCTGTCAATAAACATACCCAAATAACCAAGCATACTTTCAAGATTATTTGTTTAGTGGCCGCCTCAGTGGCCACTTACATAACAGTCTTAATCAAATGGTGTTACTGTCGCCGATCTTTATTTAATTTTCTCGTCTCTTACTTCAGCTTGATAATCAGTAAGCATACCAACCACGATAATAATAATACCCATCGCAATATAAAAATTCCTTGCTGCTTCTTCAGTTGAAAAATTAAGGATAAAGGGTGTGGTTATCAATAAGGGGCCAACCATACGTTCAATCCAGCCATGAACGGTAAATGGAATTAGCTTTACTACCCCAAAAGGAAAATCGGAAGCCAAGGTAACAATCAAATGCACTGCAGCAAGGGCATAAGCAAGCATTGCTGATAGCTGGCCTAATCCTAAAAGTGTAGGAGCCAGTAAAAAAATAAAGACTGTCAAAAAATCAAAATAACCGTGCATGCGCGGCGAGATTACTTTCATGTGAATGCTCCTCTATTATTTTTTGGTCACTCCAATAGTGACCGCCATTAATAAATTAATACAGGGCAGTCATCGTGTCTGTTATCTAAACAACAAATCCACAAATTCCTCACTAAATTCTAAGTTGTTAGGGTTGCTGAAATCTGTAAGAATCGACAAGAGCAGCATCATTAATACAAATTTGATCGCGCGTATAATCAAGCATTCCGCGATTCCTGAAATCATTCAAAATTGTGCTCACAACTGAGCGGTTTGCCCCCACCAGATCCGCTACTTCCTGCTGGGTCAAATGGATTTCCAAGGTATACCCATGAGTACATCTGATTCCAAACATCTCAGCCAATTCCAATAATGTCGTTATAACCCGTATCTCAACAGGTTGAGTCAAAATAGTTCTTAACTTTCGTTCTACCCTCTGCTTCCGGACATACATTTCTTCAATGACATACCAAGCCAACCCTGCTTGATGAGACATCATTACTTTAAAATCGCTATAGGCTATTCGATAGTAATTAACTTCGCTCAATGCTTGCGCAGTCTCCTCTATTTCCTGACTGGCAAAATTATTTTGAAAACAACCAATGACATCCCCTTTTTTAACCAGGTCAATAGTAATTTCCCCCCCTTGCTCGGTTAAATGAGAGAGTTTAACAATGCCACTTTTTACCCAGAATAAATTGGAACAACGATCACCTTGACGATAAAGAAAAGTTTTCTTCGGAACATTAATTTCCAGAATGGAGGGGTAATCCTTCTGCAATTGATTCGTATCACATTCAAAAAATTCATTAATCAACCTAGATTTAGCATCGTACGTTATAGATTGCATTTTCAATTCCATTGACATCTAACTGTATTTAATTATGCAATAATTTAGCTGCTTAACGAGCTTAGAAATCGGCATAAAATATGATGTGACAAATCTGACGATTACCTCAAAATCCTTTGCTCACAACGGCATGATATCGAGCGCTACCAGAAGCAGCATTAAACAGGTTGACCGCACTGAGCCAGTCCTCGGACATTCCGGTGTTCGTCAGTTTACTGCTGCGGCAGAATGTTTTCTCACTGCACCGGTCTGCGCGTTTCTCTGAACCAAGTCTGGTATTGCGTCATTTTCGCGCGTTGTTCCGCCGGTGCATGGCGGCGGCAGGTGATGTATTCTTCCGTATCCGGTTGAGCGCCCCAGCGGATTTCGGCGCAGTCGTTGGGGTTGTAGGCCATTTCAAAAGCCGGTTTGCGTGCCAGCACATCCGCTACCGATAGCTCCCACGTGCTGCCGTCGCTGCGCGTGTAGCGGATACTGTCTTCCAGAATGCGTTGCGCGTGATGCTGTTCGATTTGGGCTTTGGCTTGCGCGGGACTTTGGCTGCCGAGGATAAACAATTCCGGGTGACGCAGGATTTTTTCCGGCAAGCCGGTTAACACACTGATCGCAATGATCAGGCGCATATCGCGCGAAGGTGTGGAGTAATCCTCCCACGGGCCGATGGTCTGAAAAATCGCCGCGCCGCTGGGCATCGGAATGACGCTGCGCGGATTCTTGCGGAAATACGCTTCGCCATTGTTGACCGATGTGACGCGCGTTTCGATCTGTTCCACCAGCGCGGCCAATGTCGCTTCGTAAGCTTGTATGGGATCGAAACCGGCCGGATTGATCAGTTTGGCGAGCTTGGCGTAGAAATCATCCGGGGTGAGTTGATCTTGTTCCAATGAGAAAGCCGTAAATTCAGGATGATCGGTCAATTCGTCATTGGCCAGCACCCGCCATTTGCCCGCAGCTGTTTGAATCAACGGACGGAATACCTTGAAACCCGGCCCGGCGTTAGCGGTATTGGCAAACAGCAGAGTGCCTTCCCACACGCGTTTACGTGTGACCGAATTGTCCGGTTGCGCATCGACCGCCAGCAGCATGCCGGGCCGATCTTCGGTTTGCGGCACCCATTCGGCCACGACCAGAATATGGCCGTAAGGATCGGCGTAGACCGTTCCCGGCCAGAGTGTTTCGCGATTCAGCGCCACGGGATATAAATCCGTCACTTCATCGTCGAGCCCGGTGCGCGCCGAACCGGAGTGGACGGCATTGACCAGCTGCCTGCTGAATTTCGTAAAACTGCTCTGCGAGCTGATACCACGGGTAAATTCCGTCATGATGGTGGGTACGCCACAGCGCGGCGGCGTCTTGGCCGAACCGCGCCCGCAGGCACGGAAAGCGACCGGCAAACCAACCTTCCAGGCGAAATAAGCGCGTAAAGTGTACGGTAAATCGGCGCAATCGGGTGTCAGCGGCAATTTATTGTCTTCGCTCAGACCAAGATAATTGTGCAAGAAATTACGCCCAGCGTTGCGCAACACCGGTTCCAGCGATGTGAAACTGAGATTTTCTTCGGGCGGCGCACCGAACAATGCTTCAATCCAGGCGGAATAGAAAGCTTCGGTGGCAAGATTCCATTCTTTGGCCCGTCCCTGCGGATTTGATTCGCTCGCAGTAAACTGATGACACGCGGAAAGCTTACCATCGCGGCTGGCTTCGATACGGTATTGCCCTTCACCGGCTTCCTCCAGCTCACTCAGGAGACTCCAAGGCGGTCCGCCACGGCGATGCGATTGCAGTGCAGTGCGCCGGCCTTGGTTATCGACCAGCGCCAATGCCGTAACCGGCCCATCCGTCGAAACGGCCATGATCTTGACCGGCTCGCCGGTTTTGGGATTCAGCGGCGAGATCCAGATATGCGTCGCGCCGGTTTGTTCACAGGCGGCATCCTCAGCCAGTGCGTACGCAATGCTCGCCCAAGCCAGACAGCAAGCAAGAAAACAATTCATGAAAAAGACCGGCAAGCTTCTCATCCGCATTCTCCAGTAATTCACAAGCGCGCTTCTAAACCCTCCGTTAGGGAAGCTCTGAAAAAGGTAGCGAGCAATGATCAGGCAAGGCGAAATCAGGTGAAAAAGCGCAATTTACATCGAGTAAATGAGCATTTTGAGCTTGATTTCAACACAGCTTGAACGAGCACAGTCATTTTTCAGAGCTTCCTTAGCTTAGCGGTAGACTATTCCTTCTTAATCAGCGCGATTTCATCCACAATGTCATTTTCGTCATAACGCACTTGAAATGCCATGTCATCGCCACTGAAGGTGATTTCCGCAGGTGTGCCAACCAGCTCCCACAATCCCAGCGTAACGACATCAGCCGCGCCATGCAGAAATGCCCTGCCCGCCTTCGCGCCGGTGCTATATCCTTGAGTAAACTTAAAGATTTCAAACCGTTTGCCATCCCGGTATTCACTGACCAGCGGAGCGCCAAACTCGGATATCAGCATGGCCCTGGATGTCCCTTCTTTCAATAAACTGACATCCTTTTTCTCGGGCTGCTTGGCCGCCATAAAAACAGAGCAGCCGGAAATGGACACTAGCAATATCAGCAGCACCGTAAAAAACATAAACCTTCTTAAATTATTCATATCTAGCCAATTTAATTCACGATAGCCCAATCGATCCGGGCGTAAATGAGAAAAATGCCGGTCATTGCCGATCCGGATTTTCCTCTTTTTAGTGCTGCATTTTACTGCAATCGTTTCATCGGTGTGACGCTACAACGATGAATCGCTCATTTCGTTGTTAATCCGGCTGATCCAGTGTACATCTACTCAGCAATCCTGCACCCAAAAATCAATTTTTAGTGCAATTGCTTTTACCGTCAGACAGTTAGCAGTGGCGTATTGTCTTGCTATAGTGCGCCATAATGATTTTTTCTTATATAGAAATTAGAAAATATTATTTCTATTTATATAAAAAAGTTGCTATCTTTCGCTTCCATCAATTTTTACTACTGTGCTGAGCAATATCAATGACCACCGATTCCAGTTTGGAACACAAAATTGTTGCAAACAACGATCCAATCAAGAAGATTCCCGTGGAGGTCGCGCAGGAAATTTTGCGCGCGGTTGCAAACATCGAATACGGTTCGATTGAAATCACCATCCACGGCAGCAGAGTAGTTCAAATTGAGTGCCGGGAGAAAATTCGTGTCAACCAGAGCGGGCCAAACCGGAAAACACTAAAATCGTAACTACTTAAACGATTTAAGCTTCAAGTTCAAGCAATGCAGCAAAACCAATCCATCCCTTAACAACGTCAGCCGGAAGTACTGGCGGCATTAAACGAATTGAGCAGCTCGACGGAATTTCCGGAAAGCTTACTCAGGAGAATATAGTGAAATTTCTTTGGTACATATCGCGAATTATGACATTGAGCGCACTGACTATCAGCGCTACTCAAGCATCTTCCGATCAAAAAACAACGCTTGATTTTCAAGCAACGCAACAAAAAATCCTGCAGGTTGTGCAGCAAATGCCGGATGAAACGGCTAAGCCATCAGCCGGTAAAGCATCGGCGCAGGGCAAACCGTCCGAAGCTGGAAAAGGCTTGCCCGCCATTGTGCCGGAGACAAAAACCGCCGAGGTAAAAAAGCCAGCCAGCTATCATCAGCGCTCCAACAGCTACGCCACCAATCCGGACTCCGATCCGCCGCGTTATGTGCGCCGCTTGAGCGATATCGGTGTCGAGGCATTCAAAGATATCACTTGGCTGGAAATCGGTCTGGAATCCCGCATGCGCTACGAACATCGCCATAACGATGTCCGCCGTATCGAAGGCGGCAACGACGATCCTTTTTTCTTGCGTCAACGCGCATGGATAGGGATCAAAGAAATTCTCGATCCATTCCGCTTTGCGGTCGAATTTCAGGACTCCCGGGTTTATAACAACCGGTTTGTATCGACCGATCAGGAAAGAAACGAGTACGACCTGCTGAATGCATACGGTGAGCTGTATTTCAAAAAAGCACTCGGCGCCGATGATCGCGGCAATGATCGCCCGATCCGTTTCCGGGTGGGCAGGTTCGCGTATGAAACAACCGACCGGCGTTTTATCGCTCGTAACGAATGGCGCAACACCACCAATACCTTTGAAGGTTTCCGCCTGAATTTTGGCCGCGAAGCCAACGATTGGGAACTGGATTTATTCGGTATGCAGCCGGTCCGCCGTTTGCAAACCAAATTCGACGAGGCTAACGATCATTTGTGGACTTTCGGCGCCATCGGCACTTGGCGCAAATGGTCCGACATCATCACCATACAACCGTATTACATGGGTCAGAAACAAACGGCCGACCCTAATGGTTTCACCGCCACCAACCGGCTGGACCGCGAAATCCATATGCCGGGATTCCGCGCTTACGGCAAGGTCAGCAATTTGTTCGATTTCGATGTCAGCTATAACCGTCAGCTTGGCTATACCGGACCCAATCGCATCGAAGCACAGGGTTACACTATCGAAGTTGGAAAAACCTTCGAGTATGCCTGGAAACCAAGGATTGGTCTGTTTTACGGTTATGCCAGCGGTGACAAGAATCCCACTGACAATGTCGACAACCGTTTTGACCGTTTCTTCGGATTTGCGCGCCCTTGGTCGGCGGATCACTATGTGATTTACGAAAACTTGAAAGCACCGAAAATCCGCTTTGAATTCAGCCCGACGCAGAAACTGGGATTTGAGCTGGGTTACGGCGGGTACTGGCTGGCCAGCAACACCGATCGCATGTTCGATATTCTCGATGGCAACATCAGCAATACCATCAAGGATCCCGGATTCAATCGCGACCGCACCGGCAAAAGCGGTGATTTCGGCGGCCATGCCTTTGAAGGACGCATCCGTTATCAACCGACACCGCGCATTAACACCATTCTCGGTTACACCCACTTCACTGCGGGCGAATTCGTCAAAAACCGTATCGCAGCAACCTCTTGCGCAACCTTGCACAAGCACCCCTGCACCGACCAACGTTCGGGAGATACGGATTTCTTATACTTTGAAGTGCTTATCAGTCTTTTATAAAACCTTTTAAATCTCTAGTGGAGCAAACCTCATGAACATTAAAACATGCCTAGCAGCAGGCCTCTTAACAGCCGGTTTGATTGCCGGTAGTAACGCATTGGCGGAAAAAACCTTGCTCAATGTATCCTACGATCCAACCCGCGAGCTTTATCAAGAATTTAACGCGGCTTTCGCCAAATACTGGCAAGCAAAAAACAACGAAAAAGTTACGATCCGGCAATCGCACGGTGGATCCGGCAAGCAGGCGCGTTCCGTCATCGATGGCCTCGAAGCCGATGTGGTGACACTGGCATTGGCCAACGATATCAACGCCATCTCCGAGAAAGCCAAATTGCTGCCGGAGAATTGGCAATCACGGCTGGCGCTGAACAGCACACCATACACCTCGACTATCATCTTTCTAGTGCGCAAAGGCAATCCCAAAGGCATCAAGGATTGGGATGATCTGGCCCGCCCTGGCGTAGCCGTGATTACGCCGAACCCAAAAACATCCGGCGGCGCGCAATGGAATTATCTGGCGGCATGGCAATACGGCAAACGCAAGTTCGGCGACGAAAGCAAAGTTAAGGAATTCGTCAGCAGCATCTATAAAAATGTACCCGTCTTGGATTCCGGCGCGCGTGGATCGACCACCACCTTTGTCGAGCGCGGTGTCGGGGATGTGTTCATTTCCTGGGAAAACGAAGCCTTTCTGGCGCTGAAGGAATATGGCGCGGAAAAATTCGAAATTGTCATTCCATCGCTGAGTATTCTGGCGGAACCCCCGGTCGCGGTAGTCGATAAAGTGGTCGACAAACGCGGCACACGCCAAGTTGCCGAAGCGTACCTGGAGTACCTCTATTCCGAAGCGGGCCAGGAAATTGCCGCCAAGCATTTTTACCGTCCTACGCACGCTGGAGTAGCTGAAAAGTATGCCGCCAAATTCCCCAAGATTGAATTATTCAAAATCGACGAGGCTTTCGGCGGGTGGAAGAATGCACACAAAATCCACTTCTCGGATGGCGGCACGTTCGATCAGATTTATCTGAAGTAATGACAACATAGCGCGCTGCGGCGCGCTAACAAAAAAAGAGGATTCAACATGACTGTTCTTATTGTTGGTGGAGATTACGTGGCATCGTTCAAGCATCTTATTGCCACGCAACACAATGCACGCATCGAACATTGGAGCGGCCGCGCAAAAGGCTTTAATAAGCGGCAGCTTCCACATGAAACACAGTTGATCATCGTTATTTGCGACTTCATTAATCACAACTTTGCCAACTCGATCAAAGAGCAAGCGAATCGTAATGGTATTCCGCTCGTTTATTGCCATCGTTCGGTAAACGAGCTGAAACGCAAATTAAAGGATATCTACCCAACCGATAAGGACAGTTGTTGTAAAGGTTTCAGTGAAAAAAACAATCAAGCACGTAGATATCACTAACAAGTTCAATTGCAGCCCATAGAAATATCAAGCCTGTACCAGAACCATCGTTTTTTCTGTCTATGCGTAGCAGCGTTCATTTCTATGGGGATAATTCCATGAATACATCAGCACAAAAAACTTTTACAGTCCTCGAAGAACTCGAGCGGATCAATTCCGCCACCGGCTACGCCTTAAAACGCGCTGACAACGGCTGGATCAGCGGACAATTTCATCAATACGAATTAACCAGCGTTTTTCAACCCATTTTCAGCCTCCGCAATTATGGTAGAACCATGGGACACGCCGCTTATATGCGTTCCAAATCGGCTGCGGGAAATGCGCTTTGGCCATGGCAAGTCTTTGCCATGTCATCGAAGGACGATCAATTGATTGCATTGGACCGCCTATGCCAGGCAATCCATGCGCTGAATTATCATTTCAATCACACGTCCCGGTCGGACAATTTGTTTGTCGAGGTTCATCCGCGTTTGCTGGAGAGCGTCAAGGACGATCACGGCCGCGCATTTGAGCATTTTCTCGATCTGATCGGTGTAAGAACCTCGCGCGTCGTCATCGAAATTCCGGCTATCGTCAACCGCAACTGGAAATTGCTGCAGCATGTCATCGGTAATTACCGTTCACGCGGTTACCGGATCGCCGCCAATTACTCCGGCGCCAGCAGCGATTGGATGGCGGAACTGGGCAGCTTGTATCCGGATGTGGTGCGAATCTCGGCCAGCGATCTGATGCGCCATGAAACCATTGCCGAACTGGCGGATACCGTCCATAGCTTCGGCGCAAGCTTGCTGGTGCGGGACATCGAAACAGCGGAACAGCTAGTGACCGCGAAACGCACCGAAGTCGATTATCTGCAAGGCAATCTGCCCGGCAAACCGGTTTCCGCAATCGAAACAACCGCGTTGCCGCCCGTTTCAGAATTACTATATACTTATCCTGCTGATAAAGATGGTTGTTGTAACCGCTTGCTTGAAAATAGAAATCATCCCCAACGATTTCACTAGTAATAAAAATATAAGCTCGACATAAAACAACCGGCTTTTCTCTGTCTGCGCATTGCAGCTAATTTCTATGGAGATAATTCCATGAATACATCAGCACAAAAAACATTTACCGCTCTCGAGGAATTTGAGCTTATCAATTCCGCCACCGACTACGCCTTAAAACGCGCTGACAACGGCTGGATCAGCGGATATTTTTATCAATGCGAATTAACCAGCGTTTTTCAACCCATTTTCAGCATCGATCAGGGTAAAACCATCGCACATGCCGCGTATGTGCGCTCCAAATCCAACGAAGAAATCGCACTCTGGCCATGGCAAGTATTCGCCATGGCGTCCAAAGACGATCAATTAATCGAATTGGATCGCTTATGCCGGGCGATTCATTCATTGAATTATTATTTCAACCACACGTCCCGGTCGGACCATTTATTTGTCGAAGTTCATCCGCGTTTGCTGGAAAGCGTCAAAGACGATCACGGCCGCGCATTTGAGAATTTTCTCGACCTGATCGGTGTAAAAACCTCGCGCGTCGTCATCGAAATCCCGGCTATCGTCAACCGCAACTGGAAATTGCTGCAGCATGTCATCGGTAATTACCGTTCGCGCGGCTACCGGATCGCTGCCAATTACTCCGGCACCAGCAGCGATTGGATGGCGGAACTGGGCAGTTTGTATCCGGATGTGGTGCGAATCTCGGCCAGCGATCTGATGCGTCATAAAACCATTTCTGAACTGGCGGATACCGTCCATAGCTTCGGCGCAGGCTTGCTGGTGCGGGACATCGAAACAGCGGAACAGTTAGCGGTCGCCAAACGCATCGAAGTCGATTATCTGCAAGGCAATCTACTCGGCAAACCGGTATCCGTGATCAAAACAACCGAGCTGACACCTGCTTCAAGATCGGTTAATTAAAACAAAAGGAGAACATCCATACGCCATCTTTTCAACTCGTTTCACAAGCCTGAAGCAGTACACGTTACACGTTGCAACTTTATTGACATAATCCAAGGAGAATTACAATGACCGATATTCATCAAGGCCATACCGCATTAGGTGATGTAGCCGCTCGCACGCTTGCCAATGCTACAAAAACTGTCCCGATGATGGGAACCATCACGCCACGCTGGCTCACCCACTTGCTGCACTGGGTGCCGGTCGAGGCGGGTATTTATCGCGTGAATAAAGTAAAGGATCCCGATCAGGTGGAAGTCGATTGCTCCGCCAAGGACGAACGTGAATTACCCGCGACATTCGTGGATTATGAAGAATGGGGACGGGAATATGTCCTGAGTGCGGTCAACACCGTGCTGGATGTGCATACCCGTGTTTCCGATCTGTATAGCAGCCCGCACAATCAAATCCGCGAACAGTTGCGCCTTACGATCGAAACAGCGAAAGAACGCCAGGAAAGCGAGCTGATCAATAATAAGGAATACGGCTTGCTCAATAACGCCGCAAAATCGATGAGGGTGAAAACACGTACAGGCGCACCCACCCCCGATGATCTGGATGAGCTGATTGCACGTGTCTGGAAAGAACCCGGCTTTTTCCTCGCGCACCCGCAAGCGATTGCAGCATTCGGCCGTGAATGTACCCGCCGTGGCGTTCCACCTCCGACTGTTTCATTGTTTGGCTCACAATTCCTGACTTGGCGCGGCATTCCATTGATTCCAAGTAACAAATTCAACATCACTGGCGGAAAAACCAGCATCATTCTGCTGCGCACCGGTGAAAGCCGCCAAGGTGTGGTCGGACTCTATCAACCGGATTTACCGGGCCAGCAAGGCATGGGATTATCGGTGCGTTTCATGGGTATCAATCACAAAGCGATTGCCTCTTATCTGGTTTCCCTCTATTGCTCGCTGGCGGTATTGACCGAGGATGCGCTCGGCGTGCTCGAAAATGTCGAAGTGGGTAAATATCATGAGTACAAGTAATCTCGATCATCCCTCAGGCGAAAGTTTGGACGCGGCATCCACCTATCTGCCGGATGTCGAGTTACTGACACGCATGGCCAACGAAATGTTTTCCGCTTTGCCCAATGCGACGCCTGCCGCAGGCGTACCCTCCTCCGCGGCAGCGGCGTCCACGGTCACATCGGCGCCTGCGCTGGAAGTTCCGTCATTCCCTGCGGATCATCCGCGCGCGGGAAGTTCTGTGTACGCTTCAGCCATTCCATTACCATTCGAGGATGAACTCAACACCTTGTTTTCATCGGCAAAAGAAAGTTATTCCGCTGTGTCCGGCATAGCGCAGACTGGCGCCCCCTCTGCGGGAGCACTAGCGGCTGCGCCGCTGCCAGCGCCGGAGATTTCCGCATTGAGCGCGGATCATTTCAATCTGGCCACTTCCCCTATTCCATCGGCCATCCCGCTACCGTTTGAGGAAGAATTGCGCGCGCTCTTCACACCGGCGCAAAAAGCCACGCTCGCACATGCCGCCATCCCAGCCAATTCAGGCCAGGCATCGTCATTCTATTTTCTCGACAGCATCGCATCGCCAACGGCGAGCACACCGCTACCGGCCTATGCGGCTGCGCATCCGCCGTTCGACGTTAATGCCATCCGGCGGGATTTCCCGATATTGAAAGAACTGGTGCACGGCCGTCCGCTGATTTGGCTGGACAACGCCGCGACGACACAGAAACCGCAATCAGTCATCGACCGCCTCAGCTACTTCTATCAACACGAGAACTCCAACATCCACCGTGCCGCACATGAGTTGGCGGCGCGTGCAACCGATGCCTACGAAGATGCGCGCAAAAAAGTCCGTCATTTCCTGAACGCGCCATCCGTCGATGAAATCGTCTTTGTCCGCGGCACCACCGAAGGTATCAATCTTGTCGCGCAAAGCTGGGGACGCCAACATATCAATGAAGGCGACGAAATCGTCATTTCCTGGCTGGAACATCACGCCAATATCGTGCCGTGGCAGCAGCTGTGCACCGAGAAAGGCGCCAAGTTGCGCATTGCGCCCGTGGACGATCACGGCCAGATAGTGCTGGATGAATATCAAAAACTGCTGAACTCACGCACCAAGCTGGTGGCATTTTCGCAAGTCTCGAATGCGCTGGGCACGATCACACCGGCGCAGCAAATGATCGCGATGGCACACCGCGTTGGCGCGCGCGTGCTGTTGGATGGCGCGCAATCGGTTTCGCACATGCGCGTCGACGTGCAACAACTCGATTGCGACTGGTTCGTTTTTTCCGGTCATAAAGTATTCGCTCCAACCGGGATCGGCGCACTGTTCGGCAAATTAGAATTGCTCAACTCCATGCCGCCTTGGCAGGGCGGAGGCAATATGATTCAGGATGTCACCTTTGAAAAAACCATTTATCATGCAGCACCCGCCCGTTTTGAAGCCGGTACCGGCAATATCGCCGATGCCGTCGGATTGGGCGCTGCGATTGATTACGTTCAGCGCATCGGTCTTGAAAACATCAGCCGCTATGAGCATCAGCTGCTGGTTTATGCGACACGCGGCCTCAGTACGATTCCGGGTTTACGTCTGATCGGCACGGCCGCGGAAAAAGCGGGTGTGCTGTCTTTTGTGCTGAAGGGATTCAGCTCCGAAGAAGTTGGCGCAGCGTTGAACCGTGAAGGTATCGCCGTGCGTTCCGGCCATCACTGCGCACAGCCGATTTTGCGCCGCTTTGGTCTGGAAACCACGGTTCGTCCTTCATTGGCGCTGTACAATACCTGTGCGGATGTCGATTTTCTGGTCGCCGCACTGCGCCGTATCCAAAGCGGGCGTACGAGCTTTTGATGATGGGTGAATCTAAATCAACACGAGGAATTCTTAATTGAGCAGTTTCAAACAATACAGTATTTTGCCAGGGTTCAATCTGGCATTGGGATTCACACTGTTGTATCTCAGTCTGATCGTTTTGATTCCGTTGTCGGCCGCGTTCATTCGCACCGCCGAATTGACGTGGCCGGAATTCTGGTCAATTGCCACCACCCCGCGCGTGCTGGCTTCTTACCGGCTGACATTCGGCGCGTCGTTCGCCGCCGCCACTGTCAATGCCTTTTTCGGTTTGTTAGTCGCGTGGGTGCTAGTGCGCTATCATTTTCCCGGCAAGAAAATAGTCGATGCCTTAGTGGATCTCCCCTTCGCCCTGCCGACCGCGGTGGCGGGCATCGCACTGACAGCGCTGTATGCCGGCAATGGCTGGATCGGTCAGTTTCTTGAGCCACTCGGCATCAAAGTGGCTTTTACGCCGCTGGGGATTTTCGTAGCGTTGACTTTTATCGGCCTGCCGTTTGTGGTGCGCACCGTGCAACCGGTGCTCGAAGATATCGAAACCGAGCTGGAGGAAGCGGCTGCGACACTCGGCGCCAACCGCTGGCAAACCTTCACGCGCGTGATTTTCCCGGCACTCTATCCCGCCTTGATGACCGGTTTTGCGCTGGCCTTCGCACGCGCGATCGGCGAGTACGGCTCGGTGATTTTTATCGCCGGTAATATGCCGATGATCTCCGAAATCACACCGCTGCTGATTATCACTAAACTGGAACAGTATGACTATGCCGGGGCCACGGCCTTGTCGGTCGTGATGCTGGTGATTTCTTTCACTCTGTTATTGATTATTAATTTGTTGCAATGGTGGAGCCGGCGCCGCAGCATGCAAGCTTGAGAACCATAATGACCACAACGATTACATTCCCCTTAGCCGGTAAAACCTTCCGGCAGCGCGCCACACAGGAACCTGTCTGGGTACGCCGGTCCTTGATCGGCTTGGCGCTGGTATTTTTAACACTCTTTCTGTTTGTACCTCTGATCTCGGTCTTCTACGAAGCTTTGAAAAAGGGCATGGAAGTTTACGTCGCGGCAATCACCGATCCCGATGCGGTTTCCGCCATCAAACTGACACTGCTCGTAGCGGCTATTGCGGTGCCTTTGAATCTGATATTCGGTATCGCGGCGGCCTGGGCCATCGCCAAATTTGAATTTCGCGGCAAGAATCTGCTGATCACATTGATCGACCTGCCTTTTTCAGTCTCGCCGGTGGTTTCCGGGTTGATTTACGTGCTCGTGTTTGGCTTGCAAGGGTGGCTGGGACCATGGCTGGCGGAGCACGATCTCAAAATTATCTTTGCCGTTCCCGGTATCGTGTTAGCGACCGTGTTTGTAACGGTACCGTTTATCGCACGTGAATTGATCCCACTGATGCAAGCGCAGGGCACAGAGGAAGAAGAAGCGGCTGTGGTGCTGGGCGCAAGCGGCTGGCAGACTTTTTATCATGTCACGCTGCCGAACATCAAATGGGGTTTGCTGTATGGCGCTATTTTGTGTAACGCCCGCGCGATGGGTGAATTCGGCGCGGTATCGGTGGTATCCGGTCATATCCGCGGCAGCACCAATACCATGCCATTGCACGTCGAAATTCTTTACAACGAATACAACTTCGCCGCCGCGTTTGCTGTGGCTTCACTGCTGGCCTTGCTGGCATTGGTGACGCTAGCGCTGAAAACACTGATCGAATTCCGGAACAAACAACATCAAAAACAACGAGGTCTCGAATGAGCATTGAAGTAATCAGTCTCTCCAAACAATTCGGCACGTTTACCGCACTGCATGATGTCAGTTTACAAGTGCACTCCGGTGAATTGCTGGCACTACTGGGGCCTTCGGGTTCCGGCAAAACCACGCTGCTGCGCGTGATCGCCGGACTGGAAACCGCCGATAGCGGGCAGGTGCTATTTCACGGTGAAGATGCAACCGATCAGCATGTGCGCGACCGTCAAGTCGGGTTTGTTTTTCAGCATTACGCCTTGTTTCGCAACATGACGATTTTCCAGAATGTCGCTTTCGGTTTGAATGTACGCCCGAAGAAATTCCGCCCTTCCAAAGAGGAAATCCATGACCGCGTGATGAAACTATTGCATTTGGTGCAGTTGGATTGGCTGGCGGACCGCTATCCGCACCAGCTTTCCGGCGGCCAGCGCCAGCGTATTGCCTTGGCGCGGGCACTGGCGGTGGAACCGAAAGTGTTATTGCTCGATGAGCCTTTCGGCGCATTGGACGCTAAGGTGCGCAAGGAGCTGCGCTCCTGGCTCCGCAGGTTGCACGACGACATGCACATTACCAGTGTATTTGTCACGCACGATCAGGAAGAAGCGCTGGAAGTCGCCGACCGGGTGGTCGTCATGAACGAAGGCCGGATCGAACAAGTCGGCACACCGGATGAAGTTTACGATCAACCCGCCAATCCGTTCGTGTACGAATTCCTCGGCAACGTGAATTTATTTCATAGCCGCTTACATCGCGGCCGTGCCTGGATCGGCGATCTGGAAGTCGATGTGCCGGAACATGCGGAAGCGGAAGAATTGGTTGCCATTGCTTATGTCCGCCCGCATGAAATCGAAGTCGAGCGTACCCAGAATGGTGAAGCGGCGCTGGCAGCGCAGATTGTTCATATTCTATCGGTAGGCCCGATTGTCAGGCTGGAGCTGGTACGCGAAAACGACAAAGAAAGACACCCGGTGCACGCTGAAATCAGTAAGGAGCGGTTTCGCGAATTGCAGCTCACCAAGGGAGAGAAAGTCTTTATCAAACCCAGGCGGCTTGATTTGTTCCCCAACTATCCGCAGAGCCAGTTGAAACATTGAGGCATGGCATTGAAAAGCAGATTGTACGAAATGGATTGAAGACATGACCACCGAACTCAAAACACAGGACACAGCTGAATCAGAAGTCAATCGCCTGGAAATCGATCATATAGTTTCCCAATTACGCGCATTACGCGTGGCCTCCCTGGAGCACCGGCAACGGCTTAACAAGCCCCCCAAGCTGCCTTCACGGAAAGTTCTGGCATCTATCATTGAGCGGTTAAGCGCGGCGTTGTTTCCGAATCGTCTGGGCACACCGAGCATTTCCGATGAAGGCATCGATTATTACGTAGGACATACCCTGGATGTTACATTACGCGACCTGATCGATCAGATTCACCACGAATTGTTCTTTGTCTCGGGGCAGGAAACTGCCGGTCCGTCGATTCGTGAGCATGCTGCGAGCATTGCCAATACGTTCGCCAAGCAGTTACCCAAAATCCGCAGCTTACTGGAAAACGACATCCGTGCCGCCTATGAAGGCGATCCGGCAGCGCGCAGCATTGACGATGTATTGGTATGCTACCCGGGGATTACTGCGATCATTCACCACCGCATCGCGCATGAACTGAATCAGCTGGGCGTGCCGCTGATCGCGCGCATGATGTCGGAAATCGCTCATTCGCTCACAGGCATCGAAATCCATCCGGGCGCGCAGATCGGCGATAGCTTCTTTATTGATCATGGAACCGGCGTCGTGATCGGTGAGACTACGGTCATTGGCCGCAATGTGCGGTTGTATCAGGCTGTCACCCTCGGCGCCAAGCGCTTTCCCGTCGATGAGCACGGCATTTTGGTGAAAGGCAATCTGCGCCATCCCATCGTTGAAGATGATGTGGTGATCTATGCCGGCGCTACTATTCTCGGGCGTATCACCATCGGTCACGGTTCAACGGTCGGAGGCAATGTCTGGCTGACACATAGTATTCCGCCGGGAAGCCACGTCTCACAAGCGCAAATTCGCACGGATGTAATCGCCGCAGGCACCGGAATTTAGTATTTTTGTATTTGAATCCCGCCGCAGGCGAAACGCATGATTTTTCAATGTACTCAATGGGATGTAAACAATAACTGATCAGAGAATTCACCTGCGGCTATTTTTTCCAGCAAGTGCCTCGCTTTCTCACTGACCCCCGCCCCATGTTGCAGATAAGATTGCGCCGCCAGCGCGGGTGAATAATCACTGACCGTATATCCCTGCGCGTTGATTTCTTGCAGCGATATCGTTGTCACTGTCAGTTTTCCTTTTCCCAGCTTAATCACAAGCAGCTTCTTTCCACTCGCCCCCGCGATGATTGCAGTATGTCGATGTTGATTGATAATCACGGTTGGTTGCATTGTTGTCGGTCTCAAACGGTCAATAGCGTATACGCATACGATACCACCGTTCATCACTCGGAATCTTCATCACGATTAAGTAAAAATGTTTTATTCATTCTCGGTCTGCATTTTCTTGACCAAAACGTACAGCATCTCTATAATCCACCCTTCGTTTCTGAAGTGATTCCGGTCACACAGCAACTTCTTATTGCGGGAATAGCTCAGTGGTAGAGCACAACCTTGCCAAGGTTGGGGTCGCGAGTTCGAGCCTCGTTTCCCGCTCCATTCTTTCTGTGGAATGGCTCTTTGAAATTTTAATTTGCTGGAAATCGAATAACTACTCCTTACCGGCTTTTTTCCGTAGGATTAGCAAGACTTAGAAGTTATGCAATAATGGCGGGGGGGCAGAGTGGTCATGCAGCGGCCTGCAAAGCCGTCTACGCCGGTTCGATTCCGACCCCCGCCTCCACCGATCTGATATTTCCATCGCCCGGGTGGTGAAATTGGTAGACACAAGGGACTTAAAATCCCTCGGGCCTAAAACGCCCGTGCCGGTTCGATTCCGGCTCCGGGCACCAATAAACAATAAGCTAGCCAATCCCTTTGGGGCTTAAAAGCACTCCGTACCATTCCGCAAAAAATATATTCCATTCTGCAATTTTGTTTTAACCCTACAACGACGGCAAACCCGCTGATTAATGGCCACATCGACAGAGATCGATCCAATCAATTCCATGCTTTTCAACACCCCCAAAGACAGGACAAATCAATAATAGAAACCGGTCGCTATTTGGGATAGCATTTTGAACTTAAAAATGAGTTACTTTATTTTTAAGCGTAAGCTCCCCCGTTAAATAGACAGTATCCGATAGAGATTCGGAACCCGGGTTAGCCGAGGCATAAACTGTACCGGCGGAATGTTACCCAACGCTTCATGCGGTCGGTATTCGTTGTAATCAACCAGCCACTGGTTAGTGATGGTTTGAACCTGTTCAAGATTGGTAAAAAGATACGCATCAAGTACCTCAGTCCGGTAAGTCCGATTAAAGCGCTCGATCAAGCCATTCTGGTTTAGCCTACCTAGCTGGATATATCGTATGATGATACTTCTGGCCGCTGCCCAGCCGGAGATACACTTTCACTTTCATTTGCCTTCACAAAAAGCGCCGGACAATCTTTTGGATCTTTGGATGGCATAAACGTCGATATCTCATTTACCAGCGCAGTTCCTGAGCCAGAGACTTACGCTATGCTATTAGCCGGTCTGGGATTACTTGGACTAGCGATACGCAGAAGAAATCAAACCGTCTAAAAAATAACTGCCCGATTTTATCGGGCAGTTTTCATCTAACTGCTTGTCCCCGCCATTACTCAAGCCGTAACAAGCAAGTCTACTGTAACATCTCATACTGAATAACTTCTCGCTGCACGTTTGCAACAAGCTCCCAAAGAACTGATTCACTCTCGCTGGGAAACCGGGTTTTGTCAGCTTCGTTTTATCAGAAAAAATAGTATGCTGGCTTGATTAATTTATAAAAAGAAAATGTGGAGTGAGAAACAGAAAACTTTAAGAAAAGATAAATTCTGTTTCGGTCACTCTATGATTGACCATATATCAAACCTATTGGCTAAATGATATTGATGTTTAATGCGACTGACAGCTGCCTCAATCTAGAAGCAAGCAGTTTTCATTTTCGTTGAATATGGTTACATGCCTGCGCTTCCAAGATTTTTAAATACTGCTCACTTATGCCATGTACACGGCATCCCGTATGGATAGTCATGCCTTAACTTGTTTAAGAATAGTCGTGATCTGACTATCACTGCATTTTGATTGTTTCATTGCATAACCTCTTGTGTAACAATTACTAGAAAATCCTGACTTTATCATCAAACTTTGAATCCTGGGATTACCTCAATAGCACCACATAATGAATCAGCAACCTAAGGAAAACTCGAGATAGATTAATGATTAGAAATCAACACCTAGAAATAGCGCTGAATTTGACTACACATCAGGTTTTATGTATATTTTCATAACAAGTATTTATTTTTTCTACACATCTTATCTCACCGTAAAAATCGCAAAATGACGTTATAAATATAATTAGTCACTCAGCGAATTATCAAAATACAGGATAAAGTTGATCTATGGTCAAGTATCTGGCAGCGGCAGTAATGTTAAAAATGTTTTCGTTGAACAAGTTTACACGTTCTAGTTACCGCTACTTGGGCAATAAATTTGGCCAAAAAAAGCGTCAACAGCAAAACATCGACATGTACGTTAATCGTGGCGACTTATTAGTCCAATTAATTAAAAAGTATAGTGTATTTAAAGATGGTGGAGCGGCTGTTGAGCTTGGTACCGGCTGGATACACTGGTTTGGTTTATATTTGGCGCTACATAATGATAAAAAAATCAGCCTAGATCTATTTGATGTTTGGGACAATCGTCAATTAGATGCATTGAAGGGAGCTTTTAACAAATTGTCATGCCAGTGGGAGCATGACACCAGTAAAAACACAACACAACGTAATCGACTATCTTCTATTCTGTCAGTCAATTCTTTTGACGAACTCTATCGGATATTTGATGCAAAATATACCATCGATAATGAAGGTTCACTTGCGGGTTACCCAAGCACAAACTATGACCTGATTTTCAGCTTCCACGTCATGGAACATATTAACAGAGACTCTATCGAAGAATCTATTGAGCATATGTTCCGCATGCTGAAACCGGGAGGTTTCTGCATCCACCAAATTGGTATTGATGATCATCTGGCGCACTATGACAGCAAAGCTTCACAAAAGAATTACCTTCAATTCTCATTGACCAAGCGTAAATATCTATTCGAGAATATAGTGCAATATCATAATGTCTTGCAAGGCGATGACTATCAAAATCTATTCCGCAAGAAGGGTTTTGAAATTATCGAAATTGATCGTGAGCGTTGCGATATTTCAAGGCTCACTATTCATGATGATTGGAGTAACTACTCTCGCGAAGATCTGGAAACGACTATTTTTACTATCGTCTGCCATAAACCAGCAAACGTAAATGGTTAGTATTTATGAATGCGATCCATCTATATCGTATTGCACATTATCTGCACTGCAAACATATACCAGTACTTCCTGGCCTGCTGCGCTTACTTATGTTCCTGCTCTATAATAGTGTAATCCCGCCAAAATGCAGAATTGGAAAAGGATCCTGGTTTGCACATGGAGGAATTGGGGTAGTTTTACATCCCGATTGCCTCATCGGTGAGCGAGTACTGATTGGTCAGGGCGTCACAATAGGAGGCAGCTTTGGGTGCGGAGTACCAAAAATAGGAAACGATGTTTGGATCGGCCCGGGTGCTAGAATACTAGGGGCCATTACAATTGGATGCAACACTATTATTGGCGCTAATGCCGTGGTCATTACGGATGTGGCAGAAAATAGCGTAATTGGTGGAGTGCCTGGCAAATTAATCAAATCAATCAGCCCAGGATCGCTTAATGTCACGGAGGGAAAACTAAACGATTAGATAAATCTGTGTTTCTAAGAATTAAAATATAGACCTCAGCTGCAGAATTTATCATAGCGACATTAGATCCAGTCTAACAGATGAATGTCCGGATCGAAGTGCGTAATTTAATCCCAGAAACAGAAGTGTATGTCCGCAAAACATCACTACATCACCTCTTCCTTTACTATGGCAACAAGTAATTTGTGATCCATAGCGCATCATAACAAAACCATGCTCATATCATGTGATCAGCTTTAGATTTATGCCATGTCGTTGCAAAAGAATCTCAGGCTCATTTGATTAGGCGTATCACCCGGCTGCTTACCTCCGATGGGCAAGCTTTCCGCGCAGAATTAAAGAATTAGCCAAATAAATCTCCCTATCTACCTGTAAATTCCCCTCCAAGCTAAGTGAGGCAAGCACTACCTCCCCTCCTCCACACTATAAACTTTTTGCATATGTTACCGATAATTACAAAAAGCTTACTTAAGATCAATCACCTGATCTCATTCAATAAAATTCTATAGTTATAACTACACATTAAAATATTACAAATCATCACTATGCCAAAATTACGACTCAAAATTATCAAACAGAAAGTGGAAAAACAGTCATCTCAGTCGCGTAATCTTCTCAAAAATATCAATTGTTTCGTGTCAGAAAAAATCAACAAGTTGCTCGACAATGATGTATTGCCTTTGATCATTGCGCCATCTATTTTCCTGATATTCGCAGGCCTGGAGTGGTGGCGCTGGTATCTGGAAATACCGACACCTATTCCGCTCCTTTTAACTATCATCGCACTGGGCTTAGGCGTATATTGCTCTTATAAACTATTGGGGCATAAAAGAAATGAGAGCAAACAAAAAGACTTGCGCGCAGGCATCAATCAGCATCCGGAATTACACTAAGGACGCAACAGACTGATTCTCAGTCGATTCTCAAATAGAAACAAACGCCGGAATGCCCGTTAAAGTGTATTACAACAGCGCTTGCCCTGTTTGCAATGCAGGCATAAAAGATCAACGCCAGCGCATGGAACAGTGCGGAATTAAAGACATAGACTGGGTAGATGTACATAACAGCCCGGGCACTGTGTCAGAAACGGGCAATCCGTTGGAACAGGTGCGCGAGCGATTACACGTCAAAGACGATAGCGGCCGGTTGCGTATCGGTATCGATGCATTTATCTATCTTTGGCAACGGACTCCGAATCAACGTTGGCTGGCAAGCTTGTTGCAATTGCCGGTCATCGGATCATTGGCACGACTCGCCTATAATGGCTTTGCCCGGTTGCTTTACCGCTGGAACCGGGCATTAAAACACTGGTAATTCCCCGGCCTCGTCATTTAAGTAAGCATTTCTCCGGCATTACACCAGTTTCCAATTCAAGGGGGTACCCGCATAGAGCGGTATCAATTGTTCGCCAGAATAATCAAACCGCTCCGGGATAATCCAGCTTTCTTTCTTCAGCGTAATCGAACTTGTATTGCGCGGTAATTGGTAAAAATCCGCGCCGTGAAAACTGGCAAACGCCTCGAGTTTATTCAGTGCCCCGGCCTGTTCAAAAGCTGCCGCATAGAACTCGATAGCGGCATGCGCTGTAAAAATTCCTGCGCAGCCGCAGGCGTTTTCTTTGCTCATTTGTGCATGCGGTGCGCTATCGGTGCCAAGAAAAAATTTGGAATTACCGCTGGTCGCCGCTTCCAGCAAAGCCTGCCGGTGCATTTCACGCTTCAACACCGGTAAGCAGTAATGATGCGGACGAATACCGCCTTGAAAAATCGCATTGCGATTCAGCAGCAAATGATGCGCCGTAATTGTCGCGGCAATCCGCTCGGATACTTCGGTTACAAACTGCACGGCATCGCGTGTGGTGACATGCTCAAATACGATGCGCAAACCGGGGAAATGCCGTATCAGTGGTATCAATATCCGGTCGATAAAAACTTTCTCACGGTCAAACACATCAACATCGGTGTCTGTCACTTCGCCATGCACCAGCAACGGCAAATTATTCCGTTCCATCGCCGCAAGTGTGTTATAGCATTTGGCAATATCGGTCACACCGGCATCGGAATTGGTCGTTGCGCCCGCCGGGTACAATTTCACGCCGTGTATCACAGCGCTTTCCTTAGCCCGGATGATCTCCGAGGACGGTGTATTGTCCGTTAAATACAACGTCATCAACGGTTCAAAATGATCCTGCAACGCCACCGGCAAAGCCGCCAGGATCCGAGCACGATACGCCAGCGCCATCTCGGTTGTCACCACCGGCGGTTTCAGGTTGGGCATGATGATGGCGCGTGCGAATTGCTTGGCGGTATGTGGCAACACGGCGCGCAACTGTTCGCCATCGCGCAAATGCAAATGCCAATCGTCAGGCCGGGTAATGGTAATGCTGGTCAAGATTTATCCGCAAATAGGTTAAATAGCCGCATTATAGCGCAAGCATCCCTGCTATCCGGAATCTCCCCCGGCCTTTAAATCCAGCGCCAATTGATACAGCGTGTTTTTGTTTGCGCCGGTAATCGCCGTGGCCAGTTTAACCGCTTGTTTCAACGGCAACTCAGCCAGCAAACAGGTTAAGGTATGCCGGGCTTCGCGGCTGATCTCGGACTTATCCATAATTTCCGCCCCGGATAACAGTAAAACAAACTCGCCTTTCTGCTGGTTCGTATCGGCCTGTAACCAAGGCAACATGTCGGCCAGTGTTCCGCTATGAATGGTCTCGAATAATTTGGTTAATTCGCGCGCCAGGGTAATTCCGCGTTGCGCTCCGAAAATATCGATCATGTCCGCGATGCATTCCAGAATCCGATGCGGCGCTTCATAAAATATCACTGTATAGGGATGCGATTTTAATGCCGTCAACTCGCGCTTACGCAACCCGCTTTTTGTGGGCAGGAAGCCATAGAACAAAAAATGCGGATTCACGATGCCGGCTGCCGATAAGGCGCAAATGGCCGCATTCGCACCGGGAACCGGAACAACCCGGGAACCGCCTTCGCGCACGCGTTGCACAACAATCGCACCGGGATCGGAAATGCCGGGCGTACCTGCATCGGTTATCAAGGCAACGCTTTTTCCGGAATCCAGCAAAGTGACTATTTTGCCCGCGACTGCGGCCTCGTTATGTTGATGCAACGCGATCAATTTCGCCGTAATGCCATGCGCCGCCAACAAATGCTTGGAATTCTGCACATGCTCGGCGGCGATCACATCGGCTTTTGCCAATACGTCCAGCGCGCGCAAGCTAATGTCGCTTAAATTTCCTATTGGGGTAGCAACCACATATAATGCACTTTTTTCCAGCATAATCCTCACTATGCCACGTTTATTGACAATTCTCGCGGTATTACTCCTGGCACTATACGGCAACCCGCCAGCCATGGCCACCGGCGTGGAAGAATCCTCACAGCCGGAAATTGTACCCGGGCCGCTGATCGTTGCACATATTGCACTGTTGCTCCCGCTTGAATCCACGGCGTTTGCGGAAGCGGCAAATGTGGTCAAAGAAGGATTTGAAGCTGCCGCGCAGCGCGGACAACCGTTGCCGCTGACCATCCGTCTGTACCCGACAAGCGACGATCCACTCGATATCGTGATGAACTATTATCATGCCGTGACCTCCGGCGCGGCCTTTGTGGTCGGGCCGTTAACGCGGGATGGGGTTGCCGCCATCGCGTCCAATCAAGCGCTAGCAGTCCCGACGCTGACGCTCAACACGGCCGATAGCCATCAGACCCTGCCCGCCAAACTATACCTATTCGGTTTGCAAACCGACACCGAGGCGGCACAAATCGCAAAACTGGCGCTCGCAAGCGGCAGAAGCTATGCTGTTGTTATCGGCGACGACAGCGCCCTATCGAAGCGCCTGCAGAATGCCTTTAAACAACGATGGCAGGATGAATATGGCAAGACCCTCGAATCGCTGCGCTATAGTGAAAATCCGTTGATATTGCAACAACTGCGCGAATTGACAACCGGCGCCGACCGGCTGGCTTTCCTGGCCCTGGATGCCGCCAAGTCGCGCATGGTACGCGCCTATCTCGACCCGGAAGCACCGGTGTACGCGACTTCACAGATTTTCACCGGAACCGATAACTTCCTGTTTAATAGCGACTTGAACGGCATTCAGTTTCTCGACATGCCTTGGCTGCTGCAACCGGATCATCCCGCCGTGATGGCTTACCGCCACGCCGGTAAAGCCCGGAATACCGAAATGGAACGTCTCTACGCGCTGGGTATCGATGCTTTCCGCCTGATGACCAATCTGCTGCAACGGCAATCCGCCAAAGAAATTACTTTCGATGGCGTCACCGGCACTATCCGTTTCGCGCCACCCAACTTATTTACGCGCGAACCCGTAGCGGCGCAATTCGACAACGGTAAAGTGCGGTTGATGGCAACACCGTCGAATACGCCGGAAACACCCCAGAATACGCCCGAAGATGAAGGGCAGTGACGCCGAACAGATAGCGTTAACCTACCTGCAACGGCAAAACCTGGTGCTCGTGGCGCAGAACTACCGCTGCCGTTTCGGTGAAATCGATTTGATCATGCGCGACGGCGCAACCTTAGTTTTTGTCGAAGTCCGCATGCGATCCAGTACGGCATTCGGCGGCGCTGCAACCAGCATCACACTGGCAAAACAAGCCAAACTACTGCACACCGCCCGGCATTATCTATCCCAACTCAATAGCGAACCGCCCTGCCGGTTTGATGCGCTGCTATTATCGGGTAGCCAGGGGCAGGAAATCGAGTGGATCAAAAATGCATTCGGCGAATAGCCAATCAACCTGAATGAACACCCTTCATAAATGAATACTACGCCCGCCGTCCACCGCGATGATCTGCCCGGTGATATAAGGCGCATCGGCAATCAAAAACTGTACGATTTTGGCGATATCATCGGGTTCACCGCAGCGTTTAAGTAAGGTGCTGGCTATAATTTGATTCCGTTCCGCCTCATCGGCCCATTCACCATCTTCCGGCCACAGAATGGGGCCTGGAGAAACGCCGTTGACGCGCACTTCGGGGGCCAGTTCCACCGCCAGCGATTTGGTCAGCGATAACAGTCCACCCTTGGCGGCGTTGTAGATTACGTAGTTCTTTAAGGGCCGCTCGGTATGGATGTCGACGATATTGACGATGCAGCCGTGCCGCTCCTTCAGATACGGTGCCGCCGCCTGCGCCAGAAAAAGCGGTGCCTGGAGATTACTGCCAACCAGATCGCGCCAATCGTCTAGCGTGCATTGCGGCAGCAAAGTCGGAAAGAAGCTTGAGGCGTTGTTAATCAGCACATCCAACTGGCCAAAACGATCGGCTGCTTTTTCCACCAATTCCGGCAATAGTTCCGTGTCCAGCAAGTCGGCTTGCACCAAGGCCACCGAATCGGCGCGCTGTTGATTTAACTCGTCGCGCAGCGCTTTGGCTTCATCGAATGAAGCACGGTAATGCACAACCAGCCGCGCACCTTGCGCATGCAACCGGCGGCAGATAGCCGCCCCTACCCGTTTTGCACCACCGGTCACCAAAATCACATTTCCTTGCACGTACACCTCCTTCAAAGAACTGGTACACTATGGCCCATTTTACGAATAAACTTTACAATCCACTATAACTTTACTTCCTATATCATTGATCATAAACATGCTACCTCTCAGTGAAATTGCTTTAGCGCATAGCCAATCGGTACAGGCGATGATCCGGGAAAAAATTCTTTCAGCCAATAACTGGATTTCTTTTGAGCATTATATGAATCTTGCATTGTATGCACCAGGAATGGGTTATTACAGCAGTGGCGCAACCAAACTGGGCATCGCCGGAGACTTCGTCACCGCCCCGGAAATCTCTCCGTTATTCGGCCGCACACTGGCGCAGCAGCTAAGGCAAATTTCGCAGCACCTCACCCAGTTTAATATTCTCGAATTTGGTGCTGGCTCAGGCAAACTAGCGCGGGATATTTTGCTTGAACTGGAAAAATCCGCTGCGTTGCCGGAGAAATATTATATTCTTGAAGTCAGTGCCGATCTGCGTGAGCGGCAACAATCATGTTTTAAGCAAGAAATACCTCACCTTGCAGATCGAATCGAATGGCTGGAACAGTTGCCCGATCATTTCACCGGCGTCGTGCTCGCCAATGAAGTGTTGGATGCAATGCCGGTTCACATCGTCAGATGGCATGCTGATACCGTGCTGGAACGCGGCGTCACTTGGCAAAACGATCAATTCGCATGGCAAGATCTTGCGATTCAAGATCAAGAACTGCTGACAACCGCTCAGCAGCTGACTCCCGAAATCAGTCCGGACAATCGACCCATCGATTACATCAGCGAAATCAATCTTGCCGCCGTTCATTTCATGCGCAGCCTGGCAAGCACGCTGCAACAAGGGGTCATATTGCTCATCGACTATGGTTTCGGCCGCAGCGAATATTATCACCCGCAACGCAACCAGGGCACGCTGATGTGCCATTACCGCCACCATGCGCATGACGACCCGTTTTATTTACCCGGCTTGCAAGATATCACCAGTCATGTCGATTTCAGCGCCATCACCCAGGCCGGGCAAAGTGGCGGACTGGCGCTTCTGGGCTACACAACGCAAGCCTATTTTCTGCTCAACTGCGGCATCACCGGGATTCTCGCTCAGACTTCCGCGGAAGATACCAGCCATTATTTACCGCAATCAAGCCAAGTGCAGAAATTGGTCAGTCCGGCTGAGATGGGTGAACTATTTAAGGTAATCGCTTTTGGAAAAAAATTTTTTGAGCCGCTGAGCGGATTTAATACTGGCGATATGAGCCGTCTATTATAAAAATGCATTTCCGGTAAAGAAGAAAGAAAACCTGCCGATTCACCTAGCGGGCAAATTTTCCTCAATGCCATGCAGTCATTGCCGCTCCATCAGTAACCCCTTGTTATATCAAGCGTGCGATAAGAATTGAGCAGCCACTGATAGCGCCAACTAAAATTTTGAGATCGAGTCAATGTTGATTATTAACAAATTGGAGTTCAGCCAGAACTTCCGCAGTATCCTGCAGCAAGCCGGGCAAATTCCCCCGCTACCGGAAACCGCGCGTGAACTATTCAAGTTACGCAACAATCCGGAAGCCAATCTGGAGCAACTGACGGGAGTCATTGAGAAGGATCCCGGTCTGGCGGCTTTTATGATGAAATACGCCCGGATGTCCATTTTCGGCTACGGCAACCGGATCAATTCGGTTCATCATGCCATATCACTGGTACTCGGCTTTAACACCGCGCTCAATTTAGCCATGGGCATCGTCTCATCCGGTTGCCTCAAACTGCCGAATCACGGCGCGCTGGGCCGCATCCGCATTTGGCATCAAACTTTGGAATGCGCCGCCTTGTGCCGCGAACTTTGTCACATCATGACGGATAAGCATCTCGTCAATTGCGAGCTGATTTATCTGAGCGGGTTATTCCACAATTTCGGATATTTATTGTTCGGACACCTTTATCCCAAAGAATTCGCTTATCTGAACGATTTGGTTACCCGCTACCCGGAACAGGAAGCACGCACATTGCAGCAACAAGTTTTTGGCATCACTCACGATACAATCGGCATGTATCTGATCAAAGCGTGGGATCTGCCGGAAGAAATAGCCGTTGCGGTTGCCGAGCAAAATTTCCCGGATTACTCGGGTAAACATGCATCCTATGTCAAACTGCTCGCAATTGCTAACCGCCTGCGGCAGGACCAAACGCAGGCTGACGGCTGCCCGTATATCGACACATCATCGCTGATGGAATGCCTGGGAATCGATGCCACACAAGCTAAAGCAGTACAAGAAAAAATACGTGGTAGCCAAAGCGAGTTTCATACTTTGGCGCAAGATTTGGCAGCATAACAAGACATCGTCACTCATTGCTGCCGAGCGCCGGTGAATAACTGCCCGGTGACAATTTGAACTATAAACCCTGTATTGAGTTAAAATAGGCGCCTATGCCTAATTTTTATAGCCCAGAAGACATTATCCGTCCGGAAATTCTCGCGTTATCCGCTTATCATGTGCCTCCGGCAACTGGCATGATCAAGCTGGATGCGATGGAAAATCCCTATCCGCTACCGTCGGCGATTCGTGATGAAATCGCTCAACTGACGCTGAATGCGCCGGTCAATCGTTATCCCGATGCCAGCGCCGCTACGCTTAAAGCAACGTTACGCCAGGCTCTGGGTATTGCCGATGACATGGATATCCTGCTAGGCAACGGATCGGATGAAATCATTCAGATCATCGCAATGGCGGTCGCCAAGCCTGGCGCTGTACTGATGAGTGTGGAACCGGCATTTGTGATGTTCCGGATGATCGCCACGTTTGCGAATATTCAGTATGCCGGAGTGCCGCTACGGAAAGATTTCTCGCTGGATCTGGATGCCATGTTAGCGGCGATCGCTCAACATCGGCCTGCGGTCATTTTCCTGGCCTACCCGAATAACCCGACAGGCAATTTATTCGATCCCGCAGCGATTGAACGCGTCCTGCAGACCACTTCGGGCATTGTCGTCGTCGATGAGGCTTATCATGCTTTTGCGGACGCGAGTTTTATCGATAAACTCAGTCAATATCCCAATTTGCTGTTGATGCGAACGTTATCCAAATCAGGACTGGCCGGTTTGCGGCTTGGGCTTCTGATTGGCCGGTCCGGATGGTTGAAACAGCTGGAAAAGGTGCGCCTGCCTTATAATATTGGCATAATGACGCAATTGATCGCCGAAAAGGTATTGCATCACACTGCGGTATTATCGCAGCAAGCCGAAGCCATCAAATCGGAACGCGCGAAAATGAACACATTTCTTGGTACAATGCGCGCTGTTGAAGTATATCCGTCCGATGCTAACTTTATTTTGTTTCGTGTCAATGCAGCCAGCCGGATTTTTCAGGCGCTCAAACAACATAATATATTGATCAAAAACCTCGATGGTACTCATCCTTTATTAGAAAATTGCTTGCGTGTGACCGTGGGTACCCCCGATGAAAATTCACAATTTTGCGCGGCATTACGTACCATTCTGAGTGAAACAGTTTAGAATCCTTTCAAATTTCCTTGCATTCATCCAAGATTAATCATCTATGCGCCGGGCACAAGTCATAAGAAATACGCTGGAAACCCAGATCAGTGTCAATCTGAATTTGGACGGAACCGGTAAATCCACACTCGAAACCGGTGTGCCGTTTCTCGACCATATGCTCGATCAGATCGCGCGTCATGGCATGATCGATCTTGAAATTGCCGCAAAAGGCGATTTGCATATCGACGCCCATCATACCGTTGAAGATATCGGCATCACTTTGGGCCAGGCATTTGCCAAAGCGGTGGGCGATAAAAAAGGATTGCGCCGCTATGGCCATGCGTATGTGCCATTGGATGAAGCACTATCGCGCGTGGTCATCGACTTATCCGGGCGTCCGGGCTTAGTCTTCAATGTCGCTTTCACACGTGCGCGCATCGGCGATTTTGATGTCGATCTGTTTCATGAGTTCTTCCAGGGCCTTACGAATCATGCTTTGATGACGCTGCATGTCGACAATTTATCCGGCAGAAATGCGCATCATCAGGCCGAAACCGTCTTTAAAGCATTCGGGCGCGCCTTGCGCATGGCGATCGAGCACGATCCCGCGGCAGCCGGGATTATTCCATCCACCAAAGGTACTTTGTAAGTCACTTTGCCTCTATACATCACGGTATGACTGATATCGCAATTGTTGATTATGGAATGGGAAACTTACGTTCCGTTCATAAAGCGCTTGAACATGTGGCACCAACGGTCTCAACAACGGTCACCAGCGACCCTGACATCGTTCGCAAAGCCAGCCGGGTCGTCGTGCCGGGACAAGGCGCCATGCGTAACTGCATCGATGAGCTGGAAACCCGCAGATTGCGCGAAGCCGTCATCGAGGCCGCTAAGCACAAACCTTTTCTCGGCATCTGCCTGGGTCTGCAAATGCTGTTCGAGGAAAGCGAGGAAGGAAATGTCAAAGGCTTGAACATTCTGCCCGGCAGAGTCGTGCGTTTTCCAGCATCCGCCATGACATCCGCGGATGGGCAGAAGCTGAAAGTGCCGCATATGGGGTGGAATCAAGTGTATCAGGCGATCAAACACCCCTTATGGGAAGGCATCGCGGCGGATGCGCGTTTTTATTTCGTGCACAGCTATTATGTTGCAACACCCGATGTGGCTTTGATCGCGGCGCAAAGCCATTATCCTTTCCCATTTACTTGCGCCGTTGCAAAAGATAACATTTTCGCGGTACAGTTCCATCCGGAAAAGAGTCAACTGGCGGGATTAACCCTGTTGAGTAACTTTGCCAAATGGACACCGCACTTCTAAAACCAAAAGTAGTAAACTGACTCTGTTAATCAACTATCAACTCTGATTAAGCTATGCTGATTATTCCTGCAATAGATCTTAAAGATGGACATTGTGTCCGGCTCAAACAAGGGGTTATGGAAGACGCCACGGTGTTTTCCGAGAATCCCGGTGAAATGGCGGCGCACTGGTTGAATCAAGGCGCGCGTAGACTTCATCTGGTCGACTTAAACGGTGCATTTGCCGGAAAACCGAGAAACGAAACTGCGATCCGTGAAATTGTAGACGCTCTGGGTGACCAGATTCCGATTCAATTGGGCGGCGGCATTCGCGATCTCGACACAATTGAACGTTATCTCGATGATGGCATCACCTACATCATTATCGGTACCGCAGCCATTAAAATTCCCGGATTCCTGCAGGATGCCTGCAATGCATTTCCAGGACAGATCATGGTCGGATTGGATGCCAAAGAAGGCAAGGTGGCGGTGGATGGCTGGTCCAAGATCACCGGGCATGATGTCATCGATCTGGCGAAAAAATTTGAAAGTTATGGCGTGGAGGCGGTTATCTACACAGATATCGGCAGAGATGGCATGCTGAACGGCATCAACATCCATGCAACCGTTGAACTGGCCAGACAGCTCACCATACCGGTAATCGCCAGCGGCGGCATCACCAACATCAACGATATCCACAAACTGTGCGAAATCGAATCGGAAGGCATCATGGGTGCCATTACCGGGCGCGCTATTTATGAAGGTTCGCTGGATTTCAAGGAAGCGCAGGTATTGGCTGACAAACTCAGCAAAGATAATGGCATCTCCTGACACTGATCCGCTGACAGTCACTACCGCACACATTACCTCCTTCTCATTTTCACAACCGGCTTTTAAATCTGATGAGCCTCGCTAAACGTATCATTCCATGCCTGGACGTAACCAACGGGCGTGTGGTTAAAGGTGTAAACTTCGTTGAACTGCGCGACGCGGGAGATCCGGTGGAAATCTCGCGCCGCTATGATGAACAAGGCGCGGACGAACTCACTTTTCTCGACATTACCGCCAGTTCGGATAACCGCGACCTGATTCTGCACATCATTGAAGCTGTAGCTACACAAGTATTCATTCCGTTGACGGTTGGCGGCGGTGTGCGCCAGGTAGCGGATGTCCGCCGCTTGCTCAATGCCGGCGCCGACAAAGTCAGCATCAATACCTCGGCCGTTCTGAATCCGCAGCTGGTCGCCGACGCATCCGATCATTACGGTTCGCAATGTATTGTGGTGGCAATCGATGCTAAACAAGTCAATCCGCCCGGTGGCGCACCGCGCTGGGAAGTTTTCACCCACGGCGGACGCAAAGCAACCGGTATCGATGCCATTGAATGGGCGATCAAAATGCAGTCGTTCGGCGCCGGTGAAATTTTACTCACCAGCATGGACAGGGATGGCACACGGAATGGTTTTGATCTCGCTTTGACACGCGCGATATCGGACGCCATCGATATCCCGGTAATCGCCAGCGGCGGCGTTGGCAATCTGGATCATCTGGTCGACGGTATCCTGCAAGGACATGCGGATGCGGTATTGGCCGCCAGTATCTTTCACTATGGCGAATTTACCGTGCAGCAGGCCAAGCAGAATATGGCGCAGCATGGCATTGAAGTCAGGTTATAATGCTAAAATTGCTGGTGAAATTTATAACTGAACGGAAGTACCGCCTACTGTATGCCTCCTGATACTTGGCTTAGCAAAATCAACTGGTCGGAAGACGGATTGATACCGGTCATCGCCCAAGAAGCGGATAGCGGAAAAATCCTCATGGTTGCCTGGATGAATCGCGAAGCACTCAAGCTGACCGTCGAAAAACGTGAAGCCGTATACTGGTCGCGTTCGCGCAAGAAACTGTGGCACAAGGGCGAAGAATCCGGGCACACGCAAAAAGTAAGAGAAATTTATTTGGATTGCGACCAAGACGTATTGCTGCTCATGGTCGAGCAAACCGGCGGAATCGCCTGTCATACCGGGCGGCACAGCTGTTTCTTCCAGAAATTGGAAGGTACTGAATGGGTTACCGTAGCCCCCATTATCAAAGATCCGGACGAAATTTACACCCAATGACCGATACCACCATTCTTCGCCGCCTCGCGGAAACCATCGAAGCACGTAAATCAGCCGACGCGAACAGCTCGTACGTCGCCAAACTGTTGCATGGCGGACAGGACAAGATACTCAAGAAAATCGCGGAAGAATCTGCCGAAACCTTGATGGCGTCGAAAGATGGCAATACCGATCAGGTGATTTATGAAACCGCCGATTTATGGTTTCATTGCTTGATATTGCTCGCGCACCACGGATTGTCGCCGGACGATGTGCTGCGAGAACTGGAAAGACGCGAAGGCGTTTCCGGCATCGTAGAAAAAGCTTCTCGAAAATCGGATTAGCCATGGATAACTGTATATTCTGCAAAATCGCACGCAAAGAAATCCCATCCAACAAAGTATACGAAGATGACGATATTCTCGCGTTTCACGATATCAATCCGGCCGCGCCGGTGCATTTCTTACTGATCCCCAAGCTGCACATCGATTCACTCGCTGACGTGCAAGATAATCATCAGGATTTACTGGGGAAAATGCTATTATTAGCGCCTAAACTGGCGAAAGCGCAAGGCTGCGACGATGGTTTCCGCACGATCATCAATACCGGACGGGCAGGCGGACAAGAGGTATTTCATATCCATTTCCACATCATCGGCGGCCGGGAACGTCTGCCTGGGATGATTCACCACGGCTAGGCCAGCACTGTTCCATCTCACAGGAGAAAGTCATGGGTACATTTAGCATCTGGCATTGGATTATCGTGCTGGTCATTGTTGTACTGGTATTCGGCACAAAAAAACTGCGCAACCTCGGTAGCGATCTGGGCGGCGCGTTGAAAGGATTCAAGGAAGGCATGAAGGAATCGGAAACCGATACTGCTTCAGCCCGCACAAATTCAGCCAATGATACTGTGATTGAAGTGACGGCAAGCAAGGAATCGGCCGCGAATACCTTCAAGGAAAATCACACGCAACCGTCTGCCAATACAGCCAACGCATCGCATAGCGTGGCAGCAGACGCCGAAATCAAGGAAAAAGCGCACCCCAGGACTTAGGAAGCTTTTTTTCGCAGGAGAATCCGGTCATGTTCACATCAATCGTCTCATCACCCTGAATCCGGTCTACGCAACAACATGTTTGATATCAGTTTTATGGAGTTGCTGGTTATCTCGATCGTGGCGCTGATCGTAATCGGGCCTGAACGCCTGCCTGCCGTGGCCCGTACGGTAGGTCATTTGTACGGACGCTGCCGCAACTTCGTTTATGCCATCCGAACCGATATCCATAACGAAATGCGCATGGAGGAGCTGAAAAAAATGCAGTCCTCGGTGGAAGAAACGGTGCAATCGATTGAAGACTCGGTACACGAAGGCGTTGATCGCTTGAAAACCACGATGACCGATGCAAAATCCGAAGACAATCCATCCCCCGATTCGTTGCCCGCACAATCCGGTCAAGAACCGCAAGCAACGCTCTCCGGCAACGGTGAAACCGCACAGCCTGATTCCGGTCAGGAAAGAAAGTAGCCATTTGGCGCGGACAACAAGGTGTTTATCGATGCCGATTCAATATTATAACCAGCGCTACCGCGATCACCATGCTTGAAGGCTCATTCCTGTCGCATCTCGTGGAATTGCGCGTCCGGATGATTCGCATCCTGGCTGTGCTCATGCTTGGATTTCTGCCTTGCGCCTTCTATGCGCGTGAACTGTATACCTTGCTGGCACAACCGCTGCTGGAAAAACTGCCGCAAGGCGGACAAATGATCGCCACCGATGTCGCGACACCATTCTTTGTACCGATGCAGGTTGCGATGATGATGGCTTTTGTCATTACACTGCCGCACACGCTGTATCAAATTTGGGCTTTTGTCGCACCCGGGCTTTATTCACATGAAAAACGCCTGGCCCTGCCGCTGGTCTTCGGCAGCAGCCTGCTGTTCTTTTGCGGCATGTCGTTCGCTTACTTCGCCGCATTGCCGTTGGTGTTTGAATTCATTACCTATTTCGCACCGGAAGGTGTCGCGGTAATGACCGATATCAGTAAGTACTTAAGCTTTGTTTTATCGATGTTTATCGCTTTCGGCGTCACTTTTGAAGTACCGGTGTTTGTCATCATATTGGTCAGAACAGGTGTCATCACCATCGAGAAACTGAAGGAAATCCGCCCGTATGTGATTGTCGGCGCATTCATCATCGCCGCCATTTTCACCCCGCCCGACGTGGTTTCGCAGTTTATGCTGGCAGTGCCGTTATGCCTTTTGTACGAACTCGGTATCTTCATCGCCGCATTGATGATAAAAAAACAGCAGCAAGAAGATGCAACGGATATCACACCTGCCAAGCAGGATGTTTCAGCACCAAAAGATGCGCCGGAAAAAACCGACTGACCGGATTTGCATAAGGAATCCATCAGAACCGGCGGAAATCGCTATAATGAAACCAACGCCATTCATCCCGATCTAAAAAATTCGTTACAGCAATTGACTGCAAGGAGATTCGCGATGTTGACTAGCCGTTCCGTCTTGAATACCGTAAAACGGCTGATAGGATCAGCTATTATTTTCAGTGTCTGTGTTCCGGCTATCGCATCTGCCCAATCAACCGCCGCGGAGCAAAATCATCCACTGTTGCAATCCCAGCGTCCAGCCACTCAGCCACCGGAAATTCCGCCTGAAGTCAACCGGCCGCCCAAAACCGTTCACCGCATTGGCACCGCTATTGGCGCACCCCGCAACAGCGTCAGCATCAAAAGCACCGATGCCGGGGCCATACCTCGGCAACCGGCGGCATCAGGCTGCATCAATTGCGGTGTCATCAATTTCGTCAATAGAATCGGACAAGGCCCTGGTTTGAATGCCATTGCAGGTGGCGTCGTCGCCGGAACGGTCGCACGGGAGATCATCCGCCAGAATCCGTATCCACATGACACGAACTATCCCGGCGCTGTGAATGGCGCTCATATGGGAAACACAGCGCAACCGCACGATCAATATCAAGTCGGCATCACCATGAACGATGGCCGTCAAGCCATCATTGCGCTTCCGGATGCGGCCAATTTTCATCAAGGCGACAGGATCCGATTGGTGGATGGTGTGCTGGTTCCTGATCGCCAGTAACGGTCCTGACCCGGCATCCATAGGAAAATACTGGTGAATTCCACGCCCCTCAAACACATTGAACTACCCATCGAAGGCATGACCTGTGCCGCCTGTGCCGCGCGCATCGAAAAGAACCTGAACAAATTGCCCGGTGTCGAAGCGGCCGTCAATTTCGCCAACGAAAAAGCTCAGGTGAACTATGACGAGAATCAGGCAAATGCGGAGGTGTTGATTAAGGCCATCGAGAAAGCCGGTTTTCACATTGCACCGCGCACGATACAACTGCAACTGCACAAAATGACCTGCGCCGCCTGTGCCGGGCACATCGAAAAAGCCTTGAATCAATTGCCCGGAGTCACCGCCACTGTCAATGTGGCCACTGAGACAGCCAGGGTCAGTTTTATACCGGGTATGATGACGACCGATCGCTTGATCGAAGCGGTCGTCAATGCCGGTTATGACGCCACAGAAATCAGCGAATCCAGCCACGCCGAGGAAAAAGCGCGGCGGCTTGCCGCTTACCAGGCCGAATTGCGGTTATTCTGGATTGCAGCGGCACTCACCTTGCCGCTGGTGCTGCAAATGGGCGCTATGTTTACCGGTCACGACATGGATATGCTGCCGCGCTGGCTGCAATGGTTATTGGCCACGCCGGTTCAATTCTGGATCGGCCGCCGTTTCTATACCGGCGCATGGCATTCCCTGCGAGGCGGTGGCGCCAATATGGATGTGCTGGTGGCATTAGGCACCAGCATGGCATATTTCTTCAGCGCCGCAGTCACCGCCTTCGCATTGGATCAGCATGTTTATTTTGAAGCCAGCGCCGCCATCATCACCCTTGTGTTGCTCGGCAAATTGATGGAAGCGCGCGCCAAAGGAAAAACTTCCGCGGCGATCGAAGCCTTGATCAGACTGCAACCCAAAACAGCTCGCATCGAACGTAATGGCGAGATTCTCGAAGTACCGGCCAGCAGCCTGCAAGTCAACGATATTTTTATCGTGCGCCCGGGTGAAAATTTACCGGTCGACGGCGTCGTCGTTGAAGGAACATCCAGCGTTAACGAATCCATGCTGACCGGTGAAAGCCTGCCCGTCAGCAAGCAAGCCGGTGCAAAAGTGTTTGCCGCCACGCTCAATCAGCAAGGTTTGCTCAAATGCCGGGCCACCAGTGTGGGCGCGCATACCCAGCTGGCTGCGATTATCCATCTGGTCGAGGAAGCGCAAGGCTCGAAAGCGCCCATTCAACGGATGGCGGATACGATTTCGGGAATTTTTGTGCCGGTCGTTGTGATTATCAGCATCCTGACGCTGGGAATCACCTGGTGGCTTACAAACGAATTTGTTACTGCGCTGATCAACGCTGTTGCCGTGCTGGTGATCGCTTGTCCTTGCGCATTGGGACTCGCCACACCGACTGCCATTATGGTCGGCACCGGACGCGGCGCGCAGTCCGGCGTGCTGGTGAAAAATGCCGCGGCGCTGGAGCATGCCGAGAAAATTCAAACGCTGATTGTCGACAAAACTGGAACATTAACCGAAGGTCAGCCGGAGGTCACCGATATTGTTCCGGCTGGATCATGGCATGCACAAGACTTGCTGCATATTGCCGCTTCCCTGGAACAAGGATCCGAACACCCGCTGGCGCGAGCGGTTCTGGATCGCGCGCAGAAACAGCAGCTATCGCTGCACGCCATTGAAGATTTTTCGGCTATTACCGGCAGCGGTATCACCGCCCGCATCAATGGCACTCAATACCTACTCGGCTCGCCCAAATTTTTGATGCAGCACGATGTCGCTGTGGATGAGCAACAAATCACGGCGTTGCAAGCGGAAGGAAAAACCGTTATCGGTGTTGCATCCACGGCTGGCGATGTGCCTCAGTTGCTTGGTTATCTGGCCATTGCAGATCGCCTGCGGGATACATCCATCAAAGCCATCAAACAACTGCAATCCATGGGTATTGAAGTGATCATGTTAACCGGCGATAACGCCGTAACCGCTGCGGCGATTGCCAAACGTACCGGCATTACGCAATACCGCGCCGAAGTTTTGCCGCAGGATAAAGCCGCTGAAGTGTTAAAAATGAAAAGCAGCGGTAAGTTTACCGCGATGGTGGGTGACGGTATCAACGATGCACCCGCCTTGGCTGCCGCGGATGTCAGTTTCGCCATCGGCGCCGGTTCCGATGTCGCGATTGAAGCGGCCGATATCACTTTGATACGCAATGACCTGATGAGCGTCGCCGATGCCATTTCCTTATCGCGCGCCACGCTCAAGAAAATCCGCCAGAATTTGTTCTTTGCTTTTGTCTACAATATCCTGGGTATCCCGTTGGCGGCAATGGGCATGCTCAATCCGGTCATCGCCGGCGCCGCCATGGCCATGAGCTCGGTATCGGTCGTCAGTAATTCATTGCTACTCAAACGCTGGCAAGCCAATCATTAAAAATAAAATCATCGTTAGGGAGTCGTCGTAATGCAAACCGCCACCATTAAAATAAAAGGCATGACCTGTATGGGCTGTGTCAATAGCATCAAGAATGTCTTCAAGAATGTTCCGGGGATCGCGCAACTGGAAGTTACGCTTGATCCCGCGCAAGCCATCGTTCAATTCGATCCCGCAGACACCAGTCTGAGTCAACTCAAAGAAGCTATCATTGATGCCGGATTTGACGTTGTGGATTAGAAATAATCAATCAGCATCCTGCTGTAAATTATCAGAGATCTTTCATAAGTATTAGAGTTATAGTAAAATTCTTACCATTGTTGTAGGATATTTCTTCTATTTCATATTCCAAATACTTATTGCTTTATCCCAATAACTATAACAAAACGGGATTTTATGAAAGTAGTTATCGAACCAATACGGTTTGGTGCAATGGCTCCCGCTCTAAGTAATGAATCGGGCATTAATGGCAAAGCCATCGTACCGGTGCGTTTATCAAGCCTATTGAATGCAAACGATACATGCAACTGCATTGAGCATTCTGCGCATATCCCTCAGGTAATGCCGGAACATTCCCGCTATCCCATTCAGTCACGGCAAATACGGCCATGACGCACAAACAAGTCATCAATGACGCAGCACAGAAGATTTTATCTTTTGTCGATCTGATTATTATTGTCACCGACGAAGCAGGCATCATTCTCGAAGCCAATCGCAGTGCTTGCGAATTATTCTGTTATAGCGCCGAAGAATTAACCGGCATGCCGGTACATCTCCTATTGCCGCCGCGTTACCGCGAGCGGCATGTCGATGCACTGAGACAGTTTGTCAGCGGCGGCGAAACACAGCGGCGCATGGGGCAACGCGATTCGGTCATCGGCTATCGCAAGGATGGCGCGCTGATCGAGCTCGATGCGGGAATCGCCAAATTCCATAGCGGCGACCAATGGATATTGGTGGTCAGCATGCTCGATATCACGCAGCGGAAGCACCAAGTGCAGGAGTTGATCCGTCAGTCGACACACGACGCACTGACCGGTTTACCCAATCGCAAATTGATTCATGAACGGCTAAATAACGCGCTGCAACGCTCCCTGCGCAACAAACTGAATGTCGCGTTACTGTTTATTGATCTGGACGGTTTCAAACTGATCAACGATAACTACGGTCACATCACCGGCGACGAGGTATTAAAAATCATCGCTGACCGTCTGTTGGCTCAAATCCGGCCTGACGACACTGTGGGCAGACTATCCGGCGATGAGTTCATCGTATTATGCGAACAAATTGAAAAACCGGAGTTGATTGCCAATTTGGCAACACGGATTAATGATGCTTTGAAGGAGAACATCACCTGCCTGGATCTGAATTTATCTGTCACTGCAAGTATCGGCATCATTATCGGCCATGGCCAGCAATACTCCGCGGACGAAATGATGCGTTTGGCGGATACGGCTATGTACGAAATGAAACAAAAAGGCCGGGGTGGATGGCAGTTTTTCAATGATCAGCTGCAGAAAAAAGCGCATCAGAAAAATTCAATCGGCCAGGGATTGCGGCGGGCACTCGAACACAACGAACTTTCGGCGGTTTACCAGCCGATCATTACACCGGATACCGAGCAAATCGTCGGCGCTGAATTGCTGCTGCGCTGGAACTTGAATGGAAAATCCATATCGCCGGAAATTTTCATCCCGGTTGCGGAAATGACCGGAATGGTTTTTTCCATCGGCGATTGGGTATTCCGCGAAGGCTGCAAAGTACAAGCGGATTGGCAACGGCGTTGGAACGATCAGGCGCCCTACGTATCGATCAATCTATCAGCCCGGCAGCTCAACCATAAGCAGTTACTCAATAATTTTGCGGCGATTCTGCAAGAAACGGGGGCCAATCCGGCCAAGATTGTGATTGAATTAACCGAAGCGGCGCTAATGCCCGATATTGAATCGAATTTAACCATCTTTCATCAGCTGTCAGATCTCGGTTTACAAATTGCCATCGATGATTTTGGCACCGGATACTCTTCGCTATCGCAACTGATTCAGTTACCCATCAGCTTATTAAAAATCAGCAAGTCGTTCGTTGACGATTTAGAAAGCCAGCAGGAAAAACAAGTGCTGATTCGCACCATTATAGGAATGGGACATTCTTTAGGACTGAAGCTGATTGTGGGGGGTATTGAAACCGAAGTTCAATTGGCGGAGCTGAAACAGTACGGCTGCGATTTTATACAGGGTTATTTCTTCTATCTACCCATGCCTGAGCAGGATTTCATTCGAGCAATGAACCATCAAGCTTCCCAATGGGATAAAAACCTGACCGTTTGAGTTGAAACTGAAGAAGTTTTACCATCGGCAATCACTTCACTGTCCCTGTCACAGCATAGCGATCTTGCATAGATCGCTACAACACATTACCCATCTCATTGTCCAAAGAATAATACCCATCTGCCGGATTCTCCGCCAGATGGGTATTATTTTGGGAATAATTGACTGACTCTGCCCTCTTTGTCACTTACTGTGACGGAATAAGTTTTTTAGAAAACTTAAACCTCAAAAGGACATGTGAGTATTTCAGTCTAGAATACGCCGTAAATGATTGCCCCGATAACGAGGAAAACAGCTGTTGAAATGAAGAATAATCTTAAAACTTGCGCGTCTGTTTCTCTTCTGTTGATTTCGGCCATAACAATCTCCTTTGATTAAGAATTAAAACCGATCAGTGACCGGTCCCTCCACATACGATTACAAAACTTTATAACCGTTTCACTTTATCTCTGTTCCTTAGATTCACTGAGACAGCAATCCTTTCTTTATAGAACCGAGTACATTATTCGCAATCATCTTGCACCATTAAGATCACTGCGTGCGCAAATTCTAACTCACATTTAACAACAATGAAAGTATTGAAATCGAGTATGCCTTATTTTTACTATAAAAATCCAAGCAATCCGGCAAAATATCCCGTGCGCTATCGGCTGATTCGCCTTGTGTTTTCAGGCTATTTCCATTCATCGAGCCAATATTTTCCGGGATAAAAATCATTTTCATAGTGCCAAAGGTTTTACGTAGCCGGTTAACTCAAGATAGCCCTTTCCGGCGGGCTGATTGTCCTTGGTCAGCGTTACCGCGCCTTCCCAGTAAACCGAACCGGTGGATTGACGTGAATCCAGTTCCTGATCGTCCAGTAAAGGCGTAAGCCGCCATTCAATTTCGCCGGTGCGGATGTGCATTGCAACTGGATAAGCCGCTTCCGTATGCGGCGATTGCCAAGTGCGAACCGGGGTGAATTCCACCTGTTCCGGTTCAAACAATCGCATATTACCGGAAGGATCGCGCAGTGCCGCGTACGCCCACACCTTACCCCCGCCTTTGCGGCGTATTTGAAAAGCCATCAACGCCGAGCCATCGTCCAGATTTGCGCCCGTCCAATCCCAGCCATCCGCTTCGGGATCCAGATAAGCGGTCGACCACTCGTGATCCAGCCAGGCACGGCCGCTCACCGTAACCGGCTTGTTATCCCGGAAAACCGTGCCGGTGACGCTCAAATGCGGTTCGCTGTAATAGTAACTCGCTTGTTCCGGTTTCGGACCCTTGCGCGAAAAACCGTTTTGATCTTGCAGCATCGCCATTTGCGCCGGAGTCAGCGCTAAGCTCAAACCGAAATCGCTGCCTTGCATCTCTACCTGATATCGCCCATTCTCCTCGCGTACCAGCGTCCAATCGTCCAGCCTCACATCGGTATTGCCTTCTTTGGCATAAGCCAGATTGAATCCTTCCCGCAACGATTTTTCTTCGTGCATCAGCTTACCCGCGGCAGGATCGGATAACGCCAGATGCGCGATGATCAGATATTTCGCCGCAAACTGGCTGGGATTATCCTGATTGTGGCCGGTCGCATAACGAAAAAAAGTGACCTGAAAACCCAATGGCTTCTTATCCTCGGTTTCCAGCCAGCCGGTGATGTACCACCATTCGATGCGAAAATCCTGGTGCGCGCCGTAATCCTGCGGAAAAATGAGTTTATAACCGGGCGTGACTGGTTTTAACCGGTCCGATTCGGCCAGCGCCCCTGTTCCCACTAAACCGAGAAACAACAGCACCAAGGCGATCACAACGCTTGCGCCGCTCCACTTGTTTTGCTTCATTACCAATCCTCCCGCACCGCACGTATGACTTCGCCGGAAACCGCCCGCCGCCCGGCCAGCAATGCCGTCAATGCCGCCGCAATCAGCATGATCAGCGCAATCATCCCGAGCCAATTCCACGGCAGGTGCAGCTGCATGGTCCAATGGAACGATTGCGGGTTGACGATAAAAACCAGAATCAGGCTGATGCTCCACCCCAATAGAAAACCCAGCACCATGCCGAGCGCGGTCAACAAGCCGCCTTCCGCCGCCAGCATCACCAGAATCTGCCGGCGCATCACACCGATATGCCGCAACATGCCGAATTCCTTGACGCGCGCCAATGTCTGCGCGGAAAAACTCGCCGCCACGCCGAGCAAGCCGATCACCACCGCGACCAGTTCCAGCAAATACGTCACCGCAAAACTGCGGTCAAAAATTTCCAGGCTTAACGCGCGCATATCGCTCGATCTCGATATCTCCAGCGCGGCACCGAACGGCAGCTGGCGCAATCCGGCAGTTACCGCATCCAGGTTTGCCCCCGGTTGCAGCCATAGGGCCACGGTATTGACACCCAAATCGCCGGTTAACGCCTGATAATCCGCCAATTGCATCTGAATCGCGCCAAATTGACGGCCATAGTCGCGCCATACCCCGGCAACCAAAAATTCGCTGGACTTTACACCAATCGGCAACGTGACTTTCTCCCCTACCCGGTAACCGTACAGGTCGACCATCGCTTCCGACACCCAGATGGGCATGACATTCTCCGGCAACGCTTCCGAAGCAATCATGTCGTCCGTCAATGGCAATGTATTACGCGCATCCGCTTTATCGACAGGACGGGCGAACAGCGTGATTTCCGGCCGGTTGACATCGAGCGTCAATTGCTGGGTGCGGAAAAAATCCACCCGGTCGAAACCGGGCAACCCGGCAATCGCCTTCTGCGCATCCGTTTGCAGATCGCCGCTGGCAGCGGCGCGCACATATAAATCGGCCGGTAGCACGCGCCCCAGCCAGTTATCGATCGAGATACGGAAACTCGTCACCATGATCGCCATCGCGACCATCAAGCTGAAACTGGCCAGGATACCGCCCAACGCAATCGCAGCCTGATTCGGCGCATTCGCCAGACGCGCCAATGCCAGCGTAGAGACAGCACCGCTGCGATGGCGCTGCCATTTGGCCAGCACTATTGAAAAGAACCCTGCGGTCAAACGCGGCATTAACGCAATGCCGCCGATCAGCAGCAATACAATGGCCAGATAACCGAAAATGGGCAGCTCGAAAACCGGTGGCAGTTGTGTAAACAATGCCGCAACCGACAAACAAATCAGCGCAAACCACGGCGGCGACAATTTCGCCATCGCCGTATCTTCACTGCCGGAGCGCAATGCCAATGCCGGTTTGGCCCGTGCCGCTTCCAATGCCGGAATGATGCTCCCCAGCATCGTCACGCTCAAACCCACTGCAAAAAATATCCCGGCGTCCCAGGGATCGAAATGAATACCCGGTTTGACACCCGGAAAGAAATTAGTCCCCAAATCGCCGCCCAGCAGCTGGATCGCCAGCAGCGCAACCGCATAACCCAGCGCCAATCCCAGCAACGAACCGCTCACCCCCAGAATCCCGCCTTCGGTCATGATCTGCCGCAACAATTGCTGCCGCGTAAAACCCAGCACGCGCAGCAACGCGAATTGCTGACGCCGCCGGATGACCGACAGCGCTTGTGTGGAAAAAACCAGAAAGGTACCAGTAAACAGCGCCACCAGCGCCAGCATATTCAAGTTAATACGATAGGCCCGCGACATATTGGCAATGCGCTTTTCCTGATCGACCGCCTCGGTCACCCAATACGCTTCGCCCAATTCCTCGGCCAGCTTGGCTTTAAATGCCGCGTGATTGACGCCATCGCGCAGTTTCAGTTCGATACGCGACAACACGCCAAGCTGCTGAAAACGCCACTGCGCCGAGCCGATATCCATCACCGCAATGCGCTGCCCCGCTCTTGCGCGCACCAAACCGCCCGCCACACGCAACGTAACGGCTTGCAACCCGGCGTTCAGTTGCAGCGAATCGCCTTGTTCAACCTGCAACCATTCCATCGCGGCGGGTGACAGAAAAATGGCATCGTCCGCCAACCGGTCCAACGTTTTCCCTTCTTCAACCAGTCCGAGCAAATCGGGCGAAATCCGCATCGCCCGGAACATATCGATACCGATGATTTTCAGTTTGTGATCGTTTCTGTTTTGCTGCTTACCGGGTATCGCCACATCGAATTCCAGCACCGGATTCGCCACTGCGACACCGTCATGCCGCGCCAGCACGGGATATAACGCTTCGTCAAAGAACGTCTTGCGCCCGCGCACCTGTAAATCCGATTGCCCGGACAAACTTTTGCTGGCCGCGGAAAATTCATTGAACGCCGCGGTATTGATCAGATGAATGGAAAACGCCATGGCCACGCCAATCGCAATGGCGATCAGCGCCACGGTCACTTGCACCAGATGCGCGCGCCACTCACCGAACAACAGCCAGCGCGATAACATCGCCGTGTTCATACGCGCTCGCCGGGTTTGGCCGGATGCAAGCCATCCTTGGTCAAATTCAGCACCCGGTCCGCTGTCGCGGCGGCGGCATGCGAGTGCGTCACGAGAATGCCGGTAGCGCCATTGGCTTTGATTTCGGTGCGCATCAACTGAAGAATCTCATGCGCCGTATCGGGATCGAGGTTACCCGTCGGTTCGTCCGCCAGCACCAATTTGGGCCAATGCACCAGCGCCCGTGCAATCGCCACGCGTTGCAGTTCGCCACCGGACAACTGGCGCGGAAAATGATGCCCGCGATCGTGCAATCCCACATCTCTCAGCATCTGCGCCACACGTTCCGTTGCCACACCGTTCAACAACAACGGCAAGGCAACATTCTGCGCCACGGTGAGGTGCGGCAGCACATGAAACGCCTGAAAAATAAAACCGAACTGCTCACGCCGCAATTGCGTCGCCGCATCGTCGTCCAACGATGAAATCGCCACGCCATTGATCATGATCTCCCCCGAATCCGGCGTATCCAATCCGGCGATCAGATTCAGCAAGGTCGACTTACCCACGCCCGATTCGCCCATGATCGCGACATACTCACCCGCCTCGAGCTTATAGCTTAAACCGGTCAGCACTTTCCGCCCCTCGGCGTACGCTTTGTTGACATTCATTAACTCAAGCATTCGCACCGCCACCGCACAAAATTTTCATCAAACCCTCGTCACATAAAAATGACACAATGCTTCAATCAGCACGCCAATTTGTGCTTAAATGTACCATGTACGGCAAATTATTTTTGATAAATACAAAAGGAGAATTTCATGGCCCGAGCCAGCGCACGTCATATTCTGGTAAAAACCGCAGAACAATGTAACAACCTGAAAGCCGAAATCGAAAATGGCGCCAGTTTCAGCGAAATAGCGCAGCAACATTCGCTCTGTCCTTCCGGCAAGCAAGGCGGTGATTTAGGCGAATTTGGCCGCGGGCAAATGGTGAAGGAATTCGATACTGTCGTGTTCAGCGCACCGGTCGGTGAAGTGCAAGGCCCGGTTAAAACCCAATTTGGCTATCATTTGGTGGAAGTGACGAAACGGAGCGAATAGAGTTATCGTTCTTACTCTAAGAAATAATTCCCAGAAGATTGCCGCAATTAAGCCGGTATGCGTTCAGGAAAAACAACATGAATGTACAAAACCGAGCAAGACAAATCCTGATCCACGGCTTGGCTTTAGTATTAGCGGGTATCATCTGGGGATTGGTAATACCGCACACGCCTTTCCCCCGGCTGGCATTGAGCGCGCACATTCAGGCGGTGCTGAACGGCATGCTGTTCATCTTGATGGCGGTGCTGCTGCTTACGCTGCCGCATAAGGTCAGCGCGCGTTCGGCTTTGATCATGCTGATTGCCGCTTGTTTGACGTGGCTCACGGTCGTTTCCGAAATCGCCAATGCCTGGTGGGGTACTGCGGAATCGCTGGCCATCGCGGCGCAGCAGGCCGGTGCAAGCGGCGCTGCTGTGTGGCAGGAGCAGTTTGTAAAACTGACGCATATCCCGGCCATTTTCGGGCTGATCGTTGCCTGGATACTGCTCATCGCCGGATTTGTGCAAAACCCCGATTCTCACGATTAATCCATCCCGCTTATCGCAATTACGGCAATCCCCGCTATCCGGCGGGATTCATTCATGACAGATTCCCCAAAAAACACACAAACCCGCTGGCAGAGCATCAAAAAAGCAGCGCAATTTATCGCGCCGTACCGGCGTCAGGTCGTCTATAGTTTGCTGGCGCTATTATTTACCGCCACGATTACGTTGTCGATCGGGCAAGGTATCCGGTTGATGATCGACCAGGGATTCGCCACGCAATCCAAGGAACTACTGAGCCAGTATGTGATGATCTTCTTGCTGCTCGTGATCGCCCTGGCCATTGGCACGTTTACGCGCTATTACTGGGTTACCTGGCTGGGCGAGCGGGTGATTGCCGATATCCGAAGCAAAGTATTCAACCATTTGATCCACCTGCATCCGGGCTTTTTCGAGGAAAACCGCAGCCTCGAAATCCAGTCGCGCCTGACTGCCGATATGACGTTGCTGCAAACCGTGATCGGCTCGTCGGTATCGTTCGCGTTGCGCAATTTGATCATGATGGTCGGCGGCATCATCTGGTTATTTATCACCAACGCCAAGTTGACCGCGCTGGTGACGATTTGCGTGCCGCTGGTGGTAGTGCCGATCTTGATTTATGGCCGCCGCGTGCGGCATTTGTCACGCCAAAGCCAGGACAAAATCGCCGCGGTCGGCGCCTATGTCGGCGAAGTGCTGGGGCAAATCAAAACCGTGCAGGCCTACAATCACCAATCCATCGATCAGCGCACCTTTCACACGCAGGTTGAGGAGGCTTTCGCCGTCGCCAAGCAACGCACGCTGCAACGTTCATTGTTGATCACTCTGGTCATTTTGCTGGTGATGGGCGCTGTCGGATTGATGCTGTGGGTTGGCGGCATCGATGTGATCGAAGGCCGGATCAGCGCGGGTGAATTGGCGGCGTTTGTTTTCTACAGCGTGATCGTCGGCTCGGCGGTTGCTTCCATTTCGGAAGTTATCGGCGAACTGCAACGCGCCGCCGGTGCCGCCGAGCGTACCATGGAATTGCTGCAAGCGCCGAATCTGATTCAGTCGCCGCAAAACCCCCACCCTCTGCCCAACGTATCGGGAAATATCGCCATCGATCAACTGTGTTTCGCTTACTCTTCCCGCCCCGATGTGCTGGCCATCGATAATCTGACCTTGACGGTCCGGGCAGGCGAAACCCTGGCGCTGGTCGGCCCTTCCGGCGCGGGCAAGTCGACCTTATTTGATTTGCTGCTGCGTTTCTTTGACAGTCAATCCGGCTCGATCAAACTGGAAGGTATCGATATCCGGCAGCTCGATCTTTTTGCCTTGCGCCGCTGTTTTGCGCTGGTATCGCAAAACCCGGCGCTGTTTTACGGCACCATCGGCGACAATCTGCGCTACGCCCGTCCCGACGCCAGCGATGCGGATGTGCAAGCGGCGGCTGAAGCTGCTTACGCGCATGAGTTTATCTGCCAGCTGCCGCAAGGCTATCAAACGCATTTGGGAGATGCCGGATTGGGTTTATCGGGCGGACAGAAACAGCGGCTGGCGATTGCCCGGGCGATTCTGGCGAATGCGCCGATTCTGCTGCTGGACGAAGCCACCAGTGCGCTGGACGCGCAAAGCGAACATTGGGTGCAACAGGCATTGTTACAGTTGATGCGCGATCGCACTACATTAGTCATCGCGCATCGTCTGGCCACGGTGCAATCCGCCGACCGGATTGCCGTGCTGGATCACGGGCGGCTGGATGCGATCGGCACCCATGCGCAATTGCTGCAATCCAGTCCGCTGTATGCACGGCTGGCGGCGTTGCAATTTCAATCACTCGTTATTGACTGATCCGCTCTCGCTTAATTCGGCTTCACGATAAGGCATGTAGTCACTCGCGAAAGTCAGCCCCGTTTTTTGCACGACTTCCGTCAAGGCGGAGCGCGCCACGTGCATCCCCAGTGCAAGATGGATCAACGTCACGATTGAAACCGACCGGTTTAGCACCAGTTTGATCAGTTGAATTGCATCCACGCTGCCATCGGGATATACCGCGCCCATCAATGCTTCCGGCGGGGAAAATTCGAGCGGATCGACAATCGCCCGGATAGCGAGAAACGAAATGCCGGCATCGGCCGCCACTTTCGCCACTGCCGCCGATTCCATATCCGCCGCACAAGCCCCGGTTGCCTCACCCAACGCCAGTTTTTGCGCGCGGGTAGTGAGCGGCGCTTCACAGGATGTCAGAATTCCGCTCGTAACCGTAGCGTGTTTTGACATTATGCCGTGCAGCCGGTCGCGCCATTCCATGTCCACCGGCAGGATCTCGCCGTCCAACATGATCGCTTCGGGCAACACCAAATCACCGGGAATTAATTTGTCATCCAATGCCGCAGACACACCAAAACTGACCAGGGCATTAATGTCTTGCCCGCACAATTTCAATGCCGCCCCGCGCGCCGCGCTGCCGCCTATGCTGCTGAGACACAGCGAGGTTCTATCCCCGATATCAACCACTTGATAAAGAGGAAAACGTTTATCCACCAAACAGTTTGCTTCTGACTTCAGTGCCGTAACAACGCCAATAATCTTCAATTGATAGCCCCCCTTATTACTACAGCATAATAGCGCGCCAGCATCGTATTGGAAAGAATTTTACGTGACCATAATAACGCAAATTAAGCGTACGCGATGAGCAGGCCCGCCAGCCAATGCCGACCGGCAATCCGTGCGACGCATCCTCGGTTATACGCATGTAAACATAAAAAACGCCACTGGCACTACAGCGGCGATCGGACTTCTGGGGGTATCGGTGGTTTGATTGATGCGCCAGCTTTTTGACAATAGCCGTCGCCTGCGTTATTGCGGCTTTTTATAACACGTACTCTCGCACAATTTGCCAGATGTTTGTCTGAGAAAGACACTTGCCGCGATCTCACTGCTTCTGAGTATCGCTTTATTGGCCTCATTGATTCAATGTTGACCGCAGAACGTTGATTCTTTAGAAGAGCTTTACCGGGAGTTGCGTAACCCCCTGGTAAAGTATCCAGTTACTCGTCAATAATGCTCTATTATTTTTGAGTTTCAATGCCTTGCTTTTGATTCAAAAAGAAACCTCTTCTGCTGATTTCCTGAACCCATCGCTTGGTCGGGATGATGGGGGAAAACATGATCAATCCCAGTATGACGGGAATAATCAATCCCAAACTAACGGCCAAGATTTTTAGCGCAATATGCCACGGGGATACCGCATCCGGATCGACACCGACATGCAATGGAATTCTGAGTATATTTTCTTCGGTTATGGTATTTCCTTCCCCGACTGAAAGATACAACGCGTAAAAACCTTCTTTGTCCAGTTCGATATGCGTCTCTACCATACCCTGCGGGTACAGCTTGGCCGGTACTTCAAAAATGGTACCGGTATCCTTGAAGTTTTCCGCTTTCTTTTCATCCTCTCCGATCAGTTCTTGCTTAACCAGGCGAACACTGATGGGTGTTTCCCTTACGTCTTCGTCCACCAGATCCGCGGTAAAGTAAAGCGAACCCGTTTTGGGGATTTTTTTACAATAAGACCGTAACAATTTATTTCTATCTTTCCCTTTTATATTCTCCAGATCACCCTCTGGCTTCAGATAAGCGCTGAAATAAATTGCGTATAAATCATTGGTGACAAGGCAACCTACCGTTTCGGTATAGTCAAATTGCACCGGGGCGGTTACATTTTTCTTGCTACAGGCAGATAGCAGCAGAATGGCGCCGCATAATAGAATCGTTAATAACTGTTTTGTGGTGAGTGATTTCATGATGTAGTGCGCTCCTATCGATAAGGAAAATGGGTATTGAAGCTAGTCGGATCCCGCAACAGTAAAGTCAAATTTGCCCGAGATCGCGTGTGTATCCGCCGATATCACGCGGTACCGGACGGTGTAAGTATCAGGAGGGAGTTGCGGAATAGTGATATAGATATGCGAGGGATCCAGCATTTCCTGTTCGATATCCTTGTTGTCAACACGTTTTCCTGCGCTATTCATCACGGCAAGCGATTTGAAAGCACTTCTGACATGTTCGTTAAACCAGACATCCACTTGCTTCGGTGATTGGGTGATGGTGCTATCTTTTTCAGGCACCGACTTCACCATGACAGCATGCGCGAAAGCGGTTCCGGATAAGGTCGAGAAAGTAATAAAAAACAAACACATCAATAGATTCATTGAAAAAAAGATACTGCAACGTGCCATAGCGTTTTCTCCTGTAAAAATATAGTCGTAACAATCCGTACTGTGCCACTGGCCTTGATCGGGTATTAAGTCCAGATTGTTCATTATTCAAAAACATACCAAGCCAATTCACTGAAATGCTGATTGTTTTTTTCCGTCCATAGGGCTAGAAATCCATGTTTTGTCGCCACTAATCTGGGTTGCGTTGCAGAATATCGTGCCTCGGTCAGACGTTTAGGCGTTGACCAGGTCGTACCGCCATCTTCTGATTTCGTGAAAAAAATACTCGCGCCATCCGGTTCCATTTCATTCCAGATGATCGCAACGTCATTGCGATTGCGCGCTGCGATATCGCCATTCATCGCCATGCTGCCGAGTTTCCTGGGAACCGACCAGGTTTGGCCGTTATCGTTTGAAGAGAGATGATATAAACCGGATTTGTCTTCAATGCCGGTCCAAACAACGCTATGCAGTTGAGCGCTATTGTCCGTGCCGGCATACTGTAAAGCGCCGCCGACATGCGGACAGCCCTCGAATTTCCATTGAAAATCACCCACTGTACTGGCATGCCGCCAGGTTAATCCCGCATCGAACGATTGCACCAGTGACATGTCGCGAGGCGCCGTATTGCGATAAAGCACGGCGAGCTTATCGTCAGGCGAAAGCGCCAATGTGTTCCAACAGCATGAACAAGTCGAGTCATCCAGAGTAACCGGCGGACTCCATTGTTTACCTTGATCGATCGACCGGGCATAGTGCAGGCCTTGGTAACCATTCTCCTTGGGATCCGCCAGCCAAACCGCGTGAAAATTACCTTTCCGGTCAGCAACCACATCGATGTGAGCCTGGCTGCCGTCATTGTCTATGGCTGGATTAGCGCCTCTTTTCCAGGTTTGGCCAGCATCCGGGGAATAAGCACTAACCATCGGTCCCATCGTCGGGAACTCTCCCTCAGTCTGCCACAGTGATACCAAATGTTTACCGTTGGCTGCCAGTTGCACATCGTTTCCACGGCTGGCCATTGCGGCAGGCAATGACTCATTGACAGTCACCGGGTTTTTCCATCGACGCCCGCCATCTTCAGAACGTGTATAGCGAATCGAGGCATGCTTATTTTGAGCGGAGCGTTTTTCACTCGCGATGAGGTGGATGATTTCTTGGTCTACATAAACGTCGAATGATGAAATATCGAACAATCCCAGCGTCGATTTCGCATAGACCGCATTGTTTGCCGGATTGAACGCGGTGTTGTCCGGCGCTTCCGTGCTCAGCACCGGTCCCGGCGAGCTGGCAAGGATCGTTAAGCTAATCTGGCAAACTAATTTCAGGAAAACAATCAATCCGCTATTTTTTCCGGATTGCATGTCATGGGTAATCATGTACACCCACCGTTTCAATTCAGGAGCACCTTGAAAATATTGTTATAGTCCTCCTTGGATAACGCGCCGCTAATGCCATGACGTTCATGTTTTTTATTGATGAAGTAGGTTCTGGGCAACTCGCCAAACCATTTGGGATCAATCTCATAGCGCAACTTTTGTGCATTTTCTTCGGCAAAAATCCAGTGTTCCAGATTGGTCAATTCGTTTTTTGCCAATACAGTTTGGACTAAGCCGGTTGCTGCGGCATCGTCAGCGGATAGCATCACGATATTGATTTCCGGTCTGCTTTTTGCCAGATCATGCAGCAGTGGCATTTTTTTCATGCAGGATGAACAAGTGGTCGACCAGATCACCAGCATGAAAGGTTTATCCGCATTACTATCAAGCAATTTCTGATAACTGCCGGGAATAAAAGGCTTAAGTTGCACTTGCTCAGCACCGGCCGGTAAAAGAAAAGCGGATGACAGAATGAGTGCACATAGTAAAAAGATTTTGCGTAAGGTCATGTTTTCCTCCTTTTGGTGATGAGTTCCGGGTATCCCGGATCAATTTAAATCTTCCATGTAAAGCTCAAGCGGAAACTCACCGGTTCCACCGGATGAAAGTGAAAATCCCTCACACCGTCAGTTGATTCACCCGGTAGCCGCGACGTATAAAAATAAGTGATCGCAGGATCGTTACGATCGAGCATATTGAACACCTCGGCTTGCAAGCTTAATTTTTTGTTGACTTCATAACCGAGCATGGCGGACAGCAGAATCGTGGAATCCGAACGTTTACTGTTGTCTTCGATTAAAGGACGCGGCCCTAAGAAACGTAACCGGGGGCCACCGAAAAAACCGCCAAAGACATGATGAAAAGTCGCGCCGGTTGCGATTACCGCCTCGACCGAATTCGGCACGTAATTACCTTCATCCGGTACTTTATTGCGGAAACGTGCATGGGAAAAACTAACATCGGCGTCAAAGGTCAACCAGTCCGTTGGCGAATAATAATTTGCAAACTCAAGCCCGTAGCGGCGGCTAGGCCGGCTGGCTTCGGTCGTGCCGGCATCCCCGACAAACAGCAGCTCCGAGTCAATGTCCAGCCACCACAATGCCAGCGTGCTTTGCAATCCTTTGATCCGCACTGTGCGTGCACCAACCTCCGCGCCGTAAGTACGGACCAGCGGATCGGCACGCTGAACCCGGTCACCGCTGAGCGGGTCGATGCGGGTGTTGATGCCGCGCGCATCGTTGCTATGAAACCCAAGACCGCCATTCAGATAAAACTCGGTATCGGCCCAAGGGCCCAGCACCATGCCAAATTTAGGGCTGACCAAGCCATCGTAGCGTTCGCCCATGTTTTGTCTGAGATTGCTGTGATTCACATCAAAGCGGAAACCGTCGAACCGCACGCCCAGGCTGGTGCGCAACCAATCAGTCCAGGTAAGTTTGTTTTCCGCGTACGGACTGATACTGGTTACCCAAATGGTATCTTGGCGCGTGATACCAATTTTTCTTTGCGCATGCGTTTTGGTCAGTGCGTTGTGAATATTATCGTTACGCACTTGCAAGCCGACTGTGGTTTCCGAATCCACAGAACCGATTGTGTGAAAAATCGTGTGGCTGCCCTTGAAGCCGGTTGTCCAACGATTGTCCGGCTGGCCGAATTGATCGCCGCAGGTATTAAAAAGAGCTGGATTGAATTGTCTCCCTGAATCCAATCCAGTTAAACCGGCACAGCCAACGGGGCTGGTGTTTTCATTGTCATCCAGAAAATAGGTGAAGTTTGAGAACAGACCCAGCTTGGAATTCACCCCGTAAACCATTAATTTGGTAATACTGTTCTCTCCCCGGTGGTGCCATTCACCGGTCAGGCTATAGCGTTGGCTGCTGCCGCCATCGGTAGGATCGAGTGCATCATAGCGGCCAATGACACCTTGCCGCAGCGCGCGCCTGGCGATCTGATCGGTCGCTTTCCAATCGGATTTTGTGGCCATGGCAGTCACACTCCAGCCATGATTGCCGTACTCCTGGCTGTAACGCAACAGCCCGTTAAACTTCAAATAATCGTTGCCAACCGTCCACGGGCCATTGTTGTGCACGATTTCTCCCGCATACAACAAATTACCCGTTCCTAATGCGCGGGAACCGGCGATCAATCCGCGGTAATAGTCAAAGCTGCCTCCCGTGAATCGGACCATGGTTTCCGGCAGCTTTTTAAAATAGCGGATATTGGCCGAACCGGTGCTGGAAAAATCTCCATTCTCGGCGTAGTGAATACCTTTTTTGTATTCCAGCGTTTCGATCAGTTCGGGAATGAGAAAATTGGTGTCCGTCCAGCCCTGTCCGTGGGAATGCGATAATTGATTGACCGGTACGCCTTCAATCTGGGTTAGAAAATCGGTGCCATGATCGAGGTTGAATCCGCGCAGGAAAAATTGATTGGCTTTGCCTTCGCCGCTGTGCTGCGTGGCGATCATGCCGGGAATGGTCTCCAGTACTTCCGCCGGACGCGTGATCGGCCGGAATTTGATCTGGGCTTGCCCCACATTACCTTGAGAAGCGCTATCGGCAATGCCTATCAGTGAATTGGCCCGCTCAGTCACGCGCATCTCATTGAATACCACCCATTTTGCTTTGCCGGTTTCAGGCTTGATTTCCGTCATCGCCTCGGGGGCTGCATTGTTCAATTTCGCGGTTTCTTGGGCGTGCACGTTGTTACCGACGGAAAATGCCAATGCCAATACCGCCAAACGTGCAATCAGTATGCCGGTACCGTGCAGCAGCAAGGTGGCCCATACAAATCCGGCGGTATAGGAAATCAGACTGGCGGAAGCGGATATTTCCTGGCCATGCGCGTAGCCATGAAAAAAAGCGAAAAGCGCAATGATCAGAATATTAAACGGCGCGCTAAATTGAATTTTCCGGATAACGAATACGTTGAGCAGCAGGACGGATAGCAGAATGATGTTTTCCGTATAGGGTAGCGCGATATCCACTGCACCGATAACTCCGCCAAGACTCATGACGCTGGCGAATACCAGCGGTAACACCCAGACAGCTTGCCCGCGCGATTGCGCAGCCCATATTCCCACCGCAATCATGGTCAGAATATGATCCCAGCCTTCCAATGGATGATGAAAACCCTCGTGCCAATCACTGTCAATGACCAGCATCATGGCCGGGTTTTGCGGCAGGAAAAAAGATAACGACATGAGTGATCCGAGCGCGAGGATCATGATCGATCGTTTCTCAAACTTTCGAGTAACTTGCAGCATCTGCTTGAGACTTGAGCTAAAGATAATTGCCATTATCTTCTTAACGCAAGAAGGTACGAAAGTGACAAATTGCCACAGCGGCAATTTGTCACACCTAATCTAGGACTGAATCGGAGTCCCTATTAGAGTAAGGAAAAATGCAAACTGCCGGAATTTCCCCAAAGAGGATCGAGGATGATCTGATTGGATAAATTCAAATCTGATCAATTACTTAATCTGTACAACAGTATGATTATCGGATGTGATCCTGAAAAACAGAGACGGCGGTAAGTAACAATGCCCGGCCGGGTCAAACAGAGTCAGGCCAGTTGCATCGGCTTAGATTCAGGCCAACCCTGTCCCGGCGGATTGAATAACCTTCGATAAGGTTTTGCGCGCCGCACGCATACCGGCGCCCATTTGCAGCAACGTGCCGATGCGTACCGCACGTTTCAGTAGCAATACCGTAAGGCGTAGCGGATTCACGCCGCCATCGGGATACACGGCGCTGAGTAATGCTTCCGGTGGCGAGAAATGAAGCGGATCGATGATAGCGCGCACGGCGATGAACGGAATGCCTGCCGCTGCCGCTACTTGCGCCACGGCAGCGCTTTCCATATCCACCGCACAGGCGCCGGTGGCTTGCGCCAGATTGCGCTTGGCTTTTTCGTCCGTCAGCGGCACGACGCTGTCCGCCAAGCCGCCGTTGACGACGGTAATATCCATAGGCAGTAGACTTTGCAACCGGTCACGCCATGCCAGATCAACCGGCAACGGCGCACCTGCATGTATGACATCCGGCAAAACCAGATCGCCCGGTTTCAGCGTGGAATCCAGCGCACCGGCAACACCAAAACTCACCAGCGCCGTCGCACCTTGCTGATGCAGTCCCTCGGCTGCCGCACCCGCAGCCTGCGCGCCCATGCCGCTTAACCACAAGCGCGCATGGTCATCCAGCTGCACCATTTGATTGAATGGAATCCGCGCCGGTACTATGCAACCGGCTTCAGCCCGTAAGGCCGTCACCAATCCGGTTACACGCACGCGGCGACTGTTCTGGTCAACGCACGGTAACGCGCCAGCGCCCATATCGGGAAGAATTTTGAATAACCGTGATAGCGCAAATAGAACACGCGCGGGAAACCCGGCGCGGTGAACCAGGGTTCTTCCCACAAGTGATCGCTGGATTGATTTTGCAACAGATAATTGATCCCTCTGCGTACCGATTCGCTATTGACTTCACCTGCCGCCATCAGCCCCAATACGGCCCAGGCGGTTTGAAATGCCGTGCTGGTTTCGGGAAACCGGCCCGCCAGCTTTGTATCCAGATAAGAATCGTTGGTTTCGCCCCAGCCGCCATCGGCTCTTTGCACCGATTCCAGCCACTTCACGGCGCGGCGCACCGAATGGTGCTGCATATCGAACTTGGCCAGTTGGAAAGCTTCCAGCACTGACCATGTGCCATAAACATAATTAGTACCCCAGCGCCCAAACCAGGAACCGTCCTTCTCCTGTTCGCGCAATAAAAAGCTAATGCCGCGCCACACTTCGAGCTGGTGTCTGCCGTATTTTCCCAGCAAACCGACGCAACGCGCCGTCACGTCGCTGGTTGGCGGATCGATCAGAGCGCCATGATCAGCAAAAGGAATTTCGTTCAAATAATGGTGGGTGTTATCGATATCGAAAGCGGCAAAGCCGCCGTTGCGCGATTGCATACCCGCCAGCCAATTGGCCGCGCGCTCCAGCGATTTATGATGCCGCTCCGCGCCACCTTGATCCAACGCCCACGCCACTGCGGCGGTATCGTCCAGATCCGGATAATGCGGATTGGCGTACTGAAAAGCCCAGCCGCCGCCCAATAAATCGGGGCGCTTGTCGCGCCAATCGCCCGGCTCGTCCAAAACTTGCTGCTCAACCAGCCAATCCAATGCTTTCAATACCGGCTCCTGACCGGTGGTTGGATCTTCCTGCAATGCCAAGCTGGTCAATACCGTATCCCAGACCGGCGATGTACAGGGTTGGCACCAAATGCGCTCACCTTCGTCGACCAGCAACCCGCGCAGCGCGTTACGGCATTGCACCCGATTGGGGTGGTCATAGGCATAGCCCAACAGCGTCAATGCTTCATGCGCATTGACCATGGCCGGGAAAATCGCGCCGATACCGCATTCGCCATTCAGACGCTCGAGCGTCCAGCGTTCCGCTTTACGGATCGAATATTGCCGGATCGATTGCGGCAGGCTGGGCTCCACCCGCGACAGAATACGTTCAACCAGCATAAACGCGCGCTTCAGCACGGTATCCGCTCTGGGAAAATAATTTTTTTCCTCTTCCGGCGGCACGATAAACAATTCGCGAATATTCACTTTACGCGGATTGATCGCACGCGCCTTCATGGTGCACAGAATGGACAGCGGTATCATCACGGTGCGTGACCAGTACGAAACTTTGCTGATATGAAAAGGAAACCAGCTGGGCAGCAGTACCAATTCCGAGGGCACCACCGGTACGCCATGCCAAGGGATCTGATCGTACATGGCCAGCAGCAAGCGCGTAAACACATTGGCTTTGGCTGCCCCGCCGCGTTCTAAAATAGCTTCCCGTGCACGCACCATGTGCGGTGCATCGGTCGAATCTCCCACCAGCTTCAACGCATAATACGACTTGATCGTGCAGCTGATATCAAACGCGCCGCCATAATAAAGCGGCCAGCCGCCGTGCGTCATGTCCTGCTTGTCACGGATAAACCGGGCGATCTTGTTTTCCAAAATCACGTCGATCTCATCCATGAAGTGCATCATCAAAATATACTCGGCCGGAATCGTGCAGTCCGCTTCCAGCGGAAAACACCAGTGTCCGTCCGGATTCTGTAACGCCAGCATGGCTGTGCGAGCCTGGTTAAATTTCGTTTCCAGCTCGGCGGTGTTGATGCCATCCTGATTCAGCATTGCCGCCGTGTCCGGCTCGGGAGTTTCACCGTTAACCGTAAAATCACTTTGTTGCTGCGATAAATTCGCTACTCTTTGAAATCCGTCCATATATTCCTAGCACTGTACGTTACAAATTCCCCAATGGATAAAACACTTGCTGCGATCCAAACTGATTTTATTGCTACATGATAGAAGAGCGGCTTCCTGCCGGCGCCTCGCTGCAAAAGCCATGCAACGATGATGATACCGGCTCATTACTTTTGTTTCTTTCCGTCTTTCTCAAAAGGATTATCCTGAAAATGCTCGTAGTCATAAAGATCTAATGGCAGTTTGCCATCATGCACGAGAAATTCGCGTTGCTGCAACGAGGCTTCCCGCACAAACAAATAGGGGTCGATTGCAGCCTCATCGCGAATCCGCATAGGACCGATCAAACGCGCGCGCTTATCGATCGCACCCAGAATGGTCAAAGGAGCCGCGAAGTAGGAGCCCACCACAAGACCGGCATAAAACAGCACATTGGTGAAAATACCGACGGGAATATTCGTAACATCACGCTCACTGCTGGGCCCCAGGAGCGGAATGAACAGATAAGATCCCGTATTTACTCCCCAGACACCCAGCGTTTGACCGAAATCCTCATCATGCTTTTGGAGCCCCATATGCGTCGCCATATCAAAAAGCCCGAACATACCGACCGTTGAATTCACAAAAAAACGTAAGGTATCCGAGGCGCCTTGTGTCACTTTTCCTTGCAAAAAAGAATTCAGCGCAACGTTAGGATAAGACAAATTATCGTAGAAATTTCCGATCGACCGCTGCGCAGCATTGGGAACATAGTCAATGTAGGCATTCACAATCGGCACAAACACCGTCCGGTCCACTTTGTCGGTAATATCATACGAAGCGCGATTAATTTTTTCGTGCGGATCGGCCGGATCCAAGTCCTGATTGCTATTCTTTGGAGCCGATGCACAACCTTGCAACACAAAAATAGCGATAAACAACAAGATAACCATCAGACAGCTATGATTAATTATCGAATTTGTATTTCTCAAGATGCGAATTTTCTCATTCATTTGCGTGTAAAACAATCATGCATTTCATATCAGAAAACTATTGATCAGCCCTGCGGGTAGTTTGAGCAAATGCACTTCTGGCTTCTGAATCAACTGATAACGGCGGATTCCCATTACTATCGCTACCCGCCTGTTCCGATGTCATTTTTCCAGTCAAAAATTAATCCAGCCGAAGTATACACTACTACTTTGCCAACATGTTTTGCTACCCCAGCCATTCCGGTTTATAACCGGATAATCGTTGTATAACCGCGGATTAATCTTGCTAGAAGATGCGCGCTTACGTTCATGGGAGCAAACTACTCAGTTTTCCCGTTCCCCGTGAACCATTTCAACCAGCTTCAAGGCCTGCAACTCCATTTCTATGACAATGTCGTCGACTTTGGCACGAAAATGACGATAGAAAATCATGCTGGGAATCGCCACCAGTATCCCGAAAGCCGCATTATACAAAGCGACTGAAATTCCGTACGCGAGTTGCGCCGGGTTGCTGCCCGTTGGAGAATTCGAGCCGAAAATCTCGATCATGCCCACTAACGTCCCAAACAAACCCATCAAAGGACTCAATGCGGCAATCGTTCCCAAAGTCGTCAAATAGCGATTCAGATCGTGCGCGATCACCCGGCCCGATTCTTCAATGGATTCTTTCATCACCTCACGGGTGCTTTTAACATTTTTAAGCCCGGCGGCAAGAATTTGCCCCAGCGGCGAGTGCTGCTGTAAGCGCGCCAGCATCTCTGCATTCACGCCATTGCGTTTATATTCGTTCAACACCCTGGGCAGCAATTCTTTCGGTGAAACAATACGTAACCGCAATGTCCACATGCGTTCCCCGATGATGGCCAAAGCCACGACAGAAGCAATGATGATCGGCCAGATCGGCCATCCGGCCGCTTGAATTAACGATAACACGTGATAATCTCCTCACTCTCTATATAGATCCGGGTATTATTCTGTGGCTTACTATATTACCCGATTAATTGATTTTATAACGATGCTCGATTCGGCATGCAATGTATCGTGATCGCCGCTTTGCTGCAAAAAAATACCGATTTTCTATCCACAATTTCTGTGGATAAGTTTGTGAGTATGTAACCAATACGAGAATTAAGTTGCCCAATTCAAACATTTTTTCTAGTTTGATTATTTTTTAATCTCAAATGATACTGATTAATAAACAATAATTTACTTTAAAATTATAACATTCTCCAGGACTTAAACGCTACACTGACCCGGTTTCGATCAGCAGGTGAAGATTGCCTATCTCCATGATAAATCTATTTCCAATATCCAATCTTACGCATAAAGTGCTGACCGTCAGCGAGCTGAACAGCAGCACCAAGCTATTTCTGGAGCAGAATATTCCGCTGCTGTGGATCAGGGGTGAAATCTCGAATCTGAAGTGCTATCAGTCCGGCCACTGGTATTTTTCCCTCAAGGACAGCAGCGCGCAAATCCGTTGTGTGCTGTTCAGTCACAGAAATCAATACATCGATTGGCAACCGAAAGACGGCATGCAAGTTGAAGTGCTTGCTCTTGTCACTCTCTATGAACCACGCGGCGATTTTCAGCTTAACGTTGAAACCATGCGGCGCGCCGGACTGGGAGAATTATTTGAGGCATTCGAGCAGCTAAAAGCGAAGCTGGAGAAAGCCGGGTTGTTCGATCCGGTCAAGAAAAAACCGTTACCCGCATTCCCAAAGCAAATCGGTATCGTCACCTCCCCGGATACGGCTGCACTGCGCGACGTGCTAACAACATTGCGTCGCCGCATGCCATTCTTACCGGTGATTATCTACCCGGTGCTGGTACAAGGTAAAACTGCCGCCAACACCATCGCAAACGCTATCGCAATTGCAAACCGGCGCGCCGAATGTGATGTGCTGATACTGTGCCGTGGCGGCGGCAGTATTGAGGATTTGTGGGCATTCAACGAAGAAACCGTTGCGCTCGCCATTGCCGCCAGTAACATTCCGGTTATCAGCGGCATTGGTCATGAAACTGATTTTACCATCGCGGATTTTGTTGCCGACATTCGCGCACCGACGCCAACGGCAGCTGCTGAACTGGCCAGCCGGGATCATAAGGAATTAAGCCAGCGCCTGAATGCATTGCACCAGCGCATGTACCGCATGACGCTGCACCGCATAGAAAATGCGATGCAGCGCGCCGATATGCTGGCGCATCGCTTAATTCATCCGGGCGATCGTATCAAACAGCAATCGATTCATTTGCAGCATCTGCAAGACCGCTTCGGCACGACTTGGGCGCATCAAGTGGAAAAGAAGCAATGGAAGTTATTCGAATTCAATCAGCGCTTGCTGGCAGCAAGCCCTGATATTACTGACATGGAAAAGCGGCAAAAAGAATTGATTGCACGTTTTCGTACTGCCTATACGCGCTATTTTCAAACCTTGGCGATCAAGCTGCATCATATGCACGCGCAATTATGTCATTTGAATCCGCAATCGGTTTTGGAACGTGGGTACAGCATCACGTATACCGCCAACAGCAGCATCGTTCGTGACAGCAAACAAGTTCATTACGGCGATCGAATTCAGGTAAAATTTGCGCACGGAACGTGCGAGGCGGATATCACAAAAACCGGTGATTCCTGACATAACGCACGTGTTTAACTCTCACTTCTCTTACTTAACAAGAACAACAAGGACAAAACAATCGATGCCAAAAACTTTTCTGATCCTGGGCACACTGAATACGGTTTTATGCATCGCATTAGGCGCTTTCGGCGCACATGGCTTAAAGCAGATTTTACCCGCCGATATGCTGTCGGTTTATCATACCGGCGTGCAGTACCATTTTTATCACGCCTTCGGCATTATTGTCATCGGTCTGCTCCTGCTGCATTTCCCGAAATCGCGGTTAATGCCGGTGTCAGGCTGGTTGATGATGATCGGCATTGTGCTGTTCAGTTTCAGCCTGTACGCGCTAAGCGTAACCGGAACAAGAGCACTTGGCATGATTACACCGTTCGGCGGTGTTTCATTCCTCACCGCCTGGATATTGCTGGCTTATGCGATCTGGAAAGAAAAATGAAGTGACCGTCTGCGCATATTTCTGTTTACTTGGCCATTTTCCGGTGTGAAGCTGCCATTTCCGTATTACGCTCCGCTGCTTTTGTATATTCCCGCAATAAAGCTTCATGGTGCGACTGGAAATCTTGACCGTCCCGGCCATAATATTCGCTATGACGCTGATATTCTTCCAGTAATTCTTTTTGTGCCTTTGCTTTTGCAGTCATTTCGCTAGCTTCTTTTTCATACATCTCAGCTAATCCGATATGATCGAATTTAGTCCTAGCTTGGGCTTCAGCTTTATCCATTTTTCCTAATTCTGCAATCGATATATTGGAGAAAAATACAGAAGAGGCAATCAACGTGATGATCAATATCTTTGTTCGCATGGCAAATTTCCTCGTTTAAATAAATGAAAAGTAAATTCCAGTGCTACTTTAAATATTCGATAAACTTAATATGTTCATCATAGCAAACTATCGGAAATCCACAAATACTTTGTGGACAAACTGAGCAACCCATTCGTTTGAGGGAAGAAAAAAATGAGACCACTATTCTTATTTGTTCTGCTTTGCTGTACCGGGGTTGTAGGCTACGCGCAATACTTGCAACATGTGGAAGGATTACTGCCTTGTCCATTATGTGTGGCACAACGCGTTGCTTACTGGATGTTAGGATTGACTGCGCTAATGGCGTTTCTGCATAAGCCGGGAGTGATCGGACGGCGTATTTATGGCTTTTTGTTGAGTGCATTCGCGCTAACGGGTGCAGTCATTGCCGCACGGCATGCGTGGTTAATACGATTTCCGGAGGCATTTGAGTGCGGCATCAGTCCGGAAGAGGCTTTTCTAAATTCCTTACCGATTGCCGCTTGGTGGCCGGGAATGTTTGAGGCCAATGGCGATTGCGCCAATATCGATTGGAAATTTTTAACGCTGACAATTCCGGATTGGTCGTTAGTTGCTTTTGCGGGACTTGCAACTCTGGCGCTTTATGCATTATTGGCCAAGAAATAACTGCGTTTTACAACCGGAAACTATCCCCGTGGGTGGTGCTTGGCATGCAACTGCTTCAGGCGCTCACGTGCAATATGCGTGTAAATTTGCGTCGTGGAAATATCGGCATGACCCAACAAAAGCTGCACAACACGCAGATCGGCGCCATGATTCAACAGATGTGTGGCAAAAGCGTGACGCAAAGTATGCGGAGATAACTGTTTATCAATCCCGATAATCAGCGCATAGCGTTTGATGAGGTACCAGAATGCTTGGCGCGTCATGGCTGCACCCCGCGCTGTGACAAATATGGTATCTGTAACAATGCCATTTAATAGCGCAGGTCTGGCTTCTTTGGTATAGCGGCTTAACCATTCGAGGGACTCTTCACCCAGCGGTGCAAGACGCTCTTTTCTGCCCTTGCCCATGACCCGCAGAACCCCCATATCCATGCTCACTTGCGAGTACCTTAAATTGATCAGCTCAGATACGCGCAATCCACTGGCATATAACACTTCCAGCATGGCACGATCACGCAAGCCGAGCGGGTGCTGCAAGTCGGGAGCGCTCAATAGCAGATCGACTTCTTTTTCTGTCAGACTTTCCGGCAAGCTGCGCTGCAATTTAGGTGTTTCAATATTGAGACTGGGATCCGTAGTAATTTTTCCCTGGCGCAATAAAAAACGATAGAAGCGCTTCAGACTGGATAATTCACGGCTGGTTGTGCTCGCCTTGATTTTGGCGGACACTCTGGATGCCAAAAAATCAAGCAAATCGGAGTGCGTCGCGTCGGTTAGCACACTGTTATCTTGATTGCGTTTTCTGAGCCACTCACCAAACAATTGTAAATCATTGCGATAGCTGTCCAGTGTGTTACGCGACAAACCATCTTCCAGCCATAAGGCATCGGAAAACTCGTCAAGCAAACCGGCGTTCAGTTCAGGTGCTCTCATGGCGCAACAACCAACGCTTGATTTCTAAAGGATTGCCTTCGCTCGCATTCATAAAGCCTCCTAATCCGCCATTTTTGGCAATAACCCGATGACAGGGTATTACAATCGGAATCCGGTTAGCACCGCATGCCCGGCCTACTGCTCTGGGTGCGGAATGGAGTTGCGTTGCAATTTCCGCATAACTGCTGGTTGCTCCACTCGGAATTGCCTGAATCGCCTGCCAGACACGCTGCTGATGGGTTGTACCGCTGATATGCAAACTTAAATCAAAGATAAAATCCGGTTCGTTGAGATAAGCTTGTAGTTGCCGGTATACTTCTTTTGCTAACAAAGTCTGTGGTGCTAATAGTGGCGTATCAACGGGTAAATAATCGATGGCCGTGAGCCAGTCTTCTTCTGTTCGGATACCGAGAACAGCAAATGGCGCGAGTAGTTTAGCCTGATATGATTTGATCGAATCGTCAACGACCTGATTTCTTGTTGATCTACCCACTGTGTGTTCGGCTATTAACTGAAAAATTGTTGAATACTATTTATCTTGTTTGAAGAATGGACAGTTGGAATGCATAGAAGTTTCAGAAGAAATTTGAATCTTCCGTCATCAACTCGATGATGCCGGAAGATTCTCAAGAGTAGAGAAGCAGAATTAAACTTAGGATTTCAGCAGCAACAATTCGTTAAGCCTTTTCACAAAAGCGGCTGGATCTTCAAGCTGACCGCCTTCCGCCAGCAAAGCCTGATCAAACAATAAATGACTCCAATCCTCGAAGTTTTCTACCTCGTTTTTCAATCGTTGCACCATCGGGTGATGCGGATTGATTTCCAGGATCGGTTTGGCATGGGGCACATTTTGCCCTGCCGATTTCAGCAATCTTTCCAAATTACCGCTCATATCATAGGTATCCGCAACGAGACAGGCGGGTGATTCAGTCAAGCGGAAAGTAACGCGCACATCTTTTACTTGTTCGCTGAGTGTTTGTTTCATTTTTTCTGTTAATTCCTGGAAAGCACTGGTTTCTTTCTCACGCTCTTCTTTTTCGGCTTCGTCTTCCAGATTTCCCAGATCCAAACCACCTTTGGCGACTGACTGCAAAGGTTTACCTTCAAATTCGGTTAAATTGCTGACCAGCCACTCATCCACCCGATCCGATAGTAGTAAAACTTCAATGCCTTTCTTACGGAACACTTCCAAGTGAGGGCTGTTTTTGGCAGCCTTCAGGCTATCTGCCGTTACGTAATAAATCTTTTCCTGGCCTTCTTTCATGCGCTGCACATAAACATCCAGCGAAACCGTTGGTTCATCAGCATCGCTTTGCGTAGTGATAAAACGCAACAATTTCGCGATGCGTTCACGGTTAGTAAAGTCTTCGCCGACACCTTCTTTTAGAACTTGGCCAAATTCCCGGTAGAATGTTTTGTATTTTTCTTTTCCTTCTTCATCCTCGCTCTTGGATAAATCCTCAATCAAACCCAATACTTTTTTAACCACGCCAGCCCGGATTGAGTCGATATCTTTGGATTCCTGCAAGATCTCACGAGACACATTCAGTGGTAAATTATTAGAATCGATCACACCACGAACAAAACGCAGGTAATTCGGCAGCAGTTTTTCTACATCATCCATAATAAATACCCGTTGCACGTACAATTTGATGCCGTGCCGGCGTTCGCGGTCGAATAAGTCGAATGGCGCACGCGCAGGAATATACAGAAGCTGTGTGTACTCTTGTTTACCCTCTACACGCACATGCAGATACGCAAGCGGCGGCTCAAAATCATGCGCCACGTGTTTATAAAATTCATTGTACTGCTCAACGGTAATATCATTCTTGGAGCGCGCCCACAGCGCATTGGCCTGGTTAATCGTTTCGTCTTCATCGGTAATTATATTTTTCTTCTCATCTTGCGACCATTCTTCCTTTTTCATCACGATCGGCAGTGTAATGTGATCGGAATATTTGCGAATGATGTTGCGAATGCGCATGCCATTGAGAAATTCATCTTCGTCCTTGCGTAAATGCAAGATGACGTCCGTACCTCGTGTAGACTTCTCGATAGTCTCCAGTGTGTAATCACCCTCACCGCTGGATTCCCAGCGCACACCGTGTTCCGCAGTCAATCCTGCACGCCGGGTGACTAGAGTTACTTTATCGGCAATGATAAATGCGGAATAAAAGCCGACACCGAATTGACCGATTAAATGCGCGTCTTTGGCTTGATCACCGGTTAAAGAATTAAAAAATTCGCGAGTACCCGACTTCGCGATGGTTCCAATATGATCAATCACTTCTTGCCGTGACATGCCAATCCCGTTATCGGAAATGGTGATTGTTCGCTCGCCGGCATCATAACTCACACGGATTTTAAGATCGGAATCTGTTTCATACAGCGCCGCATCCGTGAGTCCCTCGAAACGCAATTTATCAGCCGCATCGGAAGCGTTTGAAATCAATTCACGCAAGAAAATTTCCTTATTGCTGTATAAGGAATGAATCATCAGTTTCAGCAATTGCTTCGCTTCCGTTTGGAAGCTTAATTGTTCTTTGGTTGTTTCAGCTTGCACGTTTGTCTCCTCAAATATTTTGCGTAGTTATGGGGATTACATCGAGAAATTCAAGATGACTTGATAACAAATTAATGTTTTTATTTAATCTGGCGAGTTTTCCAAAAATTATTTTTTGGAAAACAGTAAATGCTGAGAAAAGCTGGAATGGAATATTAGAGAGAAATGACTACTCAATTAACCATGATCGTTACTTCGAGTAGTCACTGCGCGCAATCATCACAAGGGCATCTACACACCTGCTACACCCTTTATCGATTCGATTGCTACATGGAGTTCTGAATTGCGTAAAGACTCAGTCCCATTAAGGATTGAGGAAATATACCCAGTGCTAACACAGCAAAACCATTGGCGCTCAGCAGAATCTTCACATCACTATTAGATACAAGCGGCTCTGTTGTTTCCGGCTCATCAAAGTACATCAGCTTGATTATGCGCAGATAATAAAATGCACCAATCAGTGAGAACAATACCGCTGCAACTGCTAACCAAATATATCCTGCATTGACAACCGCTTGCAACACAGCAAATTTCGCATAAAACCCGATCATTGGCGGTATGCCTGCCAGCGAAAGCATCAGTAGTAACGAAATGAAAGCATACCAAGGGCTTCTTCTACTGAGTCCTTTAAAATCATCAATATTTTCAGCTTCAAATCCGCTCCGGCACAACAGCATAATCATAGCGAAAGTGCCTAATGTCATCAGCACATAGGCAATGACATAGAATAATGCTGAGCTATACCCGTTTGAATCTGCACTGATAAATCCAAGTAACAAGAAACCCATATGAGAAATGGTTGAATACGCAAGCATACGTTTGATGTTAGTTTGCGCGATTGCCGCAATATTACCCACAGCCATCGACAGAACAGCCAGAATCACCAGCATACCTTGCCAATCTGAGACCATTTCGCCCATGCCTTCAACCAGCAGACGCATTACAAAACCAAACGCCGCCAACTTAGGTGCGGAACCTATAAATAACGTCACCGCCGTAGGAGAACCTTGGTAGACATCGGGAGCCCACATGTGAAAAGGTGCGGCGCTAAGTTTGAAACTGATTCCAGCTACAATGAATACCAAGCCAACAACCAGCACTTCCTTGCTGCTTGCTTCACTTTGAATAATTTGGGTAAGTTGAGAAACATGCAAGGTTCCGGTCGCTCCGTAAACCATTGACATGCCGTACAGCAAAAACCCGGATGCTAAAGCGCCCAGCACAAAGAACTTCATGGCAGCTTCTGTAGCTACGATAGAATCACGTCTTAATGCCACCAATGCGTAAAGCGATAACGACAGCAATTCCAAGCCTATATATAACGTTAGAAAATGACTGGCGGAAATCATCACCATCATTCCTAAGGTTGCAAACAGGATCAAACTAAAAAATTCACCCCGCAGCATACCGCGATCACTAATATACGCATGGGAATACACGAGTACCGCCGACACAGTGCCGTACACCATCAGTTTCAAGATATCGGCCATCGTATCGTCAACATACATTCCGTAGAAAGTGTGTTTAATTTCTGTCGAAAATGATACAAAGGTCAATATTGCACAACCTAATAGCGTTATCTGTGTCAACAGATAAGCGACATAGCGTCTATTATCGCCTGCGGTAAGATCAGCCAGCATAACGACACACACCATGATGAGCATAAATATCTCAGAAGAAGCTGGTGCAAAATCAGGCGGTATAAAATTCATTAATTCTTAATCCTTATACGAGGAAATGCTTATATCAGGAATTATTATTGTCTCGGATTGTTTAATTTACAGTTTGCTGTTGTTAACATGTGCTAACAATTGATCAACTGTTGTATGCATGATTTCAGTTAACGGGTAAGGATACACACCAAACCACAACACGGTGATAGCTAAAATAGCTAATAATGTAAATTCACGTTTGGAGATATCCTGCAAGCTTTCGATTGCAGGGCTTGCAACGGCGCCGAATATCACCCGTTTATACATCCACAATGTATAAGCAGCGCCAAATATCAGCGTTGTTGCAGCCAGGAATGCATACCAAAAATTAACTTTGACGGCACTCATAATGACCATGAATTCCCCCACAAAACCACTTGTTCCAGGCAATCCGGCATTCGCCATTGCAAACAACATAAAAAATGCTGCAAATGCAGGCATTTTATTCACTACCCCACCATAATCTGCAATTTGCCGAGAATGCAACCGGTCATACAACACACCGACACAAAGGAACATGGCACCGGAAATAAAACCATGAGAAATCATTTGCACCATGGCGCCTTCTATTCCATAGGTATTCAATAGAAAGAAGCCCAAGGTCACAAATCCCATATGCGCCACTGATGAATAAGCAATCAGCTTTTTCATATCGGCTTGCACCAATGCGATCAAACCGATATACACAACGGCTATTAAAGATAGCGCTATCATCATATCGGCCAGATAAAGACTGGCATCGGGCGCAATCGGTAACGAGAAACGTAGAAACCCATATCCACCCAGCTTCAACAGAATTGCCGCCAAAACTACGGATCCTCCAGTTGGCGCTTCCACGTGCGCATCCGGCAACCAAGTATGCACCGGCCACATCGGTACCTTTACTGCAAAGGCCAACAAGAATGCAATAAATATAAAAATTTGCGGTGTCAGCGGAATAGCCAGTTTGTGATAATCCTCAATCGAGAAGCTGCCTTCCGATGCTTGATACAAATAAATAAGCGCGATCAGCATGAGCAGCGAACCAAGCAATGTATACAGAAAAAACTTGATCGCGGCATAAACCCGGTTAGGGCCACCCCAGATACCAATGATCAAAAACATAGGAATCAAGGAAGCTTCCCAAAATACATAAAACAGAATGGCATCCAGCGAAGCAAAAACACCATTCACAATACCGGACATGATGAGAAACGCACCCATATATTGAGATACACGTTCTTTAATGACTTCCCAGCCGGCCACAACAACCAGTGGCGTGATGAAACAGTTCAACAAAATGAGTGGCATTGATATGCCATCCACGCCCAGGTGATAATTCACATTGAAGCGTTCAAACCAAACATGATTTTCCACAAACTGCATTGCACCCGTGGCGACATCAAAATTGATGTACAGCGGGATTGCAACCAGAAAACCGAGTATCGATCCCGTCAGCGCTAACCAGCGTGCTAGCTGCGCATTACTATCATTTCCAGTTGTAAATACGGCAATGCCAAAAATAATAGGCAGCCAAATAATTAAGCTCAATAGTGGGAATTCAAACGACATGCTTATTCCGTTTTATTTGTTAGTACTTATTTACGTATTCAAATCATTACTATCTAGGATTCACTACTATCTTGAAAGTTAGTAAAGCCATAGCGTCAAGATAACAAATATACCGACAATCATAGTGAACGCATAATGATAGATATAACCGGTCTGATACTGCCGCACTACAGTTGCTGACAGTGCAACTACTCGAGCTGCGCCGTTCACAAAGAAACCATCGATCACTTTAATGTCGCCATACTTCCATAAAAATGTACCCAAAGCGCGTGAACCACCAGCAAATAGCCATGAATACAATTCGTCAATGTAGTATTTACGATCCAGCAAGTTATACAAGAAGCCGCAGCGGGCTTTAATTTTTGCAGGAATATCAGTTCTTACGTTATATAAAAACCAGGCGGTGAATATACCAGCAACTGACAACCAGAAAGGTATCGTCGATAAAGCATGCATCATCATGCCACCGATTCCGGTAAATTCGGCGCCTAGTTTCACGATCGCATCGTGCTGCGGTAAGACATCAATTACATTATTAAAATAATCACCGAAAACCATCGGACCGATAAACCATCCCGCCGCAATTGTCGGTACAGCAAGGACTATCAACGGTAAAGTTACCACCCAGGGTGATTCATGCAGATGATCTTTGGTATGCTTATCCATGCGAGGTTTGCCATGAAACGTCATGAATATCAAACGGAATGTATACAATGCAGTGACAAAAACCGTTGCCAATACACAGAAATACGCGAAACCGGCACCTGGAATATTGGCAAAATGGACAGCCTCAATGATTGCATCCTTAGAGAAGAAGCCGGAGAAACCAGGCACACCGGCACTCGCTAATGCAGCGATAAACATTGTCAAATAAGTGATAGGCATATAACTTTTGAGTCCGCCCATTTTCTGCATATTTTGCTCATGATGCATGGCTATGATGACGGAGCCAGCACCTAGGAATAAAACAGCTTTAAAGAACGCATGAGTCATTAAGTGGAAAATTGCAGCAGAATAAGCGGAAGCGCCTAATGCAACCGTCATATAACCTAACTGGGATAGTGTGGAATAGGCGACAACCCGTTTTATATCGTTTTGAACCACCGCAACCAGTGCCATAAATAAGGTGGTAATACCGCCAATAATCAAAATTGCTGTTAATGCTGTATCCGACAATTCAAATAGAGGAGACATGCGCGCCACCATGAAAATGCCTGCCGTCACCATGGTCGCCGCATGGATCAGTGCTGAAATCGGAGTGGGGCCTTCCATGGAATCAGGTAACCACACATGCAATGGAAATTGTGCAGATTTACCCATTGCACCAACAAACAGCAGGATACAGATTAGCGTTATCACCAGCCATGGCATGCCAGGAATTAATTCAACCTTCTCGTCCACTATTCCCGGCGCTTGTGCAAAAACCGATGCATAATCCAAAGTGCCAAAATGCATTAACACCAACGCAATTCCCAGAAGAAAACCAAAGTCACCAACCCGGTTAACTAAAAAAGCCTTTAAATTGGCATAAATTGCAGTGGGGCGAGTATACCAAAAGCCAATTAATAAATAAGAAACCAAGCCAACCGCTTCCCAGCCGAAGAACAACTGTAAGAAATTATTCGACATCACCAGCATCATCATTGAAAAGGTAAACAATGAGATATAACTGAAGAAACGTTGATAACCTGGATCGTCATGCATATAACCAATGGTATAAATATGCACCATAAGAGAAACCAAACTGACAACAACCATCATAGTTGCGGTTAATTGATCGATTAAAAAACCTACTTCAAATCGCGTTTCACCCGAAATTAACCAAGTATAGACACTACCGTTATAACTGTTACCTTCCAATACATCCAAGAAAATAATGATCGATGCGACTAAGGAAGCAAAAACCAATCCGATAGTTGCGCGATGACTCCATGTCGGCCCTATAAAACGCCCGAATAATCCAGCTATAATTGCACCAATCAACGGGGCTAGCGGCACCAGTAAGTAAAGTTTTTGCATCTCGATCAATTATTTTCTATTAATGATAGGTACTTCAATTGTTCTGTGAGGCCAGTTAACCTTTAAGTTTATCCAGGTCATCCACATTAATCGTCCGCATATTACGAAACAACACCACAAGAATCGCCAATCCAATTGCTGATTCTGCTGCTGCAACGGTCAGAATGAAGAACACAAAGATTTGCCCCGATATATCCTGCAGGTAGTGCGAAAATGCAACAAAATTCATATTGACCGCCAATAGCATCAATTCAATCGACATTAGTAAAATAATGACATTCTTTCTGTTAAGAAAAATGCCAACTAAGCCAATAGCAAACAAAATTGCTCCGAGGACTAAATAATGAGATAACGATATCAAACCAACAACCTCTTTTTTATATTTTATAAATCGTCACAAATTCTTTGGAATGATTCCGTCATTCCTTTTTTTCAGCTGGCATTGTCACTATACGTAACCGGTCTTCTTTTCTGACTTTGACTTGTTTGGATGGATTCGGTGATCTTTTATCTTCGCGATGCCGCAATGTCAGTGCAATGGCCGTAACCATCGCAACCAATAACAGCACTGCCGCTAATTCAAAAGCATAGACATATTCCGTATAAATCAAGCGTCCCAGTTCTCTGGTGTTACTATAGTCAGCGTCGTGCGGTCTGGGAATCGGCATTTCTTCGAGTCCAAAATATTTCCCCATCATCACCATTGATATTTCCGCAACTATTATTAAGGCAATCGTCGCGCCAAACGGAAACCACTTCCAGAATCCTTCCCGCAGTCGGTCAAGGTTGATATCGAGCATCATCACTACGAATAAAAACAACACCATGACTGCACCGACATATACCAACACCAAGGCAATTGCTAAAAACTCCGCCTCCAGCAACAACCATAAGCCTGCGCAAGTAACAAAAGCCAGCACCAGTAATAACGCCGAATTAACTGGGTTCCGCACTGTAATAACACCCAGTGCTGACGCAACCAAAATGGCTGAAAAAATATAAAATAAAATATCTTGAAAATTCATTTTTATCTACCAGCAAGATTCAGCGATAACGTGCATCAGCTTCTCGGTCTTTGGCAATCTGTTCTTCGTAACGATCTCCAATAGCTAACAACATTTCTTTGGTATAGATCAGATCACCTCTTTTTTCGCCGTGATATTCCAATATGCGTGTTTCTACAATTGAATCTACCGGACAAGATTCTTCACAAAAACCACAAAAAATACATTTGCTTAAATCAATGTCATAACGTGTAGTCCGTCTCGTGCCGTCTGCACGTTGCTCTGAATCAATGGTTATTGCCATCGCTGGACAAACAGCCTCGCACAATTTACAAGCAATACAACGCTCTTCCCCGTTTGGGTAGCGGCGTAGGGCATGCAGGCCACGAAATCGTGGCGATTGTGGTGTTTTTTCCTCAGGAAAATGTACAGTTATCTTTGGTTTGAATAAATACCGGCCTGTAACCGCCATACCTTTTAATAACTCAAACAATAAAAAGGTACTAAAAAATTTTTTGATACGATCCATTGTATTTTTCTCTATTTTAAAACCAAATATTCAACGGAAATGTGTTCCGTATCGATTCCGGTAATTGCATGATCGAGCCCAACAAAACAATCCAAACAAGCGTAATGGGAATAAATATTTTCCAACCCAATCGCATAATTTGATCATATCGATAGCGCGGGAAGGTTGCACGAAACCATAGAAAAAAGAAAAGAATAAATGCAATTTTTAATAATAACCAAATAATGCCCGGTATTAGTGTAAACGGTGCTATATCGACAGGAGGTAACCACCCACCTAGAAACATGATGGATGTCAATGTGGCTACCAATATCATGTTGGAATATTCAGCCAGGAAAAATACTGTAAAGGCCATGCCTGAGTAATCAACATGGAATCCAGCCACAATTTCTGATTCTCCTTCAGCCACATCGAAAGGAGCCCTGTTGGTTTCAGCCACACCCGAAATTAAATAAACCAGAAACATCGGGAATAGCGGAATCAAATACCAGTTCAAAAAACTATTACCCTGTTGCCCATTCACGATATCGCCCAGATTCAAGCTTTGTGACATCATCAACACACACACCAAGGCAAAGCCCATCGCCAATTCATATGAAACCACTTGAGCCGCCGAACGCATAGCGCCTAAAAAAGCATACTTAGAGTTCGATGCCCAGCCAGCAATGATAATGCCGTAAATACCCATTGATGTCATTGCAAGAATATAAAGCAGCCCTGCATTAATATCAGCCAAGATTAATTCAGGAGAAAAAGGAATTACCGCCCAAGCCGCCAACGCTGGCATAATCGTTAACACTGGAGCCAAAATAAAAAGGAACTTGTTTGCACCCGTTGGAATGACTATTTCTTTCATGATTGCTTTTACAGCGTCAGCAATCGGCTGACCCCATCCACGCAACCAGGGTATGCCAAAAAAGGTCACTCGATTTGGACCAACGCGAATTTGCATATAAGCGATGATCTTACGTTCTGCAAATGTCAAATAGGCAACACCCAATAGCAAGGGCACCACAATGGCAAGAATAAATGTCATGTTTGTCGCTAACGAAAACAGCATGGAACCCCATTCCGTTCCGAATATTTCCACAAACTGTTGTTGAATGTTCTCCATTAATAAACTCCAACCATCGCCATCACAGTTTTTCCAGCACAATTTCACCGAACAAGGCACCCAATGCAACCGTCTTAGGATGTGCGCCTGCTATGCGTACACAATTCACCGGCAATTTCTCATCTTGAGCGGCTTCAAGCTGCACAAATCCTTCTCCTTGTTTAATTCTTACCTGATCGCCCGCAGCAATACCTAATTTTTCCAGCAATGCGGTTGGCATCCAAGCTTTCGGTGGAGCCGCATCATTCGTAGCTTGCAAGGATTCTGCCCGGCGAACAATGGGGTCAGCTTGATAAATTGGGACTTCGCCAATACGCTGTATATGATGACTTTCATTTATCGCAATCGCAGTATCGTAACGCTTGGATTTATTATTCAGATACTGATTGATTTCTACACCGGCAGGGAAAATTTCTTCACGAACTTGTTCTGCCGTTTCATAATCAAATTTTTCCAACCCTAGCAAATTCCCCAATACACGCAAAACTTTCCAAGCCGGCCGCGCTTCTCCTTGTGGAGAAACAACACCGTTAAAGCTTTGCACTTTACCTTCTGTGTTGACATAAGTGCCAGAAGTTTCGGTAAATGGGGTTATCGGCAGCAATACATCCGCATAATCCTTACCGTTACCTTGATATGCAGCAAGCGATACCACAAATTCACTTGATTTGATGGCTTTAAGGGCTTGATGAGAATTGTAAGTATCAAACTCCGGTTCCACATTCATTAATATGAATGCCTTACATTTCTCTTTCGCCGGATCATCATCGGACTCCAGCATTTGTGCTGCGGTTAATCCTGATTCAATGTGATTCAGTTTTGCAGCGATCGATATAGCACTAACTTCCGGAATGGCACCAGCCAAATAAGCACCAACACTATTTGCAGACTCACCCAATACGCCATAACTCGCGCCGGTTATTCGGGCAATTGAATCTGCAAGCAGGCCAATTATTGAATAATCCGGATGGTGTTGCGAAATATTTCCCAAATAAATCGCTGCCGACGCATTTTCTATCAAGCTAGAAGCAATCGCGAAAGCATTGGCAGTGCTCGGGATGTTGATTGAATTGACAAATTGCTTTAATTCATCAGTTAGTTCGGTCCCTTTAATTTCAGCAGCAGCCTTTAGAATTTCCGCTAAAACTCTGGTTATTGAAGCCGGAGAAACTATTGCTTTATGCGCAACCTTGACCAACAAATCATCATCAACCGGATTCACAATATTCAGCTTCATGCCATTTTTAACAGCTTGACGCAATCGTTGCGCAATAAGCGGATGATCTTTGCGTAGCGTACTACCGATAATTAACGCGGATTTCAATTGTGAGATATCCGCGATACTGGTACCCAACCACGGAACACCCAGCATATTATTATCCGCACGAAAATCAGACTGCCGCAAGCGATGATCAATGTTGCCACTACCCATAGCGCGTATCAGCTTCTGCAGCAAATACAGCTCTTCCGATGTGCTGTGCGCGGAACCGAGTGCTGCTAAACTTTTTGCACCATGTCTTTGTTTGACTGCTTGTAACGAATGTGCGGTAAATTCCAAAGCTTCTTGCCAGTCACATTCAAACCATCGCCCGTCACGCTTGATCATGGGGCGCGTCAATCTATCTTCCGAATTTAAACCTTCATAGGAGAACCGGTCTTTATCGGATAACCAACACTCATTAATCGCCTCATTATCCCGAGGAAGCACCCGCATGACACGGTTTTGTTTGACTTGTACAACAAGATTAGAACCCAAGCCGCAATGCGGACTAATTGATTTTCTACGTGATAATTCCCAGGTTCGCGCTGAATATCGGAACGGCTTACTGACCAAAGCACCAACTGGACAGAGATCAATCACATTACCCGACAACTCGGAGTCAACCGTCTTGCCAACAAAGGCTAGAATTTCAGAATGCTCTCCACGCCCGACCATTCCAAGCTCCATAATTCCAGCAATTTCCTGACCAAAGCGCACACACCGCGTGCAATGAATACAGCGCGTCATATCGGTTGAAATCAATGGACCCAGATTCTTGTTAACAACAACTCGCTTTGCTTCGGTATATCGCGAACCGCTTGCACCGTACCCTACAGCAAGATCTTGCAGCTGACACTCACCACCTTGATCGCAGATCGGACAGTCAAGCGGATGATTGATCAGCAGAAACTCCATCACGCCTTTTTGCGCAGTAACAGCTTGCTGAGAATGCGTATATACCTTCATGCCATCCATAACGGGTGTTGCGCATGCAGGCAGTGGTTTTGGCGCTTTCTCTACCTGAACCAAGCACATACGGCAGTTGGCTGCTATGGATAATTTTTTATGGTAGCAAAAATGCGGAATATACACGCCAATCTGTTTCGCACCATCCATGATGGTGCTTCCTTTAGGCACAGATACTTGCTTACCGTCGATTTCTATATTGACCATCGGCTAAAATTCTTGGGTTAATCACGAATTATAATGTTGATATGCTCTGATTATTTAACAGCTAAAATCAGACCATACATTTCTTATGTTCTATATGGTAAACAAACTCGCTTCGAAAATGTTGAATCATCGCACGAACAGGCATTGCAGCCGCATCGCCTAGCGCACAAATCGTCCGCCCTTGTATATTGTCTGCGATGTTGTCCAGCAATTCCAAATCTTCCAATCGGCCTTTACCATGTTCAATACGATTGACAATCCGATAAAGCCATCCTGTTCCTTCACGGCATGGCGTGCATTGCCCGCAGGATTCTTCAAAATAAAAATAAGACAAACGTTCCAATGCTCTGACCATACAGGTCGTATCATCCATAATGATGACAGCACCGGAGCCTAACATAGAACCAGCTTTGGCAATCGAATCGTAATCCATATCTGTCTGCATCATGATGTCGCCAGGCAATACCGGCATGGATGATCCGCCGGGAATACAAGCTTTTAACTTCCGTCCACCACGCATCCCGCCAGCTAATTCCAGTAAATCTGTAAATGGAGTTCCGAGCGGTATCTCATAATTACCGGGTTTATTCACATGTCCCGATACTGAAAAAATTTTTGTCCCACCGTTATTGGGCTTTCCAAGCTGAAGATATTTTTCTCCACCATTCCGGATAATCCAAGGGACCGAAGCAAAAGTTTCAGTATTATTAATCGTAGTCGGCTTGCCATACAGACCAAAATTCGCTGGGAACGGTGGCTTAAAACGCGGCTGGCCTTTTTTACCTTCTATGGATTCCAATAACGCGGTTTCCTCACCACAAATATAAGCTCCGTAACCGTGGTGATTATGCAATTGAAAACTGAACGAAGAACCTAATATATTATTTCCCAGGTAGCCTGCTGCTCGCGCTTCTTCAACAGCTTCTTCCATACGCTCATAGGTTTCCCATATCTCGCCATGAATATAGTTATACCCTACTTTTACACCCATCGCGTACGCCGCTATTATCATTCCTTCAATCAGCAGATGGGGATTAAATCGCATTATATCGCGATCCTTAAAGGTGCCCGGCTCTCCTTCATCCGAATTACATACGATATATTTATCACCTTCATACCCTTTGGGCATGAAACTCCACTTTAACCCAGTCGGAAAACCAGCTCCACCTCGTCCACGAAGCGCGGATTTCTTAACTTCTTCAATTACTTCTTCAGGAGAAATTTTTTTCGCCAGTATTTTTCTGAGTGCTGCATAACCTTCACGCTTTTCATAGCTTTTGAGCCGCCAATTCTCAGGATCGGAAGGATTCACTCCATTCATCAATGTCTGCGGAAACTGATTCATTTGCTCAGCTCCTTCAGCAAGTTATCGATCATCTCATTGGACATAAAGCTGCACATGCGTCTGTTATTAACCAGTAATACTGGCGCATCGCCACAGGCGCCAAAGCACTCGCCTTCTTTAAGGGTGAATTTGCCATCCGGTGTTGTTTGATTAAAACCAATACCTAATTTCTGCTTCAAATATGCTGCCGTATCATTGCTACCTGACAATGCACAAGGCAAATTGGTACACACCGTAATTTTATATTCGCCAACGGGCTCCAAGTTATACATATTGTAAAACGTGGCCACTTCATAAACCGCAATGGGTGGCATACCTAAATATTCTGCGACGAAATTCATGGTTTCGTTTGCAAGCCAGCCCTTTTCTTCTTGTGCAATGGCAAGTGCTGACATGACGGCGGATTGTTTTTGATCAAGCGGATATTTCGCGATTTCTCGATCAATTCTTTTAAGGGATTCAGTGCTTAACATCGTTATCTATCTATCTCACCAAATACTATGTCTTGCGTACCAATGATAGCGACCACGTCAGAAATCATATGACCTCTCGACATCTCATCCAAAGCAGCCAGATGCGCAAATCCAGGTGCGCGTATTTTCAAACGGTAGGGTTTATTTGCACCATTCGATACTAAATAAATACCAAATTCACCTTTAGGGTGTTCAACCGCTACGTAGGCTTCACCCGGAGGGACATGAAATCCTTCCGTGAATAATTTGAAATGATGAATCATTTCTTCCATATTCTGTTTCATATCGACACGCGAAGGTGGCGCAACTTTATGATTATCAGTAATCACCGGCCCAGGATTTTTACGCAGCCAATCGACACATTGTTTAATGATGCGATTGGATTGGCGGAACTCTTCCATGCGTACCAAATAACGATCATAACAATCGCCATTAACCCCGACAGGTATATCGAAATCTAGGCGATCATAAACCTCATAAGGTTGTTTCTTCCTTAGATCCCATTCGACCCCTGAGCCGCGCAACATAGGACCGGTAAAACCCAATGCTTTGGCACGCTCTGGAGAAACAACACCGATATCAACCAAACGCTGCTTCCAGATTCTATTATCTGTCAACAATGTTTCGTATTCATCAACGTATGTTGGAAAACGATTGGTAAAATCTTCGATAAAATCTAAAAGCGTACCTTCTCTATTCGCATTTCGTATGCGTGTTTCTTTTTCACTATGAATTTTAGAGGATTGATACTTCGGCATTGTATCCGGCAAATCACGATAGACACCACCGGGCCGGTAATAGGCAGCATGCAATCTGGCGCCCGATACTGCTTCGTAACAATCCATCAGATCTTCTCTCTCACGGAATGCATACAAAAACATGGTCATCGCACCCACATCCAATGCATGTGCGCCGATCCATAACAGATGATTCAGTATACGGGTGATTTCATCGAACATAACCCGGATATACTGTGCCCTTATGGGTACTTCAATTTGCAGCAGCTTTTCGATCGCCATGACATAGGCATGCTCATTGACCATCATCGAAACATAATCAAGCCGATCCATATACGGTACGGATTGAAGGTATGTTTTATTTTCCGCTAATTTTTCAGTAGCACGATGCAATAATCCAATATGCGGATCAGCACGCTTTACAACTTCTCCATCTAATTCCAGTACCAACCTCAACACACCGTGAGCTGCCGGGTGTTGCGGTCCAAAATTCATGGTGTAATTACGTATTTCGGCCATAAGCTACTTCATAAAATTCTTATAAAATACAATGCAAGAAACTCAATAATCGTTACGATTCACAGTCGCCATAGTGTTCTTCACGAATTACAAGTGGTGTGATTTCTCGCGGTTCGATAGTAACAGGTTGGTAAATGACGCGCTTCTGCTCTGCATCATAGCGCATTTCAACATGACCAGTGATTGGAAAATCTTTGCGGAACGGATTACCTATAAAACCATAATCGGTCAATAGGCGACGTAAATCCGGATGACCGGTAAAAATTACTCCATAGAGATCAAATGCTTCACGTTCAAACCAATTAGCTGTCGGCCAAATTTCAGTTACCGAATCCACAACCGGAAATTCATTATTCTCCGTGAGTACCCTAACGCGTAATCGATAGTTCTTTTCTACCGAGAGTAGATGATAGATCACAGCAAATCGCTTATTACGTAGGCCATGCTTTGCAGACAACTCGTCACCGTAAGTTGAGTAATCAATGCCACACAGATCAATCAACGTATCAAATCTTAACTGAGAGTTGTCTCGTAAATTTGTACACGCAGTGATGATATCCTCCGCACGTACTATGATGGTTATCTCACCGAAATGCGTTTGCAAACCGACCAGCTTATCACCCAGTACACCCTTCAATGCCGCCGCAAGATTCTCCAATTGAGTAGTAGACATAGCGTTAGCGTGCAATAGTATTGGTACGGTTTATTTTATTTTGTAGCTGAATAATGCCATACAACAGAGCTTCAGCTGTCGGCGGGCAACCAGGCACATAAATATCGACAGGCACGATACGATCACATCCACGAACTACCGAATAAGAATAATGATAATACCCGCCGCCGTTTGCACAGGATCCCATAGATATCACCCAGCGTGGCTCTGCCATTTGATCGTAAACCTTGCGTAAAGCCGGCGCCATCTTGTTGCAGAGCGTACCCGCGACAATCATCACATCCGATTGACGAGGACTTGGTCTAAATACAATACCAAAACGATCAAGATCGTAGCGTGACGCACCGGTCTCCATCATCTCAACCGCACAACAAGCCAAGCCGAATGTCATTGGCCACATCGAACCTGTCCGGCCCCAGTTTATGATTGAATCCAAACTGGCTGTGACAAATCCTTTTTCAAGTGTTCCTTCAATACTCATAACATCAATCCCACTCTAATGCACCCTTCATCCATTCGTAGATGAAACCTACGACCAGGATACCCAGGAATGTCATCATTGCAATAAATCCAAATAAACCAATCTCGTCCAGCACAATCGCCCAAGGAAACAAGAAAGCAATTTCCAAATCAAATAAAATGAATAAAATTGCAACCAAGTAGTAGCGTACGTCAAATCTCATGCGTGCATCTTCAAAAGCTTCAAATCCGCACTCATAGGGAGAAAGTTTCTCACTATCCGGGCGATTTGGCGCCAATAACCACCCGCACAACATCGGCACGACACCAACAAGGAATCCAACAATTAAAAACAGTAAGATCGGGAAATAATTTTCAAGCATTTTTAAATAATTCAATCATTCCAGTTAATAGAATTTAAATCATGAAAAAGAATAAAGTTCTTAAGAATATCATCTTAGTGTGGTGCCGACGGCGAGACTCGAACTCGCACAGCTTACGCCACCGCCCCCTCAAGACGGCGTGTCTACCAATTCCACCACGTCGGCAGCAAAGCAATTTTCATATTATGATCAAACAGGCTGCCTTACAAAAAATTCCGTAGAAACTATTCTGGTATCTGATTTACTTTTGAGCCATTCTCTACTTCAGACGCATTTTGATTACGATCTGGAATTGATTTTTTCTCTGTTCCTACTTCAGAAGCATTTTCAGACTCTTCGACTTGATCCATTACACTCATCCCACTTTTCGAGCTCTCAGTTTGATTTACTGATAGATAAGTTAAACTCATGCTCGTAGCAAAAAACATTGCTGCGACAAAACCAGTAGCGCGGCTCAGAAATGAAGCAGACCCGCTTGCGCCAAACAAACTGCCTGCAGAGCCGCTACCGAATGCCGCCCCCATATCTGCACCTTTGCCATGTTGTAATAATACCAAAACCACTAATACAACCGCCAGCAAAACATGCGCTGCCCAAACTATAATTTCCACTGTGTACTACTCCTAAAATTAGTGATGCAAAGCGCGGCAGATCGCTATAAATTCACTTGCAATAAGTGAAGCTCCACCTATCAAACCACCGTCGATATCCGCCATAGCGAATAATTCTGCTGCATTATTAGCTTTCACGCTACCGCCATAAAGAATGACTAATTTCCGTGCAATGCTCGCATTTTCTTTTGCAATGCCGGTTCTAATAAACGAATGAACATCTTGCGCTTGTTGAGGAGATGCTGTTTTACCTGTGCCTATAGCCCATACTGGCTCATATGCAACGACCGCTTGGCTCAGTGATTCTATACCAGCCAATCGGATAACTGCCGTGAGCTGATCTTCAATTACTCGCTCAGTAGTTCCAGCTTCGCGCTGTTCTAGTGTTTCACCAACACATAAAATTGGTGTTATGCCCGCACGTTGTGCCGCTAAATACTTTTCTGCAACGATAGTATTATTTTCGCCAAACAATGTTCTTCTTTCCGAGTGTCCGACTATGACATACCGGCATCCAAAATCCTTTAGCATTGATGTTGAAATCTCTCCGGTGTATGCACCCTTTTCGTATTGGCTTACATTCTGAGCACCCCAAGCTATATTGGTACTCCGCAAAGCATCTTGTACTGATGAAAGATAGGGATAAGGAACACAAACCGCCAGATGAGCTTCTTTTAATCCATTCACTCCAGCCACAACTTCATCCAGCAGCTGCTTGTTATCAACCAAGCTACCGTGCATTTTCCAGTTACCTGCAACCATCTTTTCGCGCATTTTTACCACTTACCTCTACTTCCTAAAAGGGGGGAATCCTACATTTGATTCTTTACTAAGTCAATTATGATTCCATAATCGTCGTCCGCTGATACAGACGGTAAAGAATCGCTTTCAGATCCTGATTATTTACTTTAGATACTATCTATCTAACCGAGATTGCATCAACTTCTTATATGCACATGCTTTCTTGATGCATATCGATTTTCAAGCTTATCGACAAAATTTAACCGAATCGTCCGGTAATATAATCCTCGGTCTGTTTATTCTTCGGTTTGATAAAAATGGTATCTGTCACATTAAATTCGATTAATTCCCCCAAGTACATATAGGCGGTGTAATCGGAAACTCTTGCCGCTTGTTGCATATTATGCGTAACGATCAGGATCGTTACCTTATTTTTTAAATCGGTTATTAATTCTTCGATACTAGCTGTTGCAATAGGATCAAGCGCGGAAGTCGGCTCATCAAACAATAATATCTCCGGATCCGTTGCCAAAGCCCTAGCGATACAAAGCCTTTGCTGTTGCCCTCCGGAAAGATTGAAAGCTAAGTGGTGTAATCGGTCTTTCACTTCATCCCATAGCGCGGAATTGCGTAATGCCGCTTCCACTTTTTCATCCAAAATAGCGCGCTGCTTAATCCCGCGCACACGAAGACCGTATGCAACGTTTTCATAGATAGATTTTGGAAATGGATTCGGTTTTTGAAAAACCATGCTTATTCTCATCCGCACTTCAATTGGGTCTACGTTTGAAGCCAGAATATTGACATCGTCCGGATGAAGAATAATTTCGCCTTCATAGCGATTACCAGGATAAAGATCATGCATGCGATTAAAACAGCGCAGAAATGTCGATTTGCCGCAACCGGAGGGTCCTATTAAGGCGGTGATCCTCTTATCGCGCAAGACCATATCGATATTCTTCAGTGCATTGAATCCACCATAGTAAAAACTGAGGTTCTTAACTTCTGATTTATATTGAATCGTTTCTATTGGTTTTTCAGAATTGATTTGCATTGCTCTTACCACTTAATATTTTTTCGCATGCGATAACGCAAATAAATCGCCAGGCCATTCATTGCCAGCGTCATAACTACCAATACCAATCCAGCAGCAGCTGCATTTAGCTGGAATGCCTCTTCCGGCCGTGACACCCAATTAAACATCTGTATCGGCATCACCGTGAAAGGCGCTGTCAGCCACTCAAAGGATACATAGGGAAATTCATTTTTCACCGGTGAAGGCGGTAAAAAAGCAATAAATGTTAACGCACCGATTGTAATGATCGGCGCAGTCTCACCAATTGCTCGAGCTAAACCAATAATAATGCCCGTCAGAATTCCCGCAGACGAATATGGTAACAAATGATCGGAAACGGTTTGCCACTTAGTCGCGCCAAGCGCATATGCACCTTCCCTTATTGATACTGGAATTGAACGTATAGCCTCGCGAGTTGCGACAATCACAACCGGCAAAATCAGTAACGCCAAAGCAAGTCCCGCAGCTAAAATACTTTGCCCGAAACCCAATTGATAAACAAACAATCCTAGCGCGAGCAAACCATATATGATAGAAGGAACACCCGCCAGGTTAGTTACATTGATCTCAATGATTTCAGTTAATAAATTCTTCGGTGCATATTCTTCCAAATACACACCCGATCCAATTCCTAATGGTACTGCGGCAAATGCAGTTACAAGCATCACCAGGGTTGTTCCAACCCAAGCCGATAGAATTCCTGCTGACTCAGGCCGTCGTGAAGGAAAAGATGTAAAGAATTCCCACGACAACCGTGGCATCCCATCTATCAGCATATGCGCAAACAAAGCCATAAAAGTTAATACCGCAATCATGAGTGCAATAATTCCGGTAATCATAAAAATCAGATCCCATTTCTTATGCAATCCAATAATTTTTCTGATTTCTTCTAGATTATTAACACTCTTCATTACAAAAAACCACCCGAAATATTTTCACTTTTTTTGACCGTGTTAATGGTTAGTAAATTTCTCTATATCGTTTACGCAATACATGACCAATAATATTAAACAGCAGTGTTATCAGCAATAGAGTTAAACCAGCCGCAAAAATCGTTTGATAGCCAATACTACCGTGAGGCAAGTCGCCCAAGCTAACTTGCACTATATATGCTGTAATGGTTGCGGCAGGTTCCATGGGATTCCAGGTTAAATTTGGCTGCATCCCAGCTGCAATTGCTACCACCATTGTTTCTCCCACCGCACGCGATATACCCAAAATATATGCAGCAGCTATCCCAGAAAAAGCAGCCGGCATGACAACTCGGATAGCCGTTTGAAATCGCGTAGCACCCATCGCGTAAGAACCTTCTCGGAGATTCATCGGAACCGCACGCATGGCATCCTCAGTCATTGAACTCACATAAGGGATAATCATTATTCCCATTACCAATCCAGCAGACAGCAAATTAAAGCCAGGCAATTCAGGAAAAATAATTTGCAACAATGGTGTAACAAATAGTAATGCAAAATAACCATACACCACTGTTGGCACACCACCCAGTAATTCCAGGAAGGGTTTCGCCATTTCACGCACTGTAAATGGCGCAAATTCAGAAAGGTAAATGGCGATAATTGTTCCGAGTGGAAGCGCAACCAGCAAAGCAATTAATGAGCTGACTATGGTGCCGGAAACCAGTGGCATTATTCCGTAGTGAGCATCATCGAATAGCGGTGTCCATTGCGTATCGGTTACAAATTGCCAGATCGATACATGTTGAAAAAAAATCAGTGATTCTTTTACCAGCATCACTATGATTGCGAGCATGATCGCTATCGAAAGTAGCGCCGACAAGAATAAGAAAGTCTCTATAAATCTTTCGCGCATATGACGACGAAAGCTATATCCTAATTTGCCAGCGTGAGTTATTTTAGTACGTGACTCTTCTGCCAAAATGCAAGCCCTTCATATGTTGAAGCATTATCGTGAAAGAAGCGCTAATCTGTATAAAACCAATTTCACTTTGGCAGAATGATCTGGATTAGCGTTGATTTATTGATGTACAGATATTCCATTACTGAAAGCATTTTTTTATCTCGTATGCTTTCAAAAAGACAATCATCAATAAATTTTTCTTCTCGCTATGCTTTTCTTTTTTATTTCTTCTGTTGACACAAAAAAATTCTGGAGATGCTCCTATCTCCAGAATTTCATTTACACTAGTTTGAAGAGACGAAACTCACAGAAGATTACTCTTCATCCTCATCTTCATCATCAGTCTGGGCTTCCGTGCTGCCAGCTGAACCGCCAGCAGATCCTTCACCCTCGTCTTCTTCCTCGTCTT
>NZ_QRBZ01000023.1 GCF_009833085.1 Nitrosomonas oligotropha | reverse complement strand
TTCCAATATATTGGAAATATGGAAATTAATAATGCTATGAAAGCACTTGCTGCTCTAGCCAACGAAACCCGTCTCACGATATTCCGGGTGCTGGTTCAGGCTGGAGAACCGGGACTTCCTGCGGGGCAGCTTGCCAAGGACTTAAGCATCCCTAACGCAACGCTATCTTTTCACCTGAAAGAATTGACGCATGCAGAGCTGGTCATTGCCCGGCAGGAGAGCCGTTTTATCTATTACTCTGCAAATTTCGCAACTATGAACGCGTTATTGAGCTATCTCACCGAGAATTGTTGCGCAGGCACACCCTGCGGCATTGTTGAAGTGTGTTGTGATGAAAAAAACAGCTAAAGAAGCGCTGATTACTAATTAACTGCACGAGCGAATTGCTTCGTTACGCGTCCTGATCATGAATATACTATTTCTTTGCACCGGAAATTCCTGCCGCTCCATCCTTGCGGAAGCCACTTTTAACCATCTGGCGCCCAAAGGCTGGCAAGCAATGAGCGCAGGCAGCAAACCGGCCGGAAAAGTTCATCCGCGTTCACTCGCTCTACTTGAACGCGAAGGGATCGCAACCGAAGGACTTTGCAGTAAATCGTGGGATAATCTGCCGGCCACACCGGATATTGTGATTACTGTGTGTGGTAACGCCGCCGGTGAAACCTGCCCGGCGTATCTCGGGACCGCGCTACGCTCGCATTGGGGTGTCGATGATCCCGCCGAAGCTACCGGAACCGAGGAGACAATCAATGCGGCATTCGCGCAGGCTTATCGAAACTTGCGCGAGGGCATCGAGACTTTTTTATCGCTGCCGCTGGGTGATTTGCGGCAAAATCCTGCTGCTTTTAGGACTAAGCTGGACTACATTGGGATCTTGAAATTTAAGCAGCAACACACCAAATAGTGGCGGCAGTCTTAAACGAGTTATCTATTTTATCGAGTTTTTGTAACTTAACCATTGGAGAATCAACATGACAACCATACAAATATTTGACCCTGCTTCATGCTGTAGCTCAGGCGTTTGCGGTTCCGACGTAGACCAGGAATTGGTCGGTTTTTCCGCTGATGTCGACTGGGCCAAACAACAAGGTGCTGCCATTGAGCGCTTTAATCTGGCACAACAGCCGATGGCTTTTGCAGATAATTCCACAGTGAAAGCATTCCTGGAACGCTCCGGTGCCGAAGCGCTGCCATTGATTCTTGTGGATGGAGAAGTGGCATTGGCAGGCCGCTATCCAAATCGCGGTGAACTGGCGCGCTGGACTGGCGCTGCCGTGGAGGCAGAAGCCGAAGAATCCAGTTGCTGCGGTGGCTGTTGCTAACAGCAAACCTGAGCCAATTGCATGACGCAACTCAAATTCCTCGATCAACCGCCGCGATTTCTGTTCTTTACTGGCAAGGGCGGTGTCGGGAAAACGTCGTTGGCTTGCGCTACCGCGATAACGCTGGCCGATGCCGGTCAGCGGGTATTATTGGTCAGCACCGATCCGGCTTCCAACGTGGGTCAGGTGTTCGGCATGACGATTGGCAATAAGGTTACCTCGATTACCGCAGTGCCCGGATTAGCCGCTCTGGAAATCGACCCGCAAGCTGCCGCGCAAGTCTATCGTGATCGCATTGTCAATCCGGTGCGCGGGGTATTGCCGGACACGGTGGTCAAAGGCATCGAAGAACAACTGTCCGGTGCATGCACGACCGAAATTGCTGCTTTCGATGAATTTACCGCTTTGTTGGTCGATTCGGCGCTGACAGCGGATTACGATCATATTATTTTTGACACCGCACCGACCGGCCACACCATACGGTTGCTGCAACTGCCCGGCGCATGGAGCGATTTTCTTGCGGAAGGCAAAGGCGATGCGTCCTGTCTTGGCCCGCTGGCCGGTTTAGAGAAACAGCGCGCACAATACCAAGCGGCAGTGGATGCACTCGCCGATTCGCAACGCACCCGGCTGGTATTGGTGGCCCGCGCACAGCAAGCCACGCTTCGCGAAGTAGCGCGGACACATGAAGAATTAGCTGCTATCGGATTGACGAAACAATTTTTAGTCATTAATGGATTATTTCCACAAACAGAAACAGCACAGGATCCATTGGCAACTGCAATCTTCCAACGCGAGCAAAACGCTTTGGCAGCCATACCGGAAGTCCTCGGCCAATTGCCTTGCGATCATATTGTACTGAAACCGTTTAACCTGGTCGGATTGACAGCCTTGCGGAAGCTATTGGTTGATGATCAGTCTGTCGAAAGCAGCAATGAATTTACGCATACTGCCATCCCATTTCCCAGCTTATCCAAGCTAACGGATGAGATTGCCAAGGATGGTTGCGGTTTGATCATGCTGATGGGCAAAGGCGGTGTTGGCAAAACCACGCTGGCTGCGGCCATCGCGGTCAATCTTGCGCATCGGGGCTTGCCAGTACACCTCACCACTTCAGACCCCGCGGCGCATTTAAGCGAAACACTCAGCGGTACTATGGATAATCTACTGGTTGACCGGATCGATCCACATGTGGAAACCGAACGTTATCGTCAGCGTGTTCTGGAAACCAAGGGCTCGCATCTGGATGCGCAAGGTAGAGCATTACTGGAAGAAGATTTACGTTCACCGTGCACCGAAGAAATTGCGGTATTTCAGGCATTCTCGCGCATTATCCGCGAAGCGGGAAAGAAATTCGTGGTGATGGATACCGCACCGACAGGACATACATTATTGTTACTGGATGCCACCGGCGCTTATCATCGCGAAGTTATCAAACAAATGGACCCTTCCATCGTGCACTACTCAACGCCGATGATGCAACTGAAAAATCCTAAGCAAACCAAAATACTGCTTGCTACATTGGCGGAAACAACGCCCGTGCTGGAAGCCGCCAGCCTGCAAGCCGATTTGCGCCGCGCTGGTATTGAGCCATGGGCTTGGGTCATTAATAACAGTGTTGCTGCGACGACTGTCCACTCACCTTTGTTGTGTCAGCGCGCCAGTAACGAACTTGCTGATATCAAAACAGTATCCACTATGCACGCAAAGCGTTATGCCGTCGTGCAATTACTCCAAGAAGAACCGGTCGGCGTACAGAAGTTATTGGAATTGTCTCAAACATGCATTGAGAAATCTGCGTAAAGACGCCGCACAGCCTATATTTAAGACGCTTGCAGAGCAGTATCGTTTTGTCAAAAATGAATAAAACCATGCGGCAGATCTTGCGGTTACTTCAGCCCAATTTATTTGAAAGACGTGACTTGGTGGTTTTATTGCGAAGGACTCCCTAAGCCGCATTCACGCTTCCGATATCCAGATAGTTCTTCTGTGAGAGTTGATGGCGCAGTAGTGTAAGATAATCCGTGCATCCGGTTGAGACCGGCGCCTGTCCATCCCAATACAAGGAGTGATACCAATGCAGCCATGGATTTATCTTGCCGTCGCCATCGTCAGCGAAGTGATCGCGACATCATTCCTGAAAGCCGCCGATGGGTTTACCCGCTTGTGGCCGTCGCTGGTGGTTGTCGTGGGTTATCTGCTGGCTTTTTACTTGCTGTCGTTGACGCTGAAGACCATTCCGGTCGGTGTGGCGTACGCGATCTGGTCAGGCGTCGGCATTGTATTGATCGCGCTGAGCGGCTGGCTGTTCCTTGGGCAATCGCTGGATACGCCCGCGTTGATCGGTTTGGCTCTGATCATCGCGGGCGTGGCCGTGATCAATGTGTTTTCCCACACCATTGTGCATTGATACCGTCGTCAGGATTTGCGCAAGTCGGTGAGAAACCGGTCGAGAATTTCCTTCCTGGCATGCGGCATGACCACGACATGCGCGCAGGGTGTCCGTTCTCCGTCAATATCGAGTTGCATGGTCGCCAATGAGTAATGATCGACGATGGTTTTACTCGGAGTAATGAAATAAACCGTATTCGAGCGGTCATTGGCGCGCACCGGCCGCAGGTAACTGTAGTGATTGTTCATTTCTTTCAGTAAATAAGCGGTGTTATCGAGCATTGCTTTGGCATCGGCGGCTTGCCGGGCAAACGCCGATGCGGAACTGAAAAAGTAGAATTCGGCCGGTTTGACGGCATCGCGCGAACAGCTGATCGTGCCGGGCACTTGCTGGATATATTCCGGGTCGTGAATTTGGCTGAACGGGGTGCGGAACGCTTCAAAGTTCGTGCGCGTGGTGATGAATAATCCGGCGGGCGAGGGGAAGCCGAAAAATTTGTGACAGGAAACGGCGATGGAGTCGTAGCGTTTCAGTCCTGCTTTGGAAATCGGATGGCTGACGTTGTGCTGCAAATCGGCGGCAAACGCGGTGTGCGGCAAATAGCCGCCGAATAGCGCGGCGTCCAAGTGAAGATAGGCGGTGCGTTGTTTCAGCTTGGCTTGGATCGCATCGATCGGATCGATTGCGCCTTTGAACGTGGTGCCAATGGTGGCGACCACCAAGGCGGGATGATTGGGATTGGCATTCAACTGCCGTTCCAGATCATTGGCGTCCATGCTGCCGTCGGGCCGGGTGCCAACCACCACCCAGTCGAGCTGCAATAGGTCGCGCAGAATCTGAATCGAATAATGCGCCTCGCGCGTGAAATAAATTTTCGGCATGACGCCGGTGCGGCTTTTAAGAATCGTACGGCCCATGTACAGCCCGTGCATATTGCTGTCGGTGCCGCTGTTGGTAAGGAATCCCCAGATATTGTCCGCTGCGAAGCCATACACTGCGCCGAAGCGATCGATCAATTCCTTTTCAAACGGATGGCAATTGAATGGGATATGGCTGTGATCGTAAGGATTGCCGACATTGTTGAAAGCGAATTGATTGAAACCCACGGCCGCAAGTTCATTGCGCCAGGCGAAAAACTCATCTGGCGGGGTGGTCATATTGATGGGATAGCCGAGCAACCGGCTGCGTTGTTGCGACAGATGCCGCATCGCTTTCAATGCGGTTGCAGCGTTTTGTTGCGGAGCCCGCGCCAGCGTTTGCGTTGCGAGAGCCTGGGGTGAGCATGCAGCCATACAGGCTGTTGCGCCGGATATGCTCAAAAATTGGCGCCGGTTCATTAGCATGATGACCTCCTGATGAGTACGATCATTAGATACTGTGCTGAACGTAAGGTTTCTTTCTTATTTATTTTGCAAGACCGGGGGTCCGCTGCGGTGAATGATCTTGAATAGCGCAGGGAAGACCGCTATCGTAGCGATTCCCTTCCGCTGATAATAATGGTGACTATGAATAAAGCCTTTACCAAGGAAAACGAAGACGACGACGAACCGGACGATACGCCGAAATTACCGCAGGGCTTGAAAAACTACATTACCCCGGCGGGTCATCAGCGGCTGAAGGACGAGTTCGATCAATTGTGGAAAGTGGAACGGCCGGAATTGGTTAAAACCATTACCTGGGCGGCTTCCAACGGCGACCGTTCGGAAAATGGCGATTATATCTACGGCAAACGGCGTTTGCGCGAAATCGACCGGCGCTTGCGATTTTTATCCAAACGCCTGGATAACGCCGAAGTAGTCGACCCCGCGCAACGCGGTGAATGCGATCAAGTGTTTTTCGGCGCTACCGTGACTATTTGCAATAGCCAAGGCGTGGAGCACACCTACAGCATCGTCGGCATGGACGAAGCCGATCCCGGGCGTGGCCGCATCAGCTGGATTTCCCCGCTTGCCAAAGCGCTGCTCAAAGCGCATGAAGGCGATGTGGTGAGGCTGCATACGCCGGGTGGACTGGAAGAGCTGGAAGTGGTGGAGATCCGTTACGAGGCGTTGTGAGATTCAATTTTTATCAGCAATTTATCCGGACAAGCAGTTGGTATTGAGTCGTAGTAAGTTCGTGAGTTTCCGCACAGAACAATAGTAATCATAGCGTTATACTGAATCCATGGTGAAAAAGAGGGAGGGCGCATGGATAGGTATATTGCTTTTATACTGGTTGTTTTGTTATCTCCGGCTGATGCTCAGGCATCGTATTTCAATACCGACCGGCCTCAAAAAATCATGGGATCATTTTTGACTGAGGTCGAACACATCGATGAAGTAGCAGAATTCAGTAATGCGTTTGGATTTGCACCGAAGAGTGTCGATGAAATTACGCACTATCTTGATGCCAATGTGCACAAGATGCTTCCGGTGATTTCGATTGGCAAGCTGCTGTTTGATCCGGGAACAGGAATGTACCGGAACGATCCGTACGGGATTATTGATGCAATTGAGATGTCCGCCGTGCGCCATAGAGAAATTTTATTTTTACTCGATGAACCGTTGTGGACTATACGAAAGGCGTGTAACGAAGGAAAAACCAAGGCATGCCGTGATATCGAGAATCGCTATGCGGACACTTTGGCTACATTGAGATCAGTGGGGCGGTTACTCAGACAGCAATTTCCGGGATCAGGCGTGATGCATATCGAGGCTTGGGCTGAATTAGTCCTGCAAAAACAGGCTTACCCCGATGAGCTCGTGATTATGCTGGATGATGCCGAGTACTTGGGTTTTGATTGTTATGGCGATTTTTATTCCTGTGGCTCGCCGGAACTGGGCTATAACTCGCACATTGATTATGGAACAGGGGTGTGGAATACCATGCAGGCGCTCGAATCAGCGAATCCGATAGGCCGTAAGTTATTTTTAGTGCCTGGAGGGTTCTTGGCCGACAAACTCTTTGACGATGTCGAAACGCTCATGGATCAACTGTACCTTAATGCCTATCTATTGAATCAATCGAAGGAAATTGGCGGGCTGGGCGTGTTCTTATGGGGCGATATGGTCGAAGATGGCCGGTTTTTTACCGGTGCGCGGAATATTCGATCGATCGTTGATCTTATCACCTTGATCGCGCAATTTTTTGGTGTGGGAAAGAAAACATCGTTTTAAGCGTTTGCGGAACATCTTTCGCGATTCAAAGAATCTCGCCATCCACATAAACCCACCGGTCATTTTCCCGCACGAAGCGGCTGATTTCGTGTAAGCGGTGCGCCCGTCCGTTGATTTTGTAACGTGCAACGAATTCCACGATGGCTTGATCCGCAGCGGTTTGTTCATGCCGTTTGACGGTTAGTCCCAGCCATTGCTGTGCCGGTTGTCCAGTCAAATCCAAGGATGCCGGGCGTGTGCTGGGATGCCAGGTGGCCAGCAGATAGTCTTCGCGCATCAAGGTATAGGCGCTGTAGCGTGAGCGCATCAGGTTTTCCGCCGTGGCGGCGGTTTCGTTTTGATCCAGATAACGGCCGCAACAGCTGCTAAATGGTTTGCCGCTGCCACACGGGCAGGATAATTCTTTGGCGCTCTTCACGTGGATATTCAAGATGCTGAGTATGCAGAAATTAATTCCAGCTTTTGGCTGCGCGATAGGGATTTTATCGACAGTTCTCTTTTTGTCGCTTCGGCGCGGTTTTCATAGAATTCTTGATGTACCAGCTGGAATGGCCCACGGCCCTGGGTATAGCGCGCGCCTTTGCCGGCGTCGTGCGCTTTGATCCGGCGCGTCAAATCCGTGGTGATTCCGGTATACAGACTTCCATCGGCGCATCTTAGGATATAGACTGTCCAATGCATATTATTTTGCGTTGTCGATCGTGCAATCTCGAACAATAAAAGTAAAAAGTTTGCGGCCAAAGCAGATGCCGCGCTGACTGATACCGGTTTTATGGTGTAATTTATCACAATCCTCATTTTGCTATCGCGTAAACAATGAATACCCCGCAACGCCGCATCGCGCATCTGGATATGGATGCTTTTTACGCTTCGGTCGAGTTGCTGCGATATCCCGAATTGCGCGGTTTGCCGGTAGTGATCGGCGGACGGGACGAGCACCAGCCGGTGCTGCAAGCCGATGGCAAGCGGCATTTTTACCGTTTGCGCGATTATGCCGGGCGCGGTGTCATTACGACCGCGACGTATGAAGCGCGTGCGCTGGGTGTTCATTCCGCCATGGGGGTGATGAAAGCGGCGCAGCTGGCGCCGGATGCGATTCTGCTGCCGGTTGACTTTCCTGTTTACCGGCATTATTCGCGCTTGTTTAAAGCCGCGGTTGCCGGTATTGCCGCGCAGATTGAAGATTCCGGCATCGATGAGATCTATATCGATTTGACCGGTCTGCCGGAAGATACGCTGCCGCTGGCGCGCCGCATTAAGCAAGCGGTGAAAGATGCGACCGGATTATCGTGTTCGATTGGTATCACGCCGAATAAACTGTTGGCAAAAATCTGCTCTGATCTGGAGAAACCGGATGGTTTGACCATCCTGGCGTTTGATGACATCGCGGAGCGGATTTGGCCGCTGCCGGTGCGGAAAATCAACGGTATCGGCCCCAAAGCGGCCAATAAGCTCGCGTCACTGGGTATCACGACGATTGCCGAATTGACGCGCGCCGAATTGAGTTTGCTTCAGATGCATTTCGGGCGCAGTTACTCGGCCTGGTTGTATGAGGTGTCGCGCGGTATCGATCAGCGTCCGGTGATCACGAACGCAGAGCCCAAATCCATCAGCCGGGAAACCACGTTTGAGCGCGATCTGCATCCGCGCCAGGATCGTCCCGACTTGTCCGAGGCATTTACCGCATTGTGCGTGCAGGTTGCCGGTGATTTGAAACGCAAGGGGTATGCTGGGCGTACCATCAGTATCAAACTGCGTTTCGAGGATTTCCGCACCATCACGCGCGATTTTTCCCTGCCTGCCTATACCAACGATCCGGCCCGGATACGCCGGGCTGCCGGAGAGTGTTTGCGCCGGGTGCCGTTGCAGAAGAAGATCCGGTTACTGGGCGTGAAAGTCAGCACGTTGTGCGCTGAGACTGCCGTGCCGATGGCCGAGGCTTCCCGTCAACGCGAGTTGCCGCTGGTGTTGTGATTTCATCGCAATGCGGTTGACGTTAATATTCGATAAAGGACAGGTAACTGGTTTTTATTGCTATTTTGATTTTTACCTGCTCTTATACACTGGCTGGGATGAGATTCATGAGTTGAGTGCCCGCTGTTGTTGTCCATCGCCCATCACAAAAAACTTAATAAGGAATTGATCAATGATTGATCGTACGAATCTGTACCGGATTGCGCCTTTTGCCGCCTATGTTTTTTTCATGATATTGGAAGACTTGTTGTTGAAGTTTGGCTGGCAAGCCGATGAATTGCGTCTGCTCTATGCGGTGAAAATCACGGTCGTAGCCGCTTTATTGTGGGCGATGCGAAGCGCTTACAGCGAATTGCGCTGGCCCAGCGGCGCGGGCTTGCGGATTTGGGGGGCTGCGCTGGTCGCCGGTATCGTGGTCTTTATCGCATGGATTAATCTGACGGCGGATTGGATGGTGATGGGTGACGCGGTGGGGTTTGATCCGCGCGATAACGGCGAGATTGATTGGTTTCTTGTGACGGTGCGGATCATCGGCGCGGCGCTGGTGGTTCCGGTGATGGAAGAACTTTTCTGGCGGTCGTTTCTGATGCGTTGGATTGAACACCCCAATTTTCTGAGCGTCAATCCGGCGCAGGTGGGAATTAAAGCCTTCGGCATCGTAGCCGCCTTATTTGCGCTCGCGCACAGCTTGTGGCTGGCGGGGTTATTTGCCGGTATTGTCTACGGTTTGTTGTACACGCGCAGCAGAACGCTGTGGTTGCCGATTATCGCGCATGCGGTTACCAATGCGGTATTGGGTATATGGGTCGTGGTGACAGGTAACTGGGGCTTCTGGTAGATGAAAAACGATGGTGAGAAGGAATCCTCACCATCGTTTAAATCACATTTTCAGGATGTTCAACTATTTCCTGGTAAATCAAGTGACGTAGCGCGAATACTTGATCCGGCTTGATGCCGGTATATTCGACGCCCGTGCAGATTATTTTCTGATTTTTCTTGGCGCTTTGCTTGGCGGATCGGATGGTCGCTTTGATGGATAAGGGTATTTCCCTGTCATGTAAGGCGATAGCAAAAGATAGCGTGACTTCCGAACCTAATGTTCCCAATGGTAGGCTTGACGTGATTCCAGCGCCGCAGATACTGAGATCCGTGATGCTGATCGGAATTGATTTCTCAGCAACCGTTGCAGGGAAATTGCATTTGATTCGGCGTGATTTCCGGATACTTTGACCCTGTATGTCTTTGGGAAAAGACAAGTGTAAGTATTTAAAAGGCACCCTGATAATCTTGTCGACAAAAACGGTAAATTTATACGCATATTGTCCGGTAATTAAGCGAACGTGAATTTGCTCGCCTTCAATAAAAGGTTCGCCGATTAATTGATCGGATGCAGGCATGGAGACAATCAGAGTGCTGTCTGGCACATAGCCAATCATGGAAACCGCGCACGAATTGTTTTCGCTGGCATTTTTTGAATACGTGGCCAAAGTAAGATGCATTTTATGGCCTACTTTCAGATGCATATCTTCAAAGACGGTTTTTTCCGGTGCTTGAGCAACGGGTTCCGCTTGTTCCGGATCTTGCTTTTCCATGCGAAAGACCGGTAATTCTTCCAGCTGTTTTAACTCATCTTCCGTCTTGAAAATGTAACCGCGCTTCTGTATGGGTTGGCGGCCCTGATCGAATAAATCCCACGGCAGCGGTTGGCCAACCATCAAGTCTGTTGTTTGTATGGGTATCAAATCCATAATCGTTTACGTAAAGTTAATCGTGAAATTTGCTCAACGGACTAGTCAAATCGGATCACGGGACGCGAACCTGCATTTAAACTGTCGGTATCAGATTTGCTTTTAACGGAGCGGTTGTTTTAAAACTTTAACGACAGTGGGTGTATTGCAGGGTTAGGATATGGAATGCTTGTAAGGATTTTGCCTACGGATTGTAGGAAAAATTAAATTTTAAGCGTGTGTTTCCGCTAATACTTTGGTGGCGGATCCAGTATCAGCAACGAGTCTGCACAACACAATTTTCCGTGTTGTATTTGTTTCTGATCAGTCAAATATCCCGAAGGTTTGCGTTGACCCTTCAAGCAATTCGGTGTTAGAGTTCAATCCATGTGCTGGTTATGGTTTTTGAGGTTCTGTTATTTATTTGTTTTTTTTAGTCTTTTTTAAAGAGGGGGAAGAATGGCGTATAAAGCGATCGACAAAAAACAGATGACGCATGTTGTTGCAGGAGGGTTGTTACTGCTTGGTATGAGTTCATCTGGTGTTCATGCAAACAGCATGATAAGTACCGACAGTTTAAATAATAATCCTTTTGCCAAAGCAATTAAAAATAGCGGCATTGAATTTGGTGGCTGGGTGCAAGGCGGTGCAACGTTTAACCCAAGCCAGACACATGGTTTCATGGGGCCGGTCACTTTCGCGGATCAAGCGAACAGGTTTCAGTTAAATCAATTAAATTTCTTTATACAACGCGGGGTAAAAACAGAAGGTAAAGGTTGGGATTTTGGTTTCCGGGCTGATTTCATGTTCGGTACCGATGCTATTTTCACCCAAGCTTACGGTAATCCCGCTTTTGATGTGAATAACGGCAGGCCATTGGCGGATAGAGGTAATTGGGATCTGGAGATATGCTGTAATTCCAGCCGCACTTATGGCATTGCAATTCCGCAAGCTTTTGCCGAGGTATATGCGCCAATCGGTAATGGCTTGAATATTAAAGTAGGTCATTTCTATACGCCAATCGGGTATGAAACGGTTCCGGCACCCAATAACTTCTTCTACACCCATGCGTATACGATGCAGTACGGCGAGCCTTTCACGCATACCGGTGTCTTGGGTAACTACAACGTCAATAAAAACATCGTCGCGATGTTTGGTACCATCGGCGGTAGTGGAACAGGCGGCTGGGATGGTAACTTTGACAAACAGATGGAAAATTGGGGTGGGATCGGTGGCGTCACTTGGAGTAGTGACGATCACAAAACTTCTCTCAATGTCAGCGGTACCGGCAGTACGACTTCAACCCGCAATAGCAGTTTTTGGGGAATGTACAGTATCGTCCTGAAGCATAAATTCACAGATAAAACCCACCTGATTCTGCAACATGACCATGGTTTTGCGGATAACGTTATGTTATTCAATAATGTATACTCCGGTGTTGTCAAAGATGCGGAATGGTATGGCGTCAATTCGCACTTTTACTATGATGTGACGCCGGATGTATCGGTCGGTGTGCGGGCTGAATGGTTTCGCGATCGTGACGGCTTCCGTGTGTTTGCACCAGGCAGGGTGACTGCGGCAACCGATTACACGGGAAGAAGTTTTGCGAGTAACATCGGCTTGCTGGGTACCAGCACTCCCGCCGATTATTATGCAGTCACTCTCGGTGCGAACTGGAAAGCTGCTAAAACATTAAAAATCGGCTGGCAAGGACTGAAACAATTGAACATCCGTCCGAATATCCGTTATGACCGTGTGGATGCATTGCACGAATCGCTGCAAGCTTCGGCTTACCGGCCTTTTGGCGGCAACAAGGATCAGATCGTGTTTTCACTGGATGCGATTTTGCCTTTCTAAGTTTATAGTTTGATACATGTGACGAGAGTTATGAAATATGAAACAAAAAAATGCGCCCTTGGGCGCATTTTTTTATTCCGCAATGATTGATACGGTATTGCCGCATCAGGTGCGCTAGATTATCCATACTTTCCCGGTACTCCGGCGATTCCAAATGACTGCGTCGCAGGCTCCGGAGAATCTGTCGAAGAACTCCGCTGCGCTTTGAAGCGAAGTTCTTCATTGAAGAATTGATTCTTACCGGTGGTGACGGCGATGCGAGAAATCGATCGTATCAAGTCCAAGTTGATCGTGCGATTCCCGCCCGAAGTAGCCATAAAGCTCGGGGGATTTGAGTAGCGTATGCCGGATGCGTTTGAGGGAGGCGGGCGACTCTCTTACCTTCAAGTCAGCGGCTGCCGGATCATCCGAATTGATGATTGCGTTGGCCACGGCCAATCCCAGCAATTGTCCCTGCAAGTTGTCAAAACCGAAATGAACACCCAGATAAAGCCTGCTGGCGCCATTCTCCAGTTGCGCTTGTGAAAATGTTTTAACCGAGCGGCTGGTGATGTTGCCCGTGCCACTGTTGGTTCCGGTAAGCCAAGGGAGTGTGCCCAAACTGACATCTCCTCCATCAGGTTTGATCTTGTCGCCAAAGAATGCGCGCAAGATTTCAAACGCTGCGGCGCCGGTTGCGCTATGCCCGGAGGTATTGGAAGGATGGGATGGGGTTGCAGCCAGTGGGCGCCAGTCGCTATAGCCATTGGTAACCGTGCCATCCGCTCCGGCATTCAATGCCGTGATCGGCCGCCAGAATTTCTGCTCGTATTTGGAGGCGAATGCGGCAATGCGGGCATCGGCGACAGCGCTGTGCAGCAGTGCGAATAGTTTGGCGTTTTGATTCAGTGTTAATCCCCGGGTTGTGGAAGCGATACGCGCCGCTTCATTGACAAAGAGCTCGGCATCGATTTTGTAGTACAGGGCTTGCGCGGTCTGGTCGGCGCTGCGAACGCTGGATGTGTCCTGGCCATAGGCTTGGACATAATCCAGCTCCAGTTCATATTCCTGGCTGCCAACGTCGGGAGAAATGGGTACCAGCGCCACTAATCTGGCTTTCTCCGAGTTACTCAGGCTGAATGGCGTGACATCCCGCCAGTTCAGATCGATGGCCGGTCTGCCTTGGATCACGCCGCTGGCGTCAAACCCGGTTGGCGCGCCGGTGCTGGGATTGGTAACTCCGGCTCCGGCATTGCTTTGACGCCACAAGCCGATGCCGGGATTGGTTGTTGGCGATAGCGCGGCGCCATAAGTCGTGACTGGACTGGCATTGTCAAGCTGCCGTGCGGCAATAGCGGCTGCAGCCGCCTCTTTGCCCGCTTGGACGCCAGGATCCGATGCTGGTACGCCCAAAGCGGCCAAATCAGCGGCGAGCTGTGCATCCAGCCAGATTCTGGTCGGCCCCCAAGCATCCGCCGCAGGGAGCTGACTCACGATCACATCGTGCGCAGCTTGCGCTGCTGCGGCCTGAGCGGAACCGTTATTGCTCTGCTGGTAGTAGTAATAACCGTTGCTGAAGTGATTGATGGAATTTACCGCATCGAATACCGCGCGCGCCGCGATTGCGGAGATACGAGTGGATAGATTGGAATTCAGCGTGACACCGCTGCCGGTGGTGCCGTCAAAACCTTTGGTGGCTTTGGCGATATGTTGATTCCAGTCGGTAATGACGTCAGCGTGCGCTGGAGGTGCGGATAAAATAATTGCGGCGGCGAGTGTGATGATGGCATGCGGCAATGAGAATAAATGGATTGAGATTTTCATGACGCTTTCTAAAATTAAATAGAGATGTGTCCGCCCGGTTATCCATTGGGAATGGTTTGCGTGTTCCAAGGTTTTACCCAGTAGCGACGATAAGTTAGGCAGTGTTCCAATCCCAGCCAATAAAGCGGTTTCTGTAATCTTCTTCATGCGCTCTCCTGCATTTAATTGATCAATGAGTTAAGAGATTTCAATGGCGTACCGGAGAAAACGCACGATCTCCGTGCGGGTCGTTGAAAAACCAGCTGTGCCGCCGCTACAGAGTGAAAAGCAGGTTCAATGCTGATGGACTCGGCATAAGCTGTGCTTTATTGCCTGCTCCGCTCTGCTTGGCGTCGGCTGGTTTGCGTGCGTTTTCAAATGATCTGTCAGATCAGATGCGAACTCCGATGGCTGCTTACTTTATCGATCGTTATTTATAATGACAAATAATATTAATTCATTTATCTATAATAATTATGTATATAGAAGTGATGGACATGGCCGCTTGAGGAGCTGGGGGCAAGGTCAGCGTGGATATTGGGGTGTTGCCGGTGCATTCAATCCGCAGGGAGGCCGTATTTTTGGAAGTGAAAGATAAGGCGTCGTTTCCCTAAATTATTCCAGTCCAATGAACTGGATTTTATTCTGCAGCATCCGGCTGGCTGTATTGCCGCACTGAGTGCAATAAATTATCCATATCGGCCGGAATATCGGCTTCCCATGCCAGCAGTTGTTTTGTTTGCGGGTGAGTGAGTGCGAGTTTCTGAGCGTGCAATGCCTGCCGGGGGAAATCCGCTAATAGTTGTCCGATGGCTTGCTTGATATGCTTGGGATGTCCGCCGTAAACCGGATCGCCCGCCAGCGGGTGCCCGATCGAATGCATATGTACCCGTATTTGATGTGTGCGCCCTGTTTCAAGACTACATTGCAGCAAAGTGCAACCGGAAAAATGCTCGAGCACCTGATAATGCGTAACTGCCGGTTTTCCCGTACGGGTTACCGCCATTTTCGTGCGGTGAACGGGGTGGCGTCCGACCGGTGCATCGACACTGCCCGCTTGTGTCATTTCACCTAAAACCAGCGCCAGATAATCGCGTTTCACCGTGCGTTGCTGCAACTGGCGCACCAGGTTTGTTTGCGCCTCGAGCGTTTTGGCTATGGCCAGTAATCCGCTGGTGTCTTTGTCCAAGCGATGGACGATGCCGGCGCGCGGCACGTTTTCCAATTGCGGCGCATGGTACAGTAAAGCATTCAGTAAAGTGCCCTGCCAGTTGCCATTGCCCGGATGAGTAACTAGACCGGCGGGCTTGTTGACGACGATGAGCGCTTCATCTTCGTACACGATGGTCAGGCTGATCGCTTCCGCCGTGTACGCGGATTCCGCAGCGCTGTCCTGAGGTGAGATCCGGATATGTTCATTGCCCCACACTTTCTGTTTTACACTGGCTTTCACACCGTCCAGCGTAACCCTGTCCTCACCAATCCAAGTTTGCAACCGGCTGCGCGACAAATCCGGCAACAGCTTCGCCAACGCTTGATCAAAGCGGAGACCGGCATAATCCGTAGGAATCGTTAATTCAATGACAGGTGCGGTAAGTTCATTGCGTGCTTGCGCTGGCGGCTTTACGCTATAATCCCCGGCGGCATCTTTGTTTTTTATGGAATTCGTCATGTTACGTAGTTTAGCTTTTATTCTGTTGTTAACGTTATCCGCGTGCAAATTATTGCAGGATCGCACGGAAGATCAGCAGGACTGGTCGGCCAATAGGTTTTATTCGGAGGCGAAAGAAAAACTTAATGAGGGCAATTATACTGCGGCTATCAAGCTGTATGAGTCATTGGAAGCACGTTATCCCTATGGCCGGATTGCGCAGCAGGCGCAGCTTGAAAGTGCTTATGCGCATTATAAAAACGAAGAGCATGCTTCCGCGATCGCGGCAACAGACCGGTTCATCAAATTGCATCCGAATCATCAGAATGTGGATTATGCTTATTATATTAGAGCATTAGCAAACTTTAACGATAATTGGGGCATGATGGGATTCTTGCTCAGAGGCCCGCTGAAGCAGGACATGAGCGAACGCGATTCAAAAGCGTCGTACGAGTCGTTTGAGAATTTCAAGGAATTGGTGACGCGTTACCCGGAGAGCAAATATGCCGCCGATTCCAGACAGCGGATGGCGTATTTGCTGAATTCCATCGCCATGAGCGATATTCACGTCGCGCGTTACTATATGAAACGTAAAGCCTATGTCGCCGCAGCCAACCGGGCGCAAAACGTGGTGAAGGAATATCCTCGCACCCCGGCTACCGAAGAGGCCTTATATATTATGATCAAAGCCTATGAAGCACTGGATATGCACGATTTGCGCGAGGATGCGGAACGGGTGATGCGAATCAATTTTCCTAAAAGTTACTTTTTGACCGAGTTGCCCGAAGTGGGCGGAAAAAAGTGGTGGCAATTCTGGCGGAACTGACGCTGCCCGCTCACACCGCCGTTATGTCCTGACGCGTTACAGGTGCACGGCCAGCACGTCGCATTGCGCGTGATAGAGAATTCCCGATGCCGTAGAGCCCATCAGCACCGCCAATCCGTGCCGTCCGTGAGAACCGGCGACAATCAAATCGATCCGTTCTTGCGCGGCCAGCCGGATAATTTCCTGTTGCGGTTCGCCCCAGATCAGCCAGCGCCGTTCCGCTGCAATACCGAGCTGATCGCTCATCCGTATGAATTTATTTTTTTCCGCTTCCAGCAAGTCATCCGATGAATCTTCATCGAGTGGAATCACCGTGCCATAAGGCGTGTCCGGCATGGGAATATTATCCAGCACATGAATGATGTGAAGCTGCGCATTAAACTGCTCTGCCAGCGATTGCGCTTTTTGTGCGACAGTCTGGCCATGATCGGTGAAATCGACAGCGAGCAAAATATTCTGATAATGATTCATGTTGAGTTCTTTTTTGTTAAGTGGATGCAAAAACGGAATACACATTCTAAAACAGGCAGGCCCTTTAGGGAAACGCTGATTAATTGACTATACGAGCGAATCACTTCGTTGCGCGGTACTCGCATCCTCGCCTATCTTATTGATGTGTCTTGGTTGCTGTGCTCCGTGCGCCTCGTGCTTCATCTCGTCCGCCGAATTAATCAGCATTTTTAGCATATCTGTGCCTGCGAGAGCCGCAATGATGCCGCGCTATCCGTCATCATGCGGGCGCAGATAATAGGACAAGAAATCACTGACGCGCTGCTCGTATTCTCTACCCGCGTAGCTGTGCATATTGAAATGCCGCGCGCCGGGGACAATCCATAATTCCTTGGGAAATCTCGCCGCGGCGTACAGGCGTTCGGTTTCCGTTTGCGTGGTGTGCACATCATGCGTTCCGGAAATAAACAATACCGGCGCGCTGAGGTTATTGATCCGCGTGATCGGACTCAGCGCATCCAGGGAAACATCCAGATAAAACGATAGCTGCCACAACATCAGCGGCAACAGGATCGAACCATGATCGCCGAAATGCAGCTTTAACCGGTTATCAACCGCTTCTTCGATGGTGGGGTGAAGCGACTCGAGAATGACGGCGTCCAGTTTCAGATTCTGCTGCGCGAGCACAATTGCGGCAGCACCGAGAGAAGCGCCGATCGCGCCAATTCGTTCGGACGGAAAGGTCTTGCGCAGAAAAGCGACGGACGCTTCGACATTCTCCGCTTCGCGCAAACCGAAGGTAATGTGATCTCCGGCGGTTTCCCCGTGCGCTTGCAGATCGATAAACAGCACATTGTATCCCTGATCTTTCAAAAATCGCGCCCGGCTCAGCATTTCCATCCGGTTGCTGCGCATCGAATGCACCAGCAGCAGCGCGCCGCCGCCGGGTTTTCCGCGCGCCAGCCAGCCATGCACGCTAACCCCCTGCTGCGCGGGAATTTCCACGGATTCAACCGGAAAATCCGCCGATAGCGTGCTGACCGCCGTCGGTGCCGGAGCGGTCAGAAGCGGGCCGAGGGCAAACACGATGAGCGTGATGGCAGCGATGACGATGGTGGCGAGCAGAATCCGGAAGCGTGTTGTGTGTTGCATAATTGCAAATGAGCGATAAGCGGTGTCGGGAAAGTGTTTGTTTCTCTTCTAATCCGGCCAATAAGGCTGAATAGGGCGTAATACCTGGAGCGAAAGGAATCGGGTAAAAACGCTGACGAGTGCTTTAACCGATGATCACACGCCCGGATAGAGATGATTTTGACATTTCACTTTCAGTTCTCTATATGATGCTAATGAAATTTAAAAGTAAATTAATTTAGTGATCGGCTTTTAGGGGCTAGATTGTGAAATTGAATTTCCTTTTTTTGAATACACTGGCTGCAAAAGATATAAAGATTGTAAGAAACGTTAACCCGCAATGGATGCTTTTGCTCTGACTGCCGCGGCACGGCAGTTTTTATCACAGAGACATAAATCCTATGCATTAAACTGCAAAGAGCAGGCAGGATTGGATACCTTATCATGATTACTAAAGAGCACAAAGAATTTCAGGAAAGGATGCGTTTGGTGTTGGCTGCATTTGCGCAAGAGCTGCCGCACCGGATCAATGAAATTGAATCCCTATGGCAAAAGCTGCGATCGGAGTGGGATAGCAAAGCTTTGCAGGAAATGCATCGTTCCGTGCACCATTTGGTCAGCAATGGTAAAACATTCGGTTACCCGGAACTGAGTATCGAAGCGCGTGCACTGGAAAAAATCCTGAAAAGCATGTTGCAGGTTTCGACTCCGCTAGACGATTCGCAATCGAGCCGGATTTTGCAGCAAATCGATGCCTTGAAGCGGATTTCTATCGCGCAAGAATCCAAGCAAACAGAGGATGCTGCTTCGCAGGCCCATGACGAAAATGCACTGTTGCCGAATGCGCAAACATCCAGTCTGATATATGTCGTGGAAGCGGATACCGAAGCCGCTCAGGAGCTCGCACTGCAACTGCGCTATTACGGTTACGAAGTGGAGGTATTCAACCATCTGGATAAATTCCGCGCCGCCGTGCAACATAGGCCCGATGCCATCATCCTGATGGATGTCGAGTTTCCGGAAGATGAAATGGGCGGTATTCTGATCATGGAGCAGATTCAGAAAGAGCTGGAGCAACCGGCCCGGGTGATCTTTATCTCGACGCACGACGCTATGGCGTACCGGCTCGGGGCCGTGCGCGCCGGTGGCGTGGCGTATTTCACCAAGCCGATCAACTCCACCGAATTGATCGATCAACTCGATTTGATTACCGCGTCGCAAATTCAGGAGCCGTTCCGGGTTTTGATTGTGGACGATAGCCAAACCATATTGGCGTACCATGCCACGATACTGGAACAGGCCGGGATGCTGGTCAAAACCGTGGTCGAGCCGCTCAAGCTGCTGGGCGCATTGAACGATTTCAACCCCGATCTGATTCTGATGGACTTGTATATGCCGGGTTGCAATGGTGTCGAGCTGGCGCGAGTCATCCGGCAAATCGATGGTTTTCTGAGCACGCCGATCGTGTATCTGTCTTCGGAAAATGATTTCAATACCCAAGCGGAAGCCATGAGTTTGTGCGGCGATGATTTTCTGGTCAAACCGATCGGCGCCGGGCATTTGGTTTCGGCAGTGACGACACGGGCGACGCGCGCGCGCTTTTTGCGTTCGCTGATGATTCATGACGGTTTAACCGGCTTGCTCAATCACACCGCGATCAAGGAAGAATTGGCGCGCGAAGTGATACGGTCCAGCCGCTTGAGCTCACCGCTGTCGCTGGCGATGGTGGATATCGACTTTTTCAAGAAAGTGAACGATACCTACGGACATGCCGCGGGCGATCGTGTGCTCAAGAGCCTGGCGCGGTTGCTGAAACAGCGCCTGCGCGAAACGGATATTGTCGGGCGCTATGGCGGCGAGGAATTTGCCGTGATCATGAACGATACCGATGCGGCATCGGCGGCCAAAGTGATCGATGAGATACGCACGGTTTTCTCGCGCTTGCTGCATTTGAGTCACGATGAAGAGTTTTCGGTCAATTTCAGCTGCGGGATTGCCGATCTCGCGCATTTTCCCGATGCCGTCAGCCTGAGCGAAGCGGCCGATAAAGCGCTTTATCAAGCGAAACAAAGAGGGCGCAACAAGGTGATTGTGAATGCCGGGGATTGAGTCCGCGTAGTTACCGGTCATCGCTGCGGGTGCGCAGCAAGCGGGGCGGATGGATATCCGTATCGAAAGCGAATTGCCGTTTGCTGAAAGCGGCGCGGGATTGCGGATCGGGATCGATGGTTTTGATCGCCTCGATAACCGCAACGCGCGGCGCCAGACCGGCGCGATTAGCCACCTGAATGGCAAGCCCGGGGCGGGCGTTGAGCTCAATGATCATCGGTCCTTGATCCCTATCCAGCACCAAGTCCGCGCCCAAATAACCCAAACCGGTCATCTCGTAACAAGCGGCGGCCAATTGCAACAGCTTATCCCAATGCGGCACGGTCAATTCGGAAAAAGTCTTGCGCGTATCCGGGTGGTGCGTGACGGACTCGCCGTACTGTACCGCGTGTAACGCGCGGCCTGTTCCGATATCGATGCCTACGCCGACCGCGCCCTGATGCAGATTCGCCTTGCCATCGGAAGCATGGGTGGTCAGGCGCAACATCGACATGATGGGATAACCGCGCAACACGATGATGCGGATATCGGGAATGCCTTCATAGCTGTAGTCGGAGAAAACCGGGTCAAGCTGGATCAGCGATTCGATCATCACGGTATCGGGTTTGCCGCCCAAACTATGCAAACCGCTCAGAATATTCGATACATGCCGTTCGATATCGGACAGCTGCATCGCGTCGCCGCTGGGTTTGAAGTAAAGATTATGATCGTGTTCGGTAATCACCAGAATGCCTTTGCCGCCGCTGCCCTTGACCGGCTTGATGACGAACTGGCTGTACGGATGCAGTATTTCCTTCAATGCTTTCACGTCGTGCTGATACTGCACGGTGCCGAGCAATTGAGGCACCGTGATCCCGGCTTGCTGGGCCAGCAGTTTGGTTTTTAACTTGTCATCGACCAGCGGGTATAAGCGGCGCGGATTATAGCGCGAGATCAAACCAAAATTTCTTTGGTTCATGCCGATGATGCCGAAACTTCTCAGTTTCTTAGCGCTTGCCAGCAGCATTGCGTCGTTCCAGGGCATGGAAGCGGTACAACTCGGATAACCGGTAACCGGTATATTGTCCGAGAATCAGGATCAGCGCCAGATTGACCAGCATCAGCTCGGGAAAATTGAAGGTTAAGTATTCAATCGTCCGGTTGGTCATGAATAGATAAGCAATAACCGCGGTCAACAAACTGCCGCCGCCCTGGATGAAAACCTCCCGGGGGCCGTCTTCCTCCCACAGCACCGACATGCGCTCAATGGTCCAGGACAGAATGATCATCGGGAAGAAAGTCACCGTCATGGCCTGATCGAGACCGAGTTTGTTACTCAGAATGCTGATACTCGCGATAATGGCGATGACCACAATGATCACCGCCGAGATCCGCGCGACAAACAATAAGTTCAGGCGCGACAAATAGGATCGGATCAGCAGTCCCGTGCCCACCACGGTGAGAAAAATGATGAGACCGGTGAGCAATGTGGTCTGTATCAGCGCCAATGCAATCAGAATCGGCATGAACGTGCCGGAGGTGCGGATGCCGATCAACAAGCGCATGATGACCACGATCAGTGCGCCGATCGGCAGCAGTAGAATCATTTTGAATGCGTTCTGTTGCTCGATCGGCAGGCTGTAAATCGAAAAGTCGATGATGCCGGCTTGCTTGTTCATGCTGTCGCGCACCACCAGGTCGCGGGTGGAATGAACATTGCGGATAATGGAAAAGGATATCTGCGAGTTTTTACCGCCGACCACATCCAGCAGGGATTGGTCGCCGCGTTGCCAGACCAGGAATTTTTTCGGTTTCCCGCTTTTTCCCGAGTTTTGGTTGAACAGCAGCCACTCGTTACCGATGTACACTTCCACAAAATTGGTCAGCGACTGTCTGCGCCGCCCGTCTTCCAAGTACAAGCCGCGCACGATGCGCGCGCTGATGCCTTCCAGCGCCAGCAAGTTGATGATCAAGTGTGTTTTGTAATCTTCGCTGGATTGTTCATTGATCAGCAGACTCAGGTTCTGGCTGGGCGCTTTGGAATTTAACGTCGTGATCAGTTCCCGGGTAAAAATTTCGGTGTTGGCGGATTTGCTGCGCACCTGATCCAGTAAGGTCGTCGCCGCCGTTCTCAGCACCTCGTCAAACTCGGGTTTCTCCGGTTCGGGCGGGAGATCCGCCGCTGTAGCGGGATGAGCGATCTGTCCAGTTTCGTACATACTCAAGCGATAATAAGCCGTCTGCAAGCCGGATGCCACCCGTTTGCTCCACTGCGCCCGCCGTCCGGACGGCGAAGTCAATTCGCTGAAGCCGTAATCGGACGAAGCGAAATCCTCTTCCATGAAAACAACGCCGGGTGTTTGCGGCGGCAGCGCGAAGGAAACGATAACGGGATCGCCGCGCGCGGCGAAATCGATGCGGGCTTCGATGGTCCACACCGATTTTTTGTCATCCGGCGATAACGGAAACCCCAAAGCGAAATGCTTGTACAAGGTCAAACCGATTCCCAATCCCAGAAGCAGGATGACTACAATATAGAGTCTTAATTTGGCATACATTATTTTGTCGTGGCGGCTGCGGGATTATCGGCTGTAACCGGAGCGGGTTTTTTGCTGACATCGACGATGGCCAGGTCTTGCAGCAAGTTGCGTCCGATCAGCACCTGGTGCTTAAACCGGCTGCGATTTTCCAAGGTGAAGTTGATCTGCTCATCGATATCGGCCAGTATTACGCGCATCCTGACCACCGGGCGGCGTTGCGATTCGCGGTTTCCCAGCTCCTTGACGCGCGCGTAACGGCGCAGACGCCGGGTGAGTTCGATTTTTTCCCCGCTTTGCGGGTGAATTAAATTGAATTTCACAAAGGGTTTTCCATCCCGCTCGAATTCGACAATGTCGAGCGCATTTAACGACGACGTTTGCGCACCGGTATCGATACGTGCGCTGAATTCAAGTCCCGGCGGGTCAAGATGCACCATCTCTATGCCGCCCAGCACGGTTTTGGAATCGATTTTTCCGCTGCCTTTCTGCGCGGCGGATGCTTCCGTATTCTCGCAAACGCATCCATCCGCTTTGGGAGCGCCGGCATTGTCATCGCCAGCGGAAGCTTTATTCGTCTGATCTTTTTCCAGCGATTTTTTCAGCTCGACCAGTTCGGCGAACAACGTGACCAGCTCCGATTCCCGTGCATTGACGCGGGCTTCACGCTCGGATAATGGATCGGTCTGCGGATTGCAAGCGGAGAGCATGAAGCACACGAGCAGTAGGATTAAGCAATGGCCGGAAATGTTAATGAAGTAGTATAAATGAGCGATTCTCATGACCGTATTTTCTAATTCTTTGAGAGTATGGCATTACTGCTGAATAAATGGTACCCGTACAGCGGGCCGGTTGTGCCGGATGCCGCATCGCAATGTCCGTCAATAGGGCGATACAGCGGTTCATCCGGCAAGATAATTGTGTACGTTGTTATTGTAGATGAATCGATAAGGTCTGGTTTTTTTACGTGCAAGCGTAGCGGTGAATTTCCAGGCAGTGCGACGTCACGGTAAATTGATAGCTCCCCGCTTTTTCGTTGCGGGTATCGAACTTGAATTCAAACAGCCCGTTCTGATCGCTCGGATAGGATTGATCGGCAGCTACCGATCCGTCAGCGCGGATCAACTTGAAGTTGAGCAAAACATCCGGAGCCGGTTGCTCGTTGTAGTCCACTCTGCCGTGCAGAATGACGGTTTCACCGGCGGCGTACTGCGTCTTGGGATCGATCAGCACCGGCTGGGATATATGCGTCGCCCATGCTTGACCGGTGAATCCGGTTAGAACCATCAGCCATGGGGATAAAAGCAAAAAGGTTTTTTTTGAGATCATGATCAATGCGGTAACAAGTTGGAATTCATTATGGGATCGGAGCGGGAAGTCAATGCCGGTGCGGAAGGCTATTTCTTGGGCAGGAAAAGATCGGTAATAGTTCCTTCCGCCATCTCCGCGGCAAACAGCACGGTTTCTGACAGCGTCGGATGCGGATGGATGGTCAGGCTGAGATCCTGCATATCCGCGCCCATTTCCAGTGCCAGCACCGTCTCGGCAATCAACTCACCGGCGTTGATACCGGTCATGCCAGCACCCAGGATCCGGCGCGTGGTTTTATCCAGCAGCAGTTGCGTCAAACCTTCCTCGCGCGCCATCGAAATGGCGCGACCACTGGCAGCCCACGGGAAAACGGCTTTCTCGTAATCGATACCCTGTTTGATCGCTTCTTTTTCGGTCAAACCCATCCAGGCAATTTCCGGATCGGTGTAGGCGACCGACGGAATCGTGCGCGCATCGAAGATGGCTTTGTGTCCGGCGATCACTTCGGCAGCCAGTTTGCCTTCGTAGGAGGCTTTATGCGCCAGCATCGGTTCGCCCACGATATCGCCGATAGCGAAAATATGCGGCACGTTCGTGCGCATTTGCGGATCGACCGGGATAAAGCCGCGTTCATTGACCTGAATACCGATTGCTTCGGCGCCGATCTCGCGTCCATTCGGGCGGCGTCCAACTGCCATCAGAATGCAGTCATACGTTTGCGGTTGCGGCGCGTTCTCGCCGTCGAAGGTGGCGGTCAATCCGGCTTCGGTAGCTTCTATGTGGGTGACCTTGGTTTTCAGATAAATCGCTTCGTAGCGTTTGCCGATACGGCGCTGCAACGGTTTGACCAGATCGGGGTCTGCGCCCGGAATCAATTGATCCATCCATTCCACCACGCTGATTTTGCTACCCAATGCGGCATAGACCGTGGCCATTTCCAGGCCGATGATGCCGCCGCCGATGATCAGCATGCGTTGCGGCACATCGCTCAGCGCCAGCGCGCCGGTGGAATCGATCAAACGCGGATCGTCGTACGGAAAACCGGGAATGCGCGTGACGCTGGAACCGGCGGCGATGATGCAGTGCTCGAACGAAATTGTTTTTAAACCTTCCGCCGTTTCGACTTGAATGCTGTGCGCAGTGGCAAATTTTCCACTGCCGTGCACGACTTCGACCTTACGCTGTTTGGCTAATGCTTTCAGCCCCTTGGTCAGTTTGCCGATGACCGATTCCTTCCAGCCGCGCAGTTTGCCGAGGTCGACTTGCGGTTTGCCGAATACAATCCCGTGCGCTGCTACTTCTTCCGCTTCGGTGATGACTTTGGCTGCATGCAGCAGCGCCTTGGACGGAATGCAGCCGACATTCAGGCACACGCCGCCGAGCACTGGATAACGTTCGATCAGGATGACTTTCTTGCCCAGATCAGCCGCGCGGAAAGCCGCGGTATAGCCGCCGGGGCCGGCACCCAGCACGACCACATCCGCGTGCATATCACTTGAAACAATGGATTGGGAAGATGCGGCGGGTGCTGGTGCAGCTGGTTGAGCAGGTGATTGTTCGCGTTCTTGGGTAGCTGCTTCCGGGCGCACCGGTTCGGCAGATTGCTCTGTGACTGTCAACGTCAGGATAACGGTTCCTTCCGATACCTTATCACCCACTTTTACCTTGATGTCTTGCACCACTCCGGCTTGCGGCGCAGGCACATCCATCGAAGCTTTGTCGGTTTCCAGCGTGATCAGCGAAGCTTCCTTCTCAACCGTATCGCCGGGCGCGACGAGAATCTCGATGACGGGAACATCCTTGAAATCACCGATATCGGGAATTTTTATTTCCACAACTTGCGTCATAACATCCTTTTGCTGAGATGAGCGTTGGTTTGCGTGCTATCGAACCGGTGGGCGGCGATTTACTGCCGCAACTGACCATCACCCAGCACGATAAATTTCTGGCTGGTCAATCCTTCCAATCCGACCGGACCACGCGCATGGATTTTGTCGGTTGAAATACCGATTTCAGCGCCCAGACCGTATTCAAACCCGTCGGCAAAGCGCGTGGTGGTGTTAACCATCACCGAACTGGAATCGACTTCGCGCAGAAAACGGCGCGCGCGCGTGTAGTTTTCCGTGACGATGGCGTCGGTGTGCTGCGAGCCGTACTTGGTGATGTGATCGATCGCCTGATCCAACCCATCGACAATGCGGATGCTCAGAATCGGTGCCAGATATTCCTCGTACCAATCCTGCTCGGTGGCTTCCTTGATTTGCGGAACGATGCCGCGTGCCGCCGCATCGCCGCGCAGTTCAACATTTTTATCGAAATAAATCTTGCTCAACGCGGGCAGAATTTTCTCTGCGATGCCCGCATGGATCAGCAACGTTTCCATCGTGTTGCAGGTGCCATAGCGCTGCGTTTTGGCGTTATCGGCAATTTTGATCGCTTTGTCGAAATCCGCCTGATCGTCGATGTACACATGACAAACACCGTCCAGATGCTTGATTACCGGGATACGCGCTTCGTTGGCGATGCGCTCGATCAACCCCTTGCCGCCGCGTGGTACGATCACATCGACATAATCCTTCATCGTGATCAGCTCGCCCACTGCGGCGCGGTCGGTGGTTTCAATCACTTGCACCGCGCTTTCCGGCAACCCGGCCACGCGTAGACCTTCCTTGACGCACGCGGCAATCGCCTGATTGCTGTGAATCGCTTCCGAGCCGCCGCGCAGAATCGCCGCATTACCCGCTTTCAGGCATAGACCGGCGGCATCGGCGGTGACGTTCGGGCGCGCCTCGTAAATAATGCCGATTACCCCCAAAGGCACGCGCATTTTACCGACCTGAATGCCGGACGGACGGTAATTCAACCCGCTGATCTCGCCCACCGGATCGGCCAGTGCCGCAATTTGCAACAGGCCTTCCGCCATCGTTGCCACACCCTTGGCCGACAATGTCAGACGGTCGATCATCGATGCTTCCAAGCCCTTGGCGCGCGCATTGTCCAAATCCTTGGCGTTGGCTGCCAGCAAAAGCGCTTCGTCGCGCCGGATGGCATCCGCCATCGCCGTTAGCGCGCGATTCTTCGCCGCCGTATCCGCTTTGGCAACCAGCCGTGACGCCGCGCGTGCTTCCTGTCCGACGGACTGCATGTAACTTTTGATATCTGTGGTACTCATGGATTTCGTTTGATAAGGATATGAATTTCCGGATAGTGCGGAATTATAGTACAAGATGGCAGTTATATTGTTGGCACCGGGTTTAAATTGACCCGGCATTATCGCGGCATGAGAGAATAACCATCTATTTTGGCTGCTGGCGTGGCAGCTTCGCCTGCACCGGCTGGAGCCGTCCGGCACGTAACTCGACCACGGCTTTGTTACATTATTCCATCAACATCAATTTCCGTTGATTACAAATCTCAATCGCATATCGTTGTAAGTCACGTAATATACAATAATATTCACTTGCTGCCGTACCGTCAAAGACGGCAATAATCTCGTATTCCAGAAAAGTTGAGCAGCCTTTTTGAAGGTGAACTGACAAATTCTTTAATGCATTACCGTAATTTTCTTTTGATAATCCTTGTTGAATTCCTTCAGTCATGATTCTAGGTATTTCTACTGTACTTATAGGTTGATTTTTATTGTCAATGCCAATCTTGGTTTTTGCAATAAACCCCAATGAAAAGTTTCTGGGATTGGCAATCAAAAAATCCTCGATGGTGTATGTTATTGGCATTGTGCCATCGGGTAGCGATAAGGCGATATTCTCATGGGTGATGTATTTCACCATTCCAAAAATATCGCCATAAACCATCACATAATCCCCTTTTTTGCAAGGAAACCATGGCTCATCACTTAAAATGGGGCGAGAAACATATTTAGTCAATTCTGACAGTGTCAGTCTCAACTTTAAATCCGGTAATAATGGATTCTTAAGATTAGTATAGTAATGCAAGCTCTCAATTTGCATAAGAATGCCATTATAGACAATGGCTTCTCCCTCTCTTGCCGAACCTGTATTGAGCAATAACCTTATTTCATCAATGTAAGTCGGTATCGAGCTTTTTAATACCCAGACAACGCTGATTAAAAGCACGATAGTGATGCCCGTCATCACCGGGTCGTCACGAACTTCCAGAACATAAAAGAATGCAATTACTGCCAACACCACCATAAGAAAATAGTATATGAGCGTGGCAACTCTCTGGTAGTAGCTTCTTGTTTTGTCTTCTCGACGATTAGTAATCCAGCTGATGAATCTCAGGAACAGCAGCATTATGGAACAAACCCCAATAAATGCTGTTATTGCGTATAAAAGTGTGGCGCCGCGTCCCGCAGCGATTTCTTGAATGTATTCAACAAATGAGATCTCTTGGTCTGTCTGAAACTGTACCATTTCATCGCGCTGTAATTGCGCTACTTCAAATAGATGTGTGCTTTCCTTGAGTTGATCCTGCCATTTCTTAATAATTCTTTCAAATTCAACTAGCACTTCATTTTGCAGGCTTTCCTTATCAACTTTTGAAATATGCTTAAGCGCCTCATTAATTCTCTGAATTTGTAATTGATGAAAAACAATTTTGTAGTGCAGCGTATCCAGCTTTCGCTTGTTTTCTGTGATCTTGTGCAATTCTCGCAAAAAGGGTTGCAAGATATCTATTAAGTCTTGTTGCCAATCAAATTCTTTTTTGGCAGCGGTTTCATCTATACCTAACTCTATGCCCGCGGTAAGAATCATTTCAAATGATGTTTCTTGGTCAGAAATGCCTTGCTGGATTGTGTCTATGATCGATTGAATTTTTTCTTTCTCTTGATCGGTTTTTGCTTTCTTTAGAGACTGTAATTTTTCCCCTATTTCTTTTTTGCGTGCATTTATGCTTTGAATAATGTCGACTAATTTAATTATGGCCGGATCTTTTGCTGACTCTTGCAGGTTATTTTGAGGCTTGATGACATCTTCTGCACTCAGAGCATGGGAGGAGAAAATAGTGAAGATGAAAATAATGCTGTGAATCAATGAGTTGATATTCATGGTTCATTTAACAGATATCAAGATGAAACTCGTAATCTTGCATATCTGTTGATTCATTAAGAGAGCTGTCAGGTAAATATGTGTTTGTCATCGACAAACTAAATAAAAGGAACTAAGTATCGGTAGTGATGGTTGGGCCAAAATCCCTACGGACTTTTATGAGTGGAAAGCAAAAGTCACATAGGAATTTTTCTCAATCATGAAACTGAGAACTAAATATTACTTATTAAGGCCAATCTTTCTTATGGCCACGCTCATCGACCACCAGATGTGTAGTGCCTTCAGGCAAAATCTGCAACGTTTTCAGGAATTCAATGACTGAGTTCTGATGTGCCTCGCTGAGAGCTATCCACTTGACGTAGGTGCCATAGGCTTCACCACGATGCGCTTCGATGGCCTGACGCATGGTGGTAAATTGTCCATGATGAAAATACGGCGGTTCATTCGCTGTTCCCCAGAGTTTTCGCGTCATGAAATGCGAGTTTCCTGCAAAAAACTCAGGGGATCCTTCAGGCGCATTCTGGTCAATGGGCTCTCGATTGGGATCGCCGGGGCCGCTGGTAATATCATGTAGTTTCAGGTCGGTAAACGCGGGCACCCACACTATTTCCTTTTCCACTTTCAGTCTTGGCTGGTCAAGCTTGTCATCTGTTAAATCCAGTTTATACTCCTGGGCTTTGCCTGCTTGTAAGTTGCCCTTGGGATTGAAAGGATTAGGTTCACTGAAGACCCATCCTTTTTTATCCAAGGGTAATTTAGGGACATGGCAGCCCGAGCATCCAATATTTTGGAAAATCTGCTCACCCGCACGAACAGCCGCCTCAATTTCAGGATTATTAGGAATCACCCGGCCAGGCACTGCAAGTTGCGCTTGAAATAAAGTTACTGCGGTGATATCCGCACGCGTGATTTCGTTAACGAACTCATCGCCATCCGCGTCGACATTGATACCGAACCGTTCGGTAGACTGAATGCCATGATGTTGATTAAATGCGTTATTGGTGAATTGACGTAACGACACTACGCCACCCGCCTGATGGAAGGGTTTAATAATTAGACTCGGTGGATGATCGGCACCATCACTAGTCAGGCTTGATGCAAGCAATCCGTTGACATGGCTGGTATTCCAGCTGCCATCCTGATTCCTCGCTAAAGTCCCGAAAGAAACTCCTTTGCTAATCAGTTCCGCATTCTTGCCGGCGGCAATGGAATCGCGGATCTTTTGCAAATCTGTTGTCATCTGACGGCTCAACATCTCGATATAACCCGAACCAAACAGACCCAGCGTATTACGGGAATTGGCAATGGTTTGCAGTTGCACAAATTTGCCTTCTTCATCTAACGCGCCCCGCTTGGGCGTCGTGTCGTTATGGTCAAAGGTTGCAAAATCGAAACGTTGTCCGGTAATGAATGCATTGTTAACAATTTCTCCGCCGCCACCGATGCGGGGCTTGTTATGGCAGCCCGAGCAGGAATTCGTATCCGGTGCTGAGATACGATTGAAATTGCGTGGAAAAACCAAGGGCGAGGATGAATCCGTCAACGGAGAATCCGTTCCTTTCGTTAATGGCCGCCCGCCGCCTTCTTGACTGGTCCAGGCCGCACCGAATAAGAGCTTGCCGTGACTGATGAGCTTTCGCATTTTCGTGTTGAATTCATCGCCGTCCTGCAAATGGTTTTGCACAGAAACTTCCTTGCCAAGCTCCGTTGCAAATGCATGAAGCCCTCCCATTGTAAATAAGCTGAAAACAACGATTGGAATGACTGCTAATCGATATTGATTATTCATAAATTTCTCCTGTAACAAAAATTTCTTAGCGTGAATGTTTTAATAACCGCTCCGATGCAGAGCTTTGTATTAATTGCTGGGGTCGCGTGAAAATTGGCAAGATGAAATGGCGGTGTGGTGGTACTACACCATGATAGATAAGACGGCCAATCCGGAATTTCCGGAAATTTAAAACAATGTATTTCAGCGCTTATTTTCATCATTGCACGCTCAGCCGATGGGATCAGTTCGGTAACGCACATGGAGCCGGAATAAAGTAACTGCCGATCTATTGTTTGTTTGATACAGGCTAAGTGGATTACGTCGATAGCTCGACCAGCGCACTCCAAACGTAATCAACACGTTCTGTGAAATGACACTGCAAAAAAACGCTCTGATCACGCTTTGCTGCATTCAGTGCAGATTCAGATTAATCACGGTACAGTGACTCCATCCGCAATCCACTCGCAACGACCATGAAAAGGAAAGCAAAATGGACACCACTCTAACCAAACCATTCTTCTGCAAGATAAGGGGGGGCATTTACCGGAGTTACTATCCACGCTTAATGGCTTCTTCTTACAATCAATGGCTGCTGCTTTTGATCACAGTTTTACTCCTGGCGGGTTGTAAAACCGTGCCCATCCAGGACAGGAATTTTGCCGAAAACGGCGGTTTCTGGGAGCAAGACGAGAATATGGGATTCCGCCTTCATCGCAACGCCGGTGCAAGCGATGCCGTCATCGGAACGCTGTACGCATCGGGCAAAAATGTGCTGTTGAACGGCGATCAAGTAAAAGTTTCCGCGCCGGTAAAGAACAATTCGTTTGTAAGCTCGGGCATGCAAAGTGGTGCTCGTATTGAATTCAAAGCATCGGATTCAACCTGTTCGATACGCGTCGACCAGTTCAATTCCGGCAAAGCGTACGCGGACACATCGAGTTGTCTGCACGACATCGAGACGCTGCACGCCAGGATACTAGCCAGAAACGCAGTCCTGCAAATCAACGTGTCGCAACAACAAACCGACATCATGGTGCTCAGCGGCACGATCGAAGTGATGACGCGTGTGGATACAGGGCAATTCGTGGCTGTCCGGGCAGATCAAAAAATTACCGTAACGCCGAATGCCATCGGCCAACCCCATGCACTGGCCCCGGATGAAATCTGGCAACGCATGCGCTGGCGCGAGGATTTTCAGCTCTACAAAACTGTCGTTGACTGGAGAAAAGTAGTAGCGGGCGTTGCTATCGTTGCGCTTGTCGCCGTTGCGATATTGTTCGGTAAAGGCCGTGGTGGCGGAGGTCATGGTAGTGGGTTTCCCAGGCATCGCTAGCGTTTAACTACCAGCTTTCAAGATAAAACGGGTCTTAAGCTGCAACGTGGTGTTTCTATTTACATCCTGGATTTCCACTTCAATTAACCACTTACCCTGCGGATCGTTTTTTTCTCCCACAAAATTGATGATCTCAGGAGATAGGTGAATAGTGTCGGGGTTTTTCGATACTCGAAACTTCATGCATGGAATGTTTTTTTCATCGATGTAGACAGTGTCATTCGGGCGATTTCAAATCTTCTTTTACTTGTTCTAGTTTTGCAATCATTTCTTTTTTTAATTGAGCGCGTCCTAATGAGCGCTTAACACTGCTTCCTACACCCGAAACCTGATCAGTAGAGCTGCGAACCGAATAAAACACAAGAATGCCATCTTTATAAGGGAGACCTCCTGCTACTACTTGACTGGAGTTATATGAATGTCCAACATAAAATTGTCTTGATAAGAGAATGCTGCCTGTCTCATTAGAAGCTATCATGCGATGCATAAGAATCGCAGTAGGCCGATCTTCAATGATACGATTTATCCACAGAAACTCTTCTTTAGTATCTTTGGGTGGTTTTGCAGGGTAGTTTAGCCAAGCTTGCTGCAACTCTGGAAAATATTTTGCCCACGCTTTACTATTGACAGCATCGGTGCGCAGCTCCTGACCGGGATCTGCGAAACTCTTTTCCCGCTTGTATGATTCAATACCTGAAAGTCCCTTTTTCCCGTAAGTAGTAAAACGATGTAATAGAAATTCCCGATATTTTTGATTGGCTATTTCTAATATTTTTTCGTTATTGTCTTCTTCTTTTTGGTTTCTAATTGACCCTAGGCTATCCAATTCCTGTTTTGATAAGTTAAAAACTTCTCCAGATTTAGCATTAATAAATTTTTTTGCTTCATCGATTTGATCATGGGTGAAGCCGAATTTTTTAAAGCTGCTGATATTGGCATGAATATGAAGTATTCCACTTGAAATTAAATTGATTTCGTGAAGCGTAAATCTGCCTTCTCTGATGTAATCTACAATTTTAGGTAGAGGTGCAGGGATGATTATAGCTAACCCAATTCCTAACTCTTTTTTGTTAGTTTCATTAACCTTATAACTCACTATTTCACCTTGCTCAAGTTTCTCAATTTGCTTAGGATTGATATTGAAATTTTGCAAAGCTTGAGCAGTTGAAGGAACTTCCTGAGCTAAAACAGGAAAGTGCGAAGGAATAATAAGAAGTAATAATACTGATACCAGTTGCTTAATCATTTAATATCTCCCTTGGATGACACTTCCAATAAACCGAGAAACATATTTATCAATATAGTGATATTTAATCTCTGAGGATTCAATTCCCCGTTCCTTGGGGCGAAAGCTGGTGAAAGACCAGCTGACTGAAGAGTGCAGTTGATAGCCCGCTGCTTGCACCGGGGCGCTTTATTCTCTAGGAATGTCCAACTCTGATTCAGTTAGCGGAGGAATTTTCTCTGGTATGAAAGTTTTCGATGGAATCTCCGGTTCCAGAGCAGGATTATTTGGAATTTCTGGTTTTTCCCGTTCAGGTTTTACTTCTGGATGTGCCGGATTAGGAGGGTTGGTTTGAGCGTTTGTAACTTCATACATAATAGTTCTCCAATACGTCTTCATTATAAAAATTAAACCCGCCTGAGCGGGTTTAATTCAAGAATCATTTTTTCTTACTTGGGGTTTTGTTTTTATCATCATCTTTCTTTTTGTTTTTAGACTCAACAGTAAATGTATGCATGATTGTCTCCATAAGAGTGTTTAATAAAGTTATTTACCAGCCCCACCATCTGATGAACCAGAGTGTTGGTGGCTTGATCCGGAAGATTGGGGAGCTGAGTGTCTATCTGATGAATCTGAACCACGTTGAGTATTACCACCATTTGAAGAAGATGATTTGCTTTTTTCTGTTCCCTCGGAACCGGTGCTTTTATTAAAAGAACCAGAAGGCGTTGAACTATTTTCGTTACTGCGTTCACTTATGCCATGAGGTGATTCAGTTGAAGGATAAGCATCAGCATCAGGTGTTTGTGATTCACGATGTTCGCTAGACTTGTTTTGTTTTTGCTCGGGATCAGCCTGTGCAAAATTGCTCGCCAATAGGAATACGGCGCTTGTAAATAATAAAGAATTCAATTTTAATTTGAACATCATTGGTTTCCTTTGTAAAACTATGAATTAGATTATCTTTGAGACTTAGTAAAGAATCTGTTCGTTGGCTAACATAAAAATACCCAAAATTATTATGTTTAAGGAATGAATGCCATAGATCTTCCTCGTCTTAAAAATAAAGCTTAATACCAACGTTCCTTATTTATTGGTATGGCTTTTCTTACCCGCCTCTGAGTGCTGTTTTGATGAACTGTTTCTCGCGCTTGAGGATTCACTATTTTCATTATCATCGTCGTTACTATCATTTGAATGTTTATTCTGGCTACCCGATTTCGCATGGGTGGAAGATGAGTCGCCTTCGGATGAGGAGGTGGAGCGGGTATTACTCTTTGAATCTTCACCATCATTGCTATTTTTGCCGCGGCCCGTAGTAGAAGATGAACTTTCTTTTGACGCATTACTTCCTCGTGACTGTCCTCCTTTACTTCCCGCATCAGCCGCTTCTTCAGAATCAAATTCATGGGCTGTTTTCTTTGCATGAGCAGCTTTGCCACCTTCGCTTGCTATCTCACGTTGTTTTTCAGGATCCATCGATGCAAATCCTTTATTAGAAGAGTTGTTATCATTATCATTGGAATGTTTAGTAGTAGTCATTTGAAACTCCTTTAAATTAAATAAATAATTAATTAGTTAAATGGAATCGCTTATTTAATAAGCTTGAGAAAAGTCTACTTAAAATTATAGGAAAGTTATGTACGCAAGCTCGCTAAGCCGAAAATTTAGTTCGAGTCTTTAAAGTTGAGTAAAGGAACATGTATTCCGGGTGATCAAGCGGCAGTTTGGATTCACCCGGACCCGCTACCGAGGGCTGATGAAGAATGCTGTTTTGCTGAAAACGGCGGTTTCTGGGAGCAAGACGAGGCTATAGGATTCCGCCTATATCGGAACGCTCTATGCATCGGGCAAAAATGTGCTGTTGAACGGCGATCAAGTAAAAGTTTCCGCGCCGGTGAAGAACAATTCGTTTGTGAGCTCGGGAATGCAAAGCGGGGCCCGCGTCGAATTCAAAGCATCGGATTCAACCTGTTCGATACGCGTCGACCAGTTCAATTCCGGCAAAGCGTACGCGGACACATCGAGCTGCCCGCACAACATCGAGACACTGCATGCCAGGATACAAGCCAGAAACGCAGTGCTGCAAATCAATGTGTCGCAACAACAAACCGACATCATGGTGCTCAGCAGCACGATCGAAGTGATGACGCGGGAGGATACCGGGCAATTCGTGGTTGTCCGGGCGGATCAAAAAATCACCGTCACGCCGAATGCCGTTGGCCGCCCCAATGCATTGGCCTGGGATGAAATCTGGCAAAGCATGCACTGGCGCGAGGATTTTTAGCTCTATAAGACCGTCGTTGATTGGAGAAAAGTAGTAGCGGGTGTTGCTATCGTTGGTCTTGTTGCTGTTGCGATATTATTCGGTAAGGGCCGTGGAGGTGGAGGTCATGGTGGCGGGTTTCCTAGGCATTCAAGATAGTGATTACTTGTTTTATGTTACCTGTCCATTTTCTTTGTTCGCGACCTAACTTCGTTTGAAAGGATAGGTTTCGTACTTAAGATGATGGCGCACGTCCCATTTGACCAAGTTCAACTGAGAAAGCTACCAAGTTGTCCATGTCGCTAGCGTTGCGCAGTAGTAAGACCGTATCACCAGAGGCGCTTAGGGTGCATTTATTCAAAGGCGCTCCAAGGTCGTGGCTGGATACGAGCATGGCCCAGAGGAAGCCACCAAAAACGAAGCGATAAGCAATATGGCCGTCTAGGCGAACCTTTCCAGGCTGCATGATGACTCCAGTGAAAGCTTCGGAGTTGTGCTTTAACCCGAACATGAAGCAGCCATATCGCTCAGGAGAACCAGGGTTATCTTCGAGAAGAAGACGGCGTAATTCCTCGGTGTGCTTTCCGAGTTGAATCTTTTCGAAGAACTGGAGAGAGGAAATACCAGCGCGCCATAGTACCGATAATTGGAATAGCTTGAATCGTTTATAGTCGAGGCCCGAAATATGAACAATGTTGCTCTCTTGCTTGACTGTGAGGGGTATGCCGCCCTTGAGAACCAAGCTGGCGTAGCGCTCCCAGACTGAGAATTTTTGTTCGCATGCATCGCATAGCAATTTTTCCCGCAACCCTTTTTGCTCGCGCCAATTTCCTTGTTCTGGAATGATCGATAGCACCTGAAGGCGGTGTTTCTCGTCATAAAGAGTCTCATACAGGAATTCTGGAATGACGTGCGAACGTCGTAGTTCAGCTTCTTGAAGGCACAGTGCGCAAGGCATGTGATGTCTAATTAAAATCAGATGTCTGAAATGACGCAATTTACTACGTTAAGAATGAGATCTATCACGGTAGGATTCACGTTTTTTCCTTAATCTTTATGAGAATGGGGCAATTGAGTTTTCATCATATCAAATCAAGTTACCGTTCAAAACACCATCACATGATCCACCCAATACCGACCATCCCGATACACCAGCACCATTTCCGCGACAAACTCGCCCGGTGCTTTCGTGAATATTTGCTTCCATACAAACGCCGCAGAATCCGGGCGGCGGAAGATGGCGACGGGGGTGCGGGTGGTGAAGTAGCCTTTTTCCGCCTGGTATTGCTGGCAGATGCGTGCAAAGTATTCCGGTGTGACGATGGCTTTCAATCGTCCGGTGAAATCGCGCACGTGCCGGGCGTGGTCGAGCTGGGTGGAGGCATCCATCAAGTTATCCATGATCGGATTGGCGATAGCCCATATCTGCTGTTCGCTCATGGTTTCAAAGTTCAGAGTCATTTCCTTTAATGCGAATACCGGTTATTTATTCCGCGATGCTGATACCCGAACCGCCCATTTCCTTCGGAACATCTTTCATCTTGGGCAGTCCGTCCACGATGCGCAGCACGGATTCCTGATAATGCACATGAATGGCCGGTTGAAACGAAAAATTCTGCAGAATGGGGGCAAATATATCGATGAGATTCCAGCCGGGATGCTCGGAATAAATGTGGCCGCCGCATGTTTTGCACCATTTGCGGGCACTTTGCGCTGTTTTGTTGTAGGTGCCGATGTTTTCCACGCCGCGCGTAATTTGCAGTGCTGTCGGCTTCCATAGCGTAAAAGCATTGACCGGCCCGGCAGACCAATGCCGGCAGGATTCGCAATGACAATAACCCATCGCATCCGGTTCGCCGGTAACCGTAAACTCAACCGCGCCACAAAAACAATTGCCTTTGTATACCTTTTGATTCATGAAATATCTCCTTGTGTAACTTGGAAGAACTACCGTACCGTTTAACTACCTTCCTTGCTTTCCTTCAATGTCAGATTGTTTCTTATAGGCCTCATAAGAAGCGCTGGTACTCGATAAACAGCGGGCGCGTTCCTGTTGATCCATGATTTTGCTGCACTCGTTGCGTTGCCACGATTGCCCGGTGGAGTAGAGCTGCTGCGCGGTGCAGCCGGTTGCCGTCACCGTAGCGATGGCGGCAACGATGGCCAGAATGCGGGAGTTCATGCGGTGTGTTCGCTGCCGACGACGTTGATCATCCAGGCGATGCCGAAGCGGTCGGTGAGCATGCCAAAGCGCGGTGACCAGAAGGTTTTGGTCAGCGGCATTTGCACCTGACCGCCATCCGACAGCGCGGCGAAATAGCGATCCGCTTCGGCTTCGGTGGTAACCGAGATTGACAGCGAGAAGCCTTTGAATTGCGTTCCCACCTCGCAACCGTCCGAAGCCATGATCACATTGCCGGCGATGCGGAAGCTGGCGTGCATGATCTTGTTTTCAAAACCCGGCGGTAGCATGCCGGGTGGCGTGGGGTCGGGGCTTTCGCTGAAGCGCATCAGCATATCGACCTGCGCGCCGAGCGCGCTGCGGTAGAATTCGAGCGCTTCTTCGCAGCGCCCGCCGAACATCAAATAAGGTTGAATCAACGGATTGGACATGATGGCTCCTTGGGTGAGTGATAGGACATTATAAAGTTTTCAAGTATTCAATGATCGCAAACGCGCCGTCCTTGTCGTTCGACCAATTGAGACGGTAGGTTTTCTTGCCTTCGACGATGTCCTTGTCATGGCCTTTGTTGCTCAGCGCGGGAACCGCATTGGTCTGGAACACATAGCCTTCTTCTTGCCCGTTTGCCTGTTGCGGGTTCCAGGAGAAACCGAGCAGTTTCTGGTCGTAATCGAGGCGGCTTTTGACGAAACTGGCGGGGCGTTCGTCCGGCACCAGCAAGTGGTAAATCGTCGGCACCGTACCGTTGTGCAAGTACGGCGCTTGCGCCCACACACCGCTCAGCGGCCGGGCGTTGTAGCCGTGGTGTTCGCTGTTCGGTGACATCAGCAGGTCTTTTTTACCGGCCAGCGAAACGCCGTCAAATTCGGCGCACGGCTTGATGTCTTTGTTGTACAGCCGGATGGTGGTATCCGGGGAGCAGTTGTCGTACAACCCCTTGCGCGCGGCGTAGTTCAGCACTGCACCGACCACGTAAGCGCGTTTCATGCTGGTGCCGAGGTTGTCGTACACCTTGCCGTTTTTCGGTTGATGGCAATCGGCGCAGTGTTCGGCGAATAAATCCTGTCCCTTTTTAGCCAATGCAACATCGACTGCGAACGGATAAGGACTGGCGGGGAGGCCATCGAGCAATTCTTCGGCAAACGCGGCGACACGCACGTCGGTCTGTTCCAAGCCCAACGTCAGCATGGCGACCAGGTTGCGGTAGATCGGCATCGGGATATTGCCGTTCCATTGCCCGCCACCGTTGATCAGGCGTTTATGGCCTTCATCCCAGCTGGCGAGGCGTTTGTCTTGTTCCCAGACCGACATGAAATCGGTAATGCCCGGCTCCGGCGGCAGGACGATACCGGCAAACCATTTCAATATGGGGTTGCTGCGCAAACCGATATAGCCATTGATCGCGCTCAAGCCGGTGGCGTCGGCCATGCCGGGAAATCCGGCGATCATCGCGGCTTCAAGACCGGTGTAGTTTTTCGCGACTAGAGCGCCAAAGCCTTCGTATTCCGCTTCGACGCGTTGCGCGTATTTTTTCACCGTTTGCCCAGCGGTTTTCTTGAACAGCGCGATCTGCGCCGCTTCGTACTCCGCATCGAATTTTCTGCCCGCGGACTGGTAATTGTTGTAAAAGTAATTCGGGTTTTGCTGGTGTGTGGCGTCCAACGCATCCAGCAGCTTTTGCGTTAATACTGCGAAGCGTTCATCGCCGGTTTTTCCCGCATAGGCTTTTTGCAGCGTTTGATACGCTTTGACGCGGAACTGCACAATATTGAACGAACCGTTCACCCCGCCGTCGAGGTAATCCATTTGCCCGTTCTCCAGCCGCACGCGGCCAATGTGGCAAGCGCCGCAGGTAAACGAAGCGTAGTCGATGTTGCCTTGCGCTTCGGCCCGCGATAAGCCGCTGAAACCGACGCCGCGTGCCACCGGGAAAGTTTTTTGCCGCTCGTCGATGAACAGGCCGACCGCGTCGAGAAAGTTGTCCTCGCTGCCCCACAGTTCCGGCGCGAGTTTCGGCAGCAGTTTCAAGACGACATAGGGAATGCCGTCGGCTTCACTGAAGGCAAAATTGCCGAACCAGTCGTAAGCGACTTGATGCGACTGGAGATAGTCCGCTTTTTTCTGCACTATTTTGGCTTGCGCCTGTGGCCAGTTATCCGGCACCGGGCTGACATAAGCCGGAGGCAATGGGGCTTCCAGGGGATGCGAACTACAGGCTGCGAGGGTGATGGCGGATAGGGCAAACAGAGCAGCGATCCGGGTTTTCATTGACATTCCTTATCGTGAAGTTGAATAGAAGGCTCCAGGCTGCGAGGCATTTCTCAGCGCGGGCCGGTTGCCGCTTAGCTTTGATACGGCGCATCGGGAGCGGATTAACCGGTTTTTTGATTTTATCCTGTGTATATGTGCGTTACTGTACAGATCCAATTCAAAGATGATTGTAATGTAACTTCCGGGCAGTGAAATAAGTAATTCACGCCCGGGTTGCAACTATCCGGTTGCGGCTGAAAAGTTTTCAGGAGAAATTCCTGATTTCAATTATTTTCTCAGGGAGAAAAACATGCAATTCAATAAAATGAAATGTATTCAGTTAGTGACCGTCATCGCATTGACCTTTTGCACATTTGGCGTTAATGCGCAAAAGAGCCATGTGCCCGCACCGATGAATAAAGACCAAGTGGATGGCCGGGTCGGTGAAGCCGAAGGTAAGACCAAGGAAGCCGCCGGCGTGATACTGGATGATAAAAAAATGCAAACGGAAGGCAATGTGCAAAAAAATGTCGGCAAAGCCCAGAAAGGTTATGGTGATCTCAAGCAAGATATTGAACAAGGTAAATGACACGAGCAAGGCTGAACAGGACGGGCGAATCGCGGTAGACTGACGGACTTTGTCTGTTGGAATCCGCGCTGCGTGATAGGAGAGTGACCGTACTGTGAACATTAAGAATTCGATCGAAACCAAACTGCAATCACTGCAACCGCAGTTTCTGGAAGTGGTTAATGAAAGCCACCAGCACAATGTACCGGCAGGATCCGAATCCCATTTCAAGGTGACGATCGTTTCCGATGCATTTCAGGGAAAAATGCTTTTAGCGCGTCACCGGATGGTGAATGCAATCCTGGCTGATGAATTGACGCAATCGATTCATGCGCTTGTTCTGCACACCATGACGATGGAAGAATGGTTTGAAAAGCATGGAACACTTCCTGATTCGCCGCCATGCCTGGGGGGTGCCAAATCCGAATAGCCCCGGGATTAATCGATGGGCATCCATTGTTCGAGATTTGATGCTGTTTACGGAGTAGCCAATTTAACCCGTGAGTTGTGAGAGCGCAGTAAAGGGGATGGCTAATGCGGGATAGCGCCCCTGGTTATCTGCCCATTCGGGTATAGCAATTGAAAAAATAGCGCAATCATTTCAGGAGGCAATCATGATAGAGCAATGGCAAGTTCCCGGTGCAACGTTTAAAACGCGCGTGCGCGATGAATCGATAGGCGGCGATAATCCATTTCGCTGGCAGGATGTAACAACGGACGATATTTTTAAGAATAAGCGGATTGTATTATTCGCATTACCCGGCGCATACACACCGACCTGTACTACTGCGCATTTGCCCGGTTACGAGCAGCACTATGATGACTTCAAAACGTTGGGTGTCGATGAGGTGATTTGCTTGTCGGTGAACGATGCATTCGTCATGTTTCAATGGCGTAAGCATTTGAGGGTCGAGAAAGTATTTATGCTGCCCGATGGCAATGCCGAGTTCACGCGCAAGATGGGAATGCTTGTAGACAAATCGAACTTAGGATTCGGCATGCGTTCCTGGCGGTATTCCATGGTGGTTCAGGATAAGCAGATCGAGAAAATATTCGTCGAGCCAGGTTTTGCGGACAATTGTACTGCCGATCCTTTTGAGATTTCAGGCGCTGACGCTATGCTGAAGTATCTGAGATCCCGATAAGGCTTGCTGGCAAAGTGTCACTACGAGTCGTGCTGGGAAATATATTTTCCCAGTATCCTTTCGTATTGATCCTTAACAACCCCGTAACACTCACACGTGGCAGCCAGCAGACCCTTCCGGTCAAGCAATTCGATTTTGCCGCGTGTATATTTGATGAGACCATTGTCCTGAAGCTGTGCGGCTGCGGCGGAAACGCTTTCGCGACGCACACCCAGTATACTGGAGATGCGGTTGTGGGTCATATGAATGGTTGCTGTTTGCAGATTGTCGCTGACGATCATCAGGAATCGGCATAGCTGTTGTTCGATAGAATGCAGGCGATTACAGATCACATTCTGAGAAATTTGGGCCAGCAGCGTCTGTGTATATAGCATGCAAATTTCCTGAAAATCGGGTATTTCTTCAAAATATTGTTCAACATCTTTGGCTTTCATCACATAAGCCTGTCCGGGACTGATGACTAAGGCCCGTTTAGCCATGCGGGCATCGCCGATAAAAGTGACGACACCGATCATTCCCTGCCTCCCGGTCATTCCAACCTCAATCGATTCGCCCTCTTCCGTTTCGTAAAGCAGGCAGATCATGGCGCTCGTGGGAAAATAGATATGCTTGCGCTTTTCGTCCATTTCCCACAGGATTTCATCCAGTTTCAAGTCGGCCAGTTTTAGCGAAGGTTCAATCTTATCGAATACGTTTTGCGGCAAGGCTGCCAGAAGCAGATTCTGTATTTGGGAGGGAGCTTTTTCGACCGTGGGCATAATGGCTATCCAAATTATTCCGGCCTTGACCTGAATCGTCAGTTCGTCTGGAACTTGTTGATATTTTTGAGGGAAATTATTGCTAGTTCAAATACTAGCATAAATTTGAATGTTCGCTCTGTGCGATACCGTACAGACGCTTCTTTTCGCGCCTCGTATCTTTCGGGTAATTGCAATTCATATCTGCCGCTTTTTCTTGCAGGTGAACTGCAATGAATGCCAATCGCTTGGCGCCTTTTATCTTGCGGGAGAGTATCCATGAACGATATCAGCATGCAGGCATGCATAGATGCGTGCCGTCACTGTCACGAAACCTGCTTGCATACCGCGATGAATCATTGCCTTGCGGTAGGCGGCAAACATGTCGAAGCCAGTCATTTTCGCCTTATGATCGATTGCGTCGACATCTGCCAGTTTTCAGCCGACTTAATGTTAAGCGGTTCGATCTTTCATCACAGGGTTTGCGCTACCTGTGCCGAAATCTGCGAGGCTTGCGCCAAGAGTTGCGAGCAGATCGGCGGCATGGAAGATTGCGTCAAAGCCTGCCGCGAATGCGCGGAGAGCTGCCGTAAAATGGCTGCCACCACGCCACCGAATTGAGGTGAAATCCAACGGTAATCTTCAGTTTCTCCAGTTTTGATACTGTAGCCAGTCAAAACGATGGATTACCTGCATCAACTCCAGTGGCCTGCAATGATCGTCACCATAATCGCTGCATGGCTGATTGCCTCCCAGGATAAACGCAGGCGTAAGTTCGGTTTCTGGTGTTCTCTATTCAGCAACTTTCTCTGGTTAGTCTGGGGATGGCATGCCCATGCGCATGCACTCGTGGTTTTGCAGATTGCTCTGGCCGCTCTGAACATTCGTGGTGCAAACAAGAATGAGCCGGAATCCAATGTCAAATTAGAGGCGTAGCGCTCTGTAAGAGTGCCACACCGTGCTTCCCATGCCAGCTAAGTACCGAAGGAAGTATCGTATGCGCAGCGTGATCTGGTAGCTAAATCTGGGAAATCAAAATACGGGAACACCGGAACTTTGAACTGAAAACGGGTGCGGTACTGAATTGCCGCCCTCATCGGAGGAAATTGCTATGAATGAAATACTGGATGTGATTATCGTCGGGGCGGGTAGCGCAGGTTTGGCTGCGCTGCGGGAGGTAAGAAAATACACGCAACGCTTTGTGATTATCAATGACGGACCCTGGGGGACTGTTTGCGCGCGGGTGGGTTGTATGCCATCCAAGACGCTGATCGAAGCGGCCAATGCCTTTCATCGTCGTAGTACCTTTGAAGAATTCGGTATTCGCGGTGCCGATCAGCTCACGCTTGATATACCTGCCGTGCTGCGGCGTGTGCGGCGGTTGCGCGATGATTTTGTTGCCAGCACAGTAAAAACGACGGAAGAACTGGGCGAAAGAGCCATTTCCGGACGTGTGCGTCTGCTTGCGCCGGATAGACTGGAAGTCAATGGCGAGGAATTGCGTGCGCATAAAATTATTATTGCGACCGGATCGCGTCCGGTTGTACCTGCGCCCTGGAATACATTGGGGGATCGTCTGCTCACGACGGATACCTTGTTTGAGCAGGAGACGCTGCCCGCACGTATGGCTGTTGTGGGAATGGGGCCCATTGGCGCTGAGATGGCGCAGGCGCTTTCGCGCCTGGGTATTCAAGTGGCGGCATTTGGCGGTAACCAAGCGATTGCCGGATTAACAGACCCGCAGGTGATCGCAGTGGCGACAGATCTGTTTAAGAAAGAATTTCCTCTGCATCTGGGTGAGAAAGCTGAATTAAGTCTTGTCAGCGATGGCGTGCAGGTACGTGCCGGGAGTATAGAGGTGGTGGTCGATTGTGTGCTTGCGGCGTTGGGGCGCCGTCCGAATATCGACAATCTGGGTCTCGAGACACTGGGCGTCTCGCTTGATGAACACGGCATGCCGCCTGTAAATCCTGGGACCATGCAAGTGGCTAATCTGCCGGTATTCATGGCAGGTGACGCGAATGACCAAGCGCCGCTGTTGCATGAAGCGGCCGATGAAGGATACATTGCCGGGCTTAATGCCATGCGCTCTCATCCGATTTGCTTTACACGCCGGACGCCCCTGGCCATCGTTTTTACTGACCCGGACATCGCAGTCGTAGGCAGCCGCTTTGAGACACTCGACCCTGCAAAGATTCTGGTTGGAGAAGTATATTTTGACCGTCAGGGTCGGGCGCGTGCTGGGCAGCGGAATAAGGGTATCCAACGACTTTATGCCGACGCGGTCAGCGGCCGGTTATTGGGCGCGGAAATGTGCGCACCTGCTGGCGAGCATATGGCGCATCTGCTGGCGCTGGCTATCGATCGCTCGCTCACAGTGCAGCAGTTGCTGCGTCTGCCGTTTTACCATCCGGTTCTGGAGGAAGGCTTGCGCACGGCATTGCGTGCTCTGGCGGTGCAGCTTCCGTCCGTCAACGAATCCGATTTGTCGATGTGCGGCGCTTATAATACGGAAGCGCTTGATTGATAGCTATCTTGTCCTGCATGCGTTGATGACTCGATGACGAGTAGCCAGAATCCTGGGATCAGGATAACAATGACAAATAGATTTCCCGGTAAGCCGTTGCACTGGCATGCCAGCTGAAATCCTTCGCCATGCCGTTTTTCTGCAAGCGCTGCCAGATTTTTTTATCGTGATAAGCCGCTGCCGCGCGTTTGATCGTGGCGAGCAGATGCTCCGCGCTCATCGTATCGAATACAAACCCGCTGGCGCTGCCATTGGCCAGGGTTTGCGGCGTACAGTCGACCACGGTGTCGAGCAGGCCTCCGGTCGCGTGCACGATGGGCGGCGTGCCGTAGCGCTGGCTGTACATTTGATTCAGTCCGCATGGTTCAAAACGCGACGGCATCAGGAAGCAATCCGCCCCGGCTTCGATCAGATGCGACAACGCTTCGTTGAAACCGATGCGCACGGCGATAGCACCGGGATGAGCCTGCGCCAGCATCGTGAGCTGGTGTTCCAATTGCGCCTGGTCGCTGCCGAGCACGATCAGTTGCGCGGGGATTTTTACCAGTTGCGGTGCAATCTCGATCAGCACATCGATGCCTTTCTGGTGGCTCAAGCGGCTAATCATACCGAATAGCGCGATCTCGGCGTTAACCGTCAGTTCCATCTGATGTTGCAATGCGCTTTTGTTGTGCGCTTTGTCCGCGAGTTTTTTACTGCTGTAGTTTTTGACCAGATGCCGGTCGGCTGCGGGATCCCATTCGTTGACATCAATGCCGTTGACGATCCCGGTCAAGTGGCGGTTGCGCGATTTCAGCAAGCCTTGCATACCGAAACCGAGCGGTTCGGCTTGAATTTCCTGCGCGTAGTTGGGGCTGACCGTGGTGATGTGATTGGCATAAAACAGTCCGGCTTTGAGGAACGACAGATTGCCGTAATATTCCACGCCGTTGATAGCGAAACTGTGCGGTGGCAGCCCCAATTGCACCACGCTGCCGGGCGGGAAAACACCCTGGAATGCGAGGTTGTGGATCGTCATCAGCGTGGCGGCTTTTTTACCGGCATGGGAATGCAAATAGGCCGGTGTGAGACCGCTTTGCCAGTCGTTGCAATGCGCAATGTGCGGACGCCAGGCGATCGGACTGGCGTCGCTGGCCAAAATAGCGCCGATTCTCGACAGCAAACCGAAACGCAGCGCATTGTCCGGCCAGTCGCGCCCGAATTCATCCATGTAAGGCCCGCCATCGCGGCGGTACAACCCCGGACAGTCGATGACAAAGACCGGAATGTGCACGGCTTTGCTGAGAGAAAGCCGTGCCGACAGCAAGGTGGCAGGGGGGAATTGCGGCAGCGCCGTGAACTCGGCGACTTTGGATTTGTATTTAACCCCGGCCAGCACTTGAGGGTAGCCCGGCAGCAGCAGCCGCACATCGGTATGCAACGCGCGCAATGCGGCGGGCAATGCCGCGCTGACATCGCCCAAACCGCCGGTTTTACACAGTGGAAAAACTTCCGGCGTGATGAATAGAACACGCAGTTCTTGCGGTGACGGCATAAGGATTGTCTACTGGTTGGCTTTGAAGTAACCGATCAAGCCGTTGGTGGATGCATCATGCGAAGTGACGGTACCTGTGTGTTCCAATTCGGTCAGGATTTTTCCGGCCAGTTGCTTGCCCAGCTCCACGCCCCATTGGTCGAACGGATTGATATTCCAGATCACGCTTTGTACGAACACTTTATGCTCGTATAGGGCAATCAACGCGCCCAGCGTTTCCGGATCGAGTTTTTTGAACAGAATCGACGTGGTCGGGCGGTTGCCGGGAAAAATTTTGTGCGGCAGCAGTTGTTCCACGGCGTCCGCGCTCATACCCTGCGCGGTAAGCTCGGCACGGACTTCCTGCGCATTCTTGCCAGTCATCAATGCTTCCGTCTGGGCGAAGTAATTCGCCAACAGCATGCGGTGATGATCGCCGATTGGATAATGGCTCTGGCAAGGCGCCAGGAAATCGGCGGAAACGGTTTGCGTGCCCTGATGCAATAATTGATAGAACGCGTGCTGCCCGTTGGTTCCCGGCTCGCCCCACACGACCGCGCCGGTGGCATAGTCGACCGCTTCGCCGTCACGGGTGATGCGTTTGCCGTTGCTTTCCATTTCCAGTTGCTGCAAATAAGCGGGAAAGCGATGCAGCGATTGATCGTACGGCAATACCGCATGGGATGAGGTGGCGAAAAAATTGATTTGCCAGATACCGATCAAGCCGAGCATCACCGGCAGGTTTTTTTCCAGCGGCGCGGTGGCAAAGTGCCGGTCCATGCCGCGCGCACCGGCGAGCAGGGCATAAAAGTTGTCCATGTCGGCGGCGAGCGCAATCGGCAAGCCGATTGCCGACCACAACGAATAACGGCCGCCGACCCAATCCCAGAATTCAAACATGTTGTCCGGATCGATGCCGAATTTTTCCACGGCGGCGCGATTGGTCGATACCGCGACAAAGTGCTGCGCGATGTCTTGCTCGCTGCCACCATGCGCCAGAAACCAGGTGCGCGCGGTGTGCGCGTTGGTGAGTGTTTCCTGCGTGGTGAAGGTTTTCGAGGCGATGATGAACAGGGTTGTTTCAGGATTGAGATGGCACAACGTGGCGGATAATTGCGCCCCGTCGATATTGGAAATGAAATGTGGCGTGATGTTGCTGAGCTGGTAAGGTTTGAGCGCTTCGGTCACCATCACCGGGCCGAGATCCGAGCCGCCAATGCCGATGTTGACGATGTCGGTGAACATTTTCCCGCTATAACCCTTGCGCGCGCCGCTGTGCACCGCGATGGTAAAACGCTCCATTTGTTTCAACACGCGTTTGACTTCCGGCAATACGTCAATGCCATCCACATGAACCGGCTGATCGCTGCGCAACGCGATATGCAATGCGGCGCGCTGCTCGGTGGAGTTGATTTTTTCCCCGGCAAACATGCGTCCGATCCAATCGCTCAGTTTCTGTTGCTGCGCCAGCGCCAGCAGTAGATCGACCGTTTCCTGATTGACCGGTTGCTTTGAAAAATCGAGCAAAATATCGTTGAACAGCAGCGAGAATTTCTCAAAACGCTGCGGATCTTGCTGGAACAGGCTGCGCAAATGCTGTTGCGCCATGACGGATTGATGTGCCTGTAAAGCAAGCCAGGCGGGTGATTGCGTAAGGGATGGCATAATGTTTTAGCTACTGAGAATGATGGATTTTGCAGATTGCCGGTTCATGGATTACGGTTTGCGTGTATTGATTTGCAACGTGACGATCAGCTCCGGCGCGGTGACTGGCCATTCCAGGATAAGCGTCGTTGCCTGCATAATTTTTTCAAACCCGCTTTCCGATTGCGACACCGAGAAATGCGGGTGAGCGCGTAATGTAACCGGGTGAGATGTCGTCAGTGTGACACTGCCGCCCAAGGTATCATCGTCGAGCGTAAGTTCGGATAGCCCGGTCAATTCGAGCCACTGGCCAAAGCCGCCGGGAATTTTACCCTGATAAATATAGCGTCCGCCGACACCATCGCAGCTCGGCATCGCCAAGTTGATTTCGGTGCTGAAGCTGTGCGCCAGCTTGGCGGTGAAATGATAAGTAACTTGCAGCCGGTTGCCGTCCAGCAGAATCAGTTTATGCACCGGATAGGCGGTGTTTTCCGACTGGAAATGGTTGTTTTCAAGCGCCGAGGCCAAAGAGCGGTAGGTGATGAACATGCCATCCAGGCGGTCGACGAACAGATTGCGCGGATGGTCGTCCGGCACAATGTCTTCGGCGCTGATTTCATGCTTGTAGCTGATCCGGTCATGCGCGGAGGCGATGCCGCTGGCTGTTTGGCTGGATGGAGCGCCCGCGCCCGGTAGAATTTTTTGATAATAGTGTTCGACCTGGCAGCGCAAGGTATCGCCAAAATTATGCCGGAGCGGATAGGCATCCAGCTCGCAAATACTGGCAAACTGATCCAGTTTCAGCACGGCTTGCAGAACACCATTGTGTAAATAAGTTTCTTCCACGCCGTCCAGATCGGTGTCTTCGGTGAAATACGCCGCGCGCGGCGCGCACGCATCGAGCAACGCTTCCAGTTCAACCAGCGCGTTGTACACGGCGCGGCGCAGGTGTGGCAGGTACAGCCCGCCGAACAGGCCGTGCCAGTAGGCATCGTTGGCTTGTGATTCGTAAAGCTTTTGCTGCATCAGTGCGCTGCGATGTTTTTCCGGCAGCGCGTTCAACCGTGCCGATAGGCTCAGCATGCGCTTATGCATCCAGTTGGATTCCGGGTAGCGCGAGAAGAAGTTTTTCCAGATGCCGCCGCGTAAAAACGCTTTTTTGTGTTCGTACCAGCCACTGGTTTTGGCTTGCTGCACCAGATCCGCGTAAGTATTGGCGGATGACGCGGGCAAGGTCCATTCGTTCATTTCAATGTATGAAACCGTGGGCAGGTAGACGATGCCGCGGGTTTTTTCGCTGGCGTGATATTCGCTGTAGTGCTGCGTACTGATTTTGTCCGAAGCCAGCACGCTTTGAATAAAACGCTCGAGCCAGCCTTTTTCGTATACCCACTGGTAGGTTTCCGGCCAGATACCGAATTTTTCGATGTCATCGAAATAAATCGCTGCCGCACGGGTGTTTTGCGCATGCTGACCGGCGAGCGATTCCAGATAGGCGATGGTTTCCTCGACCGGGGAAAACGGAATTTTGTAGCGCAGCGATTCGGAAATAGGGAATAAGTCGAGCTTATGGGAATCTTCCTCGGTGGTGAAATAACCGTTTAATTCCTCCGGTGTTTTGCCTGCGCAGAGAAAATGGTAGTCGTCCACGGTGACATAGCGGATGCCGCAATCCGCCAGCGACGGAACGACGGTGGATTCCCACACGCGTTCGGTGAGCCATGCGCCTTGCGGGCGTTGACCGAATTTTGCCGCCAATTTATTGGAGAAGGCATCAATCTGCCCGGTGCGGTCGCGGTTGGGAATGACCGCCAGTACCGGCTCGGTATCGCCAGCGCCGAATAACTCCACTTGCCGCCGCGCGACCATGTCGTGCAGTAACGCCACATCATCGGGAAAACGTTGTAGCAGGTAATCGAGCAGCCAGCCGGAGAAATGCACGGAAAAACGGAAATCCGGATAGCGGTGCAGCACCTGCAGAAACGGTTTGTAACAGCGCAGATGCGCGTCTTCGAGCACTTCGGGAAAATTACCGACGGGCTGGTGTGCATGCACACCGAAAAGTAGCGATACACGTTGTGACATTCAATGATCCTGGTAGTCGTTTTTAAAAACCAGCGCGACCGCACACCCGGCTCCATAACTGCGCGATGCAGTTGGAGCTGATCAGATGTTATGAAGACCGCCGCATGGCGCTGCTTGCTTCGTTTTGCTCATTGCCTTTGCTAATCGATTCCTGTAATGCCGGCGGTACCGGCAGTTTAAGTAAGCGATACAGATTCATCAGGTTCAACCGGAACAGATGATCGAAACTGGCGACCGAATGCGCCGGATTGTAATCGCCAAACCACCAGAACCAGTCCGAGCTTTCGCAGGAGGCCAATTGCCGGCTGGCTTCGATTTTCTTTTCATCGCTTAAACGATCGCTTTGCATCACCAGGTCAAAACTCTGTTTGGCGGCGCAGAGCATATCCCAGGCATGATTCTTTTCCTTGTCGCCGATCCAGGTTGAGAAGGTGCCATATACCCAGCTACCGGCCGCCAGCGTTGGCAATATTCTAATAATATTGGTTTTCTCCGTATCGGCGATATAGTTCCGGTACGTCGTGGTGCGGATAAACGGATGGTTCTCGAGCAAACCGTAGAGATCGTCGAGAAAATAAAAGCCATTATAAGGGTACGACTCCCAGGCGTTTTCTCCATCCAGAATCACGCTGACCACCGGATTCTCGCCAGCGGCAGTGCCATGGTAGATCCGCTCCAGCGATTGGATAAAATTTTCCGCGGCATCGCGGCCAAACCATTTGGCGTATTCAAAGCCGATCAAATCGGACAACTGGTCGTCGCGGAAAAAGCAGGTGACTTGCCCGGATTCTCCATCGACTTGGTAGGGGCGGTATAAATACTCGTTGCGGTCCGGTAACGGCGCATCCGGATAAGAAGCGTGCAAGCTATTGGCCAGTACGCCTTCGCCGCTGGCGCTCCATTGGCAATTTTGCTCGGCAAAGATTTTCAGTAACGCCGACGACAAAGCGCCTTCGGCCGGCCATATGCCGGTGGGTTGCTCATTGAAACGCTGAGTGTGACTGGAGATAGCCGAAGAAAGATGAAACGCGACACGGCTGCGGCCGCCCGGATACAGTTGGTGCTCCGGTAGCGTCACGCCGGGTTGACTGTCCCGGGCGGAAGCGAAATCGATCAGTAGCGGTGCGAGCGGATGATAATGCGGCGTGGTGGATAACTCGATCTGGCCGGATTCGGCAAGTTTGCGGTAGCGCGGGATCAGTTCGCGGATCAATTCACCGATCAGATTGAACAGTTGCAAGCGGTTTTCGTAGCTGAATTCCTGGCTTTGCGCCATCATTTTCATCACAAACTCGTTGTTGCGGCGCACGCTTTCGCCCATCCACGCCAAGTGATACCACACCAGCAAATCGGCTAAATATTGCCCGGAGAAGTAAGTCAGTTCGCTTTCGCTGCGTTTGTTGAACATCTGGTAGAGCTCGTGCAAACGCTTATAGGCCGGATACGGTTGCAGCATGGTGGTGTGGTTGCTGAGGAAACAGCTGTCGAACACGTATAAGCGATCATGGATGGAAATGTGTTCCAAGTCGGGCGTTGCTAACAAACGCAGCAAAGGGCTACGGATTTGCCCGGTGGAGAATTGCGTGGAGAAATCCTCCAATTGATCCAGCAGCACCGGCACAAAATTAATCACCGCTTTGGTGCGCGGGTGCATTTCCAGATGATACGCCATGTCGGTATAGTCCTTGATGGCATGGAGATATACCCACGGCAACACAAATTCGTTGGTGACATAATCCCGGTAGTCCGGCTGGTGCATGTGCCACAGTAAAACTAGATTTAATTGCTTCATTTAAAAATGGTGATACCCGCTGAATTATTGTTATTAGAGAGGTGTTTCATCGGTTACGTTCGTCAGACCGGGTCAGCAGGCCTTGTGGATTTCATGTCCCAGCATTTCGGGGGTGATCAAGGTAATACCTCTGTCGGTGACATAAAACCGCTTGCGATCCTCATCGGGATCATAGCCCACCACCAATCCTTCGGGAATGACGCATTTTTTTTCCACCACCACACGGCGCAAGCGCGCATGCCGGCCGACCACCACATCGGGCAGTATGACCGAGTCTTCCACACTGCTGAAACTATTCACTTTGACATTGGAAAACAGCAAGGAACGGCGCACCGTCGCGCCACTGATAATGCAACCGCCCGATACCGAAGAATCCAAGGCTTGGCCGCGGCGGTCGTCGTCGTCGAAAACGAACTTGGCGGGCGGTAATTGTTCCTGATGCGTCCAGATGGGCCAGTCGGCATCGTATAAATTGAGCTGCGGGGTGACGCTGACGAGATCGACGTTGGCTTCCCAATACGCGTCGATCGTTCCCACATCGCGCCAGTACGGCACTGTATCCGATGCCATGTTGACGCAACTGTTTTGGAAGCGGTGCGCGAAGACGCGGTAGCGTGGCACCAGGTAAGGAATCAGGTCTTTGCCGAAATCGTGCGATGAGTCCTGAGTTTGATGATCGCGGATCAATTGCTGGTAGAGAAATGCGGCGTTGAACACATAAATGCCCATGCTTGCCAGCGCTTTTTCCGGTTGACCCGGTATCGGCGCCGGATGTGCCGGTTTTTCGGTAAAGCTGGTGACCTGCCAGGCCGCATTGACACCCATCACCCCGAAAGCGGTGGCTTCTTCCAGCGGAACTTCGAGGCAAGCCACCGTCATATCCGCGCCTTTTTGGATATGCTCGGCCAGCAGTTTGCTGTAATCCATTTTGTAAATGTGATCGCCGCCCAGAATCATTACGTATTTGGCCGCGTGGCGCTGCATGATGTCGATATTCTGAAAAATCGCATCGGCTGTGCCCTGATACCAGGTTTCATCGGCTGTGCGCTGCTGCGCGGGTAACAGTTCGATAAATTCCTTGAAGCGGCCATCGAGAAAACTCCAGCCGTGCTGGATATGGCGGATCAGGCTCTGAGCCTTGTACTGCGTGACCACGCCGATGCGCCGGAAACCCGAGTTGACGCAATTGGAAAGCGGGAAATCGATGATGCGGAATTTGCCGCCAAAGGGAACCGCCGGTTTGGCGCGCCAATCGGTCAGTTGATGCAAGCGGCTGCCGCGTCCTCCGGCCAGAATCAGTGCCAGAGTGTCGTGCGAAATATTGCTGTGGAAGTGACTGCCGGTTTTGTTTTGCGCCTGGGATTCACCGGCATAGTGCGGTTCATTATGATTGTCCATCGCGATGTCCCTTTCTAATGCATGTCGATATAGTATCGTATTATGGCACTTTCTCACATCAAGCTTTCGGTTCAATTGTCTTAAGTCAAAGAGCAGACACGTTATAATTCACGAGATATCAGCCAACCGGTCAACTAATGTGATTACAGTCAGAAAAACCAATGTCATGCAAAATGCGTTGCTCGATGCGCGCTTGCACGATCCTTATGCCTACCTCGGGCTGCACCGTGAGCAGGGTCAAACACTGGTGCGGGTGTTCCGTCCCTATGACGTACAGGTGTGGATCAGGACGGCGGCCGGTTTTGAGCCGATGCAGCGCATCCATCCGGATGGGATTTTTGAGTGGCGCGGAGACACTGCGCCTGCTATGCCTTACCGTTTGCGCATCGAGAAAAAAGGGGAGCGGCATATCGTTTATGAGTTATTCGATCCGTACGCTTTTGCACCGCAAATTTCCGATCACGATTTGTACTTGTTCAACGAAGGCAAGTTATGGCAGACGTATCGCACCCTTGGCGCGCATTCTGTCAGCAATGCCGGGGTGAAAGGCATGCGTTTCGCGGTGTGGGCGCCGAATGCGGAGCGCGTCAGCGTGGTCGGCGATTTCAATCGCTGGGACGGGCGCATGCATCCCATGCGCGTGCATCACGCCAGCGGTGTCTGGGAATTGTTCATTCCGGAATTGCCGCCCGGTTCATTGTATAAATTCGAGATTCGCAACCGCGCCAGCGGTGAAGTCCTGATCAAAACAGATCCTTATGCCCAGCGCTTTGAACTGCGCCCCCAGACGGCGGCATTGGCGCCTGCGGATAGCGGTTTTGACTGGCACGATGCGGCATGGATGACCCATCGCGAGAACTGGGACTGGCTGCACGCGCCGCTGAATATTTTTGAGATGCACGCCGGTTCGTGGAAGCGTCATCCCGATGGGCGTTTTTATAACTACCGCGAGCTGGCGCAGCATCTGCTGCCCTATGTGGTGGACATGGGCTACACGCATATCGAACTGATGCCAGTTTCGGAACATCCGCTGGACGAATCGTGGGGGTACCAGACCACCGGCTATTTTGCCGTCACCAGCCGTTATGGCTCACCGGATGATTTCCGCTTTTTTGTCGATGCCTGCCATCAAGCGGGAATCGGCGTGATGCTCGACTGGGTGCCCGCGCATTTTCCACAGGATGCGTTCGCGCTGGCGCGCTTCGACGGCACGGCGTTGTACGAGCATGAAGACCCGCGCCTGGGATTTCACCAGGACTGGGGCACGTACATTTTCAATTACGGGCGCAACGAAGTGAAGTCGTTTCTGCTGTCCAGCGCACATTACTGGCTGTCCGAATTTCATCTGGATGGATTGCGCGTCGACGCGGTCGCTTCGATGCTGTACCTCGATTACTCGCGCAAAGAAGGCGAATGGCTGCCGAACAAATACGGCGGCCGGGAGAACCTGGAAGCGATCGATTTCCTGCGCGATCTGAACGTCCTGGTACACGGCGAATTTCCCGGCGCGCTGACACTGGCGGAAGAATCCACCGCCTGGCCGGCAGTGTCGCGCCCGACCTACGTCGGCGGCCTGGGGTTTTCGATGAAATGGAACATGGGCTGGATGCACGATACCTTATCGTATATGCGCCAAGACCCCATTTACCGGCGCTATCATCAGGATCAACTCACGTTCAGCCAGCTCTATGCGTACAGCGAAAACTTTGTCCTGCCGTTCTCGCACGATGAAGTCGTGCACGGCAAAGGCTCGCTACTCAACAAAATGCCTGGCGACGATTGGCAGAAATTCGCCAATGTGCGCCTGTTATTGACCTATCAAATGACCTGTCCGGGCAAAAAACTCACTTTCATGGGCAACGAATTCGCGCAGCGGCAGGAATGGCGTGTAAGCGCCGAGCTGGACTGGGGTTTGCTGCAACAACCCTTGCATGCCGGCGTGCAAGCCGCGCAGCGCGATTTGAATCGCTGCTATCAAAACACCCTGGCCTTGCATCAACTCGACTTCGCCGCCGAAGGCTTTCAATGGATCGACTGCCAGGATGCCGATCAATCCACCATCAGCTACCTGCGGCGCGGCAAAGACGGCACATTCGTGCTGGTCATCCTCAACTTCACCCCCGTTCCGCGCAACGGCTACCGCATCGGCGTTCCCGCCAGCGGTACGTATCAGGAAGTTTTCAACAGCGACTCCGCCTATTACGGTGGCAGCAATGTTGGCAATTTAGGCAGCATCGCCAGCGTGCAAATGCCCTGGATGGGATTTGCTGATTCGATTGCGATTACGTTGCCGCCGCTGGCGGGGGTTGTTTTTTCTTTACAGCAACAGTGAACGCAATTCTTACCGGCCAAAGTAGATACATTAAAACTTAATATATGGTGATTCGAAGCAACTAAAGCTATATTTAGTCCTAATAATCGCACTCAATATAAGATGACTTATAAATTTGACATTTTTGTTTCATATCGCAGAACGGAAACAATTGGGGGATGGGTGAAAAATCATCTGGTACCGCGACTCCAGTTAAGATTAAATGAAATCGCACCCAGAAATGTTGAGGTCTTCTGTGATTTCAAAATGGCTGACGGCGTTAACTTTCCTGCCGAGCTGAGAAATAAAATAAAAGCTTCGGGCTTGCTACTGAGTATCTGGTCAGCCGATTATTTCCGATCCACGTGGTGCATGGCCGAATGGGTAAGCTTTCGCGAACGACAGAAGCAGCTTGGTCTTTTTACTGATGATCATACTCAGGGACTTGTTTATCCAATTCGCTATTCGGATGGCGATTATTTCCATCCAGAAGCGAAAATCGTGCAATACCGGAAGGATTTTTCACAGCTGAACTATCCCGACGAAGCCTTTAGAAACACTCCGAAATATTTGGAATTCGATGATTTGGTAAAACAAGTGGCGGAGGATTTGGTTGCGAGGTTGAATGATATTCCAGCCTGGCGTGCAGATTTTCCGATTGCTGAACTGCCGGTACTGGAGCCCACAACGATGCAACGTCCGGTGATCTGAGATGGCAGGGAATGTTGTTACCTTTTATTCGTACAAAGGCGGTGTCGGCAGGAGTTTTGCACTGGCCAATGTGGCTGTTATTTTGGCGCAATGGGGTGCTCGGGTATTGGTCGTCGATTGGGATATCGAGGCGCCCGGTTTGAATCACTACTTTGCACCACCGTACACCGCAGAAATGAAAGCCGGTGTTCTGGATTTTCTGGAAGATTGCCGGCAGGATAAACCGCAATCTCTGAGCGCTTACACAAGCGCGGTAGAGTTGCCCGATATTATCGGGCATTTAGAGATCATGCCAGCCGCATCGTCAAACGGTGCCGATTACACGGCGATCGTGCAGAAACTCAATTGGGATGAATTGTATAGTGCCCACAATCTTGGTGAACACTTGGAAACGCTGAGGTCTAGCTGGTTAGAGTCGTTTGATGTGGTGCTTGTCGATAGCCGTACTGGCGTGACTGATTTTAGCGGCCTAACAACAGCGCAACTGCCGGACATTCTTGCTTTTATGTTTACAGCAAACGAGCAAAGTTTAAAAGGCTGTGCCGATGTTGTTACGCGAGCCATGAATGCAAGAAGACAACTGCCGCTGGATCGTCCCGCGCTTTTACCTTTGCCAATCCCGGCACGCTTTGAACAGCGCGAAGAATACGATCGTGCTCAACAATGGCGGGAACGTTTCAAAAAAGAATTAACGCCCTTTCTGGAAAATTGGATGCCACAGGGTATTGATCCATTGAAACTGATCGATTTATTAACGATTCCTTATGTGCCGCGCTGGACGTTCGGCGAAGACCTTGCAGCAGTGCACGAAGCGGCGGGTAGCAGCGGTACACGGACATCCAGTCAAGCGGCCGGTTATGCGTGTGAGACGATTGCAGCATTAATACTGCAAAAATTTGCGAATGTGGATTTACTGGTTTCCAGCCGGGAAGAATATATTCATGCCGCTCGTTCCGTTGCAAAGAATTTGCAAAAAAAGGCTGGAAAAGTTGCAAAAGTATATATCTCCTATCTACAAGAATATGCGGATACGGTTCGGCAGCTTGTCGAATCGCTGCGCAAGATGGGTGGCAAAGATATTGAGGTGTTAGGATTTCCGAAAGAATCTGATTCGGTCGATCTGGATAAGGCGTTTTTGTCCGAAGCTGAATCAGCGGATGCATACATCGTGGTAATTGGTCAGGCCTACTACAATACCTCGGCGCAACAGCTTGAGATCGAGCAATTACTGCGCTTTAGCTTAAGAAGCGCTAAACCAAAAACGATTATTCCAATCGTGTTGTCCGATGCAAATTATGTATTTGCCAGAACCCGTCTGGCGGATTTTAATGCGATTTTTCTTGATCCGCAAAATTGGCATGAGGAGCAAATTTATCCCGTGCTGCGGCGTGTGCTAGACGTTACTGGAGACGATGAAGCACTTACATCCATGTCTTCGAGGCAACACGATTCGACACTGACAATAGATATTTTTATCGCCTATGCCCGCCAAGACTTTCCCGTTGCGGAACGGCTTGCACGAAAATTGGAAGCACAAGGATGGACGGTATTTCTGGATCGGCAAACTGCATTAGGCAGGCAGTGGCATAAGCAAATCGAACGTGCACTGCATGCTGCGCGTGCTGTAGTGGTGCTGTGGTCTTCGGCTTCTAGGGAAAGCGACTTTGTTTTAGAAGAGGCGGAATACGGCAAACGCAAAGACATTTTGTTTCCGGTATTGATTGAGTCAGTAGAATATCCCTACGGGTTTGGCCGAATAGCTGCCGCAGATCTTGCCGGATGGAAAAATCAAGCGAAATATCCTGGATTGACCGAGCTTCTGGATTCATTGCGGTTGCATTTTAGCTCCAAGACTTTCCGCGATAAGCTCAAATCCGGTGGCGAAGGGCCATTGCTGACGGTCATTCCCGCAGGCCGTTTTTTGATGGGATCGCCCGGTAGTGAATCCAATCGATTAGCCCGTGAAGGGCCGCAACATGAAGTAACCATTGCACAACCTATTGCACTCGGCGTTTATGCGGTCACTTTTGCTGAATACGATCGCTTTTGCGAAGCAACCGGCAGAAAACCACCTGCTGATAATGATTGGGGGCGGGAAAACCGCCCGGTGATCAACGTTTCTTGGCACGATGCGCAAGCGTACTGTGCCTGGTTGAGCGAACAGACTGGTCAATTGTATCGTCTGCCGAGCGAAGCGGAATGGGAATACGCTTGCCGCGCCGGAACCCAAGCACCATTCCAAACCGGGGAAACGATTAATCCCGATCAAGCCAATTTTGCCCAGAAACATGAAAAAACATTACCGGTTGGGTCGTTTGCGCCGAATGCGTTCGGCTTATACGACATGCACGGCAATGTCTGGGAATGGATGCAGGATTGCTGGCATGAGAATTATCACAATGCACCGGATGACGGCTCCGTTTGGCTGGAGAAAGACGGTGGCGATTGCAGCCGCCGGGTGGTTCGGGGCGGTTCGTGGCTCGACATTCCACAGAACCTGCGATCGGCTTTCCGTTTCAGGGGCAGCACCGATGGGACGTACAACTACCTGGGTTTTCGTATCGCCAGGGTTTTTTGATCTTTGTTCTTTGTGCTTTTGCCCTTTGCGGGGTGCAGGGGCGTAGCCCCTGCCGGTTTTTCGGTTCTGTGGAGCGAATCAAGCAAAGCGCCATAGACCGGAGTTTTGATCACAAATACCCCATCGGTATCGCATCCACATTATCGGATACCGGTATCAGGGTATTCGCAAAACAGATCACTCCGCCATGCCCAACCGGCGTGTTGAGGTTTTCGAGCATGCTAAATCCTTTAAATTTCATATTGTGAAGTGCAGCGGTTTTTTTGATTTCGACTGGGTAGAGTATTCCGTTCTCCTCAATAAGCAGATCGATTTCCCGCTTTTCCTTGTCGCGGTAGAAATAGATCCGGGGGCTGCGGCTATGATGCAAGTAGGACTTGATGATTTCCGTGATAACCCAGGTTTCCAATATCGCGCCTGACATTGCGCCGCGCTCCAGAACATCGGCATTCAACCAGCCAGTCAAATAAGCGCAAAGACCGGTATCCATGAAATACAGTTTGGGTGTTTTGACCAGCCGTTTGGTGCGGTTGTTAAAATAGGGCTGGAGTAAGTAGACAATCCCGGAGGCGTGCAGAACATTCAGCCATGTTTTAATCGTCACTTCGCTGACGCCGGTATCCCTTGCCATATCCGCATAATTGATGAGTTGGCCGGTGCGCGCGGCGGCAATTTGCATGAATTTGTGAAAAGCGGCTGTGTCGTTGATATTCAGATACTCCCGCACATCCCGCTGGATATACGTGGAAACATAGGAACTGTAGAATTGTTCCCAGTGCTGATCGTTGCGTTGCGCCACCATGTCCGGGTACGAGCCGCGCCATATTTTGTGATAGGCTTCCGGCACGGTTAGCGGTTTTGCGGTTTTCTGGCGGGATTTGAGTAATACCAGATCGGGCAGAAATGGCGGATCGTCGCTACGGCCTTGTTCTTCCGCTAATGAAATGCCTTGCAGTTGCAGCAGCGCGACGCGTCCCGCCAGCGATTCCGTGACATTCTTCATCATGTCGAATTGTTGCGATCCTGTGAGCCAAAACAGTCCATTTTGTTTGGTTTTATCAACCGTCATTTTGATGTAAGGAAACAGGTCCGGTGCGTACTGTACTTCATCAATCAGAACCGGAAGATTCAGTCTGTCGATGAAGCTTGCCGGGTCTTGCTGCGCGGCCATGCGCAGGGAGAGATCGTCCAGCGTGATATAAGTGCGCGATGGTTCCCGGATATCTTGCAATAGCGTGGTTTTGCCAACCTGACGTGGTCCGGTTAGTAAAATGACTTTAAAGCGAGAACTCGCTTCTAAAATCGCTTTACCGAGAGTGCGTGTGATATTTTTGTCCATGTTCCGGCTAATCCAAAGTCAGACTTCAGAATAGTCGGGGAAAAACCTGATGTCAATCCGATTAATGGGTAATGAGTTATCTTAATCTGCTGGAATAATGGCGCTACGCATAGAGACCTATGCAAGTTTGGTTATTGAATTTGAGAGGGATCGTACACCGGCTGAAACGTGTTGCCAGAAGCCAGTTTTATAGGTGGATGGTGTCCACCGGATTCTCTAGTTATAGTGGATGAAGCAATATTTATCCACCCTATAATTGTTTAAATCTCATCGCACCGCCACAATTGCGCCGCGCCGCGTACGCCGGAGCTGTCGCCGTGGATGTTTTTCAGAATCGGCGTGATGAGCTGGTCGTTGAACACGTAATGCGCGACGCGGTTTCGGCCTTCGCTGTAGAGCCGGTCGATGTTGGAAAGTCCGCCGCCCAATACGATGGCGTCGGGGTCGAGGATGTTGATGACCATCGCCAGGGCGCGGCCAAAGCGGTCGAAGAAACGTTGCATGGCGGCTTCCGCCAAGGCATCGCCTTGGGCTGCTAAAGTTACGATATCGTTGGCTTTGAATGCGCGATTGCCGCCGTGTCGGTGATAATCGGCGGCCAGGCCGGGGCCGGAGATCAGGGTCTCGACGCAACCTTTCTGGCCGCAGTAGCAGTCCGGCCCATTCCATTCCAGGATATTGTGCCCCCATTCGCCGCCGATGTGCTGGCGGCCTGGGTGCAATTGCCCGTTGAACACGATGCCGCCGCCCACGCCGGTGCCCATGATGACGCCGAACACCACGCCGTAACCTTTGCCTGTGCCGTCCAGCGCTTCACTCAGGGCGAAGCAATTGGCGTCGTTGGCGATGCGCAACGGGCGTTCCAATATGTTCTGCAAATCCTCCAGCAGCGGTTGATCGTTCAGGCAAACGGTATTGGAATTTTTCATCTTGCCGGTTACCGCCGAAATGGCGCCGGGCGTGCCGATACCGACCGGGCAGCGTGTACCGGCTTCCGCTTCCAGATCGCGGACGAGTTGCCGCAGGGTTTGCAGGATGGCGGAATAACCTTCCGCTTGCCGTGTGTCCACGCGCTTTCTCAGCAGCTCGTTGCCGCTGCGGTCGAGCACCACGCCTTCTATTTTTGTACCGCCCAGATCAATACCGATACGCATGCATAAATCTCAATGATTGTTTTTCAAGTTATTGCGCGGGAGTCTTCAGAGCGATTGCCGGTTGTCCAACGCGCCGCGCATGAAGATCAATGCGCCTTTGCCGGTCGAGATCGGGCGGGATTCGCAGCCCACCGGCGCGAGTTGCCAATCGCCGCTGCGCAGCAACGTATCGCCGAAGAATGCATCGCCTTCGAGCAACAGGCATTCTTCATCGTGCGCGAGTAACGGTTGCGGTGTGGTCCAGCACGCATCGGCGGCGATGCGGATCAGCGCCGAGTGGGTATGGCCATCGTCGTATAACGGTTTGCTGGAGACGCCGGGCGCTACGTCCGACCATTCGCCTTCGGTGGCGCGGATGGTGATCAATTCGCGGCCTTCGCCGGGCAGGAACGCGGTGAGCAGATCGCGTGCGACTTCCGCAGTGTGGCCTACCGGTATGCCGCGCAAGTACAGCAGCGCGCCGCTTTCCGATGAGATTTTGCCATGCCGGCTGCCCGCGCGGGCCAAATGATAATCGCCGGTACTCACTCTGAGGTCTCCGAGACTGGCCGATCCGCGCAATACTACGCATTCTTCGTCTTCATGATGGCGGTGCATCGGCAGGCTGGCGCCGGGCTCGAGATCGAGCAGGAAAGCGCGGCTGTTTTTATCCAGCGTTTTGGCGCGCACGCCGGGGCGGATCTTGCGCCACTGGCCTTGATCGCTGCGCACCGTGATGCGCGACGATTCCGCAGCCGTGCTGGCATGAATGCGCTGAAAAAGCTGTGTGCGGATTTTTGCGCGTTGTTGTGTGCTCGGCTGCAACGACGCCAATCCCTCCAGCAAAGCCGATTCGACTTTTTCCGCGTCTTGCGGATTGTCCGGGTCTAATGAGTAGGGTTTTTTCATCGTTCAAAGCCTTTGATTAAATCGTCTTCCAGCACCTCGTGCAGCTGTTTCAGGGCGCGGCGGATATGCGACTTCACCGTGCCCAGCGCCATGCCCGTGAAAACGGTGATCTCCTCGTGCGTCAAGCCGCGGAAGAAAGCCATCGCGACCAATTGCCGCTGTACCGGTTCGAGCTGCTGCAACGCCTGATTTAATTTCAGATTATGCTGCGTAGCCGCCAGCAAATCTTGCGGATCGCCGTCGTGCGAAGGCTCATGGGCTAATAGAAGCTCCGGTTCCTCGCAAAGTTCAGCATGATCTTCCTTGCGCAAGTAATCCAATGCCCGGCTGCGCGCGATCGTCAACAGCCATGCGATGACATTGCCGCGCTGCGCATCGAAACGCGGCGCTTCGCGCCACAACTGCCAATACACATCCTCACTCACTTCTTCCGCCGCTTGCGGATTACGTGTGATCCGCAGCGCGATGCCATAAACGCGCGCCAGCGTTGCTTCGTATAGCTCCGCCAATGCTTGTTCGTCATGCCCGGCGATAGCGGTGACCCACGCATGCATTTGCGCATCGTCGGCATTACAGTCACTGCGGTTGGTAGCGCTTGTTGCCACTGCTGATCAAACCCTAATCATTATGATTAACCGTGTTCATTTCTTGTGCTGAAATATATCATCAGATGCGTTCGCGTTTGATTTTTCCTCGCTTCCTGGTTCAAGCAGCGAATGACCGTCACACCAGAAATTGCTGATAATACGGCGTGGTAAACCGGCTGCGCGCCAGTTTTCTGGGGATATGCACATCTCCCGGTTGCAGCCATTGCGGGTTCCTCCTCAGTGTCATTTGGCTGAATAGACATGTCAGGCCAGTAAGGTGTATCGCTGGATGTCCGGTGCCTGAGCCAGCAGGGGTGTTATTTCTGCCAGCGCTTGCTGAATATGCGGCGTGCCGAAGTGTGCGGCGATGGCATTTTCGTCTGTCCATTCTTCGATGAACAAAAATGTAGCGGGGTTATTACGATGGTGCAATAACTGGTAGCTCAAGCACCCAGCTTCCTGGCGTGTGGGCGCGACGATTTTTTGCAAAATCGTTTGTACTTGCGGAATTTTGTCTGTGTGCGCGATGACGTGCGCAACGACTTTGATAGTTTGCTTCGGCATGAAATTTTCCCTCCTCCGGTTGATGAGCTATCTCAAGCGATATGAAAGCGATCGCTTCTACAAACCTATACGAAGGAATCTGCGGTTTGGATGCAGCGGACTATGACTGCTGCATGATTGAGTGAACCGGCTTTCTCTCACGAGTGCGATTTAAGTGTCTGTATATGGATTGAATATGCGGAAATTCCAAAAATCTTGTGATGGTTTGCATCCAAATTTCACGTGGCTGCGTATTGTGCAATGGAGGCACCCGGAAAATACTTTCCGGGGATTCCACGGACTGCCAGTGAGAGCGGAAACGCGCACTGGAGACAATAACGTGAAATGAATGAACAGGAGAGGAAATCATGATGTTTGCACAATCAAGACAAGTTTCACCGGAATGGGTTAAATATCTCGCAATCGCTCTGATTTGCGCGCTCGTTGCTATCGATGGCATCGGTTCGGTTATGGCCGATCAAATCAAGACCGGCGTTCAGCAAACGGATGCCAGTGACAGCACGGACGAACCGCGCCTCGTGATCAGAAGCGATTCGGTTGCGGCCAGGTTGGGAGGGTATTATGGCATTTTGGCGTTTTTGCATAACTATGCCGTGCCTGCTTTATTGTCCGATCGTGAAATCGCATCGTTCTTTGGCAATTTGACGGAAACCCCCGTGGATATTTCGCAGTGCCTGGCTATGATGCTGGATCATGACTTGGGCGGTTCTTCACGGCATGACGGCACTGTGCTCGATACCGGCCATAAGTGCCGCGGTTCGATGCCTAAGATTCACAAGGGGCGCAATATTCCGGACAGAACAATTACAAAATTCATTCAAATCATCGGTCAACAAGCCGAGCTGGCCGGTATCAGCGAAGCCGATATCAAAGCCGTTGCCAAGGTGCTTGAACAAAAGCGCGCCGGGGTGCGTAACAAATAATTCAATTCCGGCCGGTTTGATGCCCCGCTCCGTGTAGCGGGGTTTTTTATTGCGGTTGAAAGTAGAACGCTATTGCATGGAATGCAAACCGATCATGTTGCCTTCGGTGTCGCGGATCAAAGCGATAAAGCCATAGGGGCCGATGGACATTTTTTCGCGCATTAGATGTCCTCCCGCAGAGGCGGTGCGCGCCGCTTCAATGGCACAGTCCGTACAGGAGAAATAGACCAGTACGGCATTTCCGCCGGATGGCCCGTCCGCCATTTTCACCAGCGCACCCGATGCGCCCATTTGACCTTTAATCATGGGAAAACTCCACAGCTCAACCGGAATTCCCGCAGGACTCTCCAGCCGCTCCAGCTTTGTTTGGAAAACCGATTCATAAAAACGCTTGGCGCGATCCATATCCTGCACGTAAATTTCAAACCATCCTACGGGATTATTATTCATGTGAATTTCTCCTTTGCGGGTTTATTGTTTCGAACGGATTTTTATCTTAACCAAGGCCTGAACATCCTCGACTTGGATGCACAATAGAGCATCCAAATATCCAGTCAACCGGGCTGGCATTGAACAAGATTACCATTTACCCAGCAGCGTGCAAAGCATGTGTGGGCTGCGTTATTTTGGTGTTTTTCATACCGTTTTTTCCCTCTCGAACTATTCCCGAGTAAAAAAGTCAGATATTTTGTTGGCTTTCATTTTTGATTATGATAAAATTTATTATCCATTGAAAAAAGGTCTTATATTTCATGACCTTGAATGGATTGTGGTTAATGATAACTACAACAGGAACTGTGGTTTTGATGGGTAAAACGCACTATTTTCCTTGCCAAAAAAACTATAGTTTTTTTTCTGATTCACAATTAATGAAGGAGAGAAATATGATCACAAGTGTCGTGATTTTTTCGACAAACGCCCGAGCGCGGAGGGTTTCTATGATGTCAAGTGCAATGGCATTGCTGTCATACACAAAAGCTTTCCCAACCTACACTGAACCTTGGAGGAATTAAAATGACATTATTGATATACGATTGGAAAAAATCGATCAAAAAAGCACTGAAAGTATTTTCACTATTCTTAACAATTTCCATTTTATCCGCTTGCGCACACATGAGTTCCGTCGCTGCGCCAGTCGGAATTTCCAATAATGATCATGATGCTCTAGTTAAGTATTATGAGGATATAGGGAGAGAAACCAAAGCAAGGTTGCGGGAGAATAAAAAAGTTCTCAGAGAGTATGAAGCGCATCCTTATTACTTTGGCAGACAAGGTCTAGAAGCTCAATCGCATGCATCAGCAAACGTTCGTGAATACGAAAAGGCTTTGCGGGAAATTCAGATACATGCTGATTTCCATAGAAAAATGGCGTTAGAGCAAAAGGGCGAAGTAATAAATAAAGCGAAAGCTAATCAAGATCGTGACCTCACTTCAAAGAGTCCAGAGAGTTCTGTGAACAAAGGCCTTTGAGTAAGTAACGAACAACCACCGAATTTTTCGGTGGTTGGTCTTTAAGACCTGCAACAAAAAACCTGCAACATCGATTTCCAGTCAAAACCCTGATTTAAAGCTACTTCTTAAAAGGGAAGCACAAAATCCAGCGTGAATAAAATCTGATCCTTATGGCCAGCGAACGGTTTGTACGCAACAGTACGATAGGCATCCACACTGTCATAGCGGATATTCGGCCGGATGGTAAGCTTTTTCAGATGATCCCATCGAAGTTTTAACGTTTTAGCCGCTTTCCAGTTCAATCCCACCGTGGCCGCGTAATAATCGGCAGGCGCAACCGTCACGTTGCTGATATTTCCCGCATAGCTTACCGGCACGCCATGGACAATATTGGTTGCCGCTGCGATCCGGAATGGCGAAGGATTGCGGAATCCGTCTCTGTCGCGAAACCATTCGCCACGAAATCCGATCGATACATTTTCAGTCAGATCGTAGTACAGATGCGTCACCAATCCCATCCACTGGGTATCTTTGACTACATTGGCGTATTTCAGATTGTTCAATAGAATGCCATCCGCAAACCCATGCACATGATGCAAGACCAGTAAGGTTTTGGGATTGATTTTGTGTTGCAGCACGAGGTTAAACATTCCCCACGATTCACTGCTGTGTGTTGAGGTTTCGCCGTAAGTGCCAGTGGCATTGAACGATGTGGCTTGGTTGTCACTTTTCCAGGTGAAACCGGCAATTCCGCTCCAGTTGCCCAGCTGTTTGTCCCAGCCGCCATCCCAGCCTCCGGTGGCGCTGCCGGTTACGGCGCTGCCCAGAATCGACCAATTTTTATCGATGATATAACTGGCTTGTAAACCGGTATGGGTGAAAGGTTCACCGGCATTAAAAGAATAAGCGCGCGTGTAAAAGAAATTGTCGGGTGCCGGAACTGTTTCAAAACCGGTCGGGGAGTAAAAATGACCTGCCCTGATATTAATGCCTTTTCTGCCAATGGGCACATGGGCTTCCAAATAAGCTTGCGGCAACGCGATGCCGTAGGTTCTGGTAGAAGCGCAACACAAGCCGAGATCCCAGTTGCTGCGCTTGAGCGCTTCGCCGGTATTAACATCAAAAGTGGGTACGCCAAAGGCTTGAGTGAAAACGGCATCGGTTCCGAACAGGAAATCGAATCGCCCGCCAAAATCCCATTTGTTGGTCTCGGAAACCACTTGACGTTGAATGAACGTGTTGAATTGATTCAACTGAAAACGATTGGCCTGATCGGCGAAAGCAACCGGTCCATTAAAGCCGTCTGACTGACTCGGATTAAAGGTTGCACCGCCATTCACCCATCCGCCGAATTCCACCCGGCTGTCTTTAATGAAATTCTTTAGATTGCTTAAATTGCTGGCATGGAGTGGAGCGGGGGAAGCAACAAATTGAAAAATACTGCTTGCCGCGGCAAGCAACAGCCATTTTGAATATTTCATCTTTCACTGGCGATAATAGAGGTTCATTAATGAGTTACGACGGCCTGAAAATACCGGGCGGGATAATAACTGATTTTACCGGTTTCATGGTGAATAGATACCGCGAACGAGGTAATACGCTGCATTGCGGGCCGCTACTCCGGGGCAACCGGAGTAGCGGTTATCGTATTCACCGGGTGATTTCCGAGATCCCGGTTCCGGCCGGTTACAACCACACCATCAACCCCATCTCCAGCGGATGAGTCAGTAGCGGATGATGTGGGTAAATGCGGATGAAATACTCCTGCTTGCCGCATAATTCCGGGGTCAGTTTGAGTTCGAACAAGTGCTCGTCCGAATCCTCGATGCCGGTAAAGGTAAACTTGAAATGGTTGAAATTGCACAGCCGTGTGGTCTTGAACTGGCGGCAGATCAATAATTCAATGACGACATCCTCAGGCGCCAGATTGTTCAGTTTTGCCGCAACCTTGAAATTCATCGCTTCGTCAAAATCGATGCGTTCGCACGGCGCATCCAGCCGGCGTAACGTGACACCGTGCCATGCTTGTTTGATTTTGGCTTTCCATGCGGCGATATTTTTTGCTTCCGTGAATTGATTGGCGGAGTAGAGCGCGCCTTTGGTGCTGGCCGGGCGGTAGAATTGGGTTACGTATTCATCCACCATACGGGTCGCGTTATAGCGCGGCAGCAGCGAGATCATCGAATGCTTGGCCATTTTGACCCAGCCCGGCGAATAGCCGAGCTTGCCGTGGTTGTAATACAACGGAATCACCTGATCTTGGAGGATTTCATACAATGCGCGGCTTTCTTCCTGATCACGCACAACGCCTTCCATATCTTCCGGGCCGGGTTTGATCGCCCAGCCGTTTTTGCCGTCGTAACCTTCCCCCCACCAGCCATCGAGCACACTCAGATTGATCGCGCCATTGATACCCGCTTTCATGCCCGAGGTGCCGCTGGCTTCCAATGGATAAATCGGATTGTTCAGCCAGACGTCGACACCGGCGACCAGCCGCCGGGCCAGGCGCAAGTCGTACCCTTCAACTAACAGCAGCCGTCCCTCAAACTCGGGAAAGTTGGCAACCTGGCTGATGCGCCGGATTAAGTCCTGACCCGGCACATCGGCGGGATGCGCTTTTCCGGCGAACAGCAACAGCACCGGGCGTTCCTGATCCAGGATGATTTTCCGCAGCCAGTCGAGGTTTTCAAATAACAACGTTGCGCGTTTATAGGTGGCGAAGCGGCGCGCGAAGCCCAGTGTCAACACATTCGGGTTGATCGGATCGACAAACTTCAGCAACCGGTCGAGATGCGCTTCGGAGCCGCGATTCCGGGCGTTTTGTTCGGTGATGCGCGAACGGATGCCGTAAAACATTTGCGATTTCAGCGATTGCCGCACGCTCCAGAACAAATGATCCGGTATCGTATCGATGCGTGACCAATACTCGGTGTCGCACATTTTGTTGCGCCATTCATGACCGAGATAACGGTCGAACAGATCGGACCATTCCTGCGCCAGGAAAGTCGGCACATGCACGCCGTTGGTGATATACGACATCGGGTTTTCTTCCGGCTCGATCTGCGGCCACAAATCGCGGCAGATATTCGCCGACACGCCGCCGTGTATCTTGCTGACGCCGTTATGCGTGCGCGAGCCGTGAATCGCCAGCGCTGTCATATTGAAATCCGGGCTGCCGGGCACATGGCCGAGTGCCATGAATTCTTCCCGTGTAATATTCAATCCACGGTAAAAATTGTCAAAATAGGTCTGCATCATTTCCGCGTTGAAATAGTCATGCCCGGCAGGCACCGCGGTGTGCGTGGTAAAAACGGTATTGACTGCGACGCTTTCCAGGGCGCTGGCAAAATCCAGCCCTTGCTGCACCCGGTTGTAAATCCGTTCAAGAATCATGAACGCAGCATGTCCTTCGTTGATATGCCAAACCGTCGGTTGGATGCCGAGCGCCTGCAATGCGCGCACACCGCCCATGCCGAGAATGATTTCCTGCTCGATCCGCATGGTTCTGTCGCCGCCGTATAGATTGTGCGTGATGTATCGATCTTGCGGCGAATTCTCCGGCAAATCGGTATCGAGCAGATACAGCGTGACGTGGCCGATTTTCGCTTGCCAGATTTTTGCGGTCACTTGCCGGTGCAGCAACGGCACTTCGATCTGCAAGCCCGAACCATCCGGACGTAGTACCGGCGTGACGGGCAGATCCTCGAAATCGGAAATGGTATAGGTGACTTGCTGATTGCCCTTGCTATCGATGGTTTGAAAGAAATACCCTTGGCGGTACAGCAGGCCGATGGCGACGAAAGGCAAATGTAAATCGCTCGCGGCTTTGCAGTGGTCACCGGCGAGAATGCCCAAACCGCCGGAATAAATCGGCAGGCTTTCGTGGAAACCGAATTCAAAGCAGAAATAAGCCACCTGATCTTGCGAGTTCAATCCGCCCTTGCTGTTTTGCAGTGCCGAAGCATCATGGTAGGAGTCGTACGTCGACAGAATGCTATTGTAGGTGGCGAGAAAAACCCGGTCTTCGGTCGCTTTCAGCAACACCGATTCGTCCACACGTTTCAGAAACGCCTTCGGGTTATGGCCTACCGCTTCCCATAAATACGGATCGAGCCGGGAAAACAGCGTGCGCGTGGCGCGATCCCAGCTGTACCAGAGATTATTGGCCAACTCTTCCAGGCGCTTCAGACGCGGGGGTATTTTAGGATTAACGGTGATGGTGAAGGCGGTACGCGGAAACATGCAGGCTCTCCTTGCTGAGAATGATCGTTGCTATGATACACCCAGCACCGGCTAATTGATTGGATTTGCAGGCGGGAATCCGCTAGCGCGGTACGTTGGGTGCGGATTTTAGGGAATTTACGGGCCGTTATCGAGCAACCGGCGGGCTTCCTGCCGTGCCCCCAGTAAGCCGATGGCAGGGTTGGTGACGACATGCACCGGAATTTCGTGCAGCAATGCCGAGAATCTTCCTTTTGCGTGAAAGGCATACATAAACCCGCCGCCGCTCAGTATATCGATAATTTTCGGCGCGATGCCACCCGCGATATAAACACCGCCGCGGCATAAACCAGCCAGTGCGAGATTACCTGCATACGCGCCATAAATCTCAGCAAATAATTCGAGCGCCTGGATCGCAACCGGATGTTTTTGCGTTTGCGCCAACGCAGCGATGGTACCGCCGCTATCTTCTTCCAGCGGGATGGGCGGTAAATCTGAAGATGCCGCTGCGTTCTGTTGCAAAAATTTAAAAATATTCGTGAGCCCCGCGCCGGATAACAAACGCTCCACCGACACATGCCCGAATCGCTGTTGCAGCGATTCCAACAAGGCAATCTGCAACGCAGTGACCGGCGCAAAATCGATATGACCCGCCTCGGTGGGCCATGCAAGGTAGCGGTTGTTTACCGGGGTGAGCCATGCCACCCCCATTCCAGTACCCGCGCCCAATACGACACGCATCGCCTGCGCATGCGGCTTTCCGGTTTGCAGTGTGATCAGATCACTGCCGGGTAAATTTTCAACCGCCAGCGCAACGGCTTCAAAATCATTGATCAGTTTCACCGATGGAATCGAGAAGGCATGCGCGATGTCCGCACTGCCGATCTGCCAGGGTAAATTGGTCAGAGTGGCCTGTTGACCGGCAATGGGACCCGCCATGGCAAAGCAGGCCGCTGCGGGTGGATTGGCTGCGGCGGTCTGCTTGAAGAATGCTTCGAGCATACTGGAGAAAGTCGCGAAAGCCGTGCTGTCGTAGCGCTGCGTGCAGCGCTCATGGATCTGGCCATCGGCGGTAATTTCAGCCATTTGCAGAATGGTTTTGGTGCCGCCGATATCGCCGTAGATGAGCTGTTTGTTCACGTGCCGATCAATCCTCGAAACCTGTACACAAGCCAAGCGGATAGTATACAGCCGCGCGCGTGTTTTGATTGCCTTTGCTGCCGTTTGACTTACAATCGTGGTTTCAGTACATTTTTTGCACGCCAACTGAGAGTTGAGAGACATTATGATTGATCCCTTGATTATCGCTAAAACCAAGCAATCCGATTTGGCGCTGTTGCCCGCGATGGCCACGCGGCACGGCTGCATTACCGGCGCGACCGGCACCGGCAAGACGGTGACGCTGCAAAAGCTGGCGGAAAGTTTTTCCAGCATCGGCGTGCCGGTATTCATGGCGGATATCAAAGGCGACTTGACCGGCATCTGCAAGCCCGGAACCTTGTTCGCGAAAATGCAAGCCCGTTTGGACATGCTGCATCTGGATGCGCCGCAATGGGAAGGCTTTCCGGTGACGTTGTGGGATGTATTACAGGAAAACGGCCACCCGATTCGCGCGACGATTTCCGATATGGGGCCGCTGCTGCTGTCGCGCTTGCTGAATCTGAATGAAACGCAGGAAGGCGTGCTCACTTTGGTATTTAAAGTGGCCGACGATAATGGTCTGCTTCTGCTCGATCTGAAGGATTTGCGCGCCTTGCTGCAATTTGTCGGTGACAATGCGGATCAGTTCAAAACCCAATACGGCAACGTGTCGCCCGCTTCGATCGGCGCTATCCAGCGCAGTCTGCTGCAAATAGAAAAGCAGGGCGGCGGCAAATTCTTCGGCGAGCCGATGCTGAATATCGATGACTTGATGCAAACCATTGACGGCAAAGGCGTCGTCAATATTCTGGCCGCCGATAAATTGTTGAACTCACCGCGGCTGTATAGCACCTTTTTGCTGTGGATGCTTTCCGAGCTGTACGAAAATCTGCCAGAAACCGGCGACCGCGAGAAGCCTAAGCTGGTGTTTTTTTTCGATGAAGCGCATTTGTTGTTCAGCATGGCGTCGCCCGCGCTGCTGGAGAAAATCGAGCAAGTCGTGCGGTTGATCCGCTCCAAAGGCGTCGGCGTTTATTTCGTCACGCAGAATCCTTTCGATATTCCCGAGAAAGTGCTGAGCCAGCTCGGCAATCGCGTGCAGCATGCGTTACGCGCCTTTACCCCGCGCGATCAGAAAGCGGTGAATGCGATTGCCGAAACCATGCGGCCCAATCCGAAATTGAATGTCAAACAAGCCATTCTCGAGCTGTCCGTTGGCGAGGCGTTGGTTTCGTTTCTCGATGCCGACGGTTCGCCCTGCGTGACCGAGCGCGCCATGATATTGCCGCCGGTCAGCCAAATTGGCCCGATTACGGCGGACGAACGCAACGAACTGATACAGTCGTCGATTGTAGCCGGTGTGTACGAGCAGGAAATCGACCGCGAAAGTGCTTTTGAATTGCTGCAAGCACGCGGCGGTGCTGAAAAACCGCTGGGTCATTCAGCGCAAACGGGCGGCTCCGGAAGTGTGCGCAAACCTGCGGGCGAGGGCGTGCTGGCCGATCTGGGCGATTTGCTGCTGGGTTCAACCGGTAAGCGTGGCGGGCGGCGGGAAAGCGTGCTTGATGCTTTTGCAAAAAGCGCCGCCCGTTCGGTGGGTTCGTCCATTGCACGCGAAATTACCCGTGGTTTGCTTGGGTCGATATTGGGGCAGAAGCGGCGTTAAGGAAGCTCTGAAAAATGACTGCGCTCGTTCAAGCTGCGTTGAAATCAAGCTCAAAATGCTCATTTACTCATTGTAAATTGCGCTTTTTCACTTGATTTCGCCTTGCCTGAGCATCGCTCGCTACCTTTTTCAGAGCTTCCTTGGTCAGTGCGGCTTTGTTTTTAATCCTAAAAAAGATAACAAAAGCATCTCTTAAGGAGGGAAATGGAACATGAAGAAAATCGTCAGCGCGTTGTTCTTGTACCTGAATGTCGGCCTTGCTCAGGCTGCCGGTCCCTACGACGGTATCTGGACCATCGATGGCTTGCCGGAAGCGGGCTATTTAATGACCTCGGAGAATAGCGGCAAACTGATCTTTGTCGGACTCAATCCGCCCGATTTCGACGGCAATAGACGCTGGGGCGCGTCGTGGGGTGACATCAAGGACGGCACGGTGCGGCTGACTCGCTTAATCAATGATAATATCGATGCCGTCACCGATGTCGTTTTTACTTCACCGACGACATTAACGCTGACCCAGAAATCATGCCGCCCGATCAATCCCAATTATGTCTGCTCACTGCCAAATGGTGTGCCTTTTGCGGCCACCAAGATTTGGTAAAAACGGATCACTATATTCCTATGCACACCATCATGAAATCACTGCTCGTCGTACCCATCCTGCTGCTGGCCGGTTGCACTTCATATTCGATCTACGGCGGCGACCCTGCGCAGCGGCAATTGCGCAACCAATGGTCAGCCAACTACGAGCTATGCGAACGCTTAACCGTCGCGACGCTAGCGCCTGAGAAAATCCGCGCAGAGTGGACCAATGAAATTACCGGCAGAAGCGTGGATTGCACCCTGTATGCGGCAACCACGCATACCGCGGTGAACCGCGATATGCCGTTCGTACGCTGGAGCACGCACTGGACTGCGCCGAGAATGACTTCAACCGTACCTGCGCCGAGTCAATTGATTCATGCGCGGTGAGTTTTTATTCTGATTTTTTTCATTATTTTTTAAGGGCATTTTTTATTAGTTGGAAGGCCTGAAGGCGATGATATTCGGCTTGCCGATCAAGGTCGCTTGGGTTTCGCAAGTAACCATTAAAGTAAAATATGATCCGCCAGAATTCTTCCATTTGACTATACAGGGACTCAAGATCTGATTTTCTATAGGCAAAAAGGTGGGGTTTGAGTCTTGCGTGACGATCATTTTCAAATTTACCATTTGCTTCGTTTGCAAGTACCTCTACTTGGAAATGGATGTGATGTTTAAGCTCAATCCAGAAAAGAATATCTGCGTCGTCTGGACATATACCAAAGCAGCCATGCGCAAGATCATTACGCTGATTCTCTAATGAGCTATATACCTGTAAGATGGCCTCAAAAACTTGTTTTTCTTTACCAGAAAGCTTGTGTTTTGCAGCAGCATTCAATGCTTCTCGTTGGTTGCTTGCTTTCCGAAGTGTAAGAAAGACCTCTAGAGCTGCTTCGGTTTCTGTGCCTAGTAATATCCCGAGCAAATTTCCCATCTCATTATCTACATGCGACCATAGAGAAATGCACTTCCCGATAACGGCACATAACTCAGGCCTTTCTTTTACAACAAGCGCGCCTATAGTGTATTTGAATCTTGAATATGTAGGTAGGTAAGGCTGTCTTGGCATTGATCACCTATCGTAATTTATAAAACGTTTTGTCCAATAATCTTCTATGCAATGTCGCAAGACGGTGGTCAAAATAATCATCATATATTTCCAGATAAATAAGAAAATAAATGTTGCAAACAGCGCAAGTGAAAGGAACTGGCAGGTTCTGGATTGGACACGATATTCATTTCACTAAAGACCGGTCCCAATAAGGCATGTCGCCGACGTGTTCCGCTAGGAAATTAATAAAGGCGCGTATTTTTATGGGTAAATGCCGACTGGGAGGATAGCAAGCGTAAATATGGCGCTCTACCGATAAGTAGTCCGGCAACACCGTTTGCAGCCGCCCTTTTTGTAATTCCATGCCAATCGTATACGTAGGCAGCAGGGCAATGCCCAATCCATACAGCACTGCTTGCGCGAGTGCATCGTTATCGTTGATCCGCAGGGTTCCGGATATCGGAACCTTGATTTTGCCTTCCGGTCCGTCGAAGCGCCAATAACCCTGTTCGGGTGACAGCGCGCAATCGAGACAGTTATGGTTCACCAGATCGGCCGGGGTTTGGGGTATGCCCCGTTGTTGGAAATACTGCGGGGTTGCGCACAATATGCGGCGGACAGGCGCAATCTTGCGTGCCACCAGATTAGGGTCAGGTTCATTGGTCACGCGGATTTGCACGTCGTACCCTTCTTCAATCAAATCGCCCGGATGATCGGTAATCGTCAAATCAACTTTGATTTCAGGATAGCGCGCGAGAAAACAAGGCAGCGCCGGAGCGATATGGCGCGTTCCGAATGAGCTTGGTGTGCTCACTTTCAGGGTTCCGCGCGGCTCGTCATGAAGGCTATTGATCGCCCGCTCGGCGTGCTCGGCTTCTTCCAGAATGCGTTTCACATGTTCCGACAGCGCGACGCCTGATTCCGTCAGGCTGAGATGCCGCGTGCTGCGGAGCAGTAAGCGGGTGCTGAGATCCTTCTCAAGCTTTGCGACCGCTTTGCTAACCGCTGAACGAGAGATGTCCATGCGCCGCGCCGCTTCGGCAAAACTGCCCGTTTCTACCACTCGCGCAAAAATAACGAAAAGATTGAGATCTTGCATCGTGTTATTGTATCTAATTAGGAAACAAAATGTTTCACTTTATCGGACTTATCATCGAGACATTCAATCTATATTATCTATTCCAAGGTGAGATATTTAATTTGTATCTTAAGTCAGTAGGGTTTTTATCATTGCATTTAAATGACTATTATATATCAAGCCTTATTTTGTTTGTTCTTTGGTCACTGCAATTGAGGGTGATTGGTTGATAAGCGAGTAGTTTTATTGTCAACCTGAAAGAACGTATTATTAACCTGGATATTTATTCGAGTCAGCTATGTGTTTTTTTCTGATTTGTATAAATAACCGGCAAATGTCCTAAAAGAGGAAAAAATGGAAATTAAAGAGTTATTAAAAGCACCACAACTGGTTGTAGTTTATGCAATTACCCTTCTTTACACGATTACGTTTTACTTGGCTGCGGTTACGGAGCCGTCCGCAACGATGAAGCACTACAAGATTTATCAGGTTGCCAAGCTGGAAACCGGTCATCCTGTTTATCTTGAAGCTGTAAGAGATAACAGCTCGGGTTAAATGCAGTATGGATTGCGCCCCCGTGATAGCGACCGGAAAATCATTGAAACATGCCTGCGGGGGGCGTCTGATTTTCAAGTAATGGGTTAATAATGATCTGTGTTTTGGGGAAGAGTTGATGGATGATTCAATAGTAATGAAAAGATTCGAAATCGTTATTGGAACGGAGTATCTCGATCAGTTGACGGAATTGCTGGAGAGATCCGAAGTGCGTGGCTATACCGTTTTCAAGAATGTCGGCGGTGTCGGATCGCGGGGTATCCGCAATCCCGATGATGTTCTGACACCTGCTGAAAACATTGTGGTAATTCTTGCTTGCAAAGAAGACAGGGCGCAAAAAGTGCTGAATGAACTCGGCGCGGCAATGAAGGGTTTTGGCGGTATGTGTTTGGTTTCCAATTGTCATGCGCAAGCAGCCGGATGAGATGGGGTGATGAAGCCCTGTTTTTAATGACAAGTATGTAGCTCTGGCATCCGTTGCTGTTTCAGATTGTGCCGGGTACCTTCCGTGGTGTTTCGTTGATCGGCTTAAATTCCCGATTCTCACACCTCAACTCATTGTTGAGTGCCGTAGTGGATCACATCAAAATGTCTTGTTTTCTTGTGCTGATTGGATCACACTGAAACAGGGTTTCGATTTATCAGTCGTAGCGGATAATCAAACTCTGAGTGCATTATTTCTGATGAAAAAGTAGGTCTATTTTTTCTATCCACGGGAGGCACATCATGGCAAAAGATTCTGCATTAATCAGCAAAATTAAATCCGGCATTGTCAGTAATCTGTCTTGGCAAGCTGCGCGTAACACCAATCTCCATATCGAAAACCAAGTGCTCAAAAAGGGTGAAGTTGTTCTGGCGTACAAGCAGCGCATAGCCTTGGAGCGGGATTCCATCATGGTTTTCGCGGACGATGCACCGTTGTTCAACTGGTCGCATCCGTGCCGCTACTTGTTGCACGATGCGGCAACCGGGGATTTGTACAATGAGGTGAGCGCTCAGTTTCCGCCTTACATGACGGCGGATATTCCGAAGACTTTTCAACCGTTTCATACCCCGATCAAGATCGCTGAGCCTGAGATCTACTATCCCGTTCTACCGTGGCTGCGTTGTCCGATCCGTTGGACGAAAGGCCAGCGTTATGCGGTGTTGTTCTCGGGTGCATCGAACAACCGGCACACCAACGATCTGGAGTTTCTCTACCGTACCTTGCGCGATATTTACGGTTTTCCCGCCGCGAATATCTTCGTGCTGAACTACGACGGTACGATCAACTATAGCGGCAATCCGCATCCGGTGGTCAGCTGGCCGGGAGACACGACCGCCTATCGGATGCCGGTCAACGGTAAGGGTACAAAAGCCGATCTGGATACGGTTTTCAATACACTCAAGGCAAAATTAAAACCGGACGATCTGCTGTTGATCCATACCAATAATCACGGCGGTCACAACGGCACACAATCTTATCTGTGCACCTACAGCGGAGCTGATTATCTCGCTTCGGATTTTGCCGATACGCTGGCAACGCTGCCGAAACATTACTGCATGATGGTGATGATGGAGCAGTGCCATGCCGGTGGTTTCAATGCACCGATTCTGGCGAAATCGACTGCAACTTACACCAGCGTTTCGTCCGCTTGTTTAGAGCTGAATAACTCGATCGGCGGCGCGCAATTCGATCCGTTTGCACGCGATTGGATTGCTGCAATGGCGGGGCATACGCCGTATGGCGGCGCGCTGGCATCCAATCCCGATACGGACGGATCCGGCAAGGTTTCCGCGCGCGAGGCGCATGACTACGCCGATTCGGTGCACGATCCGTATGACACGCCGGTGTTTAGCCGGTCCTCGGTAGCGGCTGGTAACTGTTTCCTCGGGCAGCGCTACTGGCACGTCTGGCCGATTTACTGCCGTTTGCTGGTGGAAGTTTTGCAACCGTATTACCTGCGCAAACCGATTCCTGAGTTTTACGATATGGTCCACGCCAAGCTGGTGCCGCAGTTGAGGGAAATTGAAAGCAAGCTGGAAAATGCGTCCGCGGCGCAAGAGAAAGAGCTGCGGGCAACGCTGGGCGAAGTGGTGAAAAAAACGCTGGGTAGATGAGAGCATCCGATCAGGGCATTTTCGAGCGTGTCAGAGCGGTCTTTGACGATGAAACGTTATCCAACGCGATCGTCTATCTGAGCCGCGAGATTGCGCATGCCGGAGCCAGAATTCACGCCGGAGATGCGCTGATTGATACTCCCTGGGAGGCGCAGATTGTGTTTGTCGATCTTGAACCCAAGGCCAATTGGGGGCATCGCTGTGCTTACATCGTCTTGCAGTGCGAGGGCAACGGGTGTATCCGCAAGGATGCGCAAATGCCCCCCTTTCTCAAACCCGGCGGAATGCCGTTCCGCTTGCTATCGAAGGGCGCCGAAGTTCCCGAATGGACGGTTGCAGCGCTGTAAACCGCACGGAATGCCGGGTGGGCGTGTGTTTGACAGTGAAACGGGCTTCCAGTACATTCGTGCTTGAAAAGCGGAGGTATTGTATGCGCCTTCAGCCGGTTGATTCGTTCAGTAACAGCTCGCCTTATTCACCCATAACAAGGTTTATCGATATCCATTATGATCAACGTGGCCGTGCAACTGCTTGCGACACAACTGAATCAATATTTGCGCCGTACTTACAATCTGGGTGAAGACGTGGTGGTGGTTTCCAATTTATTGGAGATAGACGGTACGGTGGCGGTCAATGTCAATAATAAGCTGGTTGTTTTCTTGGTGAACATCGAGAAAGATTCCGTGCCGTTCCGGCAAATCAGCGCGCATGAAGTGGGCGAGCGGGGGGTGCAGAGCAGCGTGCCGCTCTATTTCAATTTGCACCTGATGATGGCGGCGAATTTTACCGGCAATAATTATCCCGAAGCGCTGAAATTTTTATCCAGCACGATCATTTTTTTTCAGAAGAATCATGTGATCAATCATCAGACAGCGCCCGAGATGGACGACCGCATCGAAAAGCTGATCCTGGACATCGAAAATCTTTCAATTCAGGATCTCAGTAACTTATGGGGTTCATTGGGCGGTAAGTATTTGCCATCCATCCTGTATAAGGTGCGCATGGTGGCCTTCGATAACGAGGATGTGGTTGGCCGTATCCCGGTTGTGGGCGAACCGAAGCCGACGGTGCAATAGTGTTTCAGGAATGGGTTGGGTTGATCTGGAAAATAACCATAGATTGAGCGGAATATGGGTGCTTATCGTTTACTCGTCAATGTGACTGTTGAACATGATTATTTCTCCGGGCAGCTGTGCAAAAACCTGGAATTCGTTCCCAGCGAATCGTGCGCGGTGTCATTGAGAAGAGCGGGTCTGCTGCTCAAATCATCGGAAAGTGGCATTGCCGTTTATTTTGACGAAGAAAAAATCAATATCCTGCGTCTTCATGCGGAAGACGACTTGGTGCTGACTTTTAAGGTTTTTTCCAAGGACAACAACTTCTTCCGCTATACCGCTCCCGGCGCGCCGCCCGACGATGCGATTCTTTTTTTCGATACGCAACAAGTCACCCGGGATGCGGCGGATAAACAAATGCTGCATCCGGATGCGCATGCCGCCGCGGATGCTTGGCTGAAGCTGACAACCGATCCCTTGCCGGAAATACTGGAGCGCAAGGACTATCTGGTCAAGCCGGTGTTTATTGTGCGAGTCAGCATTACTGCCGGAGCGGAAGGATTGTGCTCGGAAAACCTGGATGCCGCCGCACGCAAGTTCTATATCCGTTTCACCACCAATCAGACGTACTGGAAATACTACATACTTGGCGATTTATCCAAGCGCAATGTGTTCATCGCGGATTTGGACAATGCCCTGCAGTTTGAAAACTTGGGGAGCACCCTGCTGCCTGGAAATCGTGAAGCGGTTCAATTGCTATCGTCCAAAGCCATTCCGCTGCATGAACAACCTCATCAGCGTCTGCAATTGAAGGAATCCACCGGCATGGGAGATCGAATACTGGTCAAGCGCCTGCCGAATGCCAGTGTGGAGCAAGTGCACGGTGACTTGATGGCAGGAAAGATAGAGCAGGTTTCGGAGATTTATATCAGTTAATGAGCGCGCCACGATAATGATCGTTCGGTCCGATTGGAACCGGTTTGCTTACACTGTATTCCATCCTTTTCCCTTCTTAAGTTGAACCAACTTAAGATCCTCTAATTTTCGCAGCGCAAGTACTACTTCCTTTTTATTGGTACTTGAAGCGAAATTGGCTTGCAGGATTCCTTTGATATCTTTGACGCTGACATTGGGTTGCGCAGTTTTGATCGCGTAATAAACATAAAGTAAATGCATATCGTTTTTGGCCTTCGCTGCGATTTTTTTGTAAGGCTGCCTCATTGCGCTGCGCGGTAATTTAAGCGGCGAGATACTTTTTGCAGCTGCTTTAGTGGCGTCCATTAAGATATTTTCAATGGCCGGTAAATTCGCTTGGCTGAGACCGGCGCCGATATCTTCAAGATCGTCGCAAAACGATTTGAGTGCGAGCAAGTGTTTTTGGACCGGGCCTTGGTCTACCCGGTATGTGGCGAATGTGGTGGTGTGCGCTGTCCGTTCTGCTATCTTGGAATCCCAGACTAATAGAGATTCAAGCATCAGTTGATAGTTGGGTGCACTGCCTTTGACCAACTCCGGTTTCGGTACACTAGACAACTTACCGGGAATTGTGGCGCTGATTTTGGTGGTATCAATGGCTGTTTTTCCCGGTTGAAATTTGCCGGTATGCGCCCAGCCAGCCAAGGGTGTCACTTTGCTTTGTCCGGGGATCAACCCCGCCGATGCGCTATACCGGTCTTTGTCAACATCCAGTTCGGAGCGGACATCCTGTTGTGTTTTCGGGTTGTTGCCGACACCAAAGGCGCATTTGAAAGTTGCTTTGGTCGGATCGTCGGTTTTGTCCTCGGCCACCGTTACAGAGTAGTTGACGTAATGCGTTTTTACGTCTTTGATCAGATGTCCACTGTTGTTTTTCTTGATATCGTCAGCTGCTTCATTGAGCAGTTTCTTGACAGGCTGTTCAATGTGCGCCGAGTGATCGGAGTTTGCTTTGGTGGAAATCGGATACAAGTTTTCGGGGATGGCATGCCCGCCTAAATCATGATTGAGCAGGTGCCCCCGGACTACACCCGCTCCTCGAAACAGATTGCGCATGCGCCGCGTCCATGTCCATTGCGTTCCGGTGGCGGTGCCGATTACCGGATCGGCAGCATCCAGTTCCGCCTCCATTTTCTTCCCCACCAATTGTTCTTCCTGCGGCATGCCGAACTTAATCGAACCGGCTTCGTGTTTAATGGCTGTAGCGCGTTGCGCGGCTTGTTTCGAATTGGATGAATTGCGCATGATCGTCTTGAGCTGCGCCGCTGCTCGTGCTTTCGGGCTATTGTTTATCGTTTCGATCAACCGTCTTTGCGCGGCCGCTTCGGGCCGGTTGTCGGTAAATTCCGGCATGCCGCGGTTTTCATTCTTTTGCTGTGAGACATGACCGGCAGCGGCTTTGCTGGTCGATTGCTGATTTCTGTTTTGCCGTGCTTTTTCCATAGGTGACACGATGATTGGCATAAGATTCGTGGGAAAGACTTAAACATACAGGATGGGTTTGTTTTATACAAATCCTGTGCCTAAGCCGGGAAACTTGCATCCATCGATTTAGTTTTCCGTAATAAAAATCCTACTGGCAAAATCTGACTTGTTAAGTAGAAATCATATCCTTATAGTGTGCCTTCCAATAATTGCTGATCACTTAATAATAATGTGAGATGTCCATGCCTGAAATTCCACCGTATCAGCAGTTATTTGAAGTAAGCCCGTATCCTTATTTGCTCCTCCGGGCGGACTCCGCTTTTACCATTGCCGCGGTAAACAACAAGTACGTAGAAATGACGCGTACCGAACGTGATGCGATTGTCGGTCATGGTTTGTTTGAGATTTTTCCCGATAATCCGGACGATCCTGCTTGCGCCAGTGTCAGAGATTTGCGCACTTCGCTGAATCATGTGCTCAGTAAAAAACGCGCGGATGTCATGAGCGTGCAAAAGTACGATATTCCCTTGCGTGATGGCAGTGGAGGTTTCGAAGTCAAATACTGGAGTCCGGTCAATACGCCGGTGTTGGATGCAGAGGGCCGGGTTACCTATATTCTGCATCATGCGGAAGACGTGACCGAGTTTGTTGTCCGCCATGACAATGACGATGCGCAGCACTTGAACAAAGTAGAAGCGCGTGCGCAGCGCATGGAAGCGGAGATCATGCAGCGCGCGGCTGAAGTAAAGAAAGCGAATCGCGCCTTGAAGACGGCGATGGAAGAATTGGAACAGATGAACCAGCGCCTGACTGAACTGGATCACCTTAAATCGCAGTTTTTTGCCAATATCAGCCATGAACTGCGCACACCGCTTACGCTGATTATCGCGCCGCTGGAAAGCCGCATGCGCTGGCTCACCGGCAGCAATGCTTCAGCGGAAGAGCGTCATGAAACCGGATTGATGCTGCGTAACGCACGCATTCTTTACCGCCATGTCACCGATTTGCTCGATGCGGCTAAGCTTGAGGCAGGGCGCATGCCGGTTTTTTGGGCGCGGTTCGATTTGGCGGAGCTGGTGCGAGTTACGGCAAGTTACTTTGAATTGCTGGCGCAGGAGCGCGCTATCGCGTTCCAGGTCATCTCTCCGGAGGCCTGCGTGGTCGAGAGCGACAGTGAAAAGCTGCAACGCATCCTGCTCAATCTGCTATCAAACGCATTCAAGTTCACGCAGGATAAAGGTTGTATTTCCGTCCGGCTTGTTATAACTGAAGCGTGCGCACGGATCGAAGTGCAGGACAATGGTCCCGGCATACCGGCGGAAATGCGTGCGCACGTGTTTGAACGCTTCACCCAAGTGGAAAACAGCGTAACCCGGCAGCATGGCGGCACCGGCTTGGGGCTGGCTATCGTCAAGGATTTCGCCGATTTGCTGCACGGCCAGCTCGAACTCGAGGAATCGCCGGGTGGCGGCGCATTATTCCGGATCACGCTACCGCGCGCCGCGCCAGCCGGTTCGGCGCTTCGGGATGCAGCGGTTTCCCTGGACGAGATCATTGTGCATGAAGTCATGGATGAACTACAAAGCCGCGCGCAACGAACCCCGTCGCCGCTAACGGTAACCTCTAACCATCTGCCATTGGTTCTGGTGGTTGAAGACAATGCGGATATGAATCGTTTCATTGCCGACATGTTGCAGCCGCACTACCGCGTAGCCAGCGCTTTCGATGGCCGTGAAGGGTTGGAGCAGGCGCTGAAGCTGATACCCGATTTGATCCTTTCCGACGTGATGATGCCGGTGATGGGTGGCGAGCACATGGTGCGGCAAATACGCCAGCATGCGGAACTGGAGGGCGTGCCCATCATTATGCTGACCGCCAAAGCCGATGACGATCTTTGCGTCAATCTGCTGAAATCCGGCGTGCAGGATTATCTGAACAAGCCTTTTACCGTGAATCAGCTCCTGGTGCGTGTCGATAAGCTGGTGCTCGAAAGGCAGCGTGTCAGAGAGCAGCTGCGGCAGAGCGAAGCACGATTTCAGGCTACTTTTGAACAAGCCGCTGCCGGGATTTCGATTGTTTCGCTGGAAGGCAATTGGTTGCGTGTCAATCACAAGCTCTGCGCTATCTTGGGTTACAGTCAGGATGAATTGATGGCGCTGACATTTCAGGATGTCACCTATCCCGATGATCTGGAAGCGGACATCGATAACGTAAGGCGCGCGCTGAGCGGTGAGATCACTGCGTATGCAATGGAGAAACGCTATATTCGCAAGGACGGCCGCGTGATCTGGATCAATCTCAATGTATCTTTAGTGCGCAAACCGGATGGCGCTCCCGATTACTTCATTGCCGTCATTGAAGATATTCAGAGCCGCAAGGAAATTGAAGCCAGTCTTAAGCAAGCCAAACGTATCGCGCATTTCGGCCACTGGAAATGGGATGTCGGCACAGGCGAAAATACTTGGTCGGAAGAAATTTACCGCATCTACGGCCGTGCCATTGACCTGCCACCGGCGAGTTACCAGGAAGTTGCACAGTATTTCACCGCGGAAAGCTGGAACGATCTTGCGGCGGCGGTGGAAAAATGTTCGACCGAGGGACTTGCTTATGAATGCGATGCGGAAGTGGTCCGTGCGGACGGTTGTCGCTGCTGGATCACCGCGCGCGGCGAAGCGGTGCGGGATGCCGATGGCCGGATTGCGGCACTGCAAGGCACCGTGCAGGATATTACCGAGCGCAAGCTGGGCGAAATGGCGTTGCAGGAAAACAAAGAGCGGCTCAAGTTGTTCATTGAGCACGCGCCAGCCTCATTGGCCATGTTCGACCGGGACATGCGCTATCTGGCTTTCAGTCAACGCTGGCGTAACGATTACAACATGGGTGATGGTGATTTATTGGGGGTATGTCATTACGATGTGTTTCCGGAGATCGGCGAGGAGTGGAAAGTTATCCATCGTCGTTGCCTGGCCGGTGAAGTCATCCGCGCCGACGAGGATCGTTTTGTGCGGGCGGATGGCAGTGTGCAATGGCTGCGTTGGGAAGTGCGGCCCTGGTATCAGGCCGGTGGCGCAATCGGCGGAATTGCGATGTTTACCGAGGATATCACTTACCGGAAGCAGGCTGAAGCGGCATTGCAGCAACTGAATGCAGATCTGGAAAAACGGGTTGCGGAGCGCACCGCCGAATTAAATACGCTGAATCAGTCACTGGAAAGCTTCGTGTATTCCGTTTCGCATGATCTGAAAGCGCCGCTGCGCGGTGTCGAAGGTTATAGCCGTTTGCTGGAAGAGGATTATTCCGATCGATTGGATGACGAAGGGCGTTTATTCATCACCAACCTGCGCGCGGGCGTCACGCGCATGAATGAGTTGATCGATGATTTACTGGCTTATTCACGCATGGAGCGGCGCAAACTGGAATCGCAAGTGCTCGATCTGACGGCATTGACTCAGCGGGTGATTGCCGAGTGTGGCGGCGAGATTGCCGCGCGGCAGATCGAAGTCATTTGCGATTTGCCGCTATTGATGGTCAATGGCGATCGCGACGGCTTGGCGCTGGTGCTGCGCAATCTGCTGGAGAATGCGATCAAGTTCAGCCAGCACGCGGCTCATCCGCGTATCGAGTTTGGCGCTGACCGGGATAATCAGCATGTGATCTTGTCGGTTCGCGATAATGGTATCGGTTTTGACATGAAGTATAATCAGCGCATCTTCGAGATTTTCGAACGGCTCCATCGGCTGGAAGATTACCCGGGTACCGGGATCGGTCTGGCTTTGGTCAAGAAAGCTATGCAACGCATGGGAGGGCGGGTATGGGCGCACAGCACGCCGGGTGAAGGCGCAACCTTCTATTTGGAACTGCCGGCAATGGCGGAAAGCCTGAGATAGCGGAAAATCTGAAATAACGACGGAGTCAATAACTATGAGCTTATACCCACCGATTCTCCTGGTCGAAGACAATCCTCTCGATGTTGATCTGACGCTACGCGCTTTTCAGCGCCGCAAGCTTATTAATCCGGTATTGGTCGCGCGGGATGGCGAAGAAGCCTTGGCGTGGGTGCCGCGCTGGGAGTCGGGCGAGATCCAGCCGGCCGTCATTCTGCTGGACCTGAATTTGCCGCGTGTTGACGGTCTGACGGTGTTACGGACTTTGAAAGAACATGCGGTGCTGTGCCGCATTCCGGTTGTCGTTCTCACCACCTCGAAAGAAGACCGCGATATCCAGGCGGCCTACGATTTAGGCGTCAACTCCTATATTGTAAAACCGGTGGGGTTCGATAACTTCATGGACGTAGCGCAGCACATCGAACTGTATTGGTGCGTTCTCAACGAGCATCCCCAATAACCATGATGTGCGTTCTGTATATCGAAGATTCCGCCAGCGATGCCGATCTGGCCCTGCGCACCCTGCGCCGGACAGCGCCGGATATCGAATTGGATGTGGTAAATACCCTGGCTGAAGGATTCAAGCGGCTTGCCGGACCGGATTGTTATGACTTGCTGCTGGTTGATCTGTCCCTGCCCGATGGTTCCGGTTTGGATGCATTGACGCATGTGCGGGAGCAGCGCTTGCCCATCGCGGTAGTCATTCTCACCGGGTCGGGCGATCAGGATTCCGCCGTGGCCGCGCTCAAAGCCAGCGCGGATGATTATCTGATCAAACGCGATGATTATCTGGAACGTTTGCCACGGATATTGCGTGGCGCACAGGAGCATTTCCGCGCCAATATGGAGCGCAATTATCCGCTGCTGCGCGTGTTGTATCTTGAGCATAATGTATTTGATATCGACTTGATGCGCCGTCATTTCGTGTTGCATGCGCCGCATATCCAGATGACCGCGGTGAGCAGCGTGCAAGATGCGCTCGCGTTGCTGCCCGACGATCCGGAAAAGCAGGCGGCGGAATTCGATGCATTGCTGATCGATTATCACTTGCCCAGCATGGATGGCTTGGAGTTTTTTCAATTGTTACGGTATGAGCGCAAGCTGAATATTCCTGCCATCCTGGTGACTGGCCAGGGCAATGAGATAGTGGCCGCGCGCGCGCTGCACTTGGGTGTGGATGATTATTTGTCGAAGCACGAAGGTTATCTGTACGAGATTGTCGCCACTTTGGAGAAAGTGCAACACCAGGCGGAATTGACCCGCGAACGGATCAGCTTGAAAAGAACCAGTCTGCACCTTTCGTATCTGCTGGCCGCTAGCCCGACCATTTTGTACAGCTTGCAATTTTCCGGAGAAATACCGCTTCCCAGCTGGGTGAGTGAAAATATCGAACGTCTGCTGGGCTATACGCAGGAGGAAGCATTGGCGGCGGATTGGTGGCGTTCGCATATCCATCCGGATGATCGTGAAGCGGCTTTGGCGCGCCAATCGGTGTTGCTGAGCGAAGGTCAGCTCACGCACGATTACCGCTTCCTGCACCGATCCGGGCGAATCGTCTGGATACTTGATGAGCTTCGATTGGTGCGCGATGCCGGCGGCGAGCCTGCCGAAATTGTCGGCGCCTGGCTGGATATCAGTGAGCATAAGCGGCTCGAGCTGATACGCCAGGCGCATCAGTCCGCATTGAATCTGATCGTTGCCAGTCAACCGCTGCCCTTAATTCTGAATGATATCGCGCAACGTCTCGAAGTGATCAATCCCGGCATGCTGGTTTCCATTCTGCTGCTGGATAAACATGCGGGCCGTCTTAAGCACGGCGCAGCGCCCAGTTTGCCGGATGAATACAACGCCGCGGTCAGTCAGATCATGATCGGAGATGGGATTGGCTCGTGCGGCACGGCCGCGTGGCGCGGTGAAGCGGTGATTGTTTCCGATATCGATCATCATCCGTTTTGGCAGCCGTTTCTGGAATTGACGCGCAAAGCCAATCTGCATGCCTGTTGGTCGTTACCGTTTAAAGATGAAGCGGGCAGTGTGCTCGGCACTTTTGCCATTTATCATCGCACCGCGCGCGAGCCAACACATGCCGATTTGACGCTGATCAATGAGTTTGCCTCGATTACGGCGGTGGCGGTGCAGAAGGTCTACGCCGCGGAAACATTAAAGCAGGCGGCGGCGGTGTTTGAGTCCAGCCGGGAAGGCGTCGTCATCACCGATCTGGAGCCGCGCATTCTGGCCATTAACCGCGCTTACACTGAGATTACCGGCTACAGTGAAGCGCAAGTGCTGGGTAAAAACCCGAAGATCATCAAATCGGGGCATCACGGAAAACCCTTTTACCAGGCGATGTGGGCCAGTCTGAAAAGCGTGGGACATTGGAGCGGGGAAATCTGGAACCGCCGCAAAAATGGCGAGATTTATCCGCAATGGCTGACGATCAGCACGGTGTGTAATGACAGGAATGAGCCCTGTAATTATGTCGGCGTGTTTGCCGACATTACGCAGATGAAACAATCCGAAGCACGGCTGGCGCATTTGGCGCACTACGATCCGTTGACCGGCTTGCCGAACCGGCTATTGGTGCAATCGCGCCTGCATCATGCCATTGAACGGGCGCAGCGGCACAGTCTGCGCATCGCGACGCTGTATGTTGATCTGGATCGCTTCAAGAATGTCAATGACAGCCTGGGTCATCCCATCGGGGATGAACTTTTGATTATGCTGGCCGCGCGCCTGAAAAAGCGCTTGCGCGAGGAAGATACACTGGCGCGCCTGGGCGGCGATGAATTTTTGCTGGTGCTGGAAGATATCAAAGAGCCGAGCGAATCCGCCTCTGTCGCGCAGACGTTGATTGATTTGCTCGCCACACCTTTCGCACTGCCCAGCGGGCATGAGATCTTTATTAATGCCAGTATCGGTATCAGCCTTTTCCCGGATGATGCCAGCAACGTCACCGAGTTGATCCAGCACGCGGACATGGCGATGTATCTGGCGAAAAAAGAAGGCCGCAGCACCTATCGTTACCATACGGAAGCGTTAAGCATTGCCGCCAATGAGCGCTTGGTCATGGAAACCCGCCTGCGCCATGCGCTCACCGCCGAGGAGTTCGTCCTGCACTATCAGCCGTTGATCGACGCGCAAAGCGGCCGGGCGATCGGGGTTGAGGCTTTGGTGCGATGGCAGCCGCCCGGTGAAGCCATCGTGCTGCCGGGAAAATTTATCCCGATTGCGGAAGAAACCGGATTGATCGTGCCGCTCGGGGAATGGGTGTTGCGGACCGCCTGTGCGCAGGGCCGTGCCTGGATCGATGCCGGTTTTGCGCCGCTCGTGATGGCGGTCAATTTGTCGGTAAGGCAGTTTCAATCCGAGAATCTGGCTGACGTGATCCAGCGGGTTCTGGAAGAAACGAAACTTCCGGCGGCGTGCCTGGAACTGGAATTGACCGAGAGCATGTTTTTGGAACATGCGGAACGTTCGATCGATACGCTGAAAAGATTGAAAGCGCCGGGAATCCAGCTGGCGATTGACGATTTCGGCACCGGCTACTCGTCATTGACTTATTTGAAGCGCTTTCCCATCGATAAGCTCAAAATCGATCAAAGCTTCGTGCGGGGTCTGGCGCACGATCCCAATGACCGTGAAATCGCCGCCACCATTATCGCGATGGCGCGCGGTCTGAAATTAAGCGTCTTGGCGGAAGGCGTCGAGTCGGAGCAGCAGTTGGCTTTCCTGCGTCAGCATGGTTGTGATTACTATCAAGGCTTCCTGTTTCACCGCCCCGCTCCGGCAAAAGAGCTTGAAGCTTGGTTACGGGAACACACCGAATAGCCATAAGGCTGGGTGTTCTGGCGGAAGTAGGAATCAACGGTGTTAATTTGCGAATTTTTTACATAACGCTTGAGAATTAATACTACATCGGCTAAGCTCATCTATGTTCAATCTAAACAAGGTTGTAGGCTGGATTTATCAAGTTGAATGGTAACAATGGCCGATGAACGCTACATTTCCAATTAAAAGGAGCTGATGATGGGGCAATATAAGACACCGGGTGTTTACATTGTTGAAAAGAGTGCGTTTCCGAATTCTGTCGTGGAAGTGGCAACCGCAGTACCGGCATTTATCGGTTATACGGAAAAAGCCAATAATAAAGGAAAAACACTACTAAATAAGGCGTGGCGTATCTCATCCATGTCGGAATTTATCAGCTTCTTTGGCGGACCGCCTAAAACCAAATATCAGATTTCCGAAGCCGCTGCAGCAGCTACTACTACGAAGAAGGGAAAGGATGGGGCGGATACTGCACCGGCTGCGGCGGCTGTCGAATCGGATTTTGCCAGCGGCAGTAAGGAATATATTTTGGAGCTCCAAGGCGCCCGCTATTTTCTGTATCACAGCATGATGCTGTTTTTCCAGAATGGCGGCGGCGCTTGCTATGTGATTTCGGTCGGCAGCTATGCCGATGGTGGTATCGATAAACCGAAGCTGAGCGCGGGGATCGACATTTTATTGAAAGAGCAGGAACCTACGATGGTGGTGATTCCTGATGCCATGTCGCTGGCTGAGCCGGATTGTATCGCGTTGCAACAGGCGGCCCTGAGTCATTGCGGACAAGTGATGAAGAATCGTTTTGCTATCCTGGATGTTTTTGATGGTTACAAGGAAGCGCAAGATAGCGGGTGCATCGAGAAATTCCGCAACGATCTCGGCACGAACAGCCTGGATTTCGCCGCGGCCTATTATCCGTGGCTCAATACTTCCATCGTGCAAACCGGTGATCTGAGCTTCGCTAACATTGCCAATGCGGATAAATTGCAGGAATTACTCAAAGCGGAAGTCGACGGCAGCGAGCTGGAAGATAAGAAAAAAACCGAGATCAACGGCAAGGTTGCGGAAATCGGTGTGACACCCAAAACAGCAACCATGTCGACCGATGAAGATCTGCACAAAATTTTGACAGCCGTTTGCCCGCTGTACAAAAGCATCATTGAAAGCATCAAACTCAAGCTTAATCTGCTACCACCCAGCGCGGGCATGGCCGGTGTTTATACCATGGTCGACAATTCACGCGGGGTGTGGAAAGCACCTGCCAATGTCAGCCTGAACGCGGTCGTTTCACCTGCCGTCGAGATCACCAATGCGCAACAGGAAGATCTGAACGTCACCACCGCGGGTAAATCGATCAATGCGATCCGGACGTTCATCGGCGAAGGCACCTTGGTTTGGGGCGCCCGCACGCTCGATGGCAACAGCCTGGACTGGCGCTATATCAATGTGCGCCGCACCATGATCATGCTGGAAGAATCCATTAAGTTAGCGACCAAGGCGTATGTATTCGAGCCCAATGTCTCCAGCACCTGGGTAACGATCAAAAGTATGATCAGTAACTTCCTGACCAGTATCTGGAAACGTGGCGGTTTGGCCGGTGCGACACCGGAAGATGCATTCGGCGTGTTTGTCGGTTTGGGCGAAACCATGACGCCGCAGGATATTCTGGACGGTATGCTGAAAGTGACTGTGCTGGTTGCATTGAGCCGCCCGGCCGAGTTTATTGAGATTACCTTCCAGCAGCAAATGCAGAAATCTTAAGCGGATAGTTCGTGTTACCGAGGCAATTAGCGGCAATATATATTTCTTAATCATAAAATTGGGAGTGCATTATGGCAGATGATGGATCAGCTCAGTCGACGACAGTTTGGCCGATGCCAAAGTTTTATTTTCAGGTTAAGTGGGATTCTCAAGTCATGCGGTTTCAGGAAGTCAGCGGTCTGGATATTCAGTCGGAAGAGATCAAATACCGCCATGGCGATAGCCCGGAATTTTCCGTGATCAAGATGCCCGGGATGAAAAAAGTCGGCAATATCACCATGAAGAAAGGCGTTTTCAAGGGCGATAACAAATTCTGGGATTGGTTTAAACAGATCAAGATGAACACGATCAAGCGCTTGCCGGTCACCATCAGTTTGCTGGATGAAGGCGGTAAGGCGACGATGGTGTGGACGCTCACGAACGCTTGGCCGACCAAGATTACCGGCACCGATCTGAAATCGGAAGGCAATGAAGTGGCGATAGAATCCATCGAGATCGTGCATGAAGGTTTGACGATCGCCAACAGCTAGTGTTTTGCTGAATCTTGCCAGCAGATGGGTGACTCATGAATATTTCATTATCCGGAAATGTTTATCCACCCTCTGCTTTCTATTTTAAGGTAGTGATCGGGCCACCGGCCGGATTGTCGGCGGATACTTCTTTCCAGGAAGTGTCCGGAATCGAAACGGAAATGGAAGTGGAATCGGTAGTTGAAGGCGGTGAAAACCGGTTCGTGCGGCAACTGCCGAAAGGCATCAAGCATCCCAATTTATCCTTGAAGCGCGGCATTGCGCCACTGACCTCACCGTTGGTGGTATGGTGCAAATCGACGCTCGAGTCCGGTTTTAATTTGGCGATTAAGCCCTTGCCTGTTCTGGTGTATCTGATGAATGAAGACAAACTGCCGATTCGCGGCTGGTCTTTCGATTCGGCTTACCCATTGAAATGGGAAGTGGAAAGTTTCGGCTCCACCAAAAACGAAGTCGCCATCGAAAAGATCATTCTGAGTTATACCGTTTCCATGCGCATTATTTAGCAGGCGTAAGAGCACCCTATGGCGATAGAGATTAAACAACTGCTGATCAAGTCCAATATCGTGCAGCGCACCGGGAACGAGGATCTCGATTTATCCGAAGAGCACCGGTTGTTGAAAGAAGACGTGCTGGAGGAATGCCGCCGCATGATCGCGGATTTGCTGCGCGAACAGGGGGAACGCTAAATGCCCCTGGGCGGCGCCAAGGCGCTTTTGACGATTTCGCCCTGCGCCGTGAATAACGGCAAAATCAGTGTCGATAGCTCGCAGCAAAAATTTGAAGCCATGATCAATCCCGCCGGTTATGAGCAAACGTTTAAGTTGAGCTACTCAAAAAACAAGGTGCTGGGGCAACCGGGAACCGAAACCAAGTTTGACGCAAGCCATCCGGAAAAATTTGTGCTCAAGGAGCTGGTACTGGATGCCACCGGGGCTGTCTCGGCCAATCCACTCTCCGTGCTCAGCGATCCTGTTCCGGTCAAGGATCAGATTGAATTATTGAAGGATGTGGTGTACCGCTACCGGGGTACCAAACACGAAACCCCGATTGTGCAGGTGAAGTGGGGGGAGTTGCTTTTCTACGGGCGGGTGGAATCACTGAAATTCGACTACACCTTGTTCAAGCCTAGTGGCGTGCCATTGCGCGCCAAAGTGACACTGACCTTTGTCGAATATCAAAGCAAAGAGGAGATATCCAAGGAAGCAGCGCAAGAATCCCCGGATTTGACGCATTTGCTCGAAGTGAAAGCGGGGGATACTTTGCCGCTGCTGTGTTACCGGATCTATCAGGATTGTAACTACTATCTCGACATTGCCAAGATTAATCATCTGACGGATTTTCGTAATCTAAAACCGGGAACCAAGCTTCGGTTCCCTCCATTGAACTAAGGTTGACCATGGCGGATTCCCCCTTAACGGGCAGCACCGGTGTCGTATCGGTGACTATTCAGAGTGATGGCAATGCCATAGCCGATACCATTCAAGTCGTTTCGGTGGAGATCATGTACGGGGTCAATAAAATTCCCAGCGCCAGGATCGTCTTGCTGGATGGGGATATGCCGGACAACAATTTTCCGGTCAGCGACGCCGATGATTTTAAACCCGGCGCGGTAATCACCATCAACGCCGGTTATGCCAATCAAATGAGCGCCGTTTTCAAAGGCGTTGTCATCAAGCATGGCATAAAAATAGACGGTGATAATTTTTCCCGTTTGATCGTGCAGTGTAAGGACAGCGCGGTTGCCATGACTGTCGGCCGCAAGAATGCCAATTTCGTCGATTCGAAGGATAGCGACATTATCAGCAAGCTGATCGGCGCATACAGCGGTCTGAGTTCCGATGTTACCGCCACAACGACCAGCTATAAGGAACTGGTGCAATACTACTGTACCGACTGGGATTACCTGCTGAGCCGCGCGGAGGTTAATGGTTTTCTGGTGACTGTCGACAGCGGCAAAGTCAGCGTCAAAGCGCCGCAAACAGATAGTAGCGCCGTTTTGACATTGACCTATGGCATCGACTTGATGGCGTTTAGCGCGGATCTGGATGCAGCCTCGCAATTCTCTGTGGTCAAAGGGATTGCCTGGGACCTAACCAGTCAGGCCGTGCTCGAAGCGCAAGCGAGTCCTGAAGAATTGACCGGCCAAGGCAATCTCAAGGCTGCGGATTTGGCCAGTGTGGCCGCACCGGATTATTTCCGCTTGCAAACCGATGCACCGCTGGAAAATGCCGTGCTAACGGATTGGGCCAAGGGGCAGCAAATAAAGTCGGGTTTGGCGCGCATTAGAGGTTATGCGGCGTTTCAGGGCAGCGCCAAGGTGAAAATCGGCGATCTGGTCGAACTGAAAGGCGTGGGCGCTCGCTTTAACGGCAATGTGCTGGTCACGGCAGTAAAACAGGACATCAAACAGGGCAATTGGGTGACGGAGATCGAGTTCGGCATGCCGTCGCAATGGTTTACCGAGCAGTATAAAACCGAAGCGCCGCTCACTTCCGGTTTTGTGCCCGGAGTGAACGGTTTACAAGTCGGCGTAGTGAAGAAGCTCGATGCCGATCCGGAAGGGCAATACAAGATCCAGGTATCCGTTCCGGTTTTGCAGGCGGAAACCGACGGTGTCTGGGCACGGTTGGCCAGTTTTTACGGTTCCAACGGCATCGGCGCTTTCTTTATTCCGGAAATCGGCGACGAAGTGGTGCTGGGTTACTTCAACGACGATCCTTCGCATCCGGTCATTCTCGGCAGTTTGTACAGCAGCAAACAGAAAATGCCTTACGAATTGACTGCCGATAATTTCACCAAGGCCGTGGTGACGCGCAGTAAGCTGAAACTCGAATACGACGACGACAAAAAGGTCATTACCCTGACCACACCCGGCAATAACAAGATCGTCATCAGCGATGACCAGAAATCGATTCTGCTGCAAGACCAGAATTCCAACAAGATCGAGCTCAATTCCAGCGGAATTACTATCGACAGCCCGAAAGACATCAAGATCAGCGCCAAGGGCAAGGTAACCATCGATGCGGTGAGCAATATCGAATTGACGGCGCAAGCGGATATTAAGAATCAGGGACTGAATATCAATCATCAAGCCAATGTTGGTTTCAGCGCCAAAGGCAACGCCACGGCCGAGTTGTCGGCCAGCGGCCAGACCACGGTAAAAGGCGCTATTGTGATGATCAATTAAGCGGCGCTGAACACTCAGAATTTTAATCTTTTTTTGACAGGAGTTTAGCCATGCCACCGGCAGCACGAATTACCGACATGCATACTTGTCCGATGCAAACACCGGGTGTTCCGCCCATTCCCCATGTCGGCGGCCCCATTAGCGGGCCCTGCGTGCCCAATGTGCTGATCGGCAACATGCCGGCAGCGGTGGTGGGCGATATGTGCGTTTGCGTCGGGCCGCCCGACAGTATTGTGAAAGGCTCGGCGACGGTCATGATCAGCAACCGTCCGGCTGCCAGAATCGGCGACACGACGGCGCATGGCGGCACCATCGTGCTGGGTTTTCCGACGGTGATGATCGGCGGTTGACAGGGAAACGAGACGATGAGTACCGATAAATCTTTTCTGGGTACCGGCTGGGGATTTCCGCCCGAGTTCGGGCATTATGGATCGATGCGTACGGTGTCGGCTGAAGAGGATATCCATGAAAGCCTGTATGTTCTCTTGTCGACCAATCCCGGTGAACGCGTGATGCAACCCACGTACGGCTGCGGTTTGAAAAGTCAGGTCTTCGAGGAGATCAACGAAACCGCAGTAACCGTCATGGTCGATCTGATCAAGCGCGCCATCCTTTTTTTTGAACCTCGGGTTGTGGTGGAAAATATCCGGGTGGACTCCGGTAACAGTGAAGACATCTTGAATGGTCTGATCAAGATCGATATTACCTACATCGTGCGGACCACGAATAACCGTCACAATATCGTGTACCCGTTTTATTTCACTGAAGGTACGAATGTTAAATTATAAAGTTTCTGGGTGAATGAAGCTGCGCACCGATTGGTCAACACATTATCTTTTGCACATCAGCGACGGTAAGAATCAGGAAAAAAGATTATTGCCGGCGTTGGAGAAGGATTATTTCAACGTCGCCGATATGCGTTTTCACACCTTATTGGCGCTGCTGGTTGAATATGCGCAAGTGATGAAGTTTTATAATCTGAATAATCGGGAAGACGGAACCTGGACGCATTTTTTCTCGCTGGACGAGACGGTTGTGATTGCCACCATTCTGGCTGTCGATCTGGATAAGCTGATGACCGGCGCTGCCGCTCAGAGCATTACGGCTGACGATGAATTGACAAAGGCATTGCGTGCATTATCCGCAAAAGAAATCGGCCAGCATATGATGTCGTCTTATACCGCGCTCAGGTTGCTGGACCGGTGGCTGCAATTGCTGGCGCGGACAAAAAATTCTATTGGTGTCGAATTGCGCAAGGTGCTGGAAAGCGTAATTACCGGACTCAGGAAAGATATCGATGTGCTTGGGCAGTATTTGGTTGAGTATGTTTCGCATCACACACTCGAAATGATTTTCTCCCGCGATTTGATGGCATTGTTGCAGGTGACGGAAGAAACCACGCTCAGTCACGCCAATGCGGTGGTCGATGTGGCCGATGCCGTTCCGATCCGGTCCAGTTTCTATGCGTTCGTCAAAGCCATTGAAATGGTGCAAGGCAGTGCGGAAAAATTATTGTCCGTTTCGTTAACCAGCAAGGATCACGAACCCGCTGCGGGGTTGCTGCTTGCCTTCTTGCAGCTGTTTCAGAAACTGCACAATAAAATTAATCGCTTCACCTTGAACTATGTCGATTTTTATTACGACCAGGTGCTCAAAGTTCAGCCGCGCGGTTTCACACCCGATCATGTTTATTTGGCGCTCGTTCCGAACAAAAAGAATCACACCGTATTGATACCGAAAGGAACGGAATTTCTCGCGGGCAAGGATGAAAACAAGCAGGACATTGTTTATACCGCTGACGACGATGTCTTGATAAACGATGCCTCGGTGAGCGCTATTCATACGTTATTTTTTAAGCGCGATCCGTTGAATTTTCCCGAGAATGGTTTGAACGAATCGGTCGTGTTGAATGATCAAGCGGGTGAGATCACCCGGCAGATCCCTACCGGCGGCTGGTTAAATGACGTGCCGGTTTTAAGCGGCGATAGTGTGCTCAACGGCGAAAATCTCCCGGCATACCCCTTATTCGGGGCGCCGAAAGAAGGTGAAGAAACCGCTCTGGTGCAGCATGCCCGCATCGGATTCGCGCTGGCCAGCAAGGCGCTGTGGCTGCAAGAAGGACGCCGGACGGTCTCTATTCACATGAAATACGCCGCTGGACAGGGAGATGATAATACAATCACCCTGGAACAATGGATCCAGAAAATCGCGGCAACCATGCAGCCGTCCGGCAGTGCCGGTGAAATAACGCCGATTCTCGAACAGCAAGCTTTTTTTAAAACATTCCGGGATATCTTCATCATTAGCTTGTCGACCGGAGACGGGTGGCGGGAGATCGCGGAATATCTGCCATCCTATTCAGGTATTGAGCAGCAACAAGTAGAAAACAGCCTGACGCTTACTTTTTTCCTGCCGGAAAACTTTCCGGCGGTCGTTCCCTACGACTGCAAAATTCACGGCGAAGGTTATGAAACCGGATTGCCTGTGGTGCGATTGGTTTTGAATCCCAAGAGCTACTTATATCCCTATGGGATTCTGAGCAAGCTCGAATTGGACCGGATCCGCATCGATGTTGCGGTGGAAGGATGCCGCATGGTGCAATTGCACAATAACATCGGACAATTATCCCCGCTCGCGCCGTTTGCGCCGTTTGGCCCGTTGCCGGAGGTTGGTTCGTATCTGATCGTGGGATGCCCGGAAGCAGCTGGAAAGCAACTATCGGATTTCAACGTCGAGATCCAGTGGGGCGGTTTACCTGCCGGTATCGGCGGTTTTAAAACCCATTACCAGGGTTATGAAACATTCGACGATACCGACTTCCGCGTCAGCACAACGGTATTGTCCAATGGCAAATGGCTGCCGGAGAATGCCAAAGCGGCGGTTGTCAGTTCCCTTTTTCAAATTAAAGCCGGTTTGGATGGCGGCAGTGAAGTTAGCGCGTACCGTAAATTGTCGTGCGCACCGGTCATTTCCTATTGGAGTCCTTTTGAATATCGCAATGCTTTGACAGAATTCGGCTACACGCCCTCCACCCATCGCGGTTTCTTCAAATTCACCCTGACGGGGCCGGGGCAAGCATTCGGTCATCGCGATTATCCCACGGCATTGGCTAATGTACTGACTTTCAACGCTAAGCAGAAACATGCCAAGTTTCTTAAACGCGTGCCAAATCCGCCGTACACACCGATGATTACATCCATCGCAGTCAACTATAAAGCTTCTGCGCAAATGATCATGGGCAAGGAAGAAGCCAACTGCGTTGCAGCGCTGCGGGAAAGAATGATTTATTTGCATCCGCTGGGGTGGAAGAATGTCACTGTGCGAGCCGATCTAGCCAATTATTTATTGCCGCAATTTCTCCATTCCGGGAATCTGCTGATTGGCTTGAAAGGGTTGACCGGCGGCGGTGCGATTACGCTTTATTTTTATTTGCGTGAGAACTCATTGCCGGTAGAGGCTGATTCGCTGAAGGAAATGCAGTGGTTTTATCTGGCGGATAACCAATGGTTTCCGCTCAGCGCTAAAGAAATCGTATCCGACTCCACGCAGCGGTTCATGCGATCGGGAATCATCACGTTGAATATTCCGGCGGATGTTTCCCAGGACAATACCGTATTACCGGCCGGATTATCCTGGTTGCGGGTGTCGTCCGATCACGATCTGGAAAAATTTTGCAGTTTGTATTCGATTCATGCGCAGGCGTTAAGAGCCAGCCGGCATCTGGAGCAGGATACCGTGCCGGGCAATTCCATCCGCTTGCCTGCCGGTGCGGTGTTGCGTGCGCGCAAATCAATTCCGGGCGTAGGCGCCGTCAAGCAAATTCAACCCTCTTTTGGCGGCCGTTTGGCGGAAGACCGCGCTCATCTGCGCATTCGTGTCAGCGAGCGGTTGAGGCATAAAAAGCGCGCATTGCTGCCGGCCGATTATGAGCTGCTGATACTGGAGCAGTTTCCGCAAATTTATAAGGTGAAGTGTTTTCCCGGCATGAATCCTGATTTTGTTATCAAGCAGCGCTTCAGTCCCGGACATGTGCTGATTGTAGTGGTGCCTTATCTTGCGCAGAATGAAAGCGTCACGCAGAAACCGCTGCTGAATGGTCACCTGATTGAAGAAATACAGGATTTTATCAACCAGTATGTGCCGCCTTTTGTGACCGCGCATATCATCAACCCGGTGTACGAAGTCATCCAGGTGCGCTGCACGGTCAAACTGAAAAATCCCTTACTGGCCGGTATGTATCTGGAGCGATTGAATCAGGCGATAACAGATTTTCTGTCGCCGTGGAACGAGACTGTGGGGTATACACGTCACTTTGGCTGGATGATCAGTAAACATGATATTCAGTCTTTTATCCAGGGCCTCGATTATGTCGATCGTGTCACCAATCTTTCGATGTTGCGCATTGCACCGGCGGGCGAAGACTATTTCGATCTGTTTGACAGCGCGGATAAACCGGAGGATTCGGAAGTGAAAGATATTATTCCGGTATACCCCTGGAGTATCGTGGCGGCAATCAAACAGCATTTTATCGAGATGGACGATCGCTACGATTTAATCGAGCCGGAAATGACTGGCATCGGCGAACTCGAAATTGGCAGTACTTTTATAATTTCTGACGAAAAATGGCGCGAAAAGATAGAAAAACACTAGAAGCCAAATTCAAGAATGGCAGGATGCCTTCTGAAGTGGCATTTGCCGATTTAATCGATTCGACGCTGAATCTGATTGATGATGGATTCGAGAAAACAGCCGAAGAAGGGTTGAAAATTTTTCAGTTGGGCGACGGCAAGCTGATGAGTTTTTATCAGAACATGGCGACGCTCAGCGCCATATGGTCTGCAGGTATCGATAAAGCAACGGGAAATTTGAGCTTCGGCAATAATAATAACCCGCATATTCTGACATTGCGAAGCACCGATGGCAGCAGCGCCGAGTCCGGCGATGCGGTAAAAGCCGGTGTCGGTATCAATACCGACAATCCCCGCTTTGAATTGGATGTCGCCGGTACGATCGCTTCGCATGGCAGAGTCGGACGGCGCGGAGAACTGCCGGTACCCGCCGATGGAAACTGGCACGATATCACTGAAACGCTGACGGGCTGTCAGGCGTTTGAGGTGATGGCCGGTGTCGGCGGTAAGGATGCCGACGGCAAGTATGCCTTGATGCATGCTTTTGCGCTCAACGCCTATAACGACAAGAGCCACATCACCTATCATCAGGCGCACTATGGCGCCAAGTGCAATCGCCTGGAATTACGCTGGGAACGCGGCGCGAATATCGAGAACTTTGAATACACGCTGCAGCTTCGGGTGGAATCGTCATACGGTGACAAGATCTGGGTGAATTATTACATTACCCGGTTATGGTATGACCCGGTGATGTATGAAAGCGAAAAAGAGCCGGAATCGGCGTATCCCAAGGTCCTACGCAAAAGACAGGAAGACAAGTAAATGTCCGCGCGCATGTTAGTCATTCATTTGAATCTGCAGGAAGGTAATCTGCTGCTGGAAGCGCTGGCCGAGCTGCCGTTCAAATCCGTATTCGAACTGATCGGCAAGTTAAATCAGCAAGCCAATGAATTGTTTGCTCCGGGTATCGCGCCGCAGGAACCGCAGCGCTTTGTGTTTGCCGAAGCGGAACTGTCACTGGCGATCAAGGCATTGGGGAATTTGCCTTATCATCGCGTCCATGCATTGTTGACCGGTTTAAATCAGCAAATCCAGGCTCAACTGAGCAACCCGCATTCATTCGCAGCTTCGCAAGAGTATGCCGGCCTCTGAGCAAATACCGCGTATCCGGATCGATCCCGATGGATTGGATTTTGAAACGTTACGCAAGGAAGCCATCGGTAAGGTGCAGGAATTATCCGGTGACATTTGGACCGACTATAACCTGCATGATCCCGGCGTCACGATTCTGGAACAGCTCTGCTATGGGTTGACCGATCTGTCTTACTGTTCCGGATTTACCGTTCCGGATTATTTGACCGGTGAAAAAGGAACGATCGATTATCAGCAGCAAGCACTCTACTCGCCGGAAGAAATTCTTCCCAGCGCCGCAGTTACCGGAATCGATTATCAAAAAATTCTCTACGACGCCATTCCGGAAATCGATTATGTCTGGCTCGAACCCGGCGCGACGGAAGAGAATGCGTTAGCCAACGGTCTTTACACCGTATTTGTGAAGCTTGACGATGAGCTGATTCAAAGCCGGGCGGATACATCCAAGCAAAGCGAGAGTCTGAGCGAACTGTCCGGTAAGCTGGAACGGATCAATGCCGCCTCGGAGCAAGTTCGCTCGCTTCTGGATCAACTCGGCCATCAACTGGATGCTTGTCACGAGAACTTGAAACGAGGGCACGATTTCGCGGCGGATATTGATCTGCCGTTACCGGCATCCGAGCAATTGGCTGAGCAAATAAGCGGTATTCTGCATCAGCTGGATTCGAGTTTATCGAATGTCGACGCTATCTGGAGCAAGGTCGGCTCGATCTGGTCGGTCATGATGGACTCATCGCTCAGCACGGATTTGAGTGTACGGTTGAACGAAGTGTTATTCAAACTGGATGCGGTATTTCATTACGCGAAACTCAACGATGCGTTAAAAAATATTCTGGCTGCGATCGAATCAAACCCGGACGATTGGATAGCCAATGGCGGCGAGTTGCTGACAAAGCTGGTCATTCCGTTGTCGCGCTTCGGGAGTGTGTTATCCAGACTGGATAAAATATTAGCGGGAATCGGCGACGGCTTGTTTTCGGAAATTGATACGCCGGATCAAAGTGCCGGGAAACTCGATGAAAAGGCGGTCATACAAAAGATCCACTCTGTTTTTGCCGCGCATCGCAATCTTTGCGAAGATATTCATCGCGTCGAGATTATCCATACGGTGCCCTATTTTCTGGCGGGTGAGATCGAAATACAACCGGCCCACAATAGCGCCAAAATTTATGCCGAAATTTTCCTGCAATGCGCCCACTACATTTCTTCCGGCATTCAGATTGACCGCTATGAATCGATTCTGAGCCAGACAGGCAATTACGAGCAGGTTTTTTCCGGCCCGCTGACAAAGCACGGTTTTATCAGCGACCGGTGCTTTGAAGGCGCGGAGGAGATTCTCAGCGTAGTCGATTTGATTACCTTGATCAGTCAAATCGATGGTGTGAGCAAGGTGCACGATCTGTACCTGATTGACCAGGAAAACAAGAAGTACACCAGTATTTCCTATGACTCATCGCGCTACGTTTTCCCCGATTTGTGTTTTCCTAAATCCGGCAAGCCGAAACAATTATTGCGGCTGGTGCTTCCCCAGGATGTGAGCCGCAAGAATCATGACGGCAAGGCGCAGGGCTTTACACCCTACGAGAATGCGCAAGACGAAGCATTGCTGGAAGAAACGCGTCTGGAACTGAAAAAATTAATTTTTGCATACCACGCATTTAGAAATAACCGCCCGTCGTTTGCGCATTTAATTCCGCTGCCCAAAGGGGAGCGGCGGGTTTCGCCCGATTATTATTCGATTCAGAATCATTTCCCCGCCGTTTACGGAATTAACCGCTACGGTATTCCGCAGTCGGAATCGCCCGAAGTGAAAGCAAAGGCAAAGCAGCTCAAAGCATACCTGTTTCCGTACGAGCAATTGATGGCGGATTACTTGAAGCATCTGCAAGAAATGCCCCGTTTATTTTCGCTCGATTCGGGGCTGCAGCAGTCCTATTTTTCCCAATTTCTCGATAACCGGAATATTTCCGGCATCGAATCGCTGTATGCGGATGGCAATCAACATAGCCGGACTACGCTGTCCAAGATTCTGGCGCATTACGATCGCTTTACCGAACGCAGGAATCGCGCGCTGGATACGGTATTGGCGATGTACGGCGAGCAATATCCGCAACGCTCATTGCAGCAATTCGATTGTTACCGGCGCGCCGATCAAGGCAAGTGGGTGATCGAGAACAAAATCAATTATCTGAAATGCATCAGGGAAATCACGCGCGACCGGGCGAAGGGTTTTAACTACCTGAAGCCGGTATGGCACGCACACCATGGTGAGCTGGAAGAAAATCTCGCCGGTGCGCATAAACGCATCAGTATTCTGCTGGGACTGAAGACATTCGATCGCATTACGTTGATTACCGATGTTCTCACCGGAAGAAGCAGCCGCCTGATTCCCGATCAGATTCTGGCGGACAGTGTGCAATTCTTACCGGAGGAAATCGAAGGCCGCGCGATTCCGGTCGTATTCGAGGCAGAAAAATTTGCACAAATTGCCATTCCCGCAAAGCTCCCATCGTTTGGTTACGGTGTTTTTAAGGATGCTGTCGAGATAAAAAATTTCCGGCTGATCAGCACCAGGGAATATACCGCAGTGTGTTTGAAGTCCGGACAAAATGCCCGCTTGTGGCCGTTGAGCCGCAAACGCAACCGAGATGAAGCGGTGCGATACGCGCATGAGTTCTGCAGCGCGATTACACAGTTGAATATCGCGTGCGAGAGTTTTCATATGATCGAGCATGTGCTGCTGCGGCCCCGGGGGGGAGATGCTGCTAACGGTATCCCCGGCACTGAAGATTTTTTTGATTTCCGCGTGAGCGTGATTTTTCCATCCTGGACGGCAAGGTTTGCAAATACGGCATTCCGCAAATTTGCCGAGGAAACGGTGATCAAGAATCTTCCCGCGCATATTCTCCCCGAGTTTTACTGGTTCGACTTTGTCCCTATGCAGGATTTCGAGCAACGCTATAAAACCTGGTTGTTTTGTCTGCAGCAGGCGAACCTCAATCAGCAGGATGATTTCAAGCCATTAAACAGAGCATCGGAACGAATAGTCTCTTTTCTGCTGAAGAACAGAGGAGAAGCGGATTGTGAATGCTGGCTTTAATACTATGTCGAGAGCGCACCGCATTGATGAATTTATTTTTGACTGTTCGTTTGATTCTCTCTCGTTAGCCAATGAGCACGAGCCGGAAATGACTGCTTTCCTGACAGCGGAGCTGCTGCCCGCCATCGATTCAATCCTGGATGCATTCGATGAAACCGATGCGGTCTGGCGCTTGGATCGGGTGGAAATTGACCTGGGCGATATTACCGGTGCGGATTTTTATACCGGACTGATTCAGCGCGTGCAGGAGGAATTGAGTGACCAGCTGCGCGCGATGCAAAGCAATTTTGTGCAATCCGGATCGATGCCGATCAAGACGTTGCCAGCGCAATTGCCGGTCCAGCGGTTGATTAAGATCCAAACGGATTTGGAAGAAATACAGGATTTTTTGCTGACGGGCCGGATGCCCTGGCCTATGGACACCGCGGACCGGCATGCGCACGAAAAAATGCTACAGCAAATACTGCTGGAGCACAGCGCCAGCGCAGCTTGGGTGCATTTGCTCAAACGCTTGCCGCCGGCGGAAAGAATGGTAGTGATTAACCGCTTGGTTTCGCAGTTTCCACGACATACATTGGAGGATGTTTTAAGCCGCATCACGCCGGATCATGCGCTTCCGCTGCTGGATTTCCTGCGGCTATATCAACGGGCAATGTCAGACACGGATACCATGCCATCCGCCCAAACACAGGCGGTTAATGCCGCCTGGGAAAAGCTCTTGGCGACGCTGCTGCAACCCGGCCAGCCTGCCGATGGCTGGGTGACTTTGCTGGACCGGTTGGTGCGGGAAATTGCGCCGCCGCAAGCGCGAGAATCGCTCTCCCTGCTGAAAAGAATCCGCCAATTTGCCGCGCAGTTTCGTAAAGCAGGGAAAACCGGCAGCTTGCTGCATGACGCATTACTGACCATGGAAGATGTCTATGCACGGAATCCACATGCGGATGCCACGGAACACTCAGTCTTGCCGGCGCGCCGGAGTGACGATCAGAAAGTTGCACAAAACCAGACAAAAGGGACAGAAAGCGAGCGCGGGGAAGCAGAGAAGCAATATCCGGAGATCACTGCACAACCCGCTGAAGCAAAACAAACTCGGGTAGTGCATGAAGCGTTGTATTCTCGCATCATAGCGGCGTTGCAACAGGCAAAACTGATCGACGCAGACTTTGCTGTCGAGCGTGCTGCGGCTGCAGCGGAGCGGGGGCA
>NZ_QRBZ01000022.1 GCF_009833085.1 Nitrosomonas oligotropha | reverse complement strand
TTACTCTTCATCCTCATCTTCATCATCAGTCTGGGCTTCCGTGCTGCCAGCTGAACCGCCAGCAGATCCTTCACCCTCGTCTTCTTCCTCGTCTTCGTCTTCTCCACTACCGCCTTCATCCTCTTCCTTCACCAATACCAGCTTGCCAGCTTTCAAGCTCGCATTCAGGTCGGTCTTCGGTACTTCTTCATGTACCAGATTCTGATGGCAGTCTATACATGTCGCACCTTCCGTCTTCAACTTCTTGTGCGCTTCCTGGGCATCCGCTCCCGGTGGATTCGGGTTCTTATGGCAGTCACGGCAGGTGATGCTGTCCCATTTCTTCAGGTTCATCCGCGCATCATGCGCCATGATTAACCGGCGTTCGTTAAACTTCTCCAACGTCGAGTAATCGTTCATCAGTTCCAAGTACAGTTCTCTCGCGCCATCTACCGCATGGGAGTAGACCGCTAAATGAAAGTTCTTGAATCCCTGCGGAATATGACAATCTTTACAACTAGGATTCACACCCAACGCACCATAGTGCGTCGATTGCTTCAGTTCCGTTTGCGTATAGGTCATCGAGTGGCAGCTGGTGCAGAATTCTTCGGTCGAGAGTGCAGCTTCTCCGCCAAATACTACCGCTACCAGTACGATGCCCAGCAGGCCGCCTGTCAGCAGCGTGCCTATCGCTCCTTTTTGTATGCCTGTCATTACTCTTTTCCTTTATCTTTTTTGTCCCCTGTCTTTTCCTTTGCGCTGGCTTGGAATTCGTCATGGTACTTGAATTTCGGTTCGCCTACGAAGGTGCCGTCCAGTTTGTAATGTTCGTGCATGGCTTTGACGTCTTTGACCATTTTGTCAAAGTCAAAGGTGTATTTGGGGTCTACTGCCGGGGTGAATGGGGTGTATGGGGCTTTTGCGCCTTTCCACGGTGAGCCTTCGTAGTTCAGGTGGCATGCTGCACAGGCTTCTTCAAAGTGGAAGTCTTGCCCTTTGTCGGCTACCACTTTGCGTTGTGTGGTGGTGCCTTTGCTTTCAAATGCTTGACCGGCTTTGCGGTGGTCGCCGCGGTAGTTCTTGCCTGGTCCGTGGCACGATTCGCAGCCTACTGCCGCCAGTGGTTTCTTCGCTGTTTCTATGGTGTAGCCGCCTTTCTTGCCAAATCCGTCTACGTGACAACCTACGCAGTCTTTGTCTTGGGTGTAGTCTTTTTCCGGATCCAGTTTGGCTTTAACTTTGGCTTCTTTGCGTGCGCCAGGTTTTAGCGATTCCATCGCTTTGGCGTGTGCGGTGTCTTTCCATGCTTTGGCTTGCGATTTGTGACAGGAGCTGCATTTCGCGCGCCCTTCAAAGGTGTCCGCTATCGCTGTGCCTGAAAAAAATGCGGCTGTCGCCAGAACAGCCAGTATATAGGTTATTGGGTGTTTCATCCTTCCTCCTTTATGCTTTTTTAATTCAAGTTTTTGATGGCTCGTATTGTACGCTATCGCCGCTTTGTGTAAATGGCTATTTTGCTGGTGTTTCCGTTTACGGTAGCCGGTATACCCAGTAGCCGCCTTGTTGATAGATCAGTTGCGCTACGTCCAGTTCCGTCGGGGCTTTTTTGTCGACAAACGGTAACATCCTCGCCAGCAGGGTTTGGCTGCTTTTTTCGTCACTCAGGAAGAATACTCTGATTTCTTCGTCCGCAACCGATTGCAGGGTGTAGGTGTCAAAGTCGTTTTCCTTCAGTTGCACTTTCATTTGATTGATCATGCCGTGCATGTTGCCGGTCATCGGGAAGTTCTGAAAGGCTACGCCGATTCTGTCCGGGTGCATGAGTCCTGCTTTGTACAGGTCGGTGACGTGTACGATGATGTAGGTTTGCCGGTCTGAGCCAACCAGGGTGCGCAGTTGTTTGACGCCTTCTTCCGCCGGGGCGGTCAGGGCTTCGCTGAAACGTTTGAATTGTTCGCGTTCTTTTTGACTGGCTTTGCTTCCCCAGAATTGTTTTTCATAGGCTTGGATGGCTTCGCTTTGTTCCAGCCAGGGCACCGGTATCATCAGCGGTTCGTTCAGGTGGCTGATGAAGAGCGTGTCGTGTCCGGTGAGCAGCTTGATCTGCCGCGATGTGTCCCACCATGAGAGTATCAGGGCGTCTTTCGGGGCGTGTTTGGCGATCGCCGCAGCCAGGGTGCTGAGTTCCGAGGGTTTACGGTCAAAGTTGTAGAGTATTTCGTTGGTGCTGTTCTTCCAGTAAATCAGTACCGGCGCTTCATCTTTTTGTCTTGCGACGATGAATTCGGCGATGGGTTTGGCTACGCCGTCCGCTTGTACTTTGTATTGGCTGAGCTTGAGTTCCGGCCAGCCCGATAGGTCCATTTTGCTGAACTTTTGGCTGTCGCCTTCGGCTACGAGTTGATATTGATAGGGGGCAGGTACCGGTTTAAACCATAAATACGCAAACCAGCCCAACAAAAGCAAACCTCCCGTCACTAGGATGATCCCTAAGGACGGGAGTAGCTTGTCTGACGACCGCACTGCTTTGGCAGTGCGGTCTTCTGCGTTAGCGTTTATCAAGCTTCGCTTTGTTTACGTTTGCGCCAGCCTGCCAGTGCCAGTGTTCCGGCTAGCAGCATGCCACCGCCTAAACCGCCCAGAGAGATTTTCTCTGCTGTGCCGTCTAAGTCGAGTAGGCTGGTTTTCTTGGTTTCAAGATTTTTAACACGTTCTTGCAGTGCAACCATTTCACGGATGCGGGTGTTTTCGTCTTGAATTTCCACGTAGGCGCGGTTGATCGGGCCCCAGCCTTCGGTGTAGGTCCAGCCGCCTGGGTTAACGTGCGCCAGGCCTACGTGCATCTTGGCCAGGTCGTTTTCATGCATTTCCAGCACTTTCAGTTCGATGGCTGCAGGGCTGTTGCCTTTCGACCAGAACAGTTGGGCAAAGTGTAGGCGTAGCCTTCTTTTTCCGGTGCAGGTGGGGCAGGACGGTTGGTTTTTTGACCGGTCAGCAGGCCTTCTTTGTACAGTTGGTGTACAACAGCATTGGCTTCTTGGTATTTAGCCAGCCCTTCCAGGGTGCCTTTGTCCATCAGGTCGAGGTAGGAGCGGGCAAAACGTTCCGAGTGGCATTGGGTACAAGTGACTACCCATGAGTCCAGACGTTTTTCCGACCATTCGCTTTTGATGTTTTCTGCAATTCCAGGTACAAACGGGTAGTTCGCCCAGCGGATTTTTCTGACCATGTTGTGGCTATATTCGCCTTCGTATTCCATGTGGCAGCCGGCGCAGGTCGGCGCGCTTTGTCCGCCTACTGCATAGGCGTCTTTCAGCGGGGCTTCCCAGTTCCATTGGTTGCCCAGCATGCCGACAATCTTGCCGTGCTTGGACATGGAGTATGCTTCCCAGTTGTTGTGGTCTACGCCGCTGTGACAGGTTGCGCAGGCTTCCGGTCTGCGGGATTCCGCTGCTGAGAATTCGTGACGGGTGTGGCATGAGTCACATTTGTTTTGGTTGGTGTGGCACATCGAGCAGCCTTCGGCTACTTCGCGTTGTGGCATCGCTGCCCATACGGTGGTTTCCACATTGGCTTTGTAGTCCAGTGCGTGCGATGGACGTCCGTCCGGCCATTGGTCGTGCGGCCAGATCATCGTGTCGCGTTCCGATTCACGTTCTGCAAATTCTGCCAAGTGACAGGTGCCGCATACGTCTGCTGTCGGCATTCTGATGTCTTTGGTGTGGTCGGCTTTTTTCTTCGCGCCAATGTCTACGTGACAGTCGATACAGCCAACTTCTTTCAGGTTTTCACCTTCGGCCAGTCTGCCCATTGAACGCAGGTTCTTTTCAATCTCTTCCAGTTTGGCTTTCTTGTAAAAAGTAGGCTCGCCCGGTTTCAGGTTGCGTACTTTGTCCAGGTTCGCATGACTGCTTCTCTTCCATGCTTGTACCCATACCGGTGATTCGTCGGTGTGGCATTCCACGCATTCTTTGCGGCTGGCTACTTCTTTGTTCGTGGTCGGTGATTTGTAAAATGTCGCCGGATCCAGATATATCCCATAAGGAATCGGTTCCCAGTATTGCGCCAGTGTGCCGCGTCCAGCTCCTTGTGCAGGGTCTTTGTAACGCTTCACTAACGCTTCGTGCAGTTCTTTCGGCGTTACTTTCGCACGGTCCAGTTTCAGTGCTTCATATAGTTCGTTCGGTACAGTCGGTATGTCAGCGTGCGCAGCTCCTATCAGCAACCCACCCAGCATCGCCGCTACTATCCTCGGCCATAGCTTGCCTTTCATCTCTCTCTCCTTTGGTTTTCCATAAGTTTCTTCCTTCCCTCTTCTTTACTTTGCTCTTCTTCTTGTTCTACATACCCTCGAATACTTCTAACTTCCACAGTATCTAGAGCTTTTCCATCCTTAGCGCCTTCGGTCCACTCTGCCCATACAACCCCTCTACCCTCAGGCAGAAACACTCCCCTAGACTACTTAGTCACCTCAGCACTGTCAAGGTGCTGTAAACACGATTCATCCCAGCTATCGCTCTACTTATTACATTTTTGCGCTATAAAATGAAAAGTAAATTAA
>NZ_QRBZ01000021.1 GCF_009833085.1 Nitrosomonas oligotropha | reverse complement strand
TTCCACGCGCACACCGGTGTGCCGCTCGATTTTCCAGGCGGCGTAGTCGACGCTATTGCTGAAGGTGAGTGTGGCTTTGGCCAAGCGCAGGATCGACAGGACTCTGCCCTGCCAGCGGCGCAGCCGCCAGTGCCACAACGCTTGCCGTTGACTGACCGGACGGGTCAGGCAGCGATACTGCCCGTTTCCCTGTTTCTCCAGGATTTCTGTCAATAGCGGACTGGCGGCGGCTGTCAGCCGGGTAAACGCATCCCGGTTGGCTTGTGCCAGATGACGCGCGCGCGATTCGTTTTCGGCGCGCAATTCAGCGGCGTAGGTGAAGATCAGGCAGCGGGTCCAGATTTCCTCGACATCCACGGTGTCGGCTTCCAGCGCGGGTACACCGGATTTTAAAAAAGTAATGACGGAATGCACCAATGTGGCATAAATACGCTGCCGCACCGCATCGTTGCGCGCATACAGCAGCCGTGACGGTTGCGCAAAGCGTGCCCAGATGTAGGAGTGAAACCAGAACTGCGCGCCGCGCGCAAAATCGGCGGTGGAAATGACAGCGTATTTGGCGCGCAATGTTTTTTCCTGATGCGGCACTTCCAGATAAAACACATTCGGCGCCAGCCAGGCATTGAGGGTGGCCAAATAGCGCTCCGGATACGCTTTGTGATAGCTGTCGACGATGACATACAGATCGACAATGCCTTCTTCCAGACTCACGGCGGAGTGCAGGCAGGAGCCGTACAGCACTACGGCATCGAGCGATTCGCCAAAGCGCATGATGAGCGCATCCACCAAAGGGACGAAATCGGCGGAAACCGCTTTTTTGCTTTCCGCCGCGACTTCATCGATCAATTCGGCGGGGATTTCGGGTAAGGGGGTGGTCATGGCGATATCCTATAGCTATAGCACGAGAAATGTCACGGGATCGGTGGCGGTAATGGTGATTGGCGCTTGCGGATTAACAGACCGGTACAATTCACCGTCGACAATGTACTCGTCGTCCATGTGCACACTCAAGGAGCTGGTATTGTGGCTGTAGTAACCGTCTTTTTCCTGTAGCACCGCGCCGCCGCCCGACAATATCGGCCATACCGAACGCCACAGGCGCTTGTGCTGCTGATCGACCAGAGTTACATGCAACGGTGCCGGTTCTGTCCCCCAGTACGGGCGGATGTTCAATAACAGGCAATCCAGCGCGCTGACCAATGCAAACAGATAAGTACCCTGGTGAATCCGTCCGTTGGCTTCCGTCAGGGTCATGTTAACCGGCGCCCATTCGCTTTGTTGGCGGCCCAGAATCATATTGGCGAGCATGCCAACCAGCGATCGCAACATGATCAACGCGGTGAAAATGCCGCCGGTGATACCGATTTGTTTGACCGGGCTGCGCGAGAATTTTACGCCGCGTGCGACCAATCCAACGGCGAAGAACATGCCATAAATGGGATTCATGCCAGCTTGTTCGATACGCAAAACCGTACGTTGCACCAGTGTTGGAGCGGATGGTTTAAGCAAATAAGCGTGCAAGCGGCGGATGATTTGTTCGGGTTTGCCGCGCACACCCAGGTCCAGCGGTGTCATATTCGTGGTGCCGCCCGGTATGATCGTGATGAGCGGCCAGTCAGCAGGGGCGCGAGCCGCGAATAAATGACCGAAAATCGCATGCGTGGTGCCGTCACCGGCGGCGATCACCAGTAAGTCGATATCGGCCTGGAGCAATTGATCAATCGCGCACTTGAATGTGATCGCATCATTGGCTTCGCATACCAGCATGCCGGGTATGTCGTCCAACGCTTGCCGGATCGCCGGTTTGCGCTTACGGATCTGACCGCCCATGGGATTGAGCAAACAACCGGTTTTGGCTGTTCCGCTTCTCAAACGGTCAATCCGCGCTTGTAACGTCATCAGGTATTGTTATGTGCAATGTGGTTTTTTACGAAAGCGGGAGCGGTTTTCTAAGATCGATCGGGGCGCGCGTGAAAATCTTCACCGCCCATTGTTCGCGATCACGCGCCGGATCGATATCCTGCAACCAGGATCGCAATGATCCTTCCTTCTGCTTGGTTTTCCAGCCATCGGCCAAGCGCCAGAGCAGAATTCCCGTTGAGATTACGTGCCACAGCACCACCAGCAGTAGCCCGGTATCCGGGTGGCCGTTGAGCCATCCGCACGTGAGTAACAGTAAATTCGGATTGCGCCGGGCTGTGATCAGCCGGTTAAAAGAATCCATTTTGCGCCAGATGAACATATCGAAATGCGCCAGCCAGTACTGGAATGCGCCTTCGCACAAACGCCCGCCGATATACCCCAGGAACATCAAGAACATCATTACGCTCAATCCGGTCAGCGGTGTTGCCGTGCCTTCCAGACCCAGCCCCCAAGCCAGATACCACAGCGGCGGGTGGATGATATCCAAACCGTGATCCATGACATCGCCGAAGCGGCTGGACGTGACCGTGACGCGCGCCAGTTTTCCGTCCACCGTGTCGAGAAAGGTCATGAACCAGCCCATCAATAGGCCGATGCCAAAGAATCCGGCCCAGAACGCCAACCCCGCCAGCACGGCGAACACGACACTAAGATACGTGACGTGATTGGGTTGCCAGCCTTGGCGCACGCAATAATGCGTGACCCAGAATGCCGGAACCGGCCAGACCCATTTGGTGACCAGATCGGTGACGCCTTTATACGATCCGGAAAACAGTTCTTGTTCCAGCAGCGGGCGGTTGGCTTCGCTGACCGGTAAAATGTACGGTGGATCTTTCTTTTTCAGATTCTGCTGGTAATCGATTTGCAGATCTTTTAATCCAATGCGCGAGATCGTCAGCAGCGCGAATTTATAGTTCTGATCCTTGTTGTTATTGAGATTGCGCAACAGTTGCGGCGCGTAATTGCCGTCGGTGCGGATCGCCGCGGGACAGCCTTCGTCGCTATACAAGGCGGCTTTCTTGTCCATGCCGAGCAATGCGCTGAGCACCCGGGCATCGAATAGAAAATTGGAATTCAGGAATAGGGCGGTAGCGCTAACGGGAATTTTTTCAACGTCATCGGCCAGTATGATGTCCTTATGCGTTTGCAGCATGCGCCGCAAGCGCTCGCGTCCGGTCAATCCCCAGATGGTTATTTCATTTTCACCGAAAAAATAGATATAAGTTGCAGTCGACATGTGTGATGGAGAATTAGGATTATTCAAGTGCAACACGTTACGCCAAACGATGCGATTTTAGAGGTTTTGCGGTAACAATAACAGCAGTTAATACACGGCTGTTAAGAAGTCCGGCGTAACCAGAGCGTGGCCAGGGTGATCAGCGTCAATCCCGGCGCCAGTGCCACCAGCGCGGGGTTTAAGCGCAGGATCAGACCGGCATTGGCAATAATTTGATCGAGCAAGTAAACCGCGAGGCCGATCAGCGCGGCGAGAATGAGCTTATTGCTCAGCCCGGAACGGATCGACCCGAACACCAGCGGAACCGATAGTAACAGCATGGCCACCGTCATTATCGCGCCGCCCGCCTTGCGCCACAGCGCCAGGGCGTAGGAATCGGCTTCCTGGCCGGTGCTGCGCAGAAATTCCACATGCCGCACCAATTCCAGCGGCGACAAGCTTTCCGGCGGCTTGGTCAGTGTTGCAATATCTTCCGGATTGACGAAGGAAGACCAACGGATCGAACCGGCATGATTCACTGAGATCCGGCCGTCGTCATGAAATGTTCGGATTACTGCATTGTTGAGTTCCCAGACTTGGTCTTCCACAATGTCGGCATATTCAGCAACGGTATGCGAGAGCAGGAGATCTTCCGCGCTCAGATGCAGAATCTCGATGTCGGCCGCGCGCTTGTTATGCACGATCATGCCGATGCGCAGAATGTTATGCTCGTTGCGCGTCCAGATTCCCAGGTTCTTGCCCAGTTCCGCGCTTTGCTCCAATGCGATGGCGCGATTGGTGATGGCTTTTTGTTGCAGTTGCGGCGCGACAAATTGTTCCAGGATGGCGATAATCAACAGTAGTGCAATGCCAACGCTTAACGGCGCGAAGCTGATATGCAGCGGGGAAATGCCGGCGATCCGCATGGCGATCAATTCCGAATTTACCGCCAGTTTCCCCAGCGCAACCACCGTGCCGAGAGATGCGATAAAAGGTGCGATCTGAATAAACCGGCGCGGTAATATCATGGCGGTGTAGAGGAACGCGTCTTGGGCGCGGTAAGTTCCTCTACCCACGTCATCCAGTTGATCCAATAAGTCAAAGAAACTGAATAATGGCAGCAGGACGGCGGTGGACATCACGAAGCCGATCAGGACCTGGTAGGCAATGTAGCGATAAATGATCATTGGGTGCGTGCGAAGAGCCGTTTTTTATTTGATAACAATGCGTACATGCCGAGTCCTGTCAGCATCAGCAGATCCAGCCACCAGACGCCCGGTATGCTGCCGACCACACTTTGTTCAACCCAGGTTCTGGCCAATCCGCTGAGATTGTAATAAGCGGCGAAAACCAGGGCGGCGGCGATGTAGGTCCGCTCGGTTTTATCCTGGCGCGGCGAGATACGGATGAAGGTCACCGCGATCAAAGCCATCAGAATCGCCGAGAGCGGGCGGGAAAGCCGCCATTGCAGTTCCGCGATGTCACGCGGCTGGGTCGATTCCCATAAAGTGCGGGTGGCGGCTGCCTTGCGCCGGTAATTCAGCACATAGTCGTTATCGATGAAATAAGTCATTTTCTCGAACCGTATGACATCGTCGATGCTGGCTGTTTTACTCAGCTCGTACACCACGCCGTCGGATAACAGAATGTGCGGTCTTTCTTCCTTGGTTGCCGGTTGAATCTGACGGGCCTGCTTGGCGATGACAATTTCGCTGCCTTCTTTTTTCTTGATGTAGTGAAAAATATTCTGCATTTCCTTGTCGGCGTCGTTTTTGCTGCGCACATACACAACCCGGCCGGTTTTTTCACTGCCATAGAAACGTCCGGCCTGGAAACGATTGGTGTTGAGTTCGGCTTCCGCTTGCGCATCGAGCATATAGCTCTCGGCGTAGGCCCACGGGCGTACATACGATGACAGCATGCCGCTGATGAGGCCGACCGGTATCGCTACCGTCAATACCGTGAGCACAATGCGTGTGCCGCTGACCCCCATGGTGCGGATGATGTTGAGTTCCTGATCTTTGCTGAGCCTGCCGAGACCGATGATGACCGAGATATAGAGGGCAATGGGGATTAACACTTCCAGCGCGATCAGCGTTTTTAGGAACACCAGTTTGAGCAGCGCGGAAACGCCCAGGGTTTCCGTTACGGCTCCGGCTAACAGCCGGGCGCTGATGAAACTGGCGAACAGACCGACCAGAATGAGGATGACTACCGTGAAAGGCAGTGATATTTCGCGCGCGATATACCGTTCAATTAATTTCATATACCGGTTTGATCAGTGATTGACTGACAATAAGGCGAATATCATCGGGAATGCTGGTGAAGGTTGCTCAAGACCGATCGGTGCTGCTTTCGGAACCGGCTTCCCGGCTGAGAATTGCTTCCGCCAGCATTAAATCCGCAACTTTGTCGACATCGATACCGGCGCGGGGATCGTCCAGTATGACCAGTTGGATGTTGACCCCGGATTTTTCCGATACGGCGGCTAAAGCCCGTTGCGATGTGAGCAGTCCAAATACATACCGCAATACCGCTTTGAATCCCAACACCTGTCCGATCAACCGCCACGGACGTTTGCGCAAATCTTCTGCTTGCCGCCAGAATCCGACCAGCGCCCGCCCTTGCGGGTTGAACGCATACAGATTGCAGCCGCGGAACCCGCCGTCGCGTAAGCGGATAATGGTGCGTTTGCTACCGGGAAATGCGCTGGCGATGGCTTGTCCGCTGACAGCGCCTACAGCGGCGTCACACTGCAGGGTCAGGGCATTCTGTAAAAAGCTGCGCACGATGCCGGGTGTGAGTAAGGCATGATCGGCCGTGGTCAATAATACCGGCGTGTCGAGCGGTATGTGGTTGAGGCCGCGATCGGCGCTGCGGCTCGGGGAATCCAGATTCGGCAGCCAGATAACTTGTCCGGAAGCGATGCGTTGCTTTAATTCCGGGCAACGATCGTGCAGCGATTCGGGAGGCCCGCACAGGATCACCGTGGAGATCAGATCGCAGGCCTTCAATGTATCCAAAACGCGAATAATCATCGGTACACCGCCCACCGGTGCGAAAGCCTTGCAGGCCGCACCAGTATGCTGCGTAATGGGATCCTTGCTGGTGCGGTCGGCAGCCAGAACCACCGCGGCGAATTGCTGCGCCGCCGGGCGGGCTTCTTCAGCGCTCATAGTGTTTTTCCATAAATGCGGTAGCGTTTGTATTGTTCGCTGCCAATGCTGTCGAGGATGCCGCGCATTGCCATGTTATCTTCCAGTATCCAGGACATTTCCACTTCCTTAATGCCACGTTTCATGCCTGCTTGACGGGGTGCATCGATGACCAGGCAGGCCAGCGCCAAGCCGATCGGTGAATGGTGATATTTTTTTCGCACCCCCATCAGCGGAATGCGTCCCGTGTGGATTTCGTGGTTGCGGACTTTATTGATTAATTTCAGCCAGCCGAATGGAAACAAGCTGCCGTTGAGTTCGATCAGCACTTCGTTGAGATTGGGCAACCCGACCATGAATGCCGCCGGTTCGCCGTTGACCTCGGCGATTTGAATATACTCGTCGGGCAATAACAGCCGCAAGCTGCTGCCGAGTTCGGCGAATTCTTCCTGCGTAAACGGGATAAACCCCCAGTTTTCCGACCAGGCATCGTTAAAGATGTCGCGCAGCGTTTCCATTTCCTGATCGAATCGATCGCGTTGCAATGTGCGCAATTTGATTTGCGGCGAGCACCGGTTAATCACTGCTTGCATGACGCGCGGTATTTCAAAATCGACTTTGACCTTGTAAGCCAATAAATCCTTCTGCGGAAGATATCCTTGTGATTCGAGTAGACGGCTGTACCAACGCGGCGAATGCGGCATCATGACCACCGGCGGGGTATCGAATCCATCGACCAGAATGCCGCATTCCTGGTTGATCGACAGGTTAAACGGGCCGCTGACCCGGCGGATTTCCCGTGAAGCGAGCCAGGCTTCCGCGTGCAGCAGCAGCGTAGCGAATACTTCCGCATCGTCGATACATTCCAGCAGACCGAAGTGTCCGCTGTCTGCGCCATAACGTTCCTGATGCAACGAATCGATTTGCGCGCTGATGCGCCCAACCGGCTGGCCGTTTTGAAATGCAACCCAGGCTTGCCATTCGCCATGCTTGAAATAGGGATTGAAGCGGGAGAAATGGAAGCACCGCTCCAAACGTAGCGGCGGTACCCACATCGGATCGTTCGCATAAACATGCCACGGCACTTCGATAAACTTACCCATATCACGGTAAGACATGACCGGGCGCACCGTTACCCTGGGATTGACCGGCTTATCGTGTTGAGTCATGGCAGGTGAACGATGTCGTTTTGATGATAGTGCGGTGAAAAAGAATTATAAATTCATGCTGATTTGCTGTTCTGACCGGCGTGGCCGGGAATTGCTACTTTTCAGTATGCTTCAGTAAGTTTGTTATCAGTTGATGAAAAACGGCTTTGGGATCGGGTTCGTTGCTGGCGGACTGGCCGGTAGCATTCTGCTCCGCTGCGGCAATTTTTTCATCGGTGATCGTGCGGCAAAAGTCGCGGAAGTTATTCCAATCCGTGTTGTATTTGAGTAAATGATCCTGTCGTATGAAAACACGCAGCACTTCAAAATTCTGATACATCTCCGGCAAGCGGGATGTCAGGTAATGGTTGATGTTGGGTGGCCAGCGTTTATGCTGCGGATACATATCGGCCAATTCAATTTCGATGGTATAGCGGAAATTTTCGATGGCCATAGCACGGCGCTTGCGGTTAACGATATCCACCATAATGGCTACTACCCCGAGTAACCCGAATAAGACAAAGGGCCATAGCGGAACGGTTTCAAAATATGAGGCGATTTGATCAAGGCTTTCGTTCACGATATTCTCAATTAATGTGCGTTAGAAAAAATAGAATGGGTTCTTATACTGCGAACCGCTACCAAGAATATTGCTGAAATAAGCGGGTGTGGCGATCAAAATAGGCAAGCAATCATTATTATTTCATCACATACGCTTACCGGTTTCGATGATGCCATCCAAGGCTCGTATCTTGCCATAGTAATATGCATGGATCAATATGATTACCGTGCGCGGCTGACATTGCAAACAAGTCATCGGGAAACCGCGGTCAATTTTCCTGAAATGATTGCAATCGCAGGTAACCGGTGATCTGAGCGGCTTCTTGAGTGCCTGTTCCCGGCTTCAAGAAGGTATGATGAGCGTCATTTCTAAATTTGAATTGACCTGATACTGCTAATTGCGTTATTTTTGTCTGTTTTTTTGTAATAGAACCACTTATTATTCTGCATATGAGTTTCTTGCTGGCTTGAACGTCTTATGACCAAATCATCTAAACAGGCTGCGCCACCGCAACCGGAGAGCTTTGAAGCGGCGTCGGCTGAATTGGAGAAAATCGTGACGGCCATGGAAGCGGGGCAAATGTCATTGGAAGCTTCTCTGGCAGCCTATCAGCGGGGAGCGGAGTTGTTGCAATATTGTCAAAGTAAGCTGCAAGGCGCGCAACAGCAGGTGCGCGTGCTGGAAGCCGGTATGTTAAAAAATTTCACTAGATCCGATAGCGATGAGCGTTGATTTTCAGAGTTGGGCAAGCGGTTGTCAGGCACGGATTGAAACGTTTCTGGATGCGCGATTGCCCGCAAGCGATTGTGTTCCGGTGCGATTGCATAAGGCCATGCGTTATTCCGTGCTGGGGGGCGGCAAGCGAGTCCGTCCACTGTTGTCCTTTGCGGCGGGTGAACTCGCGGCAGCGGATGTCGAACGCGTGACGGTCGCGGCGGCAGCGGTGGAGCTGATCCATGCCTATTCGTTGGTGCATGATGATCTGCCCTGCATGGATGACGATGTGTTGCGGCGCGGTAAACCGACCTGTCACATAGAATTTGACGAAGCAACCGCACTGTTGACGGGCGATAGTTTGCAAACGCTGGCTTTTGAGCTGTTGGCGGAAAAGCGTTTGGCGGATACACCGGAAGCGCAACTGGAAATGATTGCGCAATTGGCGCTGGCTTCGGGTTCGCGCGGCATGGCGGGCGGGCAGGCGTTTGATCTGGATAGCGTCGGTAAAATGCTAAGCCTGCCGGAACTGGAATTCATGCATATTCATAAAACCGGCGCTTTGATTCGCGCTGCGGTGATGCTGGGCGCGCGTTGCAGCAGCCGTTTGGGTGATGAGCAGCTCAGCAAACTGGATCATTTTGCCAAGTGTGTCGGCTTGGCGTTCCAGGTGGTCGACGACTTGCTGGATGCCGAGGCGACGACCGCCACCTTGGGCAAAACCGCCGGTAAGGACGCGGAAAACAATAAACCGACTTATGTCAGTATTCTGGGCATCAGTCAGGCGCGCGAGCTGGCGGAAAAGTTGCAGCACGACGCGGATCAAGCGTTGGATGGTTTCGGTGAAGCCGCGGCAAGATTGCGCCAGGTAACCGATTTTATAATTAAACGTAAATTCTGAGTTTTTCTTCTTTCTTTTTTATTTTCAGGTCTTGAATGTATCCACTGCTAGATACCATTAACTCGCCATCCCAGTTACGTGAACTGGAGCAAAAGAAATTGCCGCAGTTTGCCAAGGAACTCCGTGACTTTCTTGTCGAATCGGTAGCAAAAACCGGCGGGCATTTGTCCTCCAATCTGGGTACGGTCGAATTAACCGTGGCGTTGCACTACGTCTTTAATACGCCGCACGACCAGCTGGTTTGGGATGTGGGGCATCAGACTTACGCGCACAAGATTCTGACCGGACGGCGCGATGGTATGAGCAAGCTGCGCATGCACGGCGGGATTGCCGGATTTCCACGCCGCGATGAGAGTGAATTCGATGCTTTCGGTACCGCGCACTCCAGCACTTCGATCAGCGCTGCGCTGGGCATGGCGGTTGCCGCGCGTTTGAATCATACCGACCGGCGCGCGATTGCCATCATCGGCGATGGCGCCATGAGCGCCGGAATGGCGTTTGAAGCATTAAACAATGCCGGTGTGATGGACGCGAATTTGCTGGTTATCCTGAATGACAACGATATGTCGATATCGCGGCCGGTCGGTGCTTTGAACAACTATCTGGCCAAGCTGATGTCCGGACGTTTCTACGCTACGGCACGGCGTGCTGGCGAAAAGGTATTGGGAGTCGTTCCGCCGGTGCTGGAGCTGGCTAAACGTGCTGAGGAGCATGTCAAAGGCATGGTGACACCGGGTACTTTGTTTGAAGAATTCGGATTTAATTACATCGGCCCGATTGACGGTCACGATCTGGATGTCTTGATTACCACGCTGAACAATATCAAACAGCTGGACGGCCCGCAATTTCTCCATGTGGTGACTCGCAAGGGCGCCGGTTATAAAGTAGCCGAAGAAGATCCGATTCTGTACCACGGTGTTGGAAAATTCGATCCAAAAAAAGGCATTGTCGCCAAATCGAATGGAAAACCGGCTTATACGCAAATATTCGGTGACTGGCTGTGCGATATGGCGGCGCAGGATTTCCGCTTGATCGGCGTTACCCCGGCGATGCGCGAAGGCTCCGGATTGGTGCGTTTTTCACAGGAATATCCCGAACGTTATTTCGATGTCGGTATCGCCGAGCAACACGCCGTCACCTTCGCCGCGGGCGCGGCCTGCGATGGTTTAAAGCCGGTGGTGGCGATTTATTCGACCTTTTTGCAGCGTGCTTACGATCAGCTGATTCACGATGTCGCCATCCAGAATCTGCCGGTGGTGTTTGCCATTGACCGGGCCGGTCTGGTGGGCGCGGATGGGCCGACGCATGCGGGCAGTTTTGATTTATCGTACCTGCGCTGTATTCCGAATATGACCGTCATGGCGCCCGCGGATGAAAATGAATGCCGGCAGATGTTGTATACGGCCTTTAAGCTGGATACGCCTTCAGCGGTGCGTTATCCACGGGGAACCGGACCGGGTGTAAAGGTTCAAAAGGACATGCAGTCATTGCCCATAGGCCGGGGTGAAATCCGCCGACAGGGGGAGAAGATTGCGCTGCTGGCGTTTGGCAGTATGCTGACGCCGTGTCTGAATGCAGCGGAAGAATTGAATGCGACCGTCGTCAATATGCGTTTTATCAAGCCCTTGGATGATGATTTGGTGGCCTCTTTGGCGGCCAGTCACGATGTATTAGTGACTGTGGAAGAGAATACGGTTTTAGGCGGCGCTGGAAGTGCTGTAACAGAGTCGCTCAACAGTCAGCGGATCAATGTCAAGGTGCTGCAATTGGGTTTGCCGGATGTTTTTATCGACCAGGGCGATCATGCGCAAATGCTGGCGGATTGCGGGTTGGATAAGGACGGTATTATTAAATCAGTGCGAGCAATTTTGCCTGCGTAACGTTTCTGCAATCGGTCCATCACATTGATTCGATGTTGCCGGGAATGAATTCCTCATCGCACAGGAGAGAGACATGAATAAACAGATAGATTTGCCGATTGCCGATGTGCAAAGCACGCCCGATACCCGGCGCATTGCGATTGACCGGGTAGGAATTAAAGCCATCCGTCATCCCGTGGTGGTGGCGGATAAGAGCGATGGCGTGCAACATACCATCGCGGTATTTAACATGTACGTGAATTTGCCGCACAACTTCAAAGGCACGCACATGTCCCGCTTTGTCGAGATCCTCAACAGTCATGAACGGGAAATTTCCGTTGAATCGTTCCAGATCATCCTGCGGGAAATGATTCAAAAGCTGGAAACGGACTCGGGTCATATCGAAATGACTTTTCCCTATTTCATCAATAAATCCGCTCCGGTTTCTCAGGTCAAAAGTCTGTTGGATTACGAAGTGACTTTTATCGGTGAAATTAAAGATGGTGAATACCTGTTCACCATGAAAGTCATCATTCCGGTCACCAGTCTTTGCCCGTGCTCCAAGAAAATATCCGATTACGGCGCGCATAACCAGCGCTCGCATGTGACGATTTCCGTGCGCACCAACAGTTTTGTGTGGATTGAGGATGTTATCCGGATTGCCGAGACGAATGCGTCGTGCGAGCTCTATGGCTTGCTGAAACGGCCGGACGAAAAATACGTGACCGAAAAAGCCTACGATAATCCTAAGTTTGTCGAAGACATCGTCAGGGATATCGCCGAAGTGTTGAACCGCGATGAGCGAATCGATGCCTATGTGGTTGAGTCGGAGAATTTTGAATCGATTCACAATCATTCCGCGTATGCGCTGATTAAAAATGATAAAACCCGGTCTTCGGGGATAGCGCTGTAATAAACCGCCGCTTTGAAGCTTTTTTGCGGCTGCACAGCTAAGAAATGCACCGGTAACAAACCGCAAGCGCCGCATTTACCAGTGATTTCAGTAGTGTAAGCTATTGCTCGCCTAGCATTTGACCGGTCAAGGAGGTTTCATGCCGCACACGACTACCCAGGAACGCGCCACGGGTGCCATTATGGGTGCTTTTATCGGCGATGCTTTGGGGCTTGGCCCTCACTGGTATTACAATCTCGCCGAACTGCGGCGTGATTATGGGGACTGGATTACCACCTATACCGACCCCAAACCGGGGCGCTACCATAGCGGACGCAAGGCCGGTCAGCTTTCCCAATCAGGCATCATCCTCACGCACATGTTGCGTTCTCTCGTTGAAAACGGCCGATACGACGAAGCCGACTTTTGCCGCAGAATGGACGAACAACTGTTTCCATTTCTCGATGGCACGCCGATGGCCGGGCCGGGCGGTTATACCAGTCAATCGATTCGTCATGCCTGGCGCTGCCGGGTGGAACAACAGTTGCCCTGGGGAAAAACGGGCGGGCATGCGGATACCACCGAAGCAATCGAGCGCACGCTGGCGCTCGCTATCCGCTATGCTTTCCAGCCAGCCGAGCTGGCCGCCACAGTAGCAAGCAATACTCACCTCACCCAGATCGACGATACGGTAATTTCCATGACGGTTGCCTATGCAGCCGTGCTGAGCATGCTGCTGCAAGGACATGCTTTGGATACGGCGTTGTCGGGGAAATTGATGCAACTGGTGAAGACCGGAAAGCTGCCTTTTCATGCCGTAACCTTCACCGATTTGCAGCCGCCGCGTCCGGGCGATCCCGATCCGCCGCGCGCCGGGCGTTTTGCCTCACCGGATGCCTTGCTGACACCGTCTTATATGGCCCAAGCGGCAGTGGATGAGAACATCCGCATCGAACCGGCGTGGAAAGTGTCGATTGTCTATGGCATGCCGTGCGCCATTTATCATCAACTGCCCGCGGTATATTATCTTGCCGCTCGTTTCGGGGATGATTTTGAGTCTGCTGTGCTGCATGCCGTCAATGGCGGAGGCCAGAATCAAGCGCGTGCGATTCTCACCGGTGCGCTGGTTGGCGCTCAGGTGGGGCTGGCTGGTATTCCTCAGCGCTTTCTCGATGGACTGGAAGATTCGGAGTCACTGATGAATCTTGCGAAAAATCTCGCTGTGCAGACAGATAGTGCAATAACCGGAAATTAGGGCTTGCGTCCGGTTACGATACTGTAATAACCCGAAGCTTTGTGGACCTTGATATCTTCAAAGCCGATTTCCTTCAGCATGGTTGAGAGTTCCAAGCCGGAATATTGCTTTCCTTCCGTCCAGCCCATCATCATCATGCCGAAGGCAGCCGGTGCGAACGGGCCTGTTTTATCGTCGTTACACAGCATTTCATGAATCACGATGCGTCCGCCGGATTCCAAGTATCTGAAACTTTTTGCGGTCAGAAAATGGCATTTCTCCGGCGGCCAGTCATGGTACATGTTGGAAAAGAAATGCAGATCGGCCGACGGCCAATGATCGTTCCAGATGTTAGCGCCGCAGGTTCTAATACGCTCTTGTAGTTTATATTCAACAATATACCCTTCGGCCACTTCGCATACCTGTGGAAAATCCAGAACAATTGCTTGCAGATCAGGCAATCGCAAGACCGCGCCGATCGAATGCGCGCCGGAGCTGCCGCCGATGTCCAGCATCACCCGGTGCCGGGAAAAATCCAGAATCCCTGGCCAAATCAGCGCAGAAGCCATGCTCATGCTGTGCATGCCGCTGGTAAAGCGATGCAGCAATTCGATCTGTTCCTCGTGCGATTGATAAATGTCGCCGCCGCCGTAAGTCTGCGGCGAATCGGTCAGAATGGCTTTTTCCAGACTGGTGAAGGAGCATACCTGATAATTGTCGATCATCAGATCCCAGAGAAAACCGAAGTAATTGGGACTTTTCAGCAGTAAGTATTCTTCCGCCACCGCAGTGAGAGCATAACGCTCCTGCTGCAGCGATAAGAAACCCAGCGCAGTCGCGACGGTCAGAATCGCTTCCGCCGGGCGCGGCTTGAGATTGAGCGCATCGCAAATCTCCGTCAAAGTGCGCGGATTATCCTCCAGCAAAGCAAAGACTTTGAGCCGGTGCGCCAGCAATAAGGCAGGATAACCATAAACCGCGAACACCACATCCCATACCGGACGATCATCGACGCGCGGTATTTGAATGTTGGAAGAGGTATGTTGTGTCATCAGTTCTCCTTGGACATTAAGCGATTGCGGTGAAGATCATCAGCCAAAACGGTTGCGGACGAATGGGAATTTTCATGATGGCTTCGCTTCAACCAAGCGCTTGATGTTTTGTACTGTCCTGCCCGCGCCGTCTTTGATGGCAACACGCACCAATCCTTCAAAAGGACGCATAATCGCGAGAATTTCCAGCAACTCAAAAGAAAATGTCAATTGGGTGGATTGCGCCGGGCTGATTTCCTGTAATTCATAAGTGCAGCGAAAAGGGTCGGATACGCCAACCAGTGTGATGCGCTGCCCCGGCGCAAAGGCGGAAATTTTGAACTTCGATTCCGAACGCCGTCCCTGATCGACCCGCACCTGCCGCCCTTCGGTTCCTAGCTGGACGGGGCCGGGTGTGATTTTCTCCAATTCTTTCACTTCCGGAGACCATTTCGGATAGTTCTCGAATAGACCCACGCCAATAAACTGGAAAAGCTCCGCGGCCGAACAGGACACGATTATGTGCGCCCGTCCGATGACCGGCTCGGTCGAGCCCAGATTGAGCATGGAACCTAAGTTGAACATAGCGTTGCGCCCTTGCCGTCGAGTTCAGCAGGTTAATCGATGACCAACCGAGACGTTAAACCAATCAAGGGGGGATTACAAGCACTTTGAGTGCTTGCCGGGTGATAGTGAAAAGATGGGAGCGGGTATGCAAATCCGGAACATGAAGGATATAATGAAGAACGTCTCGGGAAACCCTATAAAAGAACTCTTTTGAAAGCAAATCAATCATCCGAGATCGGCTATTTGCCACCTTCTAATTCAGGGCTGCTTTCATGACCTCTGAGAATACAGCGATTGCTTTTTCTATTGTGGGCATTGGAGCCTCAGCCGGTGGTTTGGAAGCCTTGGAACAATTCTTCCGCTATCTTCCAACTGACAGCGGCATGGCTTTTGTGCTGGTGCAGCATCTCGATCCCAGTCATGCCAGTCTGCTTACTGAAATCCTCCAGCGTGTTACGGCCATGCCGGTGACCGAGGCTTCAGATGAAATATTGGTTGAACCCAATCACGTTTATGTCATTCCACCTAATCGCGATATGGCGATCTTCCACCGGAAATTGCAATTGAGCGTGCCTGATGAGCCGCGTGGACAGCGCCTGCCCATTGACACTTTTCTGCAATCCTTGGCTGAGGATCAGCGTGAAAATGCTATCGGAATTATTCTATCCGGCACAGGATCTGACGGTACGCGGGGGTTACGCGCCATCCTCGGCGCAGGCGGCGTGACACTGGTGCAGGAACCAACCACTGCCAAATATAACGGTATGCCATCCAGCGCCATTCAGGCGGGTTGTGCCACGCATGTGCTACCGGTCGACAAAATGCCTGAAGCGCTGCAATTGGGTGTCCGGCAATTGAGTGATCATGATCAAAGGTCCCGTGACCCTAAAAGGGCCAGTGGAATGAGTCATATCCTGATGCAATTGCGCACTAAAACCGGTCACGATTTCACGTTCTACAAAAAAAGCACCATCACCCGCCGAATCGAACGGCGCATGTTGCATCATGCGATTGAGGATACGGATGTGTATGCCCGGTTTCTCAAAGAAAATCCCGCGGAAGTAACCGCCTTATTCAAAGAATTGCTGATCAATGTCACCAGCTTTTTTCGCGATGCGGATGCGTTTAGCGTGTTGCGGGAAGAGATTTTACCGAAGTTATGCCAAGACAAATCGGAACAATCCACATTTCGCGCGTGGGTTGCAGGCTGCGCTACCGGCGAGGAAGCCTACTCTATCGCGATATTGCTCAAAGAGTGGATGGAGGAAAATCATCGCGAATTTAAAGTGCAAATCTATAGCACGGATCTGGACGATGAGGCTATCGCTATCGCTCGTGCCGGCATCTATCCATCCAATATCACTCAGGAGATTACCCCGGAACGATTGCGCCGCTTCTTTGCCAAAGATGATACGGGCTATCGGATAAAGAAGGAAATCCGCGAAATGGTGGTATTCGCCATTCAGAATGTACTGAAAGATCCTCCTTTCACCAAACTTGATCTGCTCAGTTGCCGCAATCTGCTGATTTATCTGAGATCAGAATTACAGAACCAATTAATTCCAACCTTTCATTACGCGCTCAGGCCTGGCGGCGTTCTGTTTCTTTCGCCCTCGGAAAGCATTGGCAATCATACCGAGCTGTTCTCTCCAGTCAATCGCAAATGGAAATTCTACCGGGCTATCCATTCGATCGCCTCTGCTCGCACTGTGATGACGAATGTTTTAACCTGGACTACAGGAGTGGCTGGAAAAGTACCTGAGGAAATCATGATCAAACCGAAGGAAATCAATTTTGCTGAACTCACCCGCCGCGTGCTGCTGCAATGCTTTTCACCGGCTTCGGTCATGACCGACCTCAAAGGCGATATTCTTTATGTACATGGCGAGACCGGCAAATATTTGCGTCCGGCGCCAGGACAGGCCAGCCTGAATGTCATTGAAATGGCTCGTGAGGGACTGGAACTGGAGCTGCGTGCGGCCATTCGTGCAGCAGCCAATGAAGGCACGCCAACCCTGAGCAAGGCGGTGCAGATCAAAACGAATGGCGGTTTCGCAACGGTTGATCTGAGTGTCCGCTCGCTCGCGAGCTATGATAGCAATCAGAGCCTTCTGTTGGTGAGTTTCCAAGAGGCTGTCAGTCCAAAAAACGTAAAACCGAGATCCAAGCGGGGCGCCAAACCGGCAGAGCTGGGGCGCATCGAAGAATTAGAACGTGATCTTGCCTACCTGAAAGAAAACTACCAAGCTACCTTGGAGGAACAGCAGGCTTCGAACGAAGAACTCAAGTCGACCAATGAGGAAATGCAATCGACCAATGAGGAGCTGCAGTCAACCAATGAAGAACTGGAAACTTCCAAAGAGGAGCTGCAATCGGTCAATGAAGAACTGATCACCGTCAACTCAGAACTGCAAGCCAAAATTGAGCAACTGGCCGGCATGCAGAATGACATGAAGAATTTGCTCGATAATACGCATATTGGCACCGTATTCCTCGACGAAAAGTTGATTATTCGACGATTTACGCGTGATGCGACCGCTATATACCGGCTGGTACCTACCGACGTGGGGCGGCCTTTGAGCGATATTAAATCCAATATCGCCGGTGAAGCGCTTCTGATGCAAGCGCATACGGTGCTCGAAACGTTGATACCGTTCGAGCAGGAAGTGCAAACCGATAACGGAATCTGGTATCTCGTGCGTATTCAACCCTATCGTACCCTGGATAATGTGATAGATGGCGTTGTGCTGACTTTCACCGATATCAGTAAGCGCATCAAAGCAGAGACTGATATGCGATTGACGCGTGATCTGGCGGAGAGCGTCGTCGATACTATCGATAAGCCGCTATTAGTCATGGATGGGTATTTGAAGGTTATTTCGGCCAATCGTGCTTTTTTTCAGTATTTCCAAGTAACCGCTACTGATACAATTGAGCGAAAGATTTACGATTTGGGTAACGGTCAATGGAATATCCCAGCCTTGCGGGAACTGCTGGAGATTATTTTGCCACGCGATCAGGCCTTTGAGGGATATATAGTGGAACATGATTTTCCTGTTATCGGGCACCAAAAAATATGCTTGAATGCCCGCCGCATTGTCGGAAAATCCAGTGAATTATCGTTGATTCTACTGATGATTGAAAATATCGATGATCATTACCCTGGAAAGGGGATAAAGGATGTTAATGCATGAATAAAAGATGGAATGGCATTGAGCGGCGCCAGTTGTTGAGAGAAGAAGCCGAGAAAATGGTGGGAAGTTTCTCGGGTGGCGCGAATGCACTCAATACGACTGAAATGCTGTTGCATGAACTCCTGGTTCATAAAGTTGAGCTGGAGACGCAAAATGAGGAATTGCGAAGGGCGCATGCCGAAATGGAAGAAGCGCGCGATCGCTATGTGGATTTCTATGAGTTTGCTCCGATCAGTTACATCACCATCAACCGGGATGGCATGATTAAAACAATTAATCTGACTGGCGCCGTGGTGTTGGCTGCTGAGCGCGCAAAACTGATCAATTATCGCTTCTCGGCATTTGTTGCCGATAGCGATAGAGATCATTGGCATCGCCAGTTCATGAATATGATGGAGCATGATGATTCTGAGCCGCAGAAAATTCGCCTGGAGATGATACGTGCCGATGGATCGAAGTTTGATGGCCACCTCGACTGCCTGCGCAAAGTGACAGTAGATGAACCCCCGGTGTTGCGAGTTGCTCTGACCGAAATCACGCAACAAAAAAAAACGGATTGAACCGGTAATCGTTGTATTTCCCGGATACTGTTTGCTTAATTCTCCAACACCGTCTGATGATGAATCGAATTGCCGTAGCGGCAATTCGGATGGATTCCATCTGTAATCACAATTAATCGCTTCATTGAAAATGAATGAAGCGCACGCTGTTTTTCCTTCTGCCATACTGACTGTTATTGATAGTCGACCCTGAGTAGCGCGCGGGTGTAACCCCGCCTATTGTGCAATCAAATATAGCGTATGTACGTTACCGAACATACGCTATCCATAGGGGTTTATACAATGAACCCTTGGCCTAAGTAATCAACATCGATAGCTGTAGTGAGTGGTTGAATCCGCCTAAGTTTCTTTGGTGTGGATTCATTCGGATGCGTCTGCATAGGCTGTTTAGCGCGATCAATTTTACGGATCTATCATGCCTCAATTACTCAACAAACCGATTCATATCTTAGGCATAGGCGGTATTGGCACAGCACTTGCATGGGTTTTGGCCCGTGACGGTTATTCCGTGATCCTGATTGACAATCATCCCGGTAAAATCGCAGAAGGTAGAAAGAAGGGTATATCGGTGGTGGGATTGAGAACCCGTTGGATACCCATCGTGGATTTTGCTGACTGGGTGCCGCCGGATGAGGGCTTTGTTCTGCTGTGTACTAAAACGTATGATAATCCCGCGATACTTTCCCGTTTACCGGATGATGCCTTCCTAATACCGATTCAGAATGGCTTTGATCCGGAATTGGAGCGGCGCGGACATGCATGCGAAGGCATTGCTTCTTTTGTATCGGAATGCGAGCGCGATCGCCCCATAACCCGAATCACGCGCTCCGGTAAACTGCATATCGGAGCGCGCCGGTTGACCACTGCCGGTGAGCAGGCTGAAATAACGTCATTGGCAAAGGCGCTGGACAAAAACAAATTATTTCCCGTCGAACTTGTTCCGGATATCCGGCCTTATAAAGCAACCAAGCTGATGTACAACGCCGCCATCTCGCCGCTGGCGGCGATGGCTGGCGTGGATAACGGGGAATTATTAACCGACGCGCTGGCGAAGAAGCTCTTCTTTGCGTTGCTGCTTGAGAATTACGCCATTCTGCAACAGGCTAAAATTCCTCTGGCCCGTATCGGGCCGTTTCATCCGGATACGGTGTCAATGATCCTGCGCACGCCTTGGTTACCGGCACTCCTGGCGATGTTTTTCCGTCCATCGTTACGCGGTACGTATTGCTCAATGGCTCCGGATATTCATGCCGAACACGCGCGCACGGAAATCGACGCCTATACCGGTCATCTTATCCGGCTTGCCGGAGAGTTTCCTTGTGCTTTGAATCGCGCGACGTTTGCGCGCATGAAAAAGATAACCTCTGAAGGTCTGAAGCCCCAATATCAGCATTTGCGGGATTTGGCCGCGCAGTTGCCAGCGGGAGTTCTATCTTGATTTTGGTGACAGGCGGCGCTGGCTTCCTGGGTTCGCATCTGGTGACACAATTACTGGATGCGAATGAGTCCGTTCGCGTATTGGAGCGGCCGGGAGCTTCCGTCGGTCATCTGCCGCTGGATCGGATTGAGCTGGTCAGTGCCGACATTCGTGATGAACCCTCCATCCGCAAGGCCACGCGTGATTGTGAATATGTCTATCATCTCGCTGCCGATCCTAATCTTTGGTGCCGTGACCGCAGGGAATTTGACAAGATTAACCATCTTGGCACTGTCCATGTTATGCGCGCCGCGCTTGACAGCGGGGCTAAACGAATCCTGTATACCAGTACTGAGAGCATCCTGTCGTCGCAAAATGTGGAGGAGCGTTTCGTTGAGAAACTTCGCCTCAAGGCAAGTGATATGGTGGGACCTTATTGCCTTAGCAAGTTTCACGCAGAGAAAGAAGTTTTTCGTCTGGTCAGGGAAGAAGACGCTCCCATTATCGTGGTCAGTCCTACGTTGCCCATAGGCCCGGGAGACCGCTTACAGACACCGCCCACTCGCTTGTCGCTGGCTTTTTGCCGAGGTGAGCTGCCGGGTTACCTGGAATGCAATTTCAATCTGATCGATGCGAGAGATGTGGCGACAGGCATGATTCTGGCCATGAAGAAAGGGAGAACAGGGATTCGCTATCTACTGGGCGCGGAAAATATCCGGCTTTCTGACTGGTTAAGTATTTTGAGCGAAGAAACGAAACAGCCCCTGCCGCGCTGGAAAGTTCCTTATGCACTGGCTTTGCTGGTGGCATGGTTCAGTGAAAAGTGGGCGGATCATGTCAGCGGAACAATTCCGATGGCCACCCTAACCGGGGTGCGCTTGACCCGCCGTCATATGTTTTTTGATTCTACCGCCAGCGCAAAGGAACTCGGATTGCATCCCCGTCCGATACGTGAGGCTGCACGCGATGCCATCGCCTGGTATCGATTGCAGGGCTGGCTCTAATATTTGTATGCAATTTGCCAGTTAGACACATCATAATGACTATTGGACTGAACTAGCACTTAAAACAGTTACGCTGAATGAATGACCCTAAAACTTCCCGGGTAAGATGGGAAATCAGACTCCGGAATTGGCGTTGCTGAGAAATCTGCATAACCCTGGAGAAAGTCAAGGGGGGGGCTGACATTGACCAAGGACTCTATGTTGCAGATATTCATACATCGCAAAGCCAATCCATCGCCTCACACGAATGATCTTTTCCGGTTGATTAATTTGCCAGTTTCAGGATGGGGGCGATCCTCTTCCCGTCAAAAAGAAAAAGATGGCCATAATAATGCCGACTACAAACGCAATCCAGGCTATTTGGGTTGCCGTACCCGCAATGCCTGAAAAACCCAGAACACCTGCAATAATCGCAATGATGAGGAATGTAACTGCCCAGCTAATCATGTGTTTTCTCCTTATACTTTAATATTTAATCCAATAGACTTCCGAATCGGTCATCCGGAGGTTTATCTTTGTGAAGCTATACCCAAAACCGGCCCGGTTATTGGGAGTCACTTCAAAAATTAATAATTTCCTTTTCTTTCTGTTCCCACCGGGTTTTTTTGGTCCACTTCGGCGGGTTTGCTGGTTTTACTGTCAGTTTTTTTATCGGAAGCACTTTTTCCGCTTTTGTCTTCATCGCTTTTCTTTTTAGAATCCGCGTTGGATTGTGATTGCTTGCCTGAATCCTGCTTGTCATCAATTTTATTCTGTGTCTGAGTGTATTCGGCAAGGGCGGCAGTGCTGGTTAATAAAAAAGCGGCGCTGATAACCAAACTCATTATTGAGGTTTTTTTAACTTGAATCATGATAAGACTCCTTATGATTAAATCGGATGCTAAGCTCTGGCATTTCCCAGGATTGGACCCAGCATCACGATAATGCTCCTTATGCGCGTGCAGTTCTGTGCGTGACCGAACATTGAGCGTAATTGAGTGAATATCGGCGGACAGTTGGGTTAAATCGTATCAAAGTATTTAATTTAAAAAGTAGAATAGGTTCTGCTGTGGCGCATGAAGAACTGCATAGCGCTCACGCAGTAATAAACTGATGGGAACGTACTGGCGATTTTAATGCGTTCGCTCTGATGGGTTACTTTCCCATCAGAGCGAACGGCATGATGAATACAATCAACTACACTGGGGATGAGCCGTATCGATGGGGCGCAGTGTTATGATCAGCCTGACAGGCTGCTGAGCGTTCCTCGATTTTCTAAGAAGCAGAACGTTTGTGGGTTGTGTGAATGTCAAGGTGACGTGCCAGGGAAATACGAGCTGCCACTGCTTCAATCTGTTCGGCTGCTGGCAATAGGCGATCGAATTCCCTTCTGACCACTTGGTAACATTCGCAGACCCGAGCCTCCAGACCTTGCCGGTCTAGCACGGTGATATGGCCTCGACTGTAATGAATCAATCCTGCCTGTTGCAATATTCCAGCAGCTTCTGTGACGCCTTCACGGCGCACGCCCAGCATATTGGCGATCAATTCCTGAGTCATGAGCAGCTCGTTGGTAGGCAGCCGGTCCAGGCTAAGCAACAACCAGCGGCAAAGCTGTTGATCGACCGAATGATGCCTGTTGCAAACGGCCGTTTGCGCCATTTGAGTGATGATTGCCTGCGTATATTTCAGCATGAGATTAAGCATCGCACCATGCCGGTCAAATTCCTGCATAAATGGATTGGGCCGTATCCGGTAGGCGTACCCTGCACTCTGCACCACGGCACGATTCGGCATGGTTTGGCCGCCCATGAAGAGAGCGATGCCGATAGCCCCTTCAAAGCCGATCACAGCGATCTCTGCTGATGAGCCATTCTCCATCACATACAGTAGCGATACGATGCAGTCAATGGGGAAATATACGTAATGCAATTTCTCGCCTGATTCATAAAGCACATTGCCCAATGGCATGTCGACAAATTCCAGATACGGAAAAATGCGCTCGTATTCCTCGGGTGTTAGCGCATTAAGGAGACTGTTATATTTGGGACTGCAATCGTTGCGAAGCATGACTCATCCTCCCGTCAGGATCTGCACATATATTTAATATATCAATAAGTTATTTCTGATTGTGTATTGAAGGGTAATGCAGATGGCTCATTTAAACTGGGTGTAATGAACTCATTCCTATTATGAGCTTAGTTGAGTACTATCGGCATTAAAACATCAATTTGCCCGATTAACAATCACTTATGGAGTAGGAAAATTCCGATTTTTATGTAACTGATGATGATTATTCCACTATCAGAGCTAACTGATAAGTAAGGATCGAATGGCACAATTCTTGTATGAGCAGGGAAATTTTAGTATTGAGTCAAGTGGTCCTATCAGTAAAAATTGCTCAATCGTCCAGAGCTTGGCATTCACCTATTGCGCTGGCTATAGCGGCCGGAAGGATTACAACGTCTGCCGCTGAGTGAAGTCTTTCAGGCGGAATCCCAGCAGCCAGAGTGCCGCAAAATAGCTGCTTGCGCCAGCTGCTACCACCCAGCTTAAGCGCCCGGCGCGTGTCAGTGTCGAGTCGGTCAGCCACGAGGCATCGCTTCCTGCCGCGAACCAAAGCACAACGCCCATCGCCGCCAATGCCAGCAATATTTTCACACAGAAAATGAGCCAGCCGGGTTGTGGTTGGAAGATTTCCTGCTTGCGCAATTGGTAAAACAGCAATCCGGCGTTGAGGCATGCGCCCAAGCCGATGGCTAGGGCCAGTCCGGCATGCTGGAGTGTGCCGATGAAGGCGAGGTTCATCAGTTGCGTTGCGGTTAACGTGATGATGGCGATTTTTACCGGTGTTTTGATGTTCTGGCGTGCGTAGAATGCCGGTGCGAGCACTTTTACCAGGATGATGCCGAGCAAGCCGACACTGTAGGCGATCAGAGCTTCGCGTGTCATCCAGACATCGTGATCGGTGAATGCGCCATGATGAAAGAGCGTGGTGATCAAGGGGGTGGCCAGCAATGCAAACGCAAGCGCTGCCGGTAAGGTCAGCAGGATGGTCATGCGTAATCCCCAATCCAGCAGGCGGGAGTATTCTTCGCGGCTGTTGCTGGTGTAATGCCGCGCCAGCGATGGCAGCAGAATGGTGCCCAGCGCGACGCCCAGCAGGCCTGCGGGAAATTCCATGAGCCGGTCGGCATAATAAAGCCACGATACGCTGCCGGTTACCAGCAATGAAGCAAAAATGGTGTTGATCAGCAGACTGATTTGACTCACCGATACACCGAAAATAGCGGGCCCCATCAATTTGAGCACGCGCCAGGCGCCGGTGTCCGGATTTTTAAAACGGATCCGCGGCATTAATTTGAGCCGTAAGAGGAAAGGAATCTGGAAAGCCAGTTGCAAAATGCCGCCGATAAAAACCGCCCAAGCCAGCGCCAGAATGGGCGGATCAATCAAAGGGGTGAGCCATAGCGCGCAAGCAATAAAGGACAGATTCAATAATGCGGGGGTCAGCGCGGGAATGTTAAATTTCCCGAATGTGTTGAGTATGCCTCCCGCCAAAGCGACCAGCGCAATAAATAATATGTAGGGGAATGTGATTTGCAGCAGCGCCACGGTCAAATTGAATTTGTCCTGATCGGCGGAGAATCCCGGTGCGCTGACGTAGATAATCAGCGGTGCAGCGATAATACCGATAACAGTGACCATGAACAGCGAGATGGTCAGGATCATCGTGATGTGATCGATGAAGTCGCGCGTTTCTTCAGCTGTGCGATTTTTTTTGTACTCGGCGAGAATCGGAACGAATGCTTGCGAAAAGGCCCCCTCTCCGAATATCCGCCGCAACAAGTTCGGAATGCGGAATGCGACAAAGAAGGCATCCGTTTCCATGCCCGCGCCAAAAATCCGCGCGATGATGATATCGCGCAAGAAACCGAGAATACGCGAGATGAAAGTCATGCTGCTGACCGCAGCGAGTGCTTTAAGAAGATTCAATGGTTTGCGATGTTTGTGCTATCAAGGCGGCGGTGGGAAACCGGACAAACCGGATTTTTCAATCCAGCCGGTCCGGTTGGAAAATTCAGGCAATCGTTCCGCTGATTCAATCCTGTTACTGCAAACGGGCAGGATGACAGTTTGCTGGCGGTTTAGAAAAGACAGCTTACTTTTTTGATCAAGCCTTCTTCTTCCCAATTCCATTGCAGGCAGTACTCCACTCCCCGTATCGGGTTTCTGATATCCGCTTCAATGGTTTGTCCGATGATCACAGGCGGAAGCAGCGCTTCTTCTTTGCCGTCCTGGATGCAGAAAAAACGGGCGGTTGAAATGGCGCGTCCCGCGGGTAATTGAACGATCAGGCGTAACCGCTTCGTGTCATCGTCGACGACATGGGAGAGGAGGCCTTCGTTCTGCGTGAAAGCGCCGTCACATTGATACGTCAGGGTTAAATCGGAACCGTTGATGACTTTCAGCTCCGGCGGGAATTTCATGCAAACTTCGTAGCTGTCGTTTTCTTTGCGCAGTTCGGCTGGATCGGTGTTATTGATGCGGAAATTGCTGATGCTGCCGATCGAACGGATATTCTTAAACCAATATTCTGAATTATCGGCATGACATGCGGTGGTCATCTGTATTTGCGTCAAGGTCGCTTTTTTCCCGCAAGTGTCGTGCACCGTCAGTATTTTTCTTAAATCCGCGATGGAAAATGCGTGTTTGTTTTGTCTGATTTGTTCGAAAATCAGTAGCGCGGCGCTGACGGTGAATATCAGTCCATGCACGACGAAATTCGTCAGCAGTGCAACCAATACACCAAAGACAAAGATTGCGGCATTGATGTAAAAAACAAGCTGGTTGGGTTTGTCAAACATTCGGAGCTCCTTAGTTAACTGGCATATTTTTATAATATTTTTCGAAGCGCTGAGTTTATCAGAGAGGCGCAGGCAACAAAAGTAAGATAGGTCAGGTTGAGCGTAGAGAAACGGGCGACTTCGCGCCGATTTGGCGTTATCATTGGCGTTTGCAGTTACGATCAATTTTTATGGAGAAAATAATCAATGTCGAAAAAATCAATGAAACCCGTTTCACTGGCAATAGGCACTGTATTAGTCACCAGCCTGGCGGCCAGCAATCTGTCGGCTGACACCGTTGCCAACCCATTTGCGATGAATGAATTATCCGGCGGCTACATGCAACTGGCCGATGCCAGCGGCGCGAACAAACCGGCGCAAGACGGCGGCAAGGAAACCAAGCAAAATATGGAAGGCAAGTGTGGCGAGGGCAAGTGTGGCGCTAAAAAAGAAGAAATGAAACAGAACATGGAAGGTAAATGCGGCGGCAAGAAAGCCGAGCAAGAGGGTAAATGCGGTGAAGGTAAATGCGGTTCTAAGAAGTAATCCGCACCACCCATGAGCAGCCAGCATTATCCTGTTCATGGCGCAGGTTTGGGTCTGCGGCGTGCGATGCTCAGTTCGCTGGCGGATCAAACCGCCCCACCGGTCGATTTCTGGGAAGTGGCTCCGGAAAATTGGATCAATGTCGGCGGGCGTTACGGCAAGACGTTTCGCGAGCTGACCGAAAGGTTTCCGTTCATTTGTCATGGACTGTCGCTCTCAATCGGCGGACCGTCGCCACTGGACGAAGCTTTTCTGCAACGGCTGAAACGTTTTCTGCGCGAGCACCGCATCCGCTATTACAGTGAACATCTGAGCTATTGCAGTGACGATGGGCATTTATATGATCTGCTGCCGATTCCGTTCACCGAAGAAGCCGTTCGCTATGTGACGGATCGCATCCGGCGGGTACAGGATATTCTGGAACAACGCATCGCCATCGAGAACGTTTCGTACTATGCCGCGCCGGGAAAAACGCTGGAAGAGATTGATTTTCTCACTGCGGTATTGCAGGAAGCGGATTGCGATTTGCTGCTGGACGTGAATAATATTTATGTCAACAGCGTCAATCATCGCTACGATGCCGAGACATTTCTGCACCAACTGCCCGCGGCGCGTATTCGTTATATTCACGTTGCCGGACACTACCGGGAAGCCGAGGATCTGATTGTGGATACGCATGGCGCGGATGTGATCGATCCGGTCTGGCAACTACTCGATAAAACATATCAGCACTTTGGCGTTATCCCGACCTTGCTGGAGCGCGATTTCAATCTTCCGCCGCTCGCGGATCTGCTGCAAGAAGTGGCAGTCATTCGTGAGTTGCAATCCAAATGGCAGGATCAAACCGGTGAGCACATACAACACGGCTGATCGTTCCGGTTTTGTGCGGCAACAATATGCTTTTGCCGCGCATATCCGCGATCCGGAGAAGAATCCTTGCCCGGAAGGGATCGAAGACCGGCGCATGAAAATCTACCGCGAATTGTTTTATAACAACGTGGAGGATTTTATCGCCAACACGTTTCCGGTGTTGCGCCGGATATTGCCGGATGACCGCTGGCACGCCATGATCCGCGACTATTTCGCCCATCATGTATCACATACGCCGCTATTTCCGGAAATGCCGCGCGAGTTTTTGCAGTATCTGGAACATGAACGCGAATCGCAACCGGATGATCCGCCCTTTATGCTGGAGCTGGCGCATTATGAGTGGGTTGAATTAGCGCTGTCGTTGCTGGATGAAAAAATCGACGCAACGAGAATCGATGCACACGGCGACCTGCTCGACGGCGTTCCGGTAATTTCGCCGCTAGCCTGGACATTGAACTACCGCTTCCCCGTGCACAAAATCGGTCCGGCTTTTCAACCCAATGAAGCCGATGGCAAGCCAACCCATTTGATTGTTTATCGCGATGCTGAGTTTGACGTGCGCTTTATCGAAATCAATCCGGTAACTGCGCGGCTGCTGCAATTGCTTTCCGGCGATGATCCTGTGCCGGGACGGACGGTGCTGCAACAAGTTGCCGCAGAGCTGAATCATCCTCAACCCGATGCCGTGATTCAGGGAGGCATCGAAATATTGCAAAACTTAAGAAAACGCCATGTGATTCTAGGAACCTATCCCTAACTTGCTGATTGAGCTTCAACACTACAGGTTTAAAGTGATTTGCCGTTAGATTCCCCATTGATAACGAATCGAAAGCGCATGCTATGCGGGGAATCACATGGTAGGGATATCGAATAAGAAGCAGACGAATACAACCAATATCCCGGTTGTATTCAATATGGCGAATTTTCTGGTTTCTTCCGTGCATGACATGAAAAACTCAGTCAGCATGCTCATTTGCGGTCTGGATAAGGTGTTGACTTCGGTTGAAGCGGCCGAGCTTTCCACGCATGCCGAATTGGTGCAGATGAATCATGAAGCGAAACGCATTAATAACCGTCTGATTCAATTGCTGACACTCTATAAGCTGGGTCAGAAAATATATCCCTTTGATCCGCAATCCGTTTGCCTGGACGACTTTCTGCGTACGACCGTTGCGCAATATGCGCAGTTGCTGAAATTTCGCCAAATCCACCTGGAAGTCCGGGTAGATCCCGGGCTGTATTGGTATTTTGACGAAGATCTCATCAGCGGTGTCATCGGTAATGCTCTAAATAACGCCATGCGCCATACCCATGATCATATCCTGATCAGTGCTGAAGAACATGAGGGTGGATTGGTGCTGCGGGTTGAAGATGATGGTGATGGCTATCCGCCTGAGTTATTGGAAGGAAACGGTAATGTCATGCAGAGCGTCGATTTTCATGGCGGGAGTACAGGTCTGGGGCTTTATTTCTCCGCCATGGTGGCAGGAATGCATCGTAATCAAGGCACTCAGGGCGATCTTTGCTTGGAAAACGGCGGTTCGCTGCAAGGCGCTTGTTTCGTACTCCATCTGCCGTAACAGTCATTCATTCTAATTCTTGAATCATGCATATTAATCCGCTAGACATCTCAACGCCTGCCACTGAGTTAAATTTCTCAGGGAAAAATGTACTGATCGTCGATGATTACATGGAAATGCGCAGTATTCTGCGCGATATGATCAGTAGTTGCGGTGCTGAAGTCAAGAAGATACATATGGCTACCAATGGCAATGAAGCGATCGCCTGGTTGAAAAAAGTGCCATTTGACATTGTGCTCTGCGATCTTATTCTGGGCTCCGGAAAGAATGGCCAGCAAGTGCTTGAAGAAGCAAAATATCAATCGCTGGTCGGGCCTTCTTGCCTTTGGCTCATGATCACTGCGGAAAAAACCATGGAAGCGGTTACCGGGACTGCGGAGTATCAGCCTGATGCCTATTTGCTGAAACCGGTCACGGAAGCGAGCTTGCGTTCACGGTTAGCCAAAATTTGGACCAAAAAAGCGGCGTTTGCGGAAATATACAAAGCCATGAAACAACAGGATTATTCTAAAGCCATGCATTTGTGCGATCAGCGCTTGGCTTCGGATAAGGCGCATGCAGCTGACTTGCTGCGCACCAAGTGTGATTTGTTGCTGGTTAGCGGTGAGTATGACCGCGCCAAACAAGTACTGGAAGATATTCTGGCTGTACGTGATCTTCCCTGGGCCAAAGCGGCGTTGGCCAAGATATTGCTGAAGAAGAATGATTTGGATGCGGCCAAGCACTTGCTGGAAGAAACCACGGAAGCGAATCCGGCTTATCTTGAAGCGCAAGATCTGCTGGCGCATACGCTGCAAGTGATGGGTGATCTGGAAGAAGCCGGGAATGTTCTTGAACGTACAGTAAAGCTATCGCCGAATTCTGTTACACGGCAAAAAAACCTCGGTCAGGTTGCGATGAAACTCGGTAAGCTGGAAGATGCCGAGCGCGCATTCCGCAAGAGTGTGTCGCTTGGAGAAAATTCCGTGTTGCGCACGGCGGATGCCTATCTGGGTCTTGCCAAGGCATGCAGTGCCAATAAAAACGTCGAACAAGCATTGAAAGTGCTGGGGCAGCTCAATAAGAATTTTGCGGCAGACGAGGTGCGCACGAAAGCATTGGCGGTTGAAGGGATGATTCATCATCAAAGTGGAAATGCCGAAAAGGCGAAACAGATCGCCGATGAACTGAGTCAGTCAATCAGCAATGACAGCATACATCCGGATTCTGACGGAGCTTTGGAAATTGCCCGTCTGCTCTTGACGACCGGCGATAAAGAGAAAGCTATTCAATTACTGCAAAGTGAAATCAAGAACAATCCTGAAAGCGCTACTTTACTGCGCGATGTGGCAGAAATATTTGACCAGGCCGGCATGGGCGAAGAAGGCAGCCGATTGATTGAAACTTCACGGCAAGAAGCCATGCTGATTATGAATCGTGGGGTATTGCTGATCAGTAAAGGGCAGTACGAAGAAGCTGTGAGTGCGATGCGCGACGCCTATAGCGCGATGCCCGCCAACATACGCGTGCTACTCAATCTGGCATATGTGATCATTACCTATATGCAGAAAAAAGGCCCGACCCCGGAGCTGATTGAAGAAGCACGCCATAGCCTCCAAGCGGCCAATGAATTGTCGCCTGGAGAATCTCGTTTTGTCCGTTTGTCAGCTGCACTCAACGAACTCACAACTTTGAGATGATGCGCGCGGATGGTTTCGCGCCAGTCTTAATCCTCCCCGTTATTGAATCTTGACGAAACTGCCGCCTTGTTTCGCCCAGATTTCTCCTGTAAAAGCATCGCTGATGGTAGTGGCGTCGGTAGCAAAGCAATCACTGACCGTTTGGCTGGTGTAAGTTCCTTTTGTGTAATATTTCACTGGTGGAGAAACTACAATTCCTGTGATTGGCAGACCTGCCAGGGTTTCGCTGATGGGCGCTGTAATATCGAGACACAGATCGGAATTCACGACCAGATTGGCAGTAGAAGCCGGTGCATTCATCGTGCAGTGCTTAACATTGGCTGCGGCATCTACAATGGCTTGAAACGGATTGGGTAATCCCGGAATGCTGGTAGACAGGCCCTCGATGCGGGATTCGGTTACGGTATTGCTCCCGAGCAAGGAAACACCGCTTGCCGCTGTTTGCTGAGGGACTTGGCAGAGATTGGTTTTAGAGATATCCGGGGCGGTGACGCATTGGCCGTTGGTTGTCACGGTAACGACATTGCCGCTTTGACTGTACGATACGCCGGAAAGCGCATCGGTCGTATCACAACCCGCGATGCCGCCGTTACCGCCGGAACTGTCGATCTGAGTGATCAGGTTAGCGAGTGTATCGATTACTGCCGGAGTGTTTCCCCAAGGTCCGCCCAGCACATAAGCAGCATTGTCACTTTTATTGACACCGGCATAAACGCCTGTCTCCGGATAATAGCGGAATAGCCAGGGTTCGATATTCTGTGTGGCTTGAGGGCTGGGGAAGAATTGCGGGAAGGTCTTTTCAGCCCAATTGAGCAATTTTTCCGTGTCGCTGGATAGGGTGGCGAAAGCAAGCTGAATGTGAGCGGTCAGAATAAATGTGCAAGCCGATAGAATGAGCCGTTTCATAGTTAAATCTCCGGTTAATTGAATGGTATGGATAAGTATCCGTGATGGACTTTCTTCTTGATCATCAATGGAAAGGATAAGAAATATTGTACATTTCAAGTATTCGATCTAAAGAAGGATTTGACCGGGAAAAAGCGAACATTTCTGAGCATTGCAAGTTGTAAGATGGCGCTTACTGGTGCACTTTGGTTGCCAGCTGAAGCAGTTTTGAGCTGATATCCAGTCCCGATTGGCGGACAATTCCTAAATTAATCTCGAATATGATTTTTTCATTGACCAGATTCATATTGATCATTATCCCGTGGGATATGGCATTGGGACTGTCGGCCAAGGTCAGGATAGGTTGACCGGGTAAATTCATCAATAAGCTCGACAAGCTGCCGCTCACCGATTTGGAGAAGAAAATGACCTGGCAATCGGCCAATTTTTCCGGGGCGGTAATACGCACGACTTTGATATGCCGCTTGTCAACCGGTTTGCTTTGCAATTTGTCGATTTCACTGCCAAAGAAATCTTCCCCGTATACACACAGATTGATTGTAGGGCCGGTAGTGACTGGCCATTGCGTGAATGCGATAAAGTTGTAAATGAAAGCAGCTTTTACTTGGTATTCCAAAACGTTGCCTGCATTGACTGGCGAGTGCGCGGCAGGCAAGCCATAGCCGAGCAATACAGCGAATAGGCAGGCCCGGATGCTCCGCTTTAAGGGGTTATCCGGCAGCCGCAATAGTCGATGCAAAAAGCGCATGCTCACATTCCCATTAGAAGCGCCACTGCACGCCAGCGTAAACACCCCGTGGAATGAACACGGGAACAATGGGAGTGAACTCGGATACCGATTCTCTATGGTTTTGACTGAATAGATTTTGTCCAACGACGAAAAGCTCGGTATTTTCTGATGGCTTGTATGCCAGCTTGGCATCCATCGTGACGTAGCCCGGGATATGATAAAACCCGATATTACTGATGTAGCGCAGCCAAAGATTGAATTGCAGCCGTTCGGACAAGTCGTAGTTGGAACGGACCGACAACTGATGTTGTGGTGATACTTTCTCTGCGCCGCCACCGGAAGGATCGGATTTCGTCAGGAAATTTTTCGAGGAAAAGTCGATATGGAGAAAACTATAGCTGCTTTGCAAGCGCCAATTATCTTTGGGTTTCCAATCGAGCGATGTCTCAAAACCATAGGTAAGCGCGGATCCTTGATTGCTGATCGTGAAAGGCAGAATAAGCTGTCTCGGAGATCCGCTGCTCAGCGATAAAGCGCCTAAGGCTGAATCCCGCATTTGACTGTAATCGTTGATAAAGCCTGTCATGTCGATGGAAGCCTGAGGTGAAAACTGATAACGGTATCCCAGTTCGTACGCGATCAGTTTCTCGGAATTGAAGCCACTGCTGCCGTTCAATAATGCGGTGATAGGAAGCGGCAAAAGAGGCGATCCGATCGCGCTCTGTAATTGCGGTGTGATATTGATGATGGCGTCATTCTCGGCGCGGGAAGGCGTCCTGACCGCGCGCGATACCGCCATCCAGATCGAGTTCTCCGTATTGGGTGTCCACATCAGGCGCGCATTGGGTTGTATCTCCATACCGGTAAAATCGTTATGCTCAAACCGGCTGCCTACGGTAAACAACAAGCGATCCGGTATCAGCGTGATGTCATCGCGGATAAACGTGCCGATCAAATGATTCGTTTGATCGCGTGGAGAAAGCGTGAGTAGATTGGTATCGGGAACTTTGTTGTGATACAGCCGGTAATTGGCGCCCCAGGTCAGATTATGCCGCTCGAACAGAGGAAAGCGGTATTGCATATCCACATCGAAGCTTTCGGCATCGAATTTTCCGATCGGCAATAATTGCGACCGGCTGCGGTCGTAATAGGCTTGCAACATAAAAGCGGATTGCTCGGAGAACGTCCGGTCCCAGCGGAAGCGGATATTGCCGCCTTCGTTATGTCCGCGCATTTCACCGGAACGGTTGGTCGCTAGATTGGAAGCGCTCTTATCCAGTGTGCCGCCATCAAAATTGGAAAAGAAATCGCTTTGCAAGGTAAATTGGTCAATGCCTCGACTATGGTCGATACGGAATCCGCCCCTGGCCGAGTGCCATTGATCGTTGGCGTTTTCGCCGGATAGCGATTGGGTCTGGCCGCGGGTGAATCCTTTGGCGTAGACACGGAAAGGCGTGTCTTCATTGATCATGCCGCCATAGCGGGCGCCTGCAAAACCGTTCTCGAAGCTACCTCCCCCGGCGGTGACGAGCGCGCCTTGGGTATCGGCGGCTTTCTTGGTGATAATATTGATGACGCCGTTGACTGCATTGGATCCCCACGATGTGGCGGCAGGACCGCGGATCACTTCGATGCGTTCGATATCTTCCATCAGCGTATCTTGTTGTTCCCATAATACGCCGGAGAAAATCGGTGAATAGACACTGCGGCCGTCCATCAGCACTTGCAGCTTGTTGGCATAAAGACCGTTAAAACCGCGCACGCTGATGGCCCATTTGTCAGTGCCGACGCGTTCGACTTGCACACCGGGCGCCATGCGCAGCGCGTCCGGAATACTCGTTGCGCCGGAGCGGCGGATGTCGTCCTGGGTAATGACAAAAACTGCGGATGCTACTTGGGTAAGCCGTTGCGGATTTCTCGAGACCGTGGTTACCTTGACGTTCATCAATTCTTCAATGCTCAGGTTCAGAAACTGATTATTGATCGATCGGTTCTCCGCCATTGCCGGATTCGCAAGGTATCCCAGCAGAAACAAGCTTATAAGCCGAAGCGTCAGGGTTTTTCCATGCTGCTTTTGGGGTTGCCGGTGAATGGAATGCAATTGAGTAAATGGACAAAATATTTTCATAGGCATGTTTTCATTTACAACGGTCTCTTTGCGCTGATGTGGATACTGCAAACCGGTTTTCAGGGTTGGGCTGAACAAGTTTCAACACGCTCTCGAACAGTGCCGGTTAGATCGGATGTGGCAGCGCAATTGCTTGAAATGACTGCGACGGCTTCACCGGCCAACTTTCAGATGAAATTTTCGCATTTTACGGGCCAACGCTAAGGCAGGAATTGGCTGATAAAAAAGGACTATTTCTTGCAGAAAGCAGGGGCTTTCATGAAGGGACAATCACCGTGGCCGTTCGGGGAAGGTTCCGGCAATCGAGTGAGGGGGTTATTGATACACTTTGACAGCAAGTTGCAATAATTTTGAACTGATATCCAATCCGGACTTGCGGGCAATTTCCAGGTTAATTTCAAATACAATTTTTTCATTGACCAGATTCATGTTGATGATCACCCCTTGCGCTATGGCATTGGGGCTGTCGGCCAAGGTCAGGATAGGTTGCGCCGGTAAGTTGCTCAATAAGCTTGATAGCGAATTGCCGGCCGATTTGGAGAAAAATACCACTTGGCAATCCGCCAATTTTTCCGGATTGTTGATGCGCATGATCTTGATATTGCGCTTGTCCACCGGCTTGCTCTGGAGTTTATCGATTTCACTGCCAAAATAGTCTTCGCCGTAGACACAAAGATGAATGGTTGGTCCGGTAGTGTCCGGCCATTGCGTGAATGCGACAAAGTTATAGATAAAAGCCGCTTTGACCTGATATTCAGTGATACCCCCCGCTTGGGCAATCGAGTGCGTACCCGGCAGACCGTAACCTAACCCTAGAGCCAGAACGAAGCCGAGGACACATCGTTTCACGATGGCGCCTGAGCGTCTGATGAGCTGGTTAAATGTTGGCATATTCATTTTCTGCTTAGAAGCGCCACTGCGCCCCGCCATAGATTCCTCGCGGAATAAAGGCTGGCGATGAGGGCAGGAAATCAGCCACAAACTCCCGGTGATTCTGACTGAACAGGTTTTGCCCGACAACGAACAGCTCAAGGTTTTTGACCGGTTTATACGCCATTCTGGCGTCCATCGTGACATAGCCGGGGATGTTGTAGTACGAGATATCGCTGATATAGCGCAACCAGAAATTGGCTTCCAATTTATCCGATAAATCGTGGTTGGAACGGAGTGACAATTGATGTTGCGGATTGACTTTATCAGCGCCGCTGGTAATGGGGTCAAACCTTTTTGTCAATGAACTCGCGGAGATATCCATGTGCAAGAAACTGTAATTGCCTTGCAAGCGCCATTTGTCCGTCGGCTTCCAATCAGCGGAAATCTCAAATCCGTAAGTTAATGCGGATGCTTTATTATTGCCCATGACCGGCAATAACAATTGAATGGGCATCCCTGTGCTGAGCGACAATGCGCCGAAGCTGGCATCGCGCAGCTGACTGTAATCGTTAACAAATCCGGCAATGTCGACGGACGCGCGCGGAGAGAATTGATGACGATAGCCTAATTCATAAGCGATGAGTTTTTCCGAATTAAAACCGTGCGAGCCTTGGATTACCGCCAATAGCGGGAAAGGCAAGATCGATAATCCCGGGAAATCACGGATTTGCGCCGCATTGATGCGGATGTCGTTTTCAGCCCGGGAAGGGGTGCGAACTGCGCGCGAAACCGCCATCCAGACCGAGTTCTCGGCATTGGGCGTCCACATCAAGCGTGCGTTGGGTTGTACTTCCAATCCGCTGAAATCATTGTGATCCACACGAGTACCGATTAAGAGCCGCAAGTAATCCGGTATTAGCGCGATTTCGTCGCGGATAAAACCGCTGAAGAGCTGATTGGTTCGAGTGCGCGGACTAAAATTAATGATGTCGGTATCGAAGAACGTATTATGATAAAGCCGGTAATTCGCGCCCCACGTTAAGTCATGCCGGTCGAACAAGGGAAAACGATGCTGGAAATCAAGATCGAAGCTTTCAGCGTCATAATCAACAACCGGCAATATTTTTTGGCGGATACGGTCATAGTACGTTTGAAACATAATGGAAGAACGATCGGAGATTGTCCGGTCCCAGCGGAAACGGATATTGCCCCCTTCCTCATAGCCACGGTAACCGTTCAACGGGATTACCGGCAAGTCGAGTACCGCTCTATTGATCCTGTCGCCATTGGAATTGAAGAAAACATCGCCTTGCAGAGTGAATTGATCAATCCCGCGGCTATGGTCTACCCGGAATCCTCCTCTGGACGAATGCCATTGGTCGCGATTGTTTTCTCCGGCTAACGATGTTGTGTTGTCCCGGGTGAAGCCTTTGGCATAGACGCGGAAAGGCGTGTCTTCGTTAATTTTTCCGCCATAACGCGCACCGGTGAAGGCGTGCTCGAAACTTCCACCGCCCGCGCTGAGCAGTGTTCCTTGCGTATCCGCAGCTTTCTTGGTGATGATATTAATCACGCCATTCACCGCATTCGCTCCCCATACCGCAGCGGCGGGTCCGCGGATCACTTCGATACGTTCGATATCTTCCATCAACGTATCCTGGTGTTCCCACAACGTCCCGGAGAATAAGGGGGAATACACGCTGCGACCATCCATCAGGACTTGCAATTTATTCGCAAAGCGGCCGTTGAAACCGCGCACACTGACCGCCCATTTATTGGTGTCGATACGTTCTACTTGGACGCCGGGCGCCATGCGCAGCGCATCCGGAATACTCGTCGCACCGGAGCGGCGGATGTCGTCCTGGGTGATCACAAACACAGCCGATGCGACTTCAGTCAGTTTTTGCGGGCGCCGTGATACCGTGGTCACTTTGACGTTCATCAATTCTTCGATGCTTAAATTCAGAAATTGATCTTGGGCAAGCTTACCGTTTGCCGGTGCACGTGTTACAAAACATCCCAGGAAGCAGAGAACGGTCAGTTGCACCAGCCATTTAAGCATTAGAGCCTGCTTGTGGATCGCCGGTTCGGCTTGCATTTCGATGTGCTGATGAGTTGTTTGTCCGGTCATCGCTAAAACCGCCATTCCGCTCCGGCATAAACGCCGCGCGGTATATAAACTGGAAATGAAGGGAGAAAATCGGCAGAGAATTCTCTGTGATTTTGGCTGAACAGGTTTTGCCCGACCACAAATAGTTCCACATTTCTGAGCGGCCGATGCACCAGTTTGGCATCCATAGTGACGTAGCCGGGAATGCGGTAGAAATCCACGCTGCTGACGTAACGCAACCAAAGATTGAGCTGCAATTTTTCCGATAAATCGTAATTCGAGCGGATGGATACCTGATGTTGCGGACTGACTTTGTCGGCGCTGCCGGTCGTCGGGTCGATTCGTCTAAGTGGCGAGTCGGAGTGAATATGCATATTCAGGTAACTGTAGCTGCTTTGCAGACGCCATTTGTCATCCGGTTTCCATTCAATCGATGTTTCCACGCCATGTGTATGCCCCGAAGCTTTGTTCGTCAGCCCGACCGGCAGTATCAAATGGGGCGGGAAGCTTGCGTGAAACAGCGGCAATCCGACGGATAGATCGCGTAACTGGCTATAATCGTTATAAAAAGCGGATATATCAATGGAAGCTTGGGGTGAAAACTGATGCCGGTAGCCCATTTCGTAGGCGATCAGTTTTTCTGCATTGAAGTTTGACGCGCCATTGAGTTGCGCCAAAACCGGAAACGGAAGCAACGCTGATAAGCCGGGAATTCCACCGAGTGTCCGGGTGTTGAGCTGGATATCATTTTCCGCCCGGGAAGGTGTCCGTACTGCACGGGAAACAGCCATCCAGATCGAATTTTGGATATCCGGTGTCCACATTAAACGTGCGTTGGGCTGGATTTCCATACCGGTGAAATCATTGTGATCAAAGCGCGAGCCCAGATTGAGCCGCAAGCGTTCGGGCAGCAGCGTGATCTCATCGCGAATGTAGGCGCTGGCGAGATGATTGGTTTGCTCACGCGGACTGAAGGAAATCAGCTCGGTATCGGATACTTTGTTGTGATAAAGACGGTAGTTCGCTCCCCACGTCACATCGTGCCTGTCAAAAAGCGGGAAACGATGTTGCAAATCAATGTCAAAACTTTCGGCGCTGAAAATGGAGCTGGTTAATAAGCGGTAATCGACACGATCATAATACGTTTGCAGCATGATAGCCGATTTTTCCGAGAACTTCCGGTCCCAGCGCAAGCGGATGTTGCCGCCTTCGTTATGCCCTCTGGCCGTTTCTGCCTGGATGAGCGGCGCGCTCAATTGCGATTTGTCCAGCCGGTCGCCAAAGGCGTTGTAAAAAATGTCACCTTGCACGGTAAACAGATCGATGCCGCGCGCATGATCCAGCCGGAAGCCTCCTCTGGCTTGATGCCAGGCATCGTTGGCATTTTCCCCGGTGACTGTTTTCATGTGGTCGCGGGTGAATCCCTTGACATAAAAACGGTAGTGCGTGTCATCGTTGATTTTTCCGCCGTAGCGCGCGCCCGCAAAGCCGCGCTCAAAACTGCCGCCGCCGCCGGAGAATAATGCGCCTTGCGTATCCGCTGCTTTCTTGGTGATGATATTGATCACCCCGTTAACTGCATTGGCGCCCCACACGGCTGCATTGGGGCCGCGTATGACTTCGATACGCTCGATATCTTCCATCAGCGTGTCTTGCTGTTCCCATTGCACGCCGGCGAACAGCGGATTGTAGACGCTGCGGCCATCCATCATGACTTGCAGCTTGTCGGCAAAACGTCCGTTGAAGCCGCGTATGCTAATGGCCCATTTGTCCGTGCCGACGCGCGCGACCTCGACTCCGGGGGCCATGCGCAAGGCTTCCGGGATACTGGTTGCGCCAGAGCGGCGGATGTCGTCCTGAGTGATGACAAAAATGGCTGAAGGGACTTCGGATAGTTTTTGCGAATGCCGCGATGCAGAGGTTACTTCGACTTTCATCAATTCTTCGATGCTCAGATCGAGGAAAGGATTGCTTGCCGGTTGCTTCCCGGTGATCGATTTGTTTTCCGCCGATGCGGAATTCGCCAACCAGCAGAGGGCGATGACGATCAATAGCTTCGGATGGAATGGTTTTGCCGGATTAAGCATCGAAACCAAAAGTCATCAATTTCCGGCGGGTGCGATCGTGCGGCATTTGTTTTTGCTAAAAACGATATCTGTCAGAAGCGACCATAATACTTTGTCAGAGAATTCTTCAAAACCTTGATTACAGCAAATTCAGGCTTGTTTTTCAAAAATTAAGAAAAAAGCCTTCGGGTTAGGTTTTAGCCGGTGGTTGAGCGGTGATGGATGGCGCAGGCAGGAGTTTGTTTTTTAACGCCAGAAAAACCCGGTTTCTCCCTGCGTTTTTGGCTGCATAAAGAGCCTTATCAGCGGCATTGACCAGATGGTCTTCACTTTTCATGCCGGGTTCTTTAAGCGCGACGCCAATACTAATGGTGATCTGGATATTGATTTCACCGATATTGATTTGTTGTTGGCTGATTTGCTGGCGCAGTCTTTCGGCGAATAGAATGACCGACTTGGCATCCGAATTTCCAAGCTGGCATACGACCAAAAACTCTTCACCGCCCATGCGGCAAAAAGTATCGCCTTTGCGCGCGGTTTTTCGGATGACCGCGGATAATTCTTTTAGCACTTTGTCGCCAATGGCATGACCGTAGTTATCGTTGATGACTTTGAAATGATCAATATCCAGGAGCATCACAGCCATTAACTGCCCGGACCGGTTGGCGACACTCCAGGTTTCCGCCAGCGCTTCCATGCCGGAGCGCCGGTTCGGCAACTCCGTGAGCATGTCGGTTAAGGCGAAGTACTCCAGTTTGCGGTTGGTAACCGCCAATTCAGCGGCAAAACGCTTGAGTTGCTCGCGGTCGCGTTCCCAGGATTCCTGTAGTTGCCGATAGTGCCAGGCTGCTCGCAACCGGGCCCGGAAAGCACGGATGTTAATCGGCTTGGTAATGTAATCATCCACACCGGCGTCGAATGCCTTAATGACTTCTTCCTCATCTTCGATGCTGGTCAGCATGATGACGTATAGATTTTGTCCCCAATCGGTTGCGCGCAGGGCCCGGGTCAATTCAAGCCCGTTCATAACCGGCATCATCCAGTCGGTGATAACGATATGCGGTAAGACTTCCATCGCTAGCGCCAATGCTTGCTGACCGTCACCGGTGGTGAACACGGTGTGGCCGAGTACATTAGAGAGCAATTCTTTAGTGAGAATAAGACTGGTGGGATCATCTTCGACCAATAAGATACGCAACGCAGCGGCATTCGTTGCATTCTCCGGGCGTGGCGCTGAAGCGTTCATCATCTTGTGGAATGGCAGAGGAAAATCCATGACAGGGATCTTCAATATCGCGCCCCATGCGTGCCATTCTTGTACGATTTGGTCGATAAAAGCGCCGAATGTTTCGGTATCCAAGCCAATTTTTCCGCCCAGCAGTATCAGTGCGGAAATATGCTGGTTCCGTGTGGATTCTTCGGTTAGAGCGAAATCCGCGATTTGTTTGGCCAAATACAGCAGATGCACAATCTGGTAGGGGCGGGAGCCTTCGGAGAAACCCGATTCGTCCGGGGTTTCATGATAGTAAATGGATTCGACAAAGATCGTGGGAAAGCCGAAATGGATCAACATGGCAGCGGTCAATTCGTTATGATCGGTTTGCAGATACTGTTGTTCCAATTGACTCAGTGTGATGTCAGGGGATTGTTTCAGCAGTATTTCAGAATACTTGTCCGGATAAATTGAAGCCAATGCCAAACAACCGATACGCATCATCAGGCCGCAGGCGAATAGTTCATCCGGTGCTGTTACCCGGGTCACTTTGCCCAATTCCTGCATGGCAATCGCCATCAACAACGAATGCGACCAGAACTCCTGATAGTCAAATCCCTGGCTGGAGCCTTTCTGGTATTGGTCGATCAATGAAAACCCCATGGCCAGTTGCTTGACCGCGGTCAAACCGACGCGCGACACCGCATCCGAGATCGATGAAACGGCGCGCGCGGTTTGCTTGGTGGCATTGGCGCGCTGAATCAGACGGCCTGAGAGCGCCGGATCGGTCTGGATCAGTTTGGTGATTTCACTGATGGTGACATCCTCTTGCCGGCAGGCTTCCAGCAAGGCGAGCGCGACGCCTTTGGGGCTGGGCAGTGAAGTGCTGATATTTAATTGATTGATGTCAGCTACTTTCATGATTGACTCCATTCGGTCTGAGTGGCTCAATGCACCACTGCTTATCGGTCAGCGCGAGCATTTCCTGCATCGTGATCGGTTTGCTGAAGTAGTAGCCTTGCAAAGTTTCACAGCCGAAATATTTCAAGACTTGCGCCTGATTCAGCGATTCGATGCCTTCGGCGGTAACGGAAAAGCCCAGATTCTTCGATAACGAAATAATCGCCCGGACAATCGCGAGATTCTCTTTTTTATCCAGCAAGCCGCGCACAAAGCTCTGATCAACCTTGATATTATTAATGGGCAAGCGCTTCAAATAATTCATCGACGAATAACCGGTACCGAAATCATCCAAGGCGATTTGGATATGATGTTCACGCAACGCAAGCAGTGTGGCCAAGGTATTCTCGCTATGCTCCATCAAAGCGCCCTCGGTAATTTCCAATACCAGCTTGTCGGGCGGGAAACCGGTTTCCGCCAGGATATCGAGCACATTTTTAACAAAATCGGGATTTTTAATTTGCAGTGGCGAGAGGTTGACCGCGACCTGTAACACCCGTCCGCGTTGATGCCATTGTGCGGCTTCGGTGCAGGCGGTTCGCAGCACCCAGTCACCGATCGGAATGATCAAGCCGTTTTCTTCCGCCAAGGGAATAAAGTCGAGCGGTGAAATAAGTCCTTGTTTGGGATGCTGCCAGCGGATCAGCGCTTCCACTGATTGGAAGTTTTCTTCCGCTACATCCAGCTGCGGCTGGTAGACGAGATAAAATTCGTTCTGTTGCAATGCATTGCGTAAATCATTTTCCAGATGCATGCGTCTCTCGGCCTGGAAGGTCAAGTCGACGTTGTAGAACTGACAATTATCCCTACCTTCATTCTTGGCGTGATACATGGCGGTATCCGCATGCTTGAGCAAAGTTTCCGCGTCTGTGCCATCGTCCGGATACAAAGCAATTCCGATGCTTGCGGTTAACACGACATCGCGGCTTTCAAGCTGAAAAGGGCGGCGCATGGCTTCGCGGATGCGGTGTGCCAGAATCAAGGCATCTTCGGTGCGCGGAAGATTGGGAATGACAACCGTAAATTCGTCACCGCCGAGGCGGGCGAGTTTAACTTCCGGCTGTTCGGCATTGTTGCGGGAAACAAAATCGGAAGGGCGCGTGCTGCTCTGTAACCGTTCGGCCGCCCACTGTAGAATGGTGTCGCCGGTATTGTGTCCCATGGTGTCGTTGATACTTTTGAATCCATCCAAATCGAGAAATAGTACCGCTAATTTGTTGCCCGTAAATTTGGCGCGTTTAATTTCTCCTTCCAAGCGTTCCATGAACGATTGGCGATTGGGCAATCCGGTCAGATTATCGAAATAAGCGAGGTGAAATATTTTGTTTTCGGAATCTTTGCGTTCCGTGATATCGCGCACCAGGCACAGTGTTTCCTTGGGATCGATAACCACAATACGGTTTTCATAGTATCTGGTTTTGCCATCGGCCAGTTTGAGCGGGTACTCGAAAAGCTCGACCGTGCCGTGGCTGCGCGCACGATCGGCCGCGCCCAGATAAAGGCTGACAATTTGTTCCGGCAGGTTTTGGCGTAATGTGCTTTCCGCGCCGGAAGTCAACCAGGGTGTGTTATCCGGATGGCTACAGATATCGATGATCTTGCCTTTGTCGTTCAAGATGAACATGGTATCGGGGATGGCGCTGAAAATGGCTGTACTGCGCGCATTGGCGACTTTGAGCGCGAGCATGTTCAGGTAGCCGCGCCGTAAATACAAAATGCGATAGGCGATCAAATTCCAGTTGATGGGCTTGGCGATGAAATCGGTCGCACCGGCTTCAAAGGAACGGTTGATCGATTGCATATCATCCATTCCGGTAACCATCATGATGGGTAATTCGTCGCCCACTTTTTCCCGTAAATACGAACAAACCGCATAACCGTCCATACCCGGCATTTCAACATCCAGCATGACCATATCCGCAGGCCCGGCTTCAAACAGGCGAACCGCTTCCACGCCGTCGCATGCCACGGTGACATCGAAGCCTGCTTTTTCTAAAGCAGCCTGCATGAGTAATCTGACCGTCGCATCATCATCGGCCAGTAGGATTCTGAAAGATTCTGTCGTCACGATGGATTGAGTATTTTTTTAATCTCGATAATTACGCTTTGGTATTGTTGCTGCATGTTCTGCTGTAACGTTTGGGCATGCGCAAGCTCTCCTGATCGTCCATCCGCTTCCAGCTGCTTGAAGATGGCGGATAAGTCTTCGGCGCCAATATTGCCCGAACTGGATTTTAACGCATGAGCCGTTTGGCGCAGGCTATCGGCATCGCAATTCAAAATGGCTTGCTCAAGCTGACGCATATTGCTTTCAGCGGATTCGAGAAAAGCTTGCAGAATTCTGTTCAATAAGCTATCCCCACCCGATGAATCAAGCTCCCGGATTTGATTCAGCCGTGTCGGATTGAGTGCAGGCATAATGTTAGCATCATGTTTCATATCAATAGCTTCTAATTTTACAGTATTCAATGAATTACTTTTTTCTTTAGATAACCAATCGGTGATTTTTTGCTGCAATTGATCGATTGAGTAGGGCTTGGAAAGAAAGTCGTTCATGCCGGCGTTTAAGCAATGGGTGCGATCATCTTCGGTGGCATTTGCCGTCAGTGCAATGATGGGGATATTGCTGAATTGTTTGCGGATTTCCGAGGTTGCCGCAAAGCCATCCATCACCGGCATTTGACAATCCATCAGAATAATATCGTACGGATTGCTGTAAACCAGTTCTACCGCTTGTTTTCCATCGTTCGCAATGGTCGTCTCCATGCCAAGCCTGTTCAGCATCGCTTTAGCCACTTCCTGATTGACTGGATTGTCCTCGGCGACCAGAATCCTGCCCTTGATTTCCGATGTGAGCTGAGCCGGCGGCGCTTGCTCAATAACAGCCTCCGTGGGGGATTTGGCGAGATCGCGGCCCATTACGTCACGGATAATTTCAAATAACTCCTTCTGGCGGATTGGCTTGTTGACGCATCGCAGAATCCCGATGCTTTGTCTTTCCAGCTGGCTTGCATCACTATGGGTTGAAGTGAGCATCATCATGCGTGTTTTACGCATGCCGGGGTGCGCATAAATTTTATCGGCCAACTCCAAGCCGTTCATTTTGGGCATATGCATGTCCAGTATGGCCAAATGAAAAGGCTCATTGTTTTCCAACGCCTTGTTCATAAACATGAGCGCTTGTTCGGCGCCATTTGCGCACACAACGTTAACTTGCCAGTTCTGCAACTGTATTTTAAGAATCTCACGGTTTGTCTGATTGTCATCGACAACCAATGCCTTGATGCCAATTAAATCGGCGATATTGGAAGAATGACTGTACTCCAGCTGCGATTTTTCCAGCTGCACATGTATCCAGAATTTGGAACCTTGACCCGGCAAGCTTTCGACATGGATGCTTCCGCCCATCAGTTCCAATAATCGTTTGCAGATCGTTAATCCGAGTCCGGTTCCGCCATATTGACGCGTCGTAGAACCATCGGCTTGAGAAAAATGCTGGAAAATCTTGCCGTGATGCTCTGCAGGAATGCCGATCCCGGTATCTTCCACGCATATGCTGATGTTTGATCGTGTCGCCGATTCATGGGTCAGCGTGGTGCGGATGACCACTTCGCCTTCGGATGTGAATTTGATGGCATTATTGAGCAGATTAGCGATGATCTGACGTAAGCGGAACGAGTCTCCGCGCACCATGAAGGCGATATTGGGCGGGGTAAACTGTGCCGCCAGTTCCAGGCCTTTTTTGTCAGCCGGTTGCGCGAACATGGCCAATGTGTCTTCAATCATTTTGACCAAATCGAAATCGATGATTTCCAATTCCATGTGATCCGACTCGATTTTGGAGAAATCAAGAATGTCGTTAATGATGCCCAATAGATGCTGGCCCGAGCTCTGGACGGTATCTGCAAAACGGCGTTGATCCTTATCCAGGTGTGTGTCCAGCAACAGCTCGGTCATACCCAGAATGCCGTTCATCGGCGTGCGGATCTCGTGGCTCATCGTGGCCAGAAATTCACTTTTCGCCTTGCTCGCGGCTTCGGCAGACTCTTTTGCCAGCACCAGCTCGGCTGTGCGTTTGGTGACCTCTTCTTCGAGGTGATCCAGATGGTTTGCCAGCTTGGCATCGCGTTCTTGGATCATCTCGAGCATGCTATTGAATCCCTTCGATAAGCTATTCAATTCGGCAATGGCTCCCGGTCTCAATCGTGTGGTGTAATCCGCCTTGCTGGTGACGTGTTCCATGACCGAAGAGAGGTTCTTGAGGGGATCCAGCACGGAGCGGTTAAGCCGTTGCAGCATCAGGTTGGCAATGAATAGAGCGATGATAGCCGCGGCGATGGTAATCACAACATACCAAAGAATTTGCCAGTAAAGCGGAGATAAAGTGATTTCCAGATAAAGGCCGCCCAGAAGCTGATCATTGAAGTAAATGGGCTGCGTAATGGTTAATAAGTGCGTATCCGATGCATAGCTTTCATTCAGTGAGGATAACGTTTCCGGGAGCGATTTGTTTTCAACCGAGTACTGCGCGAATTGTTTCTTTTCTTCATTATAGATCGCCGCAGCCTGGACTTCCGGGGTGTTGTTGAGCGAATGTAACAGCGTCTTGGCGGTGCTAGTGTCCTGGAACATCAACGTTGCCACCGCGTTTTCGGCCAGTAATTTTGCCGTCGATTGACTGGTTTGCAACAGCGAGAAAAAACTGATGAAGAAGCTGCTCAAGATAACCAGTGTTGCAACCAGCAGCATCGCTGTGCCCTGGGTGGCAAAGCTGATTTGTTGCAATTTGGCGCGTAATGTCACAGCGGTGGACGGTGAATTCTTCATTATTGATATACCTCACTGGCGAAACGTAGTAATTGAGAGCTGAGTTTTAAGCCATTTCTTTTGGCGCTGGCAATATTGGCTTCAAAGGTTACTTTACCTTCTTTGATAGACATGTTGATTACAACACCTTGCAGGCTGGCATTAGGGTTATCACTGATGGTTAATATCGGCTTCCCATTCAATTGATTGAGGATGGCGTTAAGGTCGTGAATGACGGATCTGGAGATAAAAACTATCTGGCACATGGAAAGATCCTCGATGTTATGAGTATGTCGAATCAATATTTCCTGTTCATTGGTTTTTTTGCCCCGTAAGTGTTGCAAATGTTCACCGAATGGATCTTCACCATAGATGCAAAAATTTAAATTGAGATTTTGCTGATCCGGCCACTCAGTATAAGCAATAAAATTGTAGAGGAAAGCCACTTTTAAGCGATATTCCGGCGGTTGTTCAGCGCGTGTCCCCGGGGAATAAGTCAATAACAAGCAGCATAACGCAAGAATCGCGCAATGACGCAAGCTGGATTGATTGCTATTGTGGCGATAGCCCAAATAGCCCAAAGCACTGGCAGCCTGCTTAACCGGCATACAGCCCGCCATAATCCAAGCTTTCGCTATGCGAACGATGAGCTGACGTAATTTGGGGAGCAGGAAAGTCATACCGGCACGCACTTAAAAACGATAATCTAATCTGAAGCGAGCCGTGCGGCCAGGCTGCCAGAAGGCATTCTGCCAATTGGTATCCGCGGCCGGATGCAGATAATTTTCGTTAAACACGTTATAAATACTGAGCGAAGCTTCCAGCCCTTTCACCCGAAGAACATTTGTGACCAAATTGAGATTGGCGAGGACGTAGCTATCGGTATTGCTATCGTCGAGCGTTTTACGCTTGCCGTAGTACTGCAATTCATAACCGGCGTGTAGTCCGGTAATGAGCGGTATCGGGATGGATACGTTAATTTTCCCCAAGTGATAAGGCGAATTAACCAAATGGGAATTGTGTTGTTCGGCATTCTGGATGCCATAGCTGGTGCGCAGCCGGGCTCCAAAATCCCATGTTTTATCGAGCGATAGCTCAGCGCCTCTGGCCAGGACTCTTTTTCCGGTCTGTTGGTACTGCGATAGCCCGCTGACCGGATCGGCACCCAATGCGATGATATTGTGCATATCCCATTGATAAAGCGTTGCACGCAGATTCATACTGGGCAGCGGCAGGTAATCCGCCACGAACTCAGTGGTGTCAGCCATTTCGCTATGTAATCCCGGATTGGCCACTTGGTTGGCACCATCGCTGTAGTTACGTTCAAACGAATTGGGTGCGCGATGCGAGCGGCCGTACAGCGCCTTAAATGTCGTTTTGGGCGTGGCTTGCCAAATCACTGCGCCACGCGGGCTAAACACGCTATCGATCCACTTGTTGTGGTCATAACGCAGTCCTGCGGTTACCGACAAAGTGTCGTTGATGCGCCACTCGTCTTGAATATAGGCGCCCATCCGCAGCACAGAATTGTGAATCGCGATATTCTGATCGGGATTATCGAAATTCTGAAAAGTTTGTTTGATGCCGGTGTTGTTTTGATATTCAACACCGAACATTAACTTATGATTGGCGATTGCTGTTGAAAGCAAGCGTAATTCGGCGCCGTGCCAGTCGCTGGGGCCGGTGGATAACGTTCTCTCGCCACCGTAGACCATCGGATTGTCATAGCGGTATTGACCGAGAAATAACCGGCCAAGCACGTTCAAAGTATCGTTGGCGAAATGATCGTTGTATTGAATTTGCGCATTGAGACGGCGATCGCGCTGAAACTGGCCGGTCACTAGCGGATCCGATAAATAAGCACCCGTTGGATCTTGTTTTTTCCGGTCGCCGTAAATGAAGTCGAATGAAAGCGGACCGTACGAAGCGCGGGCAAACATCTGTTTGACGTTTTCCCCATCCATGTGCCGCGCCACTCCGGATAGGCCGGAATCACCAAATTCAAAAAACCGGTTTGTTCCCCTGGACTGAAGACCCGAAAAAGAAATTAATGCATCCGCGCCATTATCGAATTGCTTACCCAAGGTGACGCGTTCCTGCGGCATCATTTCCGCCGTCTGATACGACGCGGAGAGTTCGGCGCCTTTCACGTCGGCGCCCTTGCGGGTAATAATATTGACCACGCCAGCATGGCATTTAAACCGTAAATCGTGCTGCCGGACCAGGGAATAAATTCAATCCGCTCAATCAAGTCGATGTCGAGCGGAAAATCCCGTCTCGTAGGGCCTTGATCGTAGGTCGCGTCATTGATGCGATTGCCATTGATCGTAATCAGTACACGGGAATTGAAGTCTCCGGGCTGACTAAAGCCTCGCGTGCCCAGGTATTCATATTGATAATCGTACGTGGTATGAATTCCGGGTAAGCTCGCCAATGCCTGATTCAGTGTGCGCCCGCCGTAGGTGCGGATATCCTTGCGCGTAATCACACTGACAGCGGCAGCCGCTTGTTGTTGCTTCTGCTCATATTTTGAAGCACCCACGACACGGATATTCATTAATTCTTCTATGCTCATCTGCTCTAAATCCTTGGCGGCATAGCCAGGTATCGCTTGGGTGAAAAGCAGGGATAGCAGCAATGCGGTATAGCAACGCATTGCTACGGGTGTTCTGGGCTTGTAAAACTGTTGTAATACCATATCGGCGTGCACTTAGTAGCGATAATCCAATCTGAAGCGAACTGTCCGGCCAGGCTGCCAGAAGGCATTCTGCCAATTGGTATCCGCAGCCGGGTGCAGATAATTTTCGTTAAACAGGTTATAAATACTGAGCGAAGCTTCCAGCCCTTTTGCCTGAGGAACAGGGGTAACCAGATTGAGGTTGGCGAGCACATAACTATCGGTATCGGTGCCGTTAAGGGTTTTGCGTTTACCGTAGTACTGCAACTCATATCCGGCCCGCAATCCGGTAATTAGCGGTATGGGAATGGAAAGATTGAGTTTGCCGAGATAATAGGGCGAGTTAGGCAAATGGGAGTGCTGTTGTTCGGCATTCTGGATACCGAAACTGCCGCGCAAGCGCGCGCCCCAATCCCAGGTTTTATCCAGCGACAGTTCCGCGCCCCTGGCCAGTACTTTTTTCGATGTTTGCTGGTACTGGGAAAGCCCGCTGAGCGGGTCAATGCCGAGATCGATCAGGTTGTACATATCCCATGCGTAAACGTTGGCGCGCAAGTTTAAGGTTGGTTGCGCCAGATAATCCGCCACCAGTTCGGCGGTGTCGATGAATTCGCTGTGCAGTCCCGGATTGGCAACTTGTGCCACGCCATCGTTGTAATCGCGTTCGTTTGAATTGGGTGAACGATGCGCGCGGCCATAGAGCGCTTTGAAAGTTGCCTTGGGTGTGGCCTGCCAGATCAATGCACCGCGTGGACTCAAACGGCTGCCGATCCACTGGTTGTGGTCGTAGCGCAAGCCGGCGGTGGCGGACAGGGTATCGGTGATGCGCCATTCGTCTTGCAGATATACGCCCAAACGCATCATGGAACTCTTGATGGCTATATTTTCGTCCGGGGAACTGAAATTCTGGAAAGTCTGCTTGATGCTGGTGTTGTTCTGGTACTCAAAACCCGCCATCAGTTTATGATCGGCAAAAGCCGTCGACAGCAAGCGCAGCTCAACGCCATGCCAGTCGCTTGGGCCGGTCGACAGGGTTCTGTCACCACCGTAGATCATCGGATTATCATAGCGGTACTGACCGAGGAACGCCCGCCCGAGTACGTTTAAGGTGTTGCTGGCAAAATTGTCGTTATATTGAATCTGTGTATTGAGGCGTTGATCGCGCTGGGATTGGCCTGACACCAGCGGATCGGAAAAGAACATACCGGTTGGATCATCCTTACGCCGGTTACCATAGATGAAATCGAACGACAACGGGCCATGCGAGGCGCGGGCGAACATTTGCTTGACGTTCTCTCCATCCATGCGGTGTGCGAGACCGGAAATGCCGGAATCGCCGAATTCAAAGAAACGATCCGCGCCGCGCGCTTGTAAACCGGAAAAGGAAATGAGCGCATCCGCGCCATTGTCGAATTGTTTGCCCAAGGTGACACGTTCTTGCGGCATCATTTCCGCCGTCTGGTACGAGGCCGACAGCTCGGCGCCTTTTATGTCAGAGCCTTTGCGGGTAATGATATTGACCACGCCAAGCATGGCGTTCTGGCCGTATACCGCGCTGCCCGGCCCGGGGATAAACTCGATCCGTTCGATCAGATCAATATCGAGGGGGAAATCCCGCCCTGTCGGCCCTTGGTCGTAGGTGGCGTCGTTGATACGATTGCCGTTGATGGTGATCAATACGCGCGAATTAAAATCCCCCGGCAAGCCAAAACCGCGCGTGCCCAGATATTCATACTGATAATCGTAGCTGGCATGGATGCCGGGCAAGCTTGCCAGCGCCTCGTTCAGCGTGCGCCAGCCGTAGGTGCGGATATCCTTGCGCGTGATGATGCTGACAGCAGCGGCGGCCTGCTGTTGTTTCTGTTCATATTTGGCGGCGCCGACAACGCTGATGTTCATCAGTTGTTCCAGACTCATCTGTTCCAAATTCGATGATGCGAAAACTGGGGATACCGGTGCAAAGACCGAATAAAGAAGTAAGTGTTTTCTTACATCAGAATTTTTGATAGAAAAAAGGGATTTGGGCAGAGCAAACACAATCGACAGATTTAATTCTCAAATCATGGAATTTAAACATGGTGGATTGAGTATCAAAATGAAGAGAAGTAAGATTATTCTTATCTTAATCCAAATATTCAATAAAAATTTTCATTAAGAAAATAAAAATCTGTATAAATAATACGGATTTATGCTGAATGGAAGCAGTGGACGAATTGGGCTTGCTATTACTGATGCACCTCGGTAGCAAGGCGCAGCAATTGAGAGCTTAAGTTTAAGCCGGCTTTCCTCGCCCGGTTTAAGTTAGCTTCAAACGTGATTTTGTCATTTTTAACATTCATGTTAAGTACAACACCTTGTTCACTTACCCCGGGACTGTCCGCCACGGTTAGAACCGGTTTGTCTTGGATGCTATGGATTACACCCGCCAAATCACCGATCGCGGCGCGGGAGATGAAAACCAGCTGACATCGATCGAGTTGGTCGATCGTATTCATTCTATGGATGATTACTTTGCGCTCATTGATATTCTTTTTCCTCATTAATGAATCGAGATCCTGGCTGAAAGGATCTTTTCCATAAATGCAGAGGTTAAAATTATCCGTGGTGCGGTCAGGCCAAGAAGTGAAGATCGCGAAGTTATACAAAAAAGCGGCTTTCAGCGTATATTCAGCCGCTTCATCTGCGTGCGCGTTCGATGACAGAGCCAAACATGCGCCGCATAGCAGTACGCTGAGTTTTGCATAAGGTATTCTGCATGCGAATAGCCTGCATAACCGGTGGATGAATAGCTTGAACGTTGCCGTCATCGTGCGATATTGTTAGAAGCGCAACGTGAACCGGCCAAAAACGCCGCGCTGAATTTGTACTGGCATTGTTGGGATCAACTCCGGTGCGAACTCCTGATGGTGTGACTGTAACAAATTCTGTCCGATTAAGGATAGTTCCATGTTTGACTTCGGTTTCCACGCCAACCGCAAATCCAGTGCTTGATAACTGGCAATTCCTAACCCCGGTAATTTATCGATGTGACGGAAAAAAGCATCCAGTTCAACGTTTCTGACCAGATCCAGCTGCGTGCGCAGGGTGAATTGATGTTTGGGATCCGCGCCCGATTCGGCTTCCTGACCCAGCGGAATCCGGTTTCTCACTTGCAAATGGCTATAACTGGGCATGAAGCGCAAGCGCTCCAGCGCATTCCACTGTCCGTAAATTTCAAAGCCGAAAATATGGGTGTGGCGCTGATCGGTGATTTGAATAGAATCCGGAGATACGGTTTTTTCACTGGTCGAATTTGAGTAGTCATTGAAGAAACCGGCGATATCCACTGATAAATCCGAAGTTATCTGACGCCGGTACCCGGTCTCAAATCCCCACAACGTTTCAGCCAGCAGATGCGGATTGCCGATGAGGCGGATAAATTCCGCGCCATCCCGGATTAATTGATTGCCGTCACGCTCAAAGCGCGATGGCAGGCGTATCGAGCGCGTGGCGGAAGCCCAGAAGGACTGTTTGGCATCGAGTGTCCACAGCAATCGGGCATTGGGTAAAAAATTCCCGTGCGAGTAGGTGTTATCGAGAAATTTAATCCCTGCGGTCAGCTTCAGCCGGTCTTCCACCAGAGGAATATCCGTTTGCGCAAAAACATTGCCAGTCTGCAAGTGGCGTCTTGCGGGATCAAAAGAAATCGGCAAGCCCACACCCAGTTGATCCGTTGTCCAGCGATAGCCGCCACCCCAGACGATATCCTGCTGGATAGGAATAAAAGGAATCTGAAGCGGAAAACGATGCTGGAAATCCACATCGACGGTCTGGCGGGTTTCCCGGAAAGACAATTCATTGCGGTGCGTGCGGTCATAATACACTTGCAATGCGGTATTGGAACGCTCGCCAGTGGTGCGTTGCCAGCGCGCCAATGCATGCCCGCCGGCCAGATTGGCGTCTTCCGCGCGGATAGTGGCAGATTCAGGATCCGCGGGGCTGGCGAAAGCGGTATTCTGACCGGCTTTGCCACCGTAGTACTGACCTTGAAAAGTCACGGCGTTGCTGTCGTTGACATCCCAATCTGCGCGGAAACCGACTGTTCCCATGCGCCAGCTGTCGTTGGCCCCATTCGGACTGAAACTGTTATCGCGGGTAAATCCTTTGGTAAAGAAGCGGTAGAAAAAACTGTCGCCGATTTTTCCGCCGTGCCGCAGTGTGGTGAATCCTCGCTCCTCGCTACCGCCGCCCGAGGTGATTAAATTGCCCTGTGTGGTTCTGGCGTGCTTGGTGATGATATGGATGGCGCCATTGGCGGCATTGGCGCCCCAGATGGTGCCGCTCGGCCCGCGGATGACTTCGATGCGTTCGATATCTTCCAGCGGAACATCCAATGTTTCCCAGAATGTGCCGGCAAACAATGGCGAGTAGACCGTACGGCCATCGATCATGACCAGCAGGTCGTCGGCAAAGCGGCCGCTGTATCCGCGCGAGGTCACTGACCATTTATTCGCATCGATGCGCGCCACGGATAAGCCGGGCGCCATGCGCAGCAGTTCGGGAATGCTATTGGCGCTGGCGCGGCGGATATCCTCCTGGGAAATGACAAAAACCGCCGCAGGTGTGTCACTCAAGGTTTGTGGCTTGCGTGAAACGGTCGATATTTTCGTGCTCATCAGTTCGGCCAGCGAAGCGTCGGAGATATCCTGCTTCAATGGCATATTTTGGGCTGTGACTGCGGTGCTCGTACCTGAAAATAAGAGGTAAAACAGCAGATGCTTCCAAGTTACACGCGTTGTTTGCTTATTGGAAGTCACGGTCATGAGTGAAGGTGCCGGGTGTTTGATAAGAAATTTTTGCGCGCAAAATCATGGGATTCAGGATTGTAATCCTGAAATTTCTTCCTAACAACTTGGAATAAATGGGAAAACGTGCGTTAGTTTGGCGCTATAAAGCGGTTGTGCCGGTATTATGCGCGTTCGTTTTCCAGCAACCCCAGGAATCCTCCCGATTGATGATTCCATAATTGCGCGTAGAGTTGATTGTTGGCGATGAGTTTGGCGTGACTGCCTTGTTCGACAATCTGACCCTTGTCGAAAACGATGAGCCGGTCCATTGCCGCGATGGTCGACAGGCGGTGTGCGATTGCGATGACGGTTTTACCTTCCATCAATTGATACAGGCTTTGCTGGATACCGGCTTCCACTTCTGAATCCAGTGCCGATGTGGCTTCGTCCAGTACCAGGATGGGCGCGTTCTTGAGCAGCACGCGGGCGATGGCGATGCGTTGCCGTTGCCCGCCGGAGAGCGTCACGCCGCGTTCGCCGACGTGCGCATCGTAGCCGGTGCGGCCTTTGATGTCGCGCAATCCCAGGATGAATTCATGCGCTTGCGCTTGTTTGGCGGCTGCGATCATTTGCGCATCGCTGGCGTCCGGCTTGCCGAATAGAATATTGTCGCGCACCGAGCGATGCAGCAGCGAAGTATCCTGCGTCACCATGGCGATATTGATGCGCAGGCTGTCTTGCGTGACGGTGCGGATATCCTGCCCGTCGATGGTGATGTTGCCTTGCTGGGTATCATAAAAACGCAGTAACAGATTGACGAATGTCGATTTGCCCGCGCCCGAACGGCCGACGATGCCGACTTTCTCGCCCGCGGCGATATGCACACTGAGACCGGAGAAAATACGCAGCGATTCGGATTGTTCCGGGTGATACGAAAAAACCACACGGTTAAAATCAATCGCGCCTTGCGTTACGCTGAGTTCCTTGGCATCCGGCGCATCCGTAACACGCTGCGGTTTGGAAATGGTGTTGATGCCGTCTTGCACGGTGCCCATATTTTCAAATAACGCATTGACTTCCCACATGATCCAATGCGACATCCCGGTCATCCGGATCGCCAAGCTCATGACAATCGCGATCGCACCGGGACCGATACCGCCTTGCAGCCAGATTGCCAGCCCCAGCCCGCCGGTGGCGAATACCATCAGCATATTGATGGTCCAGACGCTGAAGTTAAGACCGGTCGCCAAACGCATTTGCGGATAAACCGTAGCCATGAATTCTTCCATTCCGGCTTTTGCGTAGGCCGATTCCCGCTGGCTCTGGGAAAACAATTTAAGGGTCAGAATATTGGTGTAACTGTCGGCGATGCGCCCGGTCATCAATGCGCGTGCATCGGCTTGCAAGGTGGAAACGCGTTTTAAGCGCGGCACAAAATACATCAGTATGCCGATGTATAAAATCAACCAAGCGACTATCGGCAAGCACAGATAAGGATCGGCGTTGATCACTAACAGTAAGGTCGTGGCCAGATAAATGATGACGAACAAAATGACATCTAGCAGTTTTAGCACCGTTTCGCGCACCGACAGGGCGGTCTGCATGACTTTGGCGGCGATCCGTCCGCTGAATTCGTGCTGAAAGAATGCGTAGCTCTGGTTGAGCAAGTAACGATGCGATAACCAGCGCACCCGCATCGGGAAATTACCCATCAGCAATTGGTTGATTACTAAAGCGTGCGACAGCACCAATAATGGAATCCAGACCAGAATGAAGATCGACATGCTCAGCAGCGTTGGCCATTCGCTTTCGAGGAAATGCCCGGTTTTCTTTTCCGCCAGCCAATCGACCATTTGCCCGACCAAGCTGTAAAGCATTGCTTCGCTGACGGCTAAAAGCGTCGTCAGCAGCGCCAGTAATAGCAGATAACGCTCGATGCCGCGAATGTAGTGGCGGCAGAATTGATATAGGCCCTGCGGCGGTTCGGCGGGGTGCTCCGGCGGGTACGGGTCGATCAAACGCTCGAAGAAGCCGAACATGGTTGCGATACTCTTAATTTAACTGCCGCTCAGTTGCTCGAAAATCCGGAATCCGGCGACATAAGTGCCTATCGCGGCGCCCAATGAGGAAAAAATGAAAATCAATAAAATTCGTGTGACTTGATTATTCCACCAGCCTTTTAAGCTGGTTGTGTCGGTTCTGAGCCGGTTAAAATCGCTGACCTTGGGCTTGCGCAAATAAGCCTCGACGGCAGCCACGACCATCCCGGCTCCAATGGCAGGATGCAATGTAGTGAACGGAGCCGCCAGGAAAGCGCTGAGGATGGACAGCGGATGCGCAAAAGCAATGGCCGTCCCCACCGCGGACAATCCACCGGTTATCAGCACCCAGTCCATGACCATGCTGATGCCGATATCCGGGCTTTGCATAAAGCCGAAAACGAAACCGGCCAAAACGAATACCACAATCAGCCAGGGGATGAGCTTGAGCCACGGCGATGGTGGCGGAATGTTATCCAGTTGCGCAATGCGCTCGTCCGGATTGTCCATGGGGTGTTCTGCAAACTGCTGCGCCATGCCATTCAAATGACCGGCGCCGACCACGGCTAAAATGTGCCGGTAATTGTTTTCCCGGCATTCTTTGATGAGCCGCGCGGCCATGTATTCATCCCGTTCGCTGATGAGCGGGCGGAATAAATCTTTTTCATCTTCCGCGAATTGCGAGAAAGAACTTTCTAGTACATCGCCTTCCTTCAATTTTTCGATTTCCGCTGCGCTGAATTTTTCCTGGCTGATAACGCTGGCGATCAAACCGGCAAAAATATTGATGCGTTTCCACCAAGGCACGCTGTGATAGATCCGTTTCATAGTCGTGCCGATTTCGCGGTCAATGAGCAACACCGGTAATTGCGCCGCTTGAGCATCCTTGATGGCGACACGCATCTCCGCCCCCGGTTCTATTCCGAATTGCTCCGCCATGCGCTGCTGAAAAGCGCCTAATGCGAGACTGGCCGCGACCATGCTCGCTTGACCGTTTTTGATGACCTGGAATAAATCCATTTTAGCCATCGCGTCCGGATTCACGATGGCTTTATGCCGGCTTGGGCATAGCTCAACCGCCACTGCGTCGTATTGTCCGGTGGCGATCAGCTCTTGAACCTTATCCGCACTGGCTTTTGAAACATGTGCGGTGCCCAGTAATGTAATGCTGCCGTTGCCGGTTTTGATAATCTTGATCGGTTCGTTTTGCGTGTCACTTTTAGCGGTTGACGCGGTAGTTTGTTCTTCTAGTGTGGTCATTGGCAGTGATAGTTATAAATCATCGAAAGTGGATGGTTGTCGCTTTGCATAACGAAGATTATCACGGCGTTAACTAAAACAAAATTGAGTTCTGCACAAATTCAAAACAGCGCGTAATAGTGAATATTTCGCTGTGACAATTGCAGTACACATGTACTAACAAAAAGGGAAAGATGTTCTATGTACTTAAAAAAATTCAAACCTATAATGGAACACGCTGTAATCGTTAAATAAATTTTGCATTGAAACAATACAAAGTTTAATTGATTAATGGGTAGTTTGAGATTTAGTTGGTTGTGAAGAGCGAAGATTCTAACAACTATTTTATGTTGCACCGATAAATTTAAGGAGTTAATTATGAAATTCGAATTGAGAAAAAATTGCCTGGCACAAGTTGTAGCAATCGCTTTATGCGGCTCGTTTGTTTCAGCAGCACAAGCTGCGCCAACCGTAATCAGCGGTTTCGGCACCACTGCCGCAACGATTGACGATGCAGGTTATTTCTCACCTGCCGGCGCACTCGGCTTAAGCTTCAACGGCAGAGAATTTGTTAATCTGGGTACATTCGCATCAAACTGGTCGCTCAATGCCAATGGCGCATCTGTAGCTGTTGCCGATGAAGTAGCTGGTAACAATCCGTTAGCAACGACCGCTTTTGGCGCGGGTGGCAGCATTTCCGTTGTTACCAATCTTGGTGGCGGTGGCGGTGGCTGGAGTCTGGTTGAGACAGTCAGTATTCCAACGAGCGGACACGTAGCTGTTCAAATTCAATTGACCAACAACACCGGCGCTAATGCAACCGGCGTGCAATGGGGTGTTGGTATCGATCCTGACCAAGGTGTTCCAGCCGGTTTCGGATTTGGCACAACAAACGAAATTCTGGGACTGGGAAATGCAGCTGCTGTAAGAGCTACCAGCTTGGATGGATGGTCATTAACCCTGGCTAATACAACCAGTGCATCGGCATTTAACATCGCTTCGTATGTCGATCCATTCAGCTGCTGCAGCCCGGTTGATCCTGCTGCAATGTTAGCTGCAGCTCAAGCGGTTGGTAACTATGGTTTCTCAGACAGTTCCATTAACCTGGCATATAACCTGGGTGAGATTGCTAATGGTCAATCAGCATCGTTCGGCTATGAATACATCATGGCCGTTCCAGAACCAGAAACCTATGCAATGTTACTGGCTGGTCTTGGTTTGATCGGTTTTTCAGCACGCCGCCGTAGCGCAGTGTAATTAGAAACAAATTTTAGAAGCCACAGAGATAAGATTTTCTCTGTGGCTTTTTTGTTTTTCGCATTTAAAGTAGCTCAATGTATGTGTTACCCGCAATGGGCGCAAATAAATCAGATCAATGATTGCCAAGCACGCTTCCGGTAATCTGAGTTTGTGAAATTTCTGGCTCTCGATTTATCAAAGAAACAGATTATTCTTCATCCATCTCGATTTCTTGGTTTTGTCCATCTTGTCCATAAATCGATAACACATGTGTTGCCGTACTCAATTCCATAATGCAAGCTTACGAGAACAAATATCGGTGTACAATTCATGGAAATGGATGTGTACAAGTGAGATTCAATGTAATAACTTGCGAGGGAAGTGGTTGTTATGAAGAGATTAATTGCTGCTGTTTTTTTTATTGTTGCGATTACACTATCCGGCTGCGTGGCGTCATCGGGGAATCACCAAGCGCCCTATATCTCGCCAGCGCAATTTCAAACTTACAATTGCAACGAATTATTGGCGGAGATTGAGCGAATTCAAACCAGAGTCAGTCAATTGACGGGTAAGTCGGATGATAAAACACCGGCCAAGGATAAATGGATACTGGGCGCCGATTTATCGCTTTCCTGGGCAGCGTTATTTGCACTTGGCGGCACTAAAGAACAAGAAGCCGAATATGCGCAGCTAAAAAGTGAATATGATGCGATACAGCAATGGGCAGTCATCAAACAGTGTCCCGGTGTGATTCCACCTGCGGAAAAGCCGCCGGAATTTGATCCCAATCTGGTCGATTCACACAAGCCGGACACAATGACGAGTCAACGTTAAGAAATCATATTTTGGTTTTTGAGCTGGATTGCACTGAGAGGCGGCGATGCCGCGCAAGATAACGTGGCGTCCAGCCATGCGGGATTTTGTGCACGAAATGATAACGTGCCACATGATAACTGGGGTCAAAGCCGTAAAAATTCAGTTGCATGCGCCGGAGCTCTTCGGTGCGGTAGTTTTGTAGCGGTTTTAGCTCTTCATCCAATTGGCGCTGCCGCGTTTTGTGTTGCAAAAATGAAGTGAAATCCGGATTTGCAGCAAGCGTCTCGGCAATACGAACCACTTCCTTCTTGAAATCTCTCGGGTTTAAAGCAAAGCAATCATCGATCAATCCGATATTCCGGGCGTTCTGCGCACTGACCGGCAAGCGATTCTGTGTCAATGCGTGTACACACGATGCGCCGACCCGGCGCGGCAGCAAATAAGTCCAATATTCCGAGCCGTAAAGATTTCCCATGCTTTTATAATGTGGATTGAGCATGACACTGGCGCGCGCAAAAATATAATCGGCAGCCAGCGATAGAAAAACCCCGCCGGCACCGGCATTACCTTGCAACGCTGCGATCGTGAGTTGCCGATCTGTGGTGATAATTGCCTGCACCAGATCATTCATGGCATTAATGTTGCGCCAGGATTCGTCGGCGGGGCTGTCGGCATTTTCGATGTGATTGAGATGGATGCCATTGCTCCAGAAATCGGGTCCACCCATCAATACAATCACACGGATATCGCTTGCCGTGGCCTGCAAGTAGGCTTTACGCAAACGCTCACACTGTCCGGTATCCATGGCGCCGTTATAAAAATCAAAATGCAGGTAACCGACATCATTTTTCTGCTCAAACCAGATATCGCGGTAAGTGTAGCCAGATCTCGCAGTGAAAGGATCGAAAGATATTTCCGGCACGGCATCAAGATAGTCTTTTAAAGCAATCGTGGCGGCCAGTTTGAAAGTGGGCTCAGCGTCTTTTTTATGTTTCAAATGACCGATCCAAACTGCACCATCCACGGTAGCCCGGCAGATGGCGTTGTGACGTTTGGCGATGATTGCTCCCGGAATGCCGGTCAGATCCTCTTCGCAGCAGGCATCGTACAAATAATAAGATTCACCCAACAGCGTATCCAGAACACCGGGGAATCCATCGGCGGCATGGATTTTTCTCACAATAGTGCGCGTGTTGTCTCGTTGCCAATCAATGCGGCGGTCAGCTTGCCGGATGGGTGAATGCAAGCGGCCATAGACATCAGCGCGCGAATAATCCAGCGGAACCGGTTGATAAGCACCGGATTGAAAACGCGCTACCGCTGTGAGCACAGCACGGGTTGCCGCTTCAACAACCTCGTGGCGGTACAGGCTGCTTTTCCGGGTCAGCCGCATCGGAAAAACTTCCGCAGCCCAGATATCGCCCGCATCCATTTCCGCATTGGCTTGCAATACGGTGACGCCCCATTCCTGCCGATCCAGCATGATCGCCCAATCGAGCGCGGCAGGGCCGCGGTCTCCGATGATTCCAGGGTGCACGATAAAACAGGTATGTTTGCGCCAGATGGTTTCCGGGATGGCGCGTTTTAGATAGGGCGCGATAATCAGATCCGGCCGGAACAGGGCGACGGCTTCGCAGCTCGTTGCGTCGTTGATATCAAATTCGATGGATATATCATGTCCGCACTGCGTTAACTCGACAAACAGACGTTGCGTCAGGCAATTGAAGCTGTGCGTGAGAAACAGAATTTTCAATTGATGAGGATTAACAGATGCGGGGCAGTTGCTCGCCGCTTAACCAGTCAACGATGCGTTTGCCGCCAAACCGGGTTTGCATTTGCACGAAGCAATGCGCGTCTTCGATGACTTCGCCAATAATGCGGGCATGCCTGCCCAATGGGTGGGCATGCATTGCATGCAATAATTTCTCGGCATCTTGCGCGGCGCAGATCGCAATCAGCTTGCCTTCGTTGGCAATGTACAGCGGGTCCAGGCCGATGAACTCACAAGCGGCTTGGACTTGCTCCTGGATCGGCAGCTCGTTCTCATAGATCATTATCCCGGCCGACGATTGTTGTGCTATTTCGTTCAAAGCAGTGGCTAAGCCGCCGCGCGTAGGGTCACGCAATACATGGATACCGGGGGTGGCTGCGATCATGGCGGCGACCAGATCATGCAAGGCTGCGCTGTCCGATTCGATACTGGTTTGGAAGGACAGGTTTTCACGCAGCGCCATGATGGCGATGCCATGATCTCCGAGTGTGCCGGATACCAATATCTTATCGCCAGGGCGGGCATTGTCACCGGAAATGTGAATGCCTTCCGGCACCATGCCAATGCCTGTCGTGGTGATGAATACACCATCGCCGCTGCCTTTTTCCACTACTTTGGTGTCACCGGTGACAATCGGTACTTGCGCAGCTTGCGCTGCCTTGGCCATGGAATCCACAATGCGTTTCAGGTCGGATAACGGGAAACCTTCTTCCAGAATAAAACTGGCAGCCAGGTAGCAAGGCTTGGCGCCGGACATGGCAATGTCGTTGATGGTGCCGTGCACGGCCAAACTGCCGATATCCCCGCCAGGAAAAAATAAGGGGGTAACGACATGGCTGTCGGTAGACATCACCATACGGCCATTGACACTCGGGAAGCAAGCCTGATCATTCATTTGCCGCAAGAATTCATTGTCAAATGCGGTAATGAACAGTTGCTGGATCAATTGCGCCATCGCTCGTCCGCCGCTGCCATGACTCATTTCGATGCAGCCATGCTTCAGGTCGAGTGCGCGGATATACCCTGGTTTAACTTTACCTGCGGACATTAATTTTCCTGCGCTGTAATACGATTGCTTTCACGAAAACGGCCATAGCTGTAATGAGCGGCACAAGCGCCTTCTGACGATACCATGCAGGAGCCGACCGGGTTTTCGGGCGTGCAGACGGTGCCAAAAATTTTGCAATCCTGCGGCCGTTTAACGCCGCGCAAGATAGCGCCGCACTCGCAGGCTTTGTTATCGGCAATGGATGCTGTCGAAATGCGGAAACGCTGTTCCGCGTCAAAGTTTGCATAGCATGACTTGATTTTCAGCGCGCTGTAAGGCACCCACCCCAAACCGCGCCACTCGAATGTCCGGCGTAGCTCAAACACTTCGGCGACAAGCGATTGCGCTTTGCGGTTGCCTTCCGGAGAAACCGCGCGGGTGAATTCATTTTCTACCTTGGCGCAACCCGCATTGATTTGGTGTATCAGCATCAAGATGGCCTGCATGACATCGAGCGGTTCAAAACCGGCTATCACGACCGGTTTTTGAAATTCCTCGGCAAAATATTCGTACGGCTGGCTGCCGATGACGACGGAAACATGCGCCGGGCCGATGAAGCCGTCCAACGGAACCAGCCCAAACTCACGGACTTCCGGCGATTGCAAAATATGTGAGATGGCGGAAGGTGTCAGGACGTGATTGCAGAATACCGTGAAGTTATTCAAACCCAATGCCTGCGCTTGCTGAATTGCAATAGCCGTGGGCGGTGTCGTGGTTTCAAAGCCGATGGCAAAGAAAACCACCTGCCGTTGCGGATTTTCCTGGGCGATTTTTATGGCATCCGCACTGCTGTAAACCATGCGGATATCCGCGCCCTGTGCCTTCGCTTTCAACAGACTCATGCCATTGGCGGTGGGTATGCGCAGCATATCCCCGTAACTGCAGAGTATCAATCCCGGTATCTGTGCCAATTGAATCGCATTTTCCACGCGGCCGATAGGTAAAACGCATACCGGGCAACCCGGGCCATGAATCATATGCACATTGCCGGGCAGCAGATCGATGATGCCGAATCGCGAAATGGCATGGGTATGACCGCCGCAAAATTCCATGAAATGGTAATCGCGCCCGGTGGCGGCTTCCGATGCGATTTTTGCAGCGATCTGCCGTGCCAGATCGCCTGCACGGAATTCATCGATATACTTCATCATGAAAGATTGTTATCGAGCATCGATATTTCGGCGAACATCGCCAATGTGCGCTCCGCTTCCAGCGGATCGAGCTTTTGTAGCGCAAAACCAACATGTACGATGACGTAATCTCCGGGAGCAATATCTTCAACCAATGCCAGTGAAATTTCTTTGCGCACGCCGCTGAGATTTACGATGGCATGATTTTGCGCAGTCAATTGTTCGACACAAGCAGGAATAGCAAGGCACATGGGCGCTTAATGGGAATTTCCGGAGGATGAAATTATGACATAATTAATCATCCTCATTATTGATAGTCAAAAAGTGATCAAGCGAAATTTTTTTATTCATTATTCGATAATTTTGTTGATTGGATTAGCTGGCTTGTGCGTTATGCACAATTCTGCGCGTGCGGATAATGGCGTGTGGATCGATGTGGATACCACTGAGCACACTTTGTCTGTGATGCGCGGAGATGCTGTTCAAGCGGTATTTAAAAATGTAGCAATTGGACGTTTCGGCACTACGTGGTCAAAAATGACAAAAGACGATAAGACGCCGCTGGGTAGATTCAAGATTGGCTGGGTCAATGAAAAGAGCCGTTATTATCGTTTTTTTGGTCTTAACTATCCGAATCTTGATACTGCAAAACGCGCATTGGAGGAAAACAGGATTGATGAAGATACTTGGTTGTCAATCTTGGAAGCAAAAAGTATGGGTAAGACACCGCCTCAGAATACCCCGTTGGGCGGCCATATCGGCATACATGGGATTGGCAGGGGTGATCAAGAGATTCACTATCAATATAATTGGACGAACGGTTGCATTGCACTGACGAATGAGCAAATCGATCAGCTCGGCAAATGGATCAGACCGGGTGTATGGGTGAATATTCGTTAGCGTTAGAGTTAGAGTGACTATTTATGCAGGTCTTTGTGCTTTGTTGCTAATTAATTGAATCGCGGAATATGGAAAAATAGTCATTTATATTAATTACTTATGATTCTATTTGTGGCTTTATCGATCCGGCGAGTGGTAAATTTGTCATGAAATGCATTTATTTTGCGGTAAAAATCGGATAAGATTCCGGTGCGTTAATGATATTAAAATATCATTATAGTAGAAATAGTGGATGTTTGTGCGTATTGAATAGAATAAATAACTGAGGAGATCGGAATGAAAGGAAAAATCCAGCATCCAGTTCGCATGTTAACACTGGCAGCAATTGCAGGCGCTTTTATTGGGTTGACAGGATGTGCGACGACAGGTCAATTAGAAGAACTGCAAAATAAAGTGAATGCTGATATTGCGGCTGTTAAAGCAGATGCAGCTGCAGCAAAAGCATCAGCAGATGCAGCTAACGCCAAAGCAAATGATGCGCTGCGTATTGCGGACGAAGCAAACAGACGTTCAATAGATACAGAATCCAAAATAGATCGCATGTTCAAGAAAGCAATGCATAAGTAATACCAAAGTAAAATTTGGATTTGCATTCATAAAAAAACCCCTCAAATGAGGGGTTTTTTTATGTGTATCGCTTACGTTACGCAACTTCCATATCAATGGGACTAATGGTTGTTTTGCGTGTGTAACTGGGCTTGCGTGGTAGTGCGAGAGATCAACACAGGCATCCCGCTTTTTTCCATGATCGCTTGCTTTAATGCTTCTTGATCAATTTCAAAATCTGCGGGTATGGTTCTTTTACTGCTTTTTGATGCGAGAAAATCATTGATCGCGGTAACTACCATGTGTTTGTAGTTGGTGTATTTTCCTTCGTCTTCTTCTAGTGGCGGGTGAAGTTCAATGAACAGTGAGTCCAGTAACCAGCCAAGTTTAATGGGTTGATTCACTATTTGTACTGTTGTACCGACCGGGACTTTATCAAAGAGCGCTTCAATGTCTTCCGGATACATGCGAACACATCCTGCGGAAACGCGCATGCCGACACCGAATGGTTTGATCGTGCCGTGTATCAAATAACTGCCGCTGCTAATGCCCAGACGCATGGCATGACGGCCTAGGGGATTCGTAGGGCCTGGTGGAACAATGCTGGGATAGGGCTGCTCCCCATTGGCAATTCTGTCCATTTGGAGAGATTTTGGCGGTATCCAGGTGGGGTCTTTCTTTTTATCAACTATTTTTGTTGTTCCCAAGGGAGTTATCCAATCCATTCTGCCGATACCAACCGGGTGTGTAATGATCATCGGCTTTTCACCTTTTTTAGGCTCCGGAAAATAGTAAATTCTCATTTCAGGCAAGTTAAGTAGTAATCCCTTGCGGTCGCCATGAGGAATAATATAGCGGCTAGGCAGAATAACCTCCGCGCCATCTTGGGGTAACCATCGATCTACATTGGGATTGGCCAGTAAAATCTCAATTTGACCAATATCGTATTGGCGTGCGATATCGAGTAGTGTTTCCGCGCTACTTGCCTGTGTGGTTCGTATTTGGCCAAAAACATCAATATCGGAGGGCGGGAGTACCCACGTTTCAGCTTTAATTGGAAAAGCGGCGATTAGATTCAGTATTGCAAAGAAAAACAAAGAGGATTTGCGCATAAGTCGTACCTTACAAAGGTGGTGCCCTACTTAAGTTATGAGGTAATGAATGTAGCGGATGATAGCTGAAATTCCCTGATTTAAAACATGAAAAACAGTATAAATATGCCTCATTGAATGAAGCTGCAATTAATTTATATTGCTGCAATATCAGTAAGTTTAAGAAATTCTGAATGAATTTCTCAGCGATGTAAAATAAAATCTATCATCAGAAAAACAACAAATATGTTGTATGAGAACAACATATTTGCTGCTTAATGTACAAGATTTGTTTGTTTTTCTTGCAGTATGTTTCTGTATTGGGGCACAATCAGATCAAACCTCCCGATTGGGGGAGGTCCGAACAAGCGGGGTGCATTCCACCGGAATGTAGTAAGACAAAATAAGACGGCCCCAGTCGTTTTAACATTAAAGGAGAACTTCGGTATGAAGAAGAAACTTATTTCGTTGGCAGTAGCCGGTGCACTTGCAGCTCCGATGGTTGCATCAGCACAAGGAACAAACGTAACACTGTTTGGTAGTGTGCAAGCTGAATACGCAACAGTGAACAAAGACGGTCAAAGTAGCCAGGCTCATATCGGTGACGATACAGGTCGTTCCAGATGGGGTATGCATGTTACTGAAAATTTGGGCGCCGGCTTAAAAGCAAAAGCTCATGTTGAGTATGGTTTCAGTACAGGCAGCGGCGCTTTGGGTATTGCGCGTGAGCGTTGGGTTGGATTGGCCAATGACAATTGGGGTGAAGTAAAATTCGGTCGTGTTCAATCACCATTTAAAGATTTCGCTGGTGGTATGACCATTGATCCATTTGCATATACAACCCTGCAAGCATCAGGTAGCGGCGGTACTATGTCAGCATCAGCAAATGGTCTGGGTTCAGGAGCCAATGGTTTCGTAAACAGCGCAGCTCGCTATGATTCACCAAAAGTCGAAGGTTTTAGCTTCTCAGGTATATTAATGCCAGGTGACTCTAACAGATTAGATCCTGCAAATGTTATCGCTCCATCGGGCAGCTTTGCTGGAAGTCAGTCAAATTCGGGTGGTGAAGATGGTGAATGGGACTTCCAAGTTGCAGGTAAATACGAAGCTCAATTCCAAGGTCATAATTTAGCAGTATTTGGTGGTTACTCTCGTGATAATCTCAGCACCCGTCAAAGAACAGGTAACGCAGGTTATCCCGCTTTGGTTAACAATGAGCATATCTGGCGTGGTGGTGCATCATGGAGCTTCCAAAACTTTAAGTTGAATGGCCAGTATGAAAATATTAACAATGCCGTAGGTGCAGCGACTTGTACCAATGCTGGTATGTTAGGTAACCCAGCAACAGGTTCACCAGATTCACGTGGACAATGCAACTCAGCGATGAACTGGGGCGGTGACGGTAACATCTGGTTTGCAGGCGGTCAATATGACTGGGGCAATACCAGCTTTATCGCTCAAGGCGGTATGACAAATGCGCATGGTTTAGCAGGTGGTGCATCACGCCGTGAAGTGAGCAGCTTTACCGTGGGTGCTATACATCATCTCAGCAAACGTTCTAGCCTCTTCGGCGGTTATCAACGTGCAATGGTTGATGATAGAAACGCTGTATTCAAAGATAGCAACACCTACAGCATAGGTATGCGTCACAACTTCTAAGAAAGTTTTAGTCTCATAAAAAAGGCACCGATTGGTGCCTTTTTTATTGTCAGAAAGAAATATAATAAATCCTTATTAGTCTTTTTCTGGTTACGAATTTGTAATCCAGGAAATATTGAAGGATTTTTAAAGGAGAGTTTGCAGTTATGAGTATGAAGAAATGGACTGACGAAGAACTGATTACTACGCGCAACAATCTGGATGCATGGGATAAACGAAGGAAGAGTTCGGGCGCGGGCTCAAAAATGTGGTTGTTGACAGCGCTTTTGGGTGCATTTGCCATTTCGACCGGGGTCGCATTTATCTTCCTTGATGGTATCGATGTGATGAGCGTGATATTGATCATTATGGGTGCAGTGACATGTTTTTCCTGGTACAGAAGTGACAAGCAACTTAAAGACAATATTGGATTTCTGGCCGAAATCAACAAAGAGATTAAAGCGCGAAAATTGAAAGATCCCTCGAAATCCACCAATAAAGTGGATGAGCAAATAAAAGAAATCACAGAGGGCGACAAGCAGGAGCCATCTGCAACGGAATCCCAGGTTGCTGATAAAAAATAAAGAAAGCGAAATCAGAGTGCCAACTCCGATATGAAAATGGGCAATTTATGGACAACATTTGTTCGATTTGTTGTTTCCAAAGTAGTGCATCCAGAAAAAAGTCATTTGCAAGATGATTTATCTGAACCATCGGATTTAAGCGCGGAAGATGGCTTGATTTTTAAAGCGCTTTGTCAATTCATATGGATTCAAGGTGATTTGCTGCCGCTCATTTTTGATGTGGAAAATGAGATTTATACGAAGCAAGGAATTACCCGATCAACACTTAAGCGACTTGAAGAGATCGGTTTGATTGTGTTTGAGAACAATGGTTTTATTAAGAAAGGCTACGGCAAACATACGCGGTTGTTTTATGACGGTAAGCCAACAAAAATAGGATTCCAGCGGGATGCCGGTAATTACCTGGACTTGGGGCATGTGCTGCTGACCGAGCGCGGTAAGAAATTAGCGCTGAATTATAAGGCGCCGGGAAACCGGAAATTTTATGAATATGTCATCACAAGATGGTTTCAGCAAGGATTGGTATTGTCATCAATACAAGTGGATCGCAATCGAAACAAGAGTTCTCTGAATTACACATGCTCAATCAAAGAATGAGAATGGCGCGGTAGTCATTTACATTGGTGAAAGTTGGGCCTGTGATCACTAAATCGTTTAATTGCTGAAAAAACGTATAGGCATCGTTATTGGCCAGATACACTCCAGCATCCAAACCGAGTCTTTCCGCACGATGGAGCGAATCCGGTGCAATGAATGCACCGGCATTGTTTTCGCTGCCATCCAATCCGTCCGTATCGCAGGCAAGGGCGTAGATTGCTTCTGTGCTTGCGAGCTCTATCAATAGCGATAGCAGAAACTCGGCATTGCGTCCGCCGCGGCCTTTGCCTTTGACTGTAACGGTGGTTTCGCCGCCCGATAACAGAACGACAGGCGCTTTTAACCCTTGCGGGTAGTGACGGATCTCTTTGGCGAAAGCAGCGTAGCTTTTGGCGATTTCACGAGATTCACCGCTCACGGTGTCACCCAGAATCAAAGGCGTGATACCGAGATTTTTAAAATACTCAGCCGCTGCGGCCAGTGACTGATGCGCATTGGCGATGATCCGGTTTTCCACGCGGGCAAAAATAACGGAACCGGGCTTAGGCGTTTCATTCGCAGCGCCGGCCTTCCCTGTCAGTAATACTTCTTTAACTGCTGGCGGCGCATTGAGATCGTAACGCTCCAGTACCGCAAGCGCATCGGTGAAGGTAGTCGGGTCGGGTGCGCAGGGACCGGAAGCAATATGCGTTGCGGCATCGCCAGTGACATCCGAAATAATCAAAGCCAATACAGGTGCTTTGCAAACAGTTGCGAGCCTGCCGCCTTGAATAGCCGATAAATGCTTGCGCACCGTGTTGATTTCTTGAATGCTCGCGCCGCAACGTAATAATTGCCGCGTAATTTCTCTCAGATCTGGCAATGAAATGCCTTCTATGGGCAGGGAAAGCAGGCTGGAACCGCCACCACTGAGCAAGCATAATAACAAATCATCAGCGCTTAATGCTTGAACCATCGAGAGGATTTCTTGTGCCGCTTGCGCGCCATGATCATCAGGGATGGGGTGCCCGGCTTCAATGATTCTAATTTTATGCGTGGGTAGCGTGTGTCCGTAGCGCGTGACTACCAGACCGTCGAGCTGAGCATCCGCGGGCCAGGCATTTTCAACCGCCTGCGTCATGGCCGCCGCCGCTTTCCCGGCGCCGACAACGAGTGTGCGGCCTGCGGGAGGGCTAGGGAGATGCTGCGGCACGATATGCGCTGGATCAGCAGCTTTCACAGCCACTGCGAAACTTTCCAGCAGATAACCGCGCGGATTCATTTTGCCAGCATCGGTTGCAGATAATGCCCGGTAAAACTGTTTGTGTTGGCGGCAATGTCTTCCGGTGTGCCTTCCGCGATAATGCATCCGCCGCCGTCACCGCCCTCGGGACCCAGATCAATAATCCAGTCGGCGGTTTTGATGACATCCAGGTTGTGCTCAATCACCACCACGGTATTGCCATGATCGCGCAACCGGTGTAACACTTTCAGCAGCAGATCAATATCCTGAAAATGCAGACCGGTGGTAGGTTCGTCCAAAATATACAACGTGCGTCCGGTATCGCGCTTGGATAGTTCGAGCGATAATTTCACCCGCTGCGCCTCTCCGCCGGATAGCGTGGTGGCGGATTGTCCCAAGGTAATATAGCCGAGACCGACCTCCAGCAGCGTTTGCAGTTTGCGGGCAACCACCGGTACCGGCGCGAAGAATTCATGCGCGTTTTCCACCGTCATTTGCAGCACTTCGTTAATATTTTTGCCTTTGTATTGAATCTCCAGCGTTTCGCGGTTATAGCGGCGGCCATGGCAAACATCGCAGGTGACATAAATATCCGGCAGAAAATGCATTTCCACCTTGATGACGCCATCGCCCTGGCAAGATTCGCAGCGTCCGCCTTTGACATTGAATGAAAAGCGTCCGGGCGCATAACCGCGTTCGCGCGCTTGCGGCACACCGGCGAACAATTCCCGGATCGGCGTGAATAAACCGGTATACGTGGCCGGATTGGAACGTGGGGTGCGCCCGATCGGGCTTTGATCCATGTTGATTACTTTGTCGAAAAAAGCCAGTCCGTCAATCTGCTGATAAGGTGCGGGCTCGGCGTTGCTGGCGTAAAGGTGCCGGGCGACGGCGCGATGCAGCGTTTCATTGATCAGCGTGGATTTTCCCGATCCTGAAACACCGGTGACACAGATAAAGAGCCCAACCGGCAGGTTCAGCATCACGTTTTTCAGATTATTCCCGGAAGCGCCTTCAATCCGCAGTATCCGGTCGGGATCCGGTACGTGGCGTTTTTCCGGGATGTGGATCGATAATTTTCCGGATAAGTATTTGCCGGTCAGAGAGTTATTGTCCTCCTGAATGGCTTGGGGGCTGCCTTGAGCTACTACGAAACCGCCGTGCTCACCGGCGCCGGGTCCCATGTCGACGACATAATCCGCGATTTGAATGGCATCCTGATCATGTTCGACGACGATCACGCTATTGCCGAGGTCGCGCAGGTTCTTCAGTGTATCCAGCAGGCGGCCATTATCGCGCTGATGCAATCCGATGGAAGGCTCGTCCAGCACGTACATGACACCGGTCAAGCCGGAGCCGATCTGGCTGGCCAGACGAATGCGCTGCGATTCACCGCCGGATAACGTGTCGGCTGAGCGATCCAGCGACAGGTAATCCAAGCCGACATTATTGAGGAATTGCAGACGGCTGGAAATTTCCTTGACGATGCGTTCAGCGATCGATTGTTTGTGACCCGTTAATGCAATTTGATCAAAGAATTGCTTGGCTTTTTTGAGCGGGAAAGCGCTAATTTCATAAATTGCCTGTCCGGCAACATGCACATGCCGCGCGGCCTGGCATAAGCGCGTGCCCTGACATTCCGGACAGACTTGTGCATTGAGATATTTCGCCAATTCTTCGCGCACGGTTTGTGATTCGGTTTCCTTATAGCGCCGTGTCAGATTCGGAATGATCCCTTCAAAAGGGTGTGTTTCCTGCTGCTTACGCCCGTTGTCGGTTAAATAGGAGAAATGGATTTTTTCCTTGCCGGAACCATGCAGGATAATGTTGCGAATCGACTCGTCCAGATTCTCAAAGGGCGTTTCCAGATCGAATTGATAATGTTCCGCCAGACTGGTCAACAGCTGAAAGTAAAATTGATTGCGCCGGTCCCAGTTTTTGACCGCTCCGGTGGCCAGTGACAGATGCGGAAAAGCAACCACCCGCGCCGGATCAAAGAATGTGATCTGCCCCAGACCATCGCACTTGGTGCAAGCGCCCAGCGGGTTGTTGAATGAAAACAATCTCGGTTCTAATTCGGATAGCGAATAGCTGCATACCGGGCAACTGAATTTGGCGGAAAACAAATGTTCATGGCCGCTATCCATCTCAACCGCCAGCGCGCGTCCTTCGGAATGACGTAATGCCACTTCAAATGATTCCGCGAGCCGTTGTTTGGCATCCGCAGAAACTTTCAGGCGATCAATCACGACTTCAATCGTGTGTTTCTTGGTTTTTTGCAGCTTGGGCAACGCGTCGATTTCATGCACCTCGCCGTCGATCCGTAAGCGCACAAAACCTTGTGCGCGTAACTCATCGAATAAATCGGATTGCTCGCCTTTGCGTTCCACGATCAACGGAGAAAGGATCATCAGGCGGGTATCGGGCGGCAGCTGCAACACATGATCGACCATTTGCGCAACGCTTTGCGCGGTCAGCGTGATATTGTGCTCGGGACAGTAAGGATCGCCGACGCGGGCGAACAGCAAACGCAGATAATCATGAATTTCCGTGACCGTGCCCACCGTCGAACGCGGATTGTGCGAGGTCGCTTTTTGCTCGATGGCGATGGCCGGAGAAAGTCCTTCGATCAAGTCGACATCGGGTTTTTCCATCAGCTGTAAAAATTGTCTGGCGTACGCCGAAAGCGATTCCACATAACGGCGCTGGCCTTCTGCGTAGAGCGTATCGAATGCGAGCGAAGATTTGCCCGATCCCGATAAACCGGTAATGACCACGAGTTTGTTACGTGGCAGATCGAGATGAATGTTTTTCAGATTGTGCGTACGCGCACCCCGTATTTTTATGGATTCCATGAACTATCTATGTAAGAGTCAACCTGCTAATATACCCAACTTTTTAGGAATATCACAACCTGATTCATGTCTGCTTCCTCTTCAACTGAAAAAATGTCCCCGGCGGAGTTGCGTGCGACCATCGGTTTAGCCGGTGTGTATGGCTTGCGCATGCTGGGCTTGTTTATCATTTTGCCGGTGTTTGCTTTTTACGCTGAGGATTTGCCGGGTGGAGACAACTACACCTTAGTCGGCATCGCACTAGGGGCATATGGTCTCACGCAGGCTGTGCTGCAAATCCCTTTCGGTTGGCTCTCCGACCGCATCGGACGCAAGCCCGTCATCTACCTGGGATTGATTCTGTTTGCTGTGGGTAGCTTGATCGCAGCGATGGCCACCGATATTTATTGGGTAATAGCGGGGCGGATTATTCAAGGCGCCGGCGCCATCTCCGCGGCTGTGATGGCGCTGGCGGCGGATCTTACGCGCGAAGAGCATCGTACTAAAGCGATGGCGACCATCGGTATGACGATCGGCACAGTGTTCGCCATTTCCTTGATTGCCGCGCCGGTTCTGAATCAATGGATCGGTGTGCCGGGGATTTTCGCCATGACCGGCATATTGGCGCTGCTGGCCATGATTGTAGTGAAGAAAGTCATTCCTGATCCGGTGATTAGCCGTTTTCATTCCGACACGGAAGCATCCCCGGCGAGTTTTGCCAGCGTATTGCGCAATACGCAGCTGCTGCGTTTGAATTACGGCATTTTTGCGTTACATGCCGCGTTGATGGCGCTGTGGCTGGTGGTGCCGCTGACCTTACGCCAGGCAGGTATGGCGGCGGATGATCATTGGCAGATATACTTGCCGGTTCTGATTTTGTCGATCATTCTGATCGTTCCAGCCATTATTTATGCCGAGAAAAAGGCCAAATTAAAACCGGTATTTATCGCGGCTGTTGCGACATTGTTGATGGGGCAGCTGTTACTGGCGATTACTTTGGATTCAATCTGGGGAACGGCTGCTGCATTATTGGTTTTTTTCACGGCATTCAATTTGCTGGAGGCCAGTTTGCCATCGTTGATTTCAAAAATCGCACCAGTCGGAGCGAAAGGAACGGCAATCGGCATTTACAGCAGTACCCAGTTTCTGGGGGCGTTTGCCGGGGCTGCGGTAGGCGGTCACTTGGTTGGCACCTATGGAAGCGATGCGTTGTACGCGTTCTGCGGGGCGTTGTTGCTGGTATGGTTGATACTGGCTGCAACAATGCAGGCGCCGGCGGCAGTGCGCTCAAAAATGTATCATGTGAACGAGATGGATATTGTTCAATCGGAAGCGCTTTCACGTCAGCTCGCGGCGATACCCGGTGTATATGAAGCCTTGGTGCTGGTCAATGAGAGAGTGGCGTATCTGAAAGTTGATATGAAGGGCTTCGATGAAGAGAAAGTGATTAAATTGCTTGGGGAGGAAACATAAATGGCGTCGCTCAATAAAGTCATACTCATCGGTAATTTGGGTAAAGATCCGGAAACGCGTTACATGTCAAATGGTGATGCGGTGACCAATATTACATTGGCAACGACGGATACTTGGAAAGATAAAAATGGCGAAAAGCAAGAGAAAACGGAGTGGCATCGGGTCACTTTTTACCGGAAACTTGCTGAGATTGCCGGAGAATATTTAAAGAAAGGTCGCCCGGTTTATGTCGAAGGCAGGCTCGAAACCCGTAAATGGACGGACAAGAACGGCGTGGAGCGGTATACCACGGATATTATTGCCAGTGATATGAAAATGCTGGGAAGCCGGTCGGGAAGCGGTAGTTTTGAGCCGGCGCCTGACCATGAAGAGGATAACTCAAGTTCTAACCGGTCTTCTTCGTCAGGCAAGGCGCCGAGTGGATTTGATGATATGGATGATGATATTCCATTCTGACCCGCCAGAATGCAAGTGTGCTAACGTTTTTCAGGTAAGCGGACTATTCCCAGCCGGCGCTCTGCGATAGAGATATTTGATTGTCGGCGGGGGGGTAATGAAAATTCAATGCTTTCGATACTGCCGCCAATATCTTTGGCCATATTTCTGAATTCGAGCGCCAGCATGCATTTGGGAACAATGAACGTTTGCTTGAATCCAGACTTGAAATGAACAAGAATTTTCATAACTTTTTTCCAGGTAAGTTTTATTTATTAATGGCTTAGTCAATAAATTAACAGCGATGAAGCTGTTTCAACGACCTAAAAAAAATAAACTTTAGTGGATATTGGTTATGGTTCCTTATCGAAGTGGGATTGTACGTCGTGGGATATCCATTCTAATGGATTCCTCATTCAATGGAATACACAACCTTGCTGGTAGTATTTCCTGAGCAAAAAGGTGACTATCCTGATACAGCCATTGCAACCAGAACTCCGATTCCCGCTTTAAAAGTATTAACTTCGGAGCGCGCAAGCAGTATGCATGGTTTACCGGAATACTTGCAGTAATGTTTTACAGTGAAGAAAGCTTCATGATTCACACAATCAACCGGACAAATGATCATATCCGCTTGTCTCAGGAGTTTTGGCAGATCTTCCAAATGATCGTGCGAGTCGCCATGGAACCCCATAAAACAACCGTCGCAGCTTTTTACCAATTGGTTGTATTCCGGATAAAGCTTAATCCGGCCCCCAACACATAAAACAGATCGTCCGGCTAATTGGCAGTCGGAATTATATTGATGATCCGTTTGGATGTACTTTCTATTGGTCTCGGTCAAATACGCTGCTTTGACCAGCGGCGCCCAATCAACGACAGGGATGCTCTTATTCGATATCCTGCGGGGACTGGTAATCTTTGGATTGGCGTGATCGAGTCTTTGCTGCCACGCACGCGCCAATTTTGTGAAACTGCGCAGGCAGCAGGATACGAAAGTATCCGTGGATTCTGAAGTCGTGAAATGGTCATGAGGAATCGTGCCGGAAGTATTGGCCAATGCCAGTTTCTTTAGAAATTTCATTGTGATATCTCCTGAGAATCATCAGCGAATAAAAAATTGGCTGGCTGACCTGGAGACAGGCTGGCTGGCTGAATGTGCCGCTGAAGAAGGAAGAGGTAAACTTCAGCGGCAGAAAAACTACATCTGACTTTGCAGCCAGTTATGGATACCGATTTTTTGCATGACATTGAGCTGAGTTTCTAACCAGTCAATGTGTTCTTCGGTATCTTCCAAAATCCGTTCAAAAACTTCGCGCGATACATAATCTTGCACTGATTCGCAAGCCGCTATCGCGGCGAGCAATGTGTTTCGCGAAGCTAACTCAAGTTTTAAATCGCATGCGACGCACTCTTCAGCGGTCTCGCCGATCATTAACTTACCGAGATCCTGTAAATTGGGTAATCCTTCCAGTAACAAGATCCGCTCAATAAGTGCATCGGCATGTTTCATCTCTTCGCACGATTCTTCAAACTCATGTTTTCCCAAACTGTTGAATCCCCAGTTTTTGTACATGCGTGCATGAAGAAAATATTGGTTAATGGCAGTTAGTTCATGTTGCAATTGCTGATTCAACCAGCGAATAATATCTGCGTTACCTTTCATTTTTAGCTCCTAAGATGAGTATCTCTTGATGTGTCCGGGGGGTGAGAAGATATCGCTCTGTATGGTATTGATTACTTGCTGGATCCAGCATTTTTGCAGAGGAAACCCCGGCATTACCCCAGATTATGCATCCACTCAGCCTTACGGTTCATGATGATTCACGGCTAGCAAGAGTGCCAATAGATTACACGCATTAATATACATGATATGTGCCTTTTATCCACTATTTGTTCAGAATTAACTTGCCATTCCGCGTGCGGCGCAGCGAATATTGCTCGCCTTTATGCAGTATCAGTACAACATCGCCATTCTTGAATAGCACATCGCTGTTGATCAATGTGTTTAAATTTAATAAATCCGGTTTGGGTGAATTTCTTATGATCGTTTGAGATGGGTTGGTGGTGTTCATAGTTAATTAGAATTACATATAATGAGAATGATTCTCATTATATGTAATTCATGATGAAATGCAAGACCTCGCTGGAAATTTTATTTGAGTAGTTTTTTGATACTGGAATGTCGAAAAGTAGATGGATCCGGAGAGCCATCAAAATTTGAGGTGGTTTTATTGGTGCCGTCACTAGATAAGTGTATACTGCAAATATGCGGCAAGCTATTGAGATTTATAGTTAAAGTTTTTGTAAATAATTGAACTGCTCATCATGATGAGTAGGGCGCTTTGATTCTACAATAATGATCGAACGGCGTAATTTCTATCGAATTCTTCATGTTCAGCCCGATGCGCCGATGGCGGTGATAACAGAGAGCTATCGGGTGTTGATGCAAAAGCTGAATATTCGGGCTGATCTGAATAGTCCGGATTGGAACGCCAGCTTACTCAATATTGCTTATAACACCTTGCGGGATCCCGTTAAGCGCGCTGCCTATGACCGTGAGTTGCTGAAACGTTATCATATCCGAGTCCTGAGCCAGGGTGCGCTGGGTTCTACAGCGGAAATTGAAGTGGTCAGCGCAAGAAGTGAACAACCATCCGGATTGAATCAACGCAATTATTACCGGATACTGCAAATCCAGCCCGATGCGCCGATTGCCACAATCAAAGCTAGCTATCAGGCATTAAAAAAGAGTACTGCCGGAGATACCGCGCTACTTGATGAAGCCTATCGAATTTTGTCCGACCCCAGGATGCGTCAGCAATATGATGATATATTCGCGGGCGGATTGTTTCGTGCAGCGAGAAAAACCGCGCAACACAATAGTAATCTGCCCGGATTAACTATCCGGGAAAACAACGCACCACCATTTGCTGTCGAGCAGTACCGGCCAGTTATCACGCGTTATTGCTCGTTTTGCAAAACCCCCAATGTGCCGCAACCCGGTGTATATCAAAGTGAAAGTTGTCTCGAATGCGGGAGTCCATTGCTTTTATTGCAGCATGAGAATCCGGAATCATCGCAGCGCGCCATGCGGCGGATCGATATTAGTGGAAGATTTAAGTTTTATCTATTCTGGCCGGGACAATCATACTTGGGCACATGTCAGGATCTTTCACCAATGGGAATACGCTTCATGACGACTGAGATGCTCGATTCCAATGACGTCATTAAAATTGATGCGCCCAGTTTTCAGGCGGTGGCTGAAGTAACGCATAAGCGTCATGAGAAAAAAGGGCTTTCGGTTGGAACTCGTTTTATTGCCATCAAATTTGATCAGCGCTATGGGAATTTTGTCACGGTGCAGGTATAAAACGATGATAAAGTTGCCGAGTTTAATCACTCACAGTAAATCACATCAAATCAAGTTGACCGGTATCTTAAAGTAGGCAACACCATTTGTCTCGACCGGCGGCAATTTTCCCGCTCTGATATTCACCTGTATCGAAGGCAGCAGTAAATTCGGCATTTCCAGGGTTGCGTCGCGCCGGTTGCGCATGCTGACAAAGGCATTTTCATCAATATTGTCATGAACATGAATATTGCGCGCGCGTTGCTGTGCCACAGTGCTCTCCCATACAGCCGTGCGCGTAGCGGGAGGGTAGTCATGGCACATAAAGAGCCGCGTTGTTGATGGTAGAGCCAGTATTTTCCGGATGGAATGAAACAGCTGATGCGCATCCCCTCCCGGGAAATCCGCACGCGCCGTGCCGATGTCCGGCATGAAAAGCGTATCGCCGACAAACACGGCATCGTCGAATTGATAAGCCAAATCAGCGGGGGTGTGGCCGGATACGGAGATGGCTTTACCCGTTAAATTCCCAACCGAGAATAACTCGCCATCAGCAAACAGGTGATCGAAATGATGGCCATCGGGAACAAACTCATCGCCAAGATTGAAAATTTTTTTGAATGTTTTTTGTACGGCGGGAATATGATCGCCAATGCCGGTTTTGCCCCCTACTTGATGTTTGAGGTAATCAGCGGATGACAAATGGTCTGCATGCGCATGCGTCTCCAGTATCCACTCAACCGATAACCGCCGTTCACGGATGAATGCAATCAACTTGTCCGCAGAATGCGTGCCGGTTCTGCCCGATTTGGGGTCGTAATCCAGAACTGGATCAATAATGGCGCAATTTCCACCCGATTCGTCAAAAACAACATAACTGACGGTCCAAGTTGCCGGATCGTAGAATGCTTGAATAGTAGGCTTCATTACGTTCTCCTGTTATATTATTAGGAAAAATCTTACATATTATATTGCATTTATCTATAATTATACAATATTACATATTGTCATTAATTTATGTATTGTGGTCGAAATACAGGAGCGGGAGGAAATCAACCATGTCTATCACTTTTGATTTAATACCATGGCATGCGCTGACCGGTGGTTTTGTCATAGGAATTGCGGTGACCTTGCTACTATTTTTTGATGGCCGCATTGCTGGCATATCCGGAATTGTGGGTGGATTATACCGGGTAAAAAAAGGCGACATCAGCTGGCGTGTTGCGTTTATTTTTGGACTTGTCGTGTCGGCGCTCATCTGGAAGCTTTTTTTTGACATGCCGCCAATACAAATAGAAACCAGTCATGTGATGCTCGCACTTGCGGGCCTGTTAGTGGGTTATGGTACCCGTCTGGGTTCCGGATGTACCAGCGGTCATGGAGTGTGCGGCTTATCGCGCCGTTCGCCGCGTTCCATTGCAGCGACGGTGGTGTTCATGCTGACTGGCTTCGCGGCGGTTTATTTGCTGCGGCATGTTTTAACGGTTTAGTCTGGATAACTTGATTATCGGAGAATCAAAATGGTTAGTTTTATCGCGTTAATTGCTGGAATTATTTTCGGTCTTGGGATCATTGCCTCAGGCATGGTTAATCCGGCACTGGTTTTGGCATTTCTTGATGTGGCTGGCGATTGGGATGCTACGTTGTTATGGGTGATGGGGGGTGCAGTGACCGTTGGTACTATCGCTTTCATGCTGGCTAAAAAGCGTAAGCAATCCTATCTCGGCTTGCCGATGAAGATACCTGGCGTGGCTAAAATAGATAGCCGCTTGCTTTCAGGAAGCCTTTTGTTCGGAATTGGCTGGGGCATTGCAGGCATTTGTCCCGGACCGGCCTTGGTATTAATGGGAACAGGCAACAGCGATGCTCTGGTGTTTTTAGTTGCGATGCTATTGGGGATGGGGATTTACCAAATGACGCAAGATCGTGGCTGATTTGATGCAAATGAATTAGAATCTTAATTACTCAATAAAATATTATTTTATTATCCTAATCTTATTAACATAAGTTAACGTAAAGAATTAATAAATCATGAAAACAGATTCAGCCTTAAACGATATCGCAGCGCTGCATACATCCGCATCGGAGGCTTGCGCTTTACTGAAAATATTGGCTAACGAAGACCGGCTGCTCATATTATGCGAATTGACCAAGGGAACCCGGAATGTGGGCGAGCTGGAAGAATTGCTGGGTATTCACCAACCCACCTTGTCGCAGCAGTTGACGGTATTGCGTGAAGAGAATTTGGTTGCGACGGAGCGTCGCGGAAAATACATTTACTATAGTTTGGCAAGCCAGGATGCCGTCAAAATTATGGAAACGTTATTCAGTTTGTATTGTAAGAAACATACCGATTAAAAGAAGCGCGTGGTCATGCTGATACCGGTTTCAGCAATGCCCGTGAATTATCTTATTTTATCCGCATGTTACAAGGAATATATCCGTCGATCTGCGGATTGCCGGCAACAAAGCAGGAACTACAGTAGTGCCTGCTGTAGTTCCTGCGAGTGTTTCGTTGTGAATGTTTTTAAGTTGCGCTGATCCGGTTGACAGATTAAAGCTCAGTTCAACATGATTTCACGCAGTTTTTCTTCCAATGGAGGACGCAAGCCGCTTTTACGAGCCTCCTCAATCGCTACTTCAGGATCGACGCCTTTGGTGATGCGGTAGCTGGCCCACATAGCGCTTGCCCGGTTACCCGATCCGCAATGAATCAGTACCGGTGTTTGCGCCGATTCAAACACTTTGGTGAATTGCGCCACTTGCTCCTTAGTGATGCCGGCCACTGTCGTTGGAATGTTGAAATAGGCGATGCCAACCGAGTCGACCAATCCTTTTTCTTCGGCAGTTCCTTCGTTCTTGGTGCGTAAATCAATAACCGTTTTGAAGCCGGTAGCTGACAGTGCTTGTACGCCGCCATCGCTGATCATTCCTGATATGGCGACTTGTTCCGTGGCGCGGCTGTAATTTTGAACGGGAATTACTTGGTGTGCGAACGGCACCCGGCCTCCCGCAGCTTGTGTCAAGCCGGTAAACAACACACCCGTCAGTGCTATCAGAATGATAGAGTATTTCATAGAAAGCCCCATTTGCTGTGTTAAGTGAAAAAAGATTGTTTTCATTGTAGCCGGACTGAATAATGAAATACAAATTATTCCTGCCGCTTCCGCGCTATGGGATGGACGCAATGCAACCGGATAAATTTCATCAAAGGTACACGCTTATGCCGCATGAACACGTATCGCAGGCCAGCGGAACATCCGCATGGCATACCTACTCCCCGCAGCAAGCGCTGGATGCGCTGAATGCCGGAAGTGACGGACTATCGCAAGCGGAAGCACAGCGGCGGCTTGAGCGCTATGGCGCAAACCGTTTGAAGCCGCCACAGTCAAAGAGCGCCATAGTGCGGTTTCTACTGCAGTTTCATAATGTGTTGATTTATATCTTGCTGATTGCATCGGTGTTGACTGCCGTTCTTGGGCACTGGGTGGATAGCGGTGTCATTCTGGGTGTGGTGGTCATTAATGCCATCATCGGTTTCGTGCAAGAAGGCAAAGCGGAAAAAGCGCTCAATGCAATCCGGCGCATGCTGTCGCTTTCTGCGATTGTGATGCGCGCGGGTCAACGGGAACAGATTCCGGCAGAGCAGCTGGCGCCCGGTGATATTGTCCTGCTGCAATCGGGCGACAAGGTGCCGGCCGATTTGCGCTTGCTCCACTGTAAAAACCTGCGTATCGAGGAAGCCGCATTGACCGGAGAATCACAGGCGGTGGAAAAATCCATCAATGCGGTTGAAGCCGTGACGGCTATCGGCGATCGCTTCTGCATGGCCTACTCCGGTACGCTGGTGGTCTATGGACAGGGATTGGGCGTGGTGGTCGCCACCGGCCAGCAGACCGAAATCGGCCGTATCAGTCAGATGATCGCGCAAGTCGATAAACTGACCTCGCCGCTCCTGCGGCAAATGGCGGTTTTTGCTCGCTGGCTGACGCTGGTGGTGTTATTGCTGGCGGCCGGTATGTTTGTGTATGGATTGTTATGGCAAGACTATCCGCTCAGCGAAATTTTTATGGCGGCAGTCAGCATGGCGATCGCAGCCGTTCCGGAAGAATTACCCGCCATCATGACAATCACGCTGGCATTGGGAGTACAGAATATGGCGCGGCGCAACGCCATTGTGCGCAGACTCCCGGCGGTCGAAACGCTGGGCGCCGTGACAGTCATCTGCACCGACAAAACCGGAACGCTGACGCGCAATGAAATGACCGTGCAACGCGTAATCACTGCCAGAGATGAATTGCAAGTCAGTGGCGCGGGCTATGCGCCAAAGGGCGGTTTTAGCCGGGATGGCGCGGAAATTTCCAGCGCCGGTCATGCCGGTCTGCGTGAACTGTGCCGCGCCGGTTTGGTGTGTAATGACGCGCTGCTGCGGCAGGGCGATGATACTTGGGAAATTCACGGCGACCCGACCGAAGGCGCATTGATTACCGTGGCGATGAAGGCTGGGCTGGATTCTGCGCAGGAACATGAGCAGCTGCCGCGTATTGACGTGATTCCGTTTGAGCCGGAGCACCGTTTTATGGCGACACTGCATCATGACCACACCGGGCAAAGCCTGGTGTATGTCAAAGGCGCGCCGGAAAGAGTGCTGGCGATGTGCAGTCAGGAGCGCAGCCAAGAGGAAGACCGCCCGCTTCAACCCGAATTCTGGCAGGCCAGAATTCGCGAGGCAAGCGAGAACGGGCAGCGTATCCTCGCCATTGCCAGCCGTGTGCTGCCGGTAAAGCAACACACACTGGCGATGTCCGATGTGAAAACCGGATTCACTTTGCTCGGATTGGTTGGCATTATGGATCCGCCACGCGAGGAAGCGATTGCCGCTGTGCAGCAATGTCATGCCGCCGGCATACGCGTCAAAATGATTACCGGCGATCACCGCATCACCGCCGCTGCGATTGGCGCAAGCCTGGGCATTGGTGATGGTCAGCGGAGCGTGACGGGAATTGAGCTGGACGGAATGGACGATGCGCAATTGCGGCGGGTGGCTGCGGATGTGGATATTTTTGCCCGCGCCGATCCGGGGCACAAGCTGCGTCTGGTGAATGCTTTACAGAATAACGGTGAAATTGTCGCCATGACCGGCGATGGTGTGAACGATGCGCCAGCCTTAAAGCGCGCCGATATCGGTGTGGCCATGGGACAAAAAGGTACTGAAGTGGCCAAGGAAGCGGCAGAAATGGTGTTGACGGACGATAACTTCGCGTCGATTGCGCATGCCGTGGAAGAAGGCCGCACAGTCTACGATAACATCCGTAAGACAATGGTGTATGTGTTGCCGACCAATGGCGGTGAGGCCGGATTGGTGCTGCTGGCCATCATGTTTGGAATGGCGTTGCCGATTACGCCGCTGCAAATTTTATGGATCAACATGGTCACGACGGTGACGTTGGCGATTTCTCTGTCGTTTGAGCGGCCCGAAACGAACGTGATGTCACGTCCGCCGCATGATCCGCATGCGCCGGTTTTGTCGGGCTTCCTGGTGTGGCGTATCGTTTTTGTCACGCTCTTGATGATTGGCGGCAGCTTTGCCTTGTATTTCTGGGAGCTGGCGCAAGGTTCGAGTGTTGAGCTTGGCCGCACCGTGGTGGTGAATGTGCTGGTGCTATGTGAAATCGTCTACTTATTCAATTGCCGCTATTTGATCGCTTCCGTGTGCTCGCGCCAGGGCATGCTGGGTAATCGCTATGTGGTGTTGGCGGCGGGCTTGTTATTGATATTGCAGTTGCTGCTTACTTATTTACCCGTCATGCAACAGCTATTCGGCACCGTTGCACTGGATGCAGCGGCTTGGGGACGTATTGCCGCAGTGAGTTTGATTTTGTTTGTAGCGATTGAATTTGAAAAATACTGGTTGCGGCGCAAGGGAATTAAAGATTGATGAAGGGCCAATTTATCCAGTCAAGCATAAATTGGCCCGTTTCCATCCCCTAACCGGCGGATGTGGTTTTCAACATTACAGCGCTGCGAGGAAAGCCACGAGATCGGCTTTTTCTCTTTCGGTCAGGCCGATGCTGAAGCGGGTGTTGTAAAACTCAACCACGGATTGCAGATCCGGTGCAGAGCCATCGTGGAAGTAAGGTGGGCGTGAAGCAACCGAACGCAGAATAGGTCCTTTGAAGCGGCCAATATCCTTCCATTTGCCGGTCAACAGCGCACGGCCTGGATCGGTCGTTTTGACGATTTCACCGGTCGTTTTGTTTTTCAGGGTGTACAGCGGCATATCCGGTGTACGGCGCGATTCGTCGGCAATACCGATATCCAGCGGCATTGGTGTGGAGTGATTGCCCGAATTCGGGGTGTTATGGCATGTTGTGCATGTGCCTGGCAGTACGCTCACAGCCAAATCATCATTAATGCCTTTTACCCCTTTGATCAAGATCGGTTTGCTGTTGAATAGCGCTTGTCCGCGTGCAATGGCAGCGCGTGCGCTTTTGGTGCCATGAGTGGATTTGGTTGTTTTGAAGCGGTTCCAGCTGTCATAGAGCGACATCGCATTGGGATTAAATGGTTCGCGTGTTTTGTAGTCGCCCGCTAATGTATCGTTAATACCAAAGTGATACTTTTGTTTTTTCAGCGCTCTAGGTCCGCCGAGTGCATCTTCTTCGGTAAGTTTACCGGCGTCATTATCTTCGATTTGCGCAGTGAATAGTCCGGATTCAAATGCTACGATCGCGTCGCGCTCTTCGTCGGTCAGATCCCGCAGCGCTTCGGCATGGCCGCGTGTGGCGTGATTGGCTTGTGTGCTCAAGTCAAACGATACCGGAGAGAAGCAAGTCGATGTGCCGAAAATACAATCACTGGAGCCTGGCTTCAGCGTGGTTTCGCGGCCATCCCACATGACGGTGCTAAGAAACTTCAGGTTGGTGGTTGGCATCGGACGACGGAATAAAGACAATTCGGTTTCGCTGGCGAAGCCATAAGGATCGTCGGCTTCGATCAATTCAAATTCCGCGCCGCTGGGAATACCGATTCCCACACGGATATTGGCTTTTTCAAGCAGCATGCTGTAAGCCGCGCGGCGTTTTGTAACCGTGGTCACGTCCGCGAGGGGAGAGTTAGCGCCATCCACCAGACGGAAAAGCGGATCCAAGCCTTTTGTTTTGTTGAAAAGTTTCTTCACTTCTTGCGGAGTGATGGTCCATCCTTGATTCGGTGCATGGCAGGAAACGCAGCTGCGGCCATTGGTTCCGATACTTTTGAAAAATGGGTTATTCAGATCGATAAAACCTGCTGTGCTATAGGTCGCATCTCTCCCATGGTTATTTTCCGCGCTGAACATATTAGGCAGGCGGTTTGAGTGATGATCATGATCGTCATCGCGATCATGGCTGTCTTTGGCAAATGCGGGCGCTGCCAGCATGATAAGTAATGCTGATATTGCCTGCAGCTTAATGTTGTTCTTGTTCTTCACTTACTTTCTCCTATCTGTGGATAAAATGGCTAAATCTTTCTCAAAATTTAGCGCAACAAAGTTTCAGCCAAGTGCTGAAAATTGGGGCGTAGTCTAGTTGAATAAATAAAGACTGGCTATAGTCTTGTTGAACTAGTGGTTATAGTCTAAATAACCTAGCAGTCTTGCGCTGTGAGAAAAATCACAATCCCAGAGTTAAATGCGAGATCCCGGTTGATTGAGTTGCTACCGGGTTTTGCAACACACGAAGATGGGTATTGATCAGGAAAAGCCGGGTGATTAGGCGCCAGCGCAATTGACGTAGAAGGAGCTATGCAAATGCTCTTGCTGTTTATCAACCGATCGACTTCATTTCAAGCTTTGATGTAAGGATGGGTTGTTCAGGTCCAAATAAGGCAGGTAATTCGTTCATTGATGCCAGAGAGCGCTCTCGATGCTGCCAATATGTTCGGGCGCCCGGTGCCGCCGCAAATTAGCGCAAGCTTAAGAGCAGGCAGGTGAGTCGTGTTTGGAGGTATCGGGATGGAAAACGGAGCTGCTTGAGAAGTCAGGTCTTACAATTTACATTAGCGCCGTCCGTCGTACCAAATCGGCAGTTTCTTTTTATCCTGCAGCGTCTTACGTGGACTGAACATGACGCTGAATATTTGCCCGGCGATTTCCCGGCCGGTATAAAGTTTTACCTTGCGCGGTGAAGTCACCAGCGGGTGGCGGGTCAAGATGGTGAATTTCAAGCCGCGTTTGCGGCCCCATTGCTTGAGCAGTTGGCTGAGATCGATTTCATCGGCGGCGAACAATTCCTGGTTAAAGCCGCCCACGTCGCGAAACGCATCGGTACGGCAAACGACCAGCGCGCCCGATGCCCAATGGAAGGTGACCGAGCACATAGTCCACAGCCGCATCGCGGCATTACCCCACCACGGCAAACCGGGCATATGCATGACACTGCCGCAACCGACATACTTTCCGCTTTCAATCATGTGCAGAATATCGGTGACCATGCCGGGATTCAATAAGCTGTCGGCATCGACAAACAGCAGCCAGTCACCCGTAGCTGCCGCAGCACCGGTGTTACGCGCGCGGCCGATTTGATTGACCGGCTCGAATACCACTTTTGCGCCTGCTTGCGTGGCCAATTCCGCGGTTTTGTCGCTGGAATTGTTGTCCACGACAATGACTTCATGGGTAAAACCGGGTTTTGCGTTGGCGCTGACCGATACTGTGATGGAGTCCAAACAGTCCAGAATCAGCTGTTCTTCGTTAAAAGCGGGAATGACGATCGACAGATGCATGGCCAGCTTGGGATTGTAGGTGAATATGTGGATTCAGGATGGAGAGCGGGAGACCGCTCTCCAGTGCGAAATTAGAATTCGCCAGTTTTGATGTAAGGTTGTGACCACAGAATCACTTGCATCAGCACGGATTTGCGCCATGCGTCTTGCATGCGATCCACATCATCGCGGGAATGACCGCCTTTTTCCAGGAACGGACGCAGGGTGGTGGTAATCGGGATCAGCAGTGCAAAAATGTAATGCACATGAATGATCGGCACCGCTTTGACGTTGTCCGTGGTGTTTTTCTTGGTGGTATGGTGACGCAGACCGATTTCGTGTTGATAGTTCAACCAGTCTTGATTGTATTCCGCGTTGGCGGTATCCAGAATCCATTGGCCAAAACGTTTGCGCACGCCGCCGAGGTAGTCCATGTTAGGCTGACCGTCGGATGCATTGGTGAAGTAGTGCAGCAGGAAAGGGGTTGAGCCGACAAAACCGTACCAGACGTCGAGAATTTGCTCGACTTGATCTTTCAATATGTCGTGCGACATTTTCAGATAACGCACATCGTCATCGCCGAACAGCGATGCTTGTTTCAATTTGGCGAAATCATCCAGGGATACGGGAGATTTTCCAACAGCAGCGGTACCGTAGGTATAGCCAGGTATATTTGTTGCCATAAAATTTCCTTTTTAAATGTTTACGAGGTTAATCACCATAACTAACAGCGAATGTCGTTAGTTATGCATTGTATATCATGCGGTTATGCAATGAATTCTTGTTAGCTGATAGAGAAAAATAAACCGGTTGAATATTTGCAACGCGGATTCTACAGGATTGATAATTTGTGCGGGTAACCTTTTTAAGATTAATGATTAGGTGTTTTTAATAACGCATCGAACCAGACTTTCCAGTGCCGGTATTTTTGGACTAACGCGTTGTTGCCATTGAGAACTGCGATGTCTTCAGCGTTCCGGTGGCGTTTGATTTTATGTTCGCTCGCGAGTAATGCCGCGCCCAGCAGACTCGCTTCCTTTTGCTGCAAATGCGAAACCGGGCAGGGAGCACACTGCGCGATGCTGTGCCGCAGACAAAGCAATTCGGATAATCCGCCCGACAGATAGATTCTGGTCAATGGCGAGTGCCGGTGAAAATCTTCCACAATGCGTGCCACCCGGAAAATAATCGCTTCGAGCAACAATGCGCCGATTTGCCGTGCGGTCAGACCGGATACGGATTGCGAGAAATGAATACCCCAGTCGTTGCGGAAATACGGCGCGCCTAAACCGCTCGGCTCCGCCAGACAGAAAATATCGCTTTGCGCTAGATCTTCGACGTTGCAATCCTTGACCGGATAAGGCGCGAGCGCGGCGGCGATGGAGTTGAGCGTGCCTTCCACGGCAAACTGTGTTTCCCGCTGGTTATCCTGATAGACCAAGGTGTGCAGGTAACCGCCAAACGCTGATGTCTCCGCGGCAAGGGAACGGATCACGAAACCGCCGGTGCCGAGATTCACCAAAGCCTCGGAAGAGCGATCGGTCAGGCTGGCGATGAGCGCGGCGGATTGATCGCCAACGCTGGCTTGCAAAGTTACACCGGTATTCAACGGCAAGTTCAAACCGGTGGAAGGCTTGAGGTGCGGCAAAATCGAACGGGGAATATCAAACAGATGGCACAAAGTGTCAGACCATTGTTGCCGGTGGATATCCATCAATAGCGTGCGCGCAGCCATCGAAGCGTCGGTGACAAAATGCGCACCGTTGGTCCAGCGCCAGATCAGGAAAGTATCCAAGGTGCCTGCCAGCCATTCGCCTTGGACCAGCTTCTCACGCCATGGCGGATTTTCCTGCAATAGCACACTGAGCTTGGGGGCGAAGTAATAGGGTGTCAAGCGCAAGCCGGTCAGCGAGTGCAAGGTTTCCTCCGATGCATGCAAGTGCTCGCAACAGCTTTTCCCCCGGTCATCCTGCCACGAAATCAAAGGCGTCACCGGTTCACCGCTGGCTTTATCCCAAAGCAGAAAGGATGAACGCTGGCTGCACAATCCCAGCGGCGGTTTGTTGTTTGCTTGTGCGATGCAGTCTTGCAGCACTTGCGCGGCGATCCGGGCATAATCCGATGCGCTGCTTTCGTATCGCCCATCACGGCTATCGATTACAGGTGCGGGCTGGGTGACGATATGCTGGAGGTTTCCCTGCCGGTCCAATAAAGCGGCTTTGATCGAGGTTGAACCCAAATCGAGCGCAACGGCGGCGGCTGAAATCAGTGTGCGATCCATGGTGCGCAGCGCCCAATTTCCTGATGCAGGCGCGCATCATCCCATTGCAAGGGTGCCGCCACGCGTGAGGCGATCTGCTGTAACTGATCCTGCGTCAGTTTGGTGAGGATCAGTAACGGCAGGCGGCGGCGTAACAGATCGTCGAGATGGACGATCATTTCGTTCGTTGCGCAATGCATCAGGTCGGCAACAATGAACGGTAGCGCCGGAACGATGCGTTGTGCCAGGCCGGCATCTTCCTCGATGCTGCGAAAGATTGCAGCGGTGTGCGTGCCGTGACGGCGCAGCAGCCATTTGGCGCTTTGCGCATCGATGCCTAACTGTATCGCGCGGTTTTGCATCATGTTAAACCATGCCGGAAAAGCCTCTTGCGGCGCCCAAGGGAAACGGTTGCTTTGCGTGGCGCAAGGTTGTGCGATGCGCAGTTGTGCACACACTGTGTCGACGATGCGGGCGGCATCCTGGCGCGATGAGGTAATTTTTCCGCCGATGGCATAGTGCGCACCGTTAGCGTCGGTTTTTAGCTCCCAGTCGCGGCTGACCGCAGAGGGTGAACTGGCGGAAGCAGTTTTTGCAGGTTGCTTGAAAACCCGCACACCGGCAAAACGGCCGATGATATCGGCTTTAGTCCACGGTGTTTTCAAATAACCGTTGGCGGCGGCGAGCAGATAATCGATATCGCTGTCGTCGGCACGGACTGTTTTCACATCGCCTGTGAAATCGGTATCGGTGGTGCCGACCAGCGTTAAACCATACCAGGGAATCATGAAGAACACCCGGCCATCGGACTGCGCTGTCAGCAATAAAGCTTCATCGTTCAGCACCGCGGGCATGAGCAGATGCACACCTTTGGCCAGACGGCACCAGTCGCTGCTGGGCGGTTCTTGCGCTAGCCACTGGCCGGTGGTGAAAACGATCTGCTTGGCGCGGATTTCTTGCTGAGTTTGCGTGAGCTGATCTTGGATGATCGCGCCGTCCGCTTTACCATCGGTTTCCAATAATCGCATCAGCTGGCAGTAATTGACGCAGTGCGCGCCAGCTGCCAGCGCACCGGCGATGAGTTCCAGCACCAAGCGTGCATCGTCGGTTTGCGCATCGGCGTAAGTGAAACCGCCTTTCAGTGCAACATCGGTGAGCGCCGGAAAATGTGCAGTGAATTGTTCCGGATTGAAATAGCGGTGCTGCATGCACGGCTCCGGGTCATGTGCCAGAAAATCGTACAGCGTTAACCCCAATTTTAGTTGTAGGCGGTTTAGACGCTGCTGCGCGTATACGGGCACGCCAAAGCGCAGCGGCCAAATGCGGTGTGGTGCGTTATGCAGCAGCAGGGTGCGCTCTTTCAGCGATTTACTGACCAGTTTGAAGTCGTACGTTTCCAGATAGCGCAGACCGCCGTGAATCAATTTACTCGATGCGGACGACGTGGCGCTGGCCCAGTCGTTTTGCTCGACAAGAGCGACTTTCAGCCCGCGCAATGCGGCGTCATACGCAGTCCATGCACCGTAAATACCGCCGCCGCACACCAAAAGATCGAAGGGTTGATGATGTAGCGCGGCAAAATCCCGTTTCATCGATCGCGCAGCATCAGCGCTTGTTGCGGCACATCGCTGATCAGAATATCCACGCCCAATTGCAGGGCTGTTGTGATCTCCGCATCGCTGTTACAGGTGTAAACCGCGACACATTTACTCTGTTCGCGTAACAGATCGACCATTTCATGATCCAGACTTTGAATCGGCACACAAAGCCCGTGAAGGAATGCATGCGTGCTTAAAAGCGCACGCGCATCGGCGACGGTTTGGTCGTCTTCAAAATTGTATACCAGCGGAAATGCCGGGTTGTATTGATGCGCGTACGCCAGACTGGGCAGATTGAACGAGGAAACGACAATGCGCTGATCCGGGTTTTGCCCGATCAGATCGAGTGTTTGGCGGATTTTCAGTTGATGACGGGAAATCGCTTCCCAGTCGCGATTCTTGATTTCAATGAGCAACCGGCAGCGGCTGCGGTAATCGGCCAGAAAATCCTGCAAGGTCACGATGCCTTCGCCATCCGATTCCGGGTGGATCAATGCCTTGAGCTCGCGGTAATCGAAATCGTCGATGCGTTTACCGTCCAAGCCAATTTTGTTCAGAAAGCGGTCGTGCCATAGCACAGCAACTTTATCCCGGCTCAACTGCACGTCGGTTTCGATGCCGTCGATGGCATACCCTAACGCTTTATCAAAAGCGCTTCGGGTGTTTTCCAGCGCTTCCCGGTTAGCGCCGCGATGCGCGAACACCAGGGATTTTTTGCACGGCTGGTTGTTTTGTTCTGACATCGCGTCGATGCGTGGAGTGGACCAGTTACTTCACAGCAGCTTGCAGCAGCTCAGCGATGGCAGGATCTTTGGCTATTTCAGCGGCGGTTTTTTCGGTCTTGCTTTTGATTTTCGGGTCAGCGCCTTTGGCCAGCAGCACTTTCACGGTATCCGCATGGTCGTGTAATGCAGCCCACATCAAGGCGGTTATGCCATCGTCGTTTTGCAGATCTATTTTCGCGCCATTTTCCAGCAATATCTCAATGACCGGCGTATGGCCGTTTTGCGCCGCCAGGATCAGCGGCGTGAATCCGTTGGTGGCTCGATGATCGACTTTGGCGCCATGCTTGATCAAGGCTTTGACCACATCGGCGTGACCGATCAACGCAGCCAGCGTAAGCGGTGTTGCGCCGTTTTTATCCTGCACATCGGTTTTAGCGCCTTTTGCCAGCAGCGCATCGACAATTTCACCATGTCCGTTCTGTGCGGCGATGTAGAGTGGCGTGGTATCGTTGATTGCTACGACATCGACCGGCGCATTCTTCGCCAGCAGTGTTTTGACAATCGCGGTGTGGCCGTTTCTGGCCGCCATATAAAGCGCGGTGGTATTATCGGCGGCTTGCGCATCGATTTTCGCGCCTTTTGCCAGCAAGGTGTCGACCATGCCGGCTCTGCCGTCCATGGCGGCAATGATCAAAGCGGTGAGCTTGTCCTGCGTTTGTAAATGCATATCCGCGCCTTTTTCCAGCAGCGTATCGGCAATGGCGTCATGGCCTTTCTGGATCGCCAGCATCAAAGCGGTGATGCCATCGGTGGTTTGCACATTTACTTGCGCGCCTTTGGCGAGTAATGTGTTGACGACTTGGGCATGGCCGTTTTTGGCGGCGATGATCAGCGCTGTAGCGCCACCGGCGTTTTTCAGATTGACGTCAGCATTCCTTTCCAGCAGCAAGTTGACGTTATCGGCGTGGCCGTATTGCGAGGCTACGATCAGTGCGCTGAATCCCTTTTCATTCTGGTAATTGACGTTGACGCCCTTATCCAGTATCTGTTTGAGGTTTTCCGGTTGTCCGGAGAATGCCGCCTTGATAAATTCGGCTTCATCGTCGGAAGAGGCCTGGGCGGCGGAAACGGTTAATATCGCTGCTATGACCGGGAAAATAATGAATGCGCGCGTAAAATTTACTAAGTTTTTTATATAATTCATCTGTAACACCTATATCGGGCTTGTATTGTAGTGATCGATTTCAGGATTTAATTTCGGGATAAACTGATCAATGCTTTTTGCACTGATGCTGGATCGTTGATTTTCATGGCCGGTATTTTAACCCAGAAATGTCTTTTCTTCGTTCTAATCGGCTGGTTGAGATAAGCTTTATTTTTATCGGTGAAAGATAGTATGAATTCACGTGCGGTAGTTAATGACTGGTAGCTCTCTATGAACGATTGGATAATCCCGGACTGGCCCGCGCCAGCCCATGTGAAAGCGTTGTTTACAACCCGCAATGGCGGTGTCAGCCGTGGTGAGAATGACGTTTACGCTTCGCTGAATTTGGGGGCGCATGTCAATGATGATATCGCGCATGTGACGCGCAATCGCGCTTTACTGCGCCGCCATTTGCCGAATGAACCGAAATGGTTGAAACAAGTGCACGGCACCTCACCGATCTGGATCGATCATGCCGAAGCGGCGACGCCGGAAGGCGATGCCGTGCTCAGCTGCAAATCAGGCACCGTGTGCGCGGTCATGGTGGCGGATTGCTTGCCGGTGTTTCTCTGTGACACGGCAGGAACCGCGGTGGGTATTGTGCATGCCGGATGGCGTGGTCTGGCAGGTGGAATCATCGAGCAATCCATTGCTGCGATGCAGGTCGATCAGCGTAAGCTGATGGCCTGGCTGGGCCCGGCGATCGGCCCGGATCATTTTGAGGTCGGCGAGGATGTTTATGACACTTTCGTGCGGCATGACGCGCACGCGGCGCAAGCCTTCGCGCCCAGAAACAGTCAGCATGAAAAAAAATGGCTGGCGGATATTTTTCTGCTGGCGCGGCAGCGGCTGGCCAGCGCCGGTGTTACGGAAATTTACGGCGGTGGCGTTTGCACTTATAGCGATCCCGCACGTTTTTTTTCCTATCGCCGCGATGGTGAGACGGGGCGTATGGCGGCCTTGATCTGGCTGGCGTAAAAATTCTTTAACTTGTTAATTTATTAGATTGTAACAGCGTATAATCCGGCCTTTCTTTTGTCATTGGTTTTATGTCGACGCTGACCTGGATCATTACCGCCAGCTTGCTGGGCGGGATATTGAGTTTACTGTGTGCCGCAATACTGGCGCTCAATGCACGGGTATCGTGGCTTTCCATGCTGGTATCGTATGCCATCGGCGCCTTACTGGGGGCCGCTTTCCTCAATACGTTACCCGAAGCGCTTGAACTTTCGGACGATCCAAAGCAAATAACGCTCATCGTATTGCTTGGCATTCTGGTATTTTTTATCCTGGAGAAGCTGGTGCTGTGGCGTCATTGCCATCTGGAGGATTGCGAGGCGCATGACCTGTCACACGCCCCGGTAGCTGCGGTTTCATCCGCTGCCGGTCACCACGATCACGATCACGGACGCAGCGGTATGATGGTGATTGTCGGGGATACTTTCCATAATTTTGTCGATGGCATTTTGATTGCGGCTGCCTTCATGGTGGATGTGCAATTGGGGATCGTGACATCGATTGCGATTATCGCCCATGAAATCCCGCAGGAAGCAGGCGATTTTATTATTCTGCTGAATTCCGGCTATACCCGCCGCATGGCATTCTTGATGAATCTGTTATCCAGTTTTGCCACGCTCGTGGGCGGTGTGCTGGCTTATTTCATGTTGCATAACATGAATTTCCTGGTGCAGCCGTTACTGGCGATCGCTTCGGCGAGCATGATTTATGTGGCGATGTCGGATCTGATTCCCGGTTTGCATAAACGCCCGGAGATTCATGCGACCATTCAACAGGTGACATTGATTTTACTGGGCATCGCTTCGATCTGGATCATGGGCGGGTTTTTCCCGCATGACTGACGCTATGCGCAAAGAGACTTTACTGACGAGGTATTCAACAATGAAACGATTCATTATGGTGTTATTGCTGCTTTTTTGTACCGGCACCGGGTATGCGCAAGAGGATAATATTCTCGAGAAAGTTGAAAGCAGCGCGCGAGCATGGTTAAAGCTGGTGGACAGTGGCGATTATAAAGATAGCTGGGAGAATGCATCGCCGCTGTTCAAGGGGAAAACGTCCGAAGGCGCATGGATTAAATCGATCACTGCGATCAGAGCGCCGCGTGGCGCGATGAACGCGCGCTATATCGCAACTGCGGGTGCGACCAAGTCGTTATCGGGATTTCCCGACGGAGAGTATATTGTGTTGCAGTTTTACACCACTTTCGGAGAGAAAGGTCTGGCATTGGAGACCATCACGCTGGCAAAAGCAAAAGATGACACCTGGCAGATTGCCGATTATGAGAGCAAATAAAGGATTTTTCGGTTTCGCTGTATCCCGGATCAGCTGACTCCCTTGAATCCCTGGGAAATCCGGTAATAAACACGCCGCACCGGCGTGCCATAGCGTTCGATGACCCGGTATTCGATAGGGCCGGGGTGTTCCAGCATGTGGTTAATATCATTTTTCGTGCGGGTTTTTTCCAAATGGCGGCGTTTCATGCCCACCTGGATGATGGGACGATCGGTCGCTTCCTGCGACGGCAGCCAATATTCGTACATGGCGCCGCTGTCGCCAAACATGTTGCGTGAGCGGATATCCAATGGATCGTCGCCGTGCGTATAAAAATATAACGCGCTGGCAACGGACCATTTGCTCATGCCGACAATGATCGGTTCCTGGCCGGTCTGATGCTTCACTTCCGCGGCAATCTGCTTGATTTCACCGGCTGTCTCCCGCCAGAAATAATGTTCCGTGAACATATGGTAAGGCACACCCGGAATTCCCAATACCACGTAGTGCAACACGAAAGCATAGACAAAAATGCAGCTGATGATGGTCAACCGCCAGCTGGCTTGAATCCGTCTGGCGAAGGCGCCGACTTGATCCGTTTGGCCGATCATCCAAGCGATGGCGGGTAAAACCGCGAGCCAGATCGGGCCGGTCCAATGAAAACGCGGCGTTTCAAAAGTGCTGATGGCGAAAAAAATACAAAGCGGAACGCCGGTGAAGATCTGTACAAATAACTGACGCCTGCGCTCGAATGGCCGATCCTCGGAGGGTTTATTCGAGAACAAGGCGAGCAGCGCCGCAGCAAAGCCGATCGGGGTTAGTAACACCAAAATGTGAAAAATTAAAAAATGCACGGCGAATTCATGGCGATCCGTCAGCAGCTGGTTCGATTGAAAGGCAAACGATGCCCAGTCATTCTCATAGTTCCAGATAATGACCGGTGAAAAAAGTAATAACGCCAGCAGTGCGGCCAGATAGGGATGGACACGTTGCATCCAGCGCCGCGCTGCCGGGTCTAGGATCACAAATACCAGCGCCGCCATACCGAGTAATCCGATTGTATATTTGGATAATAATCCGGCGCCGAAAGCGATTCCCATGCCCAGCCAAGCCGTGCGTTGACCGGCAACCAGTGCGCGTTCCATGTAATACAGCGTGGCAGCCCAAGCCGCGACCAACGGCGCGTCAGGCGTCATGAGCAGACCGGAACCAAATCCCAGCGGCAGAATGGCCAGCAATAACAAAGTGCGCATCGCAGTGGATTTGTCGTACAAATTCTGCGCCAGCGCGTACAAATAACCCAAGGTGATCGAGCCGCACAGCAGCGCGCCGATGCGTACGCCAAATTCATTATTACCAACGGCAGCGGTGCCGAACCAGATTAACCACGCCACCATGGGCGGGTGATCATAGAAGCTCAGGTCCATGTGTTGCGCATACTGCCAGTAATACGTTTCATCCGGTATGAGCTGCGCCAGGCCAAAATAAACCAGGCGTAACAATATGGCAAACAGCACAATGCCGATTGCCGCGGTGCGCCAGCGTATATCCCACGAGGGCAGATCTTTTTCGCTGGGGAATACATAAAAGGCCGAACCCAGATAATTGACCGCCGCAGTGGCCACGATGGCCGGAAATATCGCCAGTAAGGGCGGTATATGCCACACATAAACCAGCAGGGCCAGGACACCGCCGCGCAATAATAATGCCAGCGCGCCGACGGTCAGAAAACGGCCGAATTGATGCCATTTGAGATAACCCGCGTGATGTTCGCGGAATGACCACTTTGAATTGAACGTGTAGTTGGTGACTGCGGCGACGAAGAAACTGATGAAGTGGGCCAGTGCAAGTCCGGCGTCACGGCTGATCATCCATTGGAAAACAACGGCATCGATCAATGCGCCGAATAATCCGACCGCGGCGAAACGTCCGGCGGTATTCAGTGTGGCTGTGCCGCCGGCCAAAGTGATCAAGCGTTGCACATACGCTTGCTGGTGCGACAATGATAATTTGGAAGCGCCCTGCGCGCGGTCGCGGAAACAAATCGGCACTTCCGAGACGCGCAGTTTCCCCTGGTTGGCCATGAGCAACTCGAGCAGGATTTTGTAACCGCGCGCATGATTGGAAATGCTGGCAGCCAATTCACGGCGGAAGGCAAAGAAACCCGAGGTGGCGTCGTTCACATCGCATAGCGGGCGGGCTATCCAGCCGCCAGCACGAGACAATAACCGCCGGTACAACGGCCAATTTTCCGTACTGCCGCCTGCTACGTAGCGGCTGCCGATAACGACATCGCAATCTCCGTTCAGCACCGGTGTAACGATTGCCGGTAAGTGCTCCGGCGGGTGGCTCAGATCGGCATCCATGACGACGATGACATCGCTTTTGGCTGTGGCTATGCCGGTGAGAATCGCAGTAGTCAGATCGGGTTTCTCGCGCCGCTCAATGAGATGAACGTTGGACTGATTTCTCCACGCGCGCACTTTGTCCGGTGTGCCATCGGTAGAGCCGTCGTCGACGAAAATAACTTCAAAACTATCCGGAGCAAAGTTAAGTGCGGATAAACGAGTTAACAGTAAATCAATATTCCCGGCTTCATTCAATGTGGGTACTACAATCGAAAATTGAGTCATGTAGTTCCACAGATTAACGTTGAGACGTTGTGATTGGCGGCATGATTTTATTTTTGTAGCTTCTGGTATTTATTTACCGCTTTATTATGGTCTGCCAGATTGGTGGAGAAGTGTGATTCCCCATTACCTTTAGCCACAAAATACAGCGCATCGGTTTTAGCCGGATTCACTGCCGCACGAATGGAAGCCAGACTGGGCAGGGCGATCGGAGTGGGCGGCAAACCTGCGCGAGTATATGTGTTGTATTCCTGATCCGCAAGCAGATCCTGTTTGCGCAAATTACCGTTAAACTGTTCGCCCATGCCGTAGATGATCGTCGGATCGGTTTGTAACCGCATCCCTTTGCGCAGCCGGTTGGTGAATACGCCTGCTATTTCAGCGCGATCACTCTCCAGGCCGGTTTCTTTTTCAATAATGGAAGCCAGAATGAGCGCTTCGTAAGGCGAGGCTAGCGGCAACGATCCGGCGCGCGACTCCCAGCTGGATTGCAGGTGATTTTGCATGGTGCGATAAGCGCGCTGCAAGATTTCGATATCGCTGCTGTCGCGCACGAAAAAATAGGTATCGGGAAAGAACAACCCTTCGGCTGCGCTTTCAGTTGCGCCGATCAAGCGTAAAATTTCCGGGTCACTGAGTCCGGCCGTATGATTTTGTATAGCCGGATGTTCATTCAATGTTTTTCGCAGCTGCGCAAACGTTGAGCCTTCAAGGATTCTGATCTCATGCTGCTTGGCGTCGCCCTTGGTCAGATAGTCTAACAGCGCAATCTGGGTGATATTCTCGGTCAGCAGATAGTCTCCGGCTTTGATCGCGGATTCCAGGTTCAGGTAACGCGCCAGCAGGATTAATGACCATTTGGTGTGGATGACACCGGCATCGGCCAGTTGCTGGGCGGTTTGTTTCAGGTTGCTGCCATGCCGGATAGAAAATTCATACGGCTTAACCGGCAGGGTGATACTGGAATGCACATGAAGATAAAACCATCCGATGAGCAGGATGGTTGCGAAAAACGCATAGAACAAAAGGCGTTTCAGCGTGTGCATGCGCCACAGACGATGATTTTATATGCTACGGAAAACGAGCGTTCCGTTAGTTCCTCCAAACCCGAAGGAATTGGATAGCGCGACTTTGATATTCATGTCCCGTGCGGTATTGGGGATGAAATCCAGATCGCACTGCGGATCCTGATTAACCAGGTTGATGGTCGGCGGTGCAATGTGCTGATGGATTGCAAGTACGGAGAAAACCGCTTCCACGCCACCGGCTGCGCCGAGCAAGTGCCCGGTCATTGATTTCGTTGAGCTAACCGCCAGTTTCTTGCTATGTTCGCCGAAGCAGCGTTTGACTGCGATGGTTTCGGCAATATCACCCAATGGTGTGGATGTGCCGTGCGCATTGATGTAATCGACCTCCGTGGTATTAATGCCCGCATTCTTGAGGGCATTGGTCATACAGCGTGCAGCGCCCTCACCATCGTCGCAAGGAGCGGTCATGTGGAATGCATCGGCGCTCATGCCAAAACCGGCCAATTCCGCATAAATTTTTGCGCCGCGCCGCTTGGCGTGCTCCAATTCTTCCAGTACCAGAACACCGGCGCCTTCGCCCAGAACAAAACCATCGCGGTCGATATCCCAAGGACGGCTGGCGGTTTCCGGGTTGTCATTGTTTCCGGATAATGCTTTGGCTGCGGCAAATCCACCGATGGCAAGCGGCGTTACACAGGATTCCGCGCCGCCGCACACCATGACATCGGCATCGCCATACTCGATCATACGGGCCGAGTTGCCGATACTGTGTGTGGCTGTGGTACAAGCCGTCACAATCGCGATGTTGGGGCCTTTATAGCCATACATGATGGATAAATTACCCGCGATCATATTGATAATGGTGCTGGGAATAAAGAACGGGGAAATTTTACGCGGTCCGCCTGCATGGTACGCCGTATCGGTATTTTCGATCATCGGCAAGCCGCCGATGCCGGAACCGATATTGACGCCGATTTTTTCCGCATCAAGATGTGAGATATCATCGATACCCGCGTCTTTGACGGCTTGAATCGCCGCCGCCATGCCGTAATGGATAAAAATATCCATGCGGCGGGCTTCTTTTACAGAAAGATATTGGTTGATATCGAAATCTTTTACTTCACCTGCAATTTGTGAAGCAAAACTCGATGCATCAAAACGGGTGATCCGGGTAATGCCGGATTTTCCTGAGATGATGTTCTCCCATGCGCTGGATACTGTGCTGCCTACCGGCGACACAATACCCAATCCGGTAACGACTACCTTGCGTTTGGACAAAATAACTCCGCTTACTTGTTCTTGAAAAACAAACGACTAACTTGCGCTGGTGTTTGCGGTGACGTAATCAATCGCTTCCTGGACGGTATTTATTTTTTCAGCTTGCTCATCTGGGATTTCACATTCGAATTCTTCTTCCAATGCCATGACCAGCTCAACCGTATCGAGCGAATCCGCTCCCAGGTCGTTGACGAAAGACGATTCGTTTTTAACTTCTGCTTCATTAACACCAAGTTGTTCAGCTACAATTTTTTTAATACGCTGCTCAATATTTTCCATCTAGGTATTTCCTTTTCAGGTAAGAAAAATGCGTGCCATTCTAACAAATTTTGAATGCCAGCAAAACCAAAACATAACTGCGGATAAATAACTTTCTCTTTAAGTTTCTAATTAGGTACGTATTATAAGAAATGTTTTGTGATTGTTTTGTGATTAACCGGTTGCTGCAATCCAGCGGAATCAATATTAATCCATATACATGCCGCCATTTACATGCAGTGTCGTGCCTGTGATATAGCCTGCGGCGGACGATGCCAGAAAAGCGACCGCTGAAGCGACTTCTTCCGGACGGCCTAATCGCCCCAGTGGAACGTGTTGAATTAAGCTCTGCTGGAATTCATCAGCCAGCGCGCGGGTCATGTCGGTATCGATGAAACCGGGAGCAACGCAGTTGACAGTAATGTTGCGGCTGCCCACTTCACGCGCCAATGATTTACTGAATCCGAACATCCCCGCTTTTGCGGCGGCATAATTGGCTTGCCCCAAGTTGCCCATCGCGCCGACAACGGAGGAAATGTTGATAATGCGGCCGTAACGGGCTTTCATCATGGCGCGGAGAACTGCACGGCTTAACCGGAATACTGATTTTAAATCGGTTTCCAATATATCGTCCCATTCCTCGTCTTTCATGCGCACCAATAAATTGTCCCGCGTGATACCGGCGTTATTGACCAGTATTTCCACTTCACCGAATTTTTCCCGTATGGTTTGGAGGGCGTGATTGATTTGCTCGGCATCGTTGACGTTTAAAGCAATCCCCATTCCTTTGATACCGGATTTTTCCAAATATTGATTAATCGTGCTGACACCGTTTTCCGTAGTTGCCGTTCCAATCACAACAGCGCCCGATTGCCCCAGTTTGATTGCGATTGCTTGCCCGATGCCCCGGCTGGCGCCCGTGATCAAAGTTATCTTATTTTCCAAAACCATACCTCCTTAAATCGAGCCATGATAATGTGTTGCGAATGTTCATTGTAATGCTATGTCCTTAAATGGTTAATCGCTTGTTTGACGGCTTCACCATCCGCCAGCGACAGCTGTTGCAGGTTTGGATCAATGCGTTTGTTGAGTCCGGCCAATACTTTTCCCGGGCCGCATTCGACAATATGGGTAACACCGTTAGCGGCAAATGCTTTGACGGTATCCACCCAGCGTACCGGGCTGGTGAGCTGGCGGATCAGAATTTCTTTGATATCCGCGGCATCGCTATGCGTTTTTACATCGGCATTATGCAGAACCGGGATGCGCGGCGGTTGCAGGGTTACATGGGCTAGCTGCTGCCGCATGCTGTCAGCCGCCGGTTTCATCAGTGAACAGTGCGACGGGATGCTCATGGGCAGCATGATGGCGCGTTTCGCTCCCTTCGACTTGGCCAGTTCGATTCCCTGCAAAATAGCATTCTTATGTCCGGCGATGACAATTTGTCCCGGTGAATTGAAGTTGGCCGGTTCCAGGGATTCTTCACTGTTTTGACGGGTAATGTCACGGCAGATGGTTTCGATGATTTCATCGTCCAATCCCAAAATCGCCGCCATGCCGCCAACACCTTCCGGCACGGCTTGCTGCATGGCTTGCGCGCGAAAACGCACCAATGTCAAGGCATCGGCAAAACTCAACACTTCGGAGGCGACCAGCGCGGTATATTCACCCAGGCTATGCCCAGCCATCAATGCCGGTTGTTCGCCACCCAGGCTTGTCCAGGCGCGATATACTGCGATACCTGCGGTCAGCATGAGCGGCTGGGTATTGATCGTCAGATTGAGATCATCCGCCGGTCCGTTAACGGCCATAGACCAAAAATCCTGTTTAAGGATATCGGATGCTTCCTGAAAGGTTTCCTGAATGACAGGTAAATCGGTGTATCCATTCATCATGCCGACGGATTGCGATCCCTGGCCCGGAAATACAAATGCACATTTCATAAATCACCAACGCAGTAAGACTGCTCCCCATGTAAAACCACCGCCGACACCTTCCAGTAAAACCAATTGATCGCGCTGAATACGCCCGTCACGCACAGCCATATCGAGCGCGAGCGGAATGGAAGCGGCGGAGGTGTTGCCGTGTTTATCCACGGCCACGACCACTTTGTCCATCGGTAATCCAAGTTTTTTGGCGGTGGATTGAATAATCCGGATATTTGCCTGATGCGGAATCAGCCAGTCGATATCGGTGGATTGCAGATTGTTTTTTGCAACTGCTTCCTGCACGACTTCTTCCAGCACTTTGACCGCGAATTTAAAAACAGCATTGCCTTCCATATTGATGTACGGCGTGCCCTGTACTTTACCGCCGCTGATACTTCCCGGTGCGGAAAGAATGTTGCTGTGACTGCCGCTGGCGTGCAGATGCGTCGATAGTATGCCGGGCTGATCGCTTTGCGAAAGCACCACAGCGCCCGCGCCGTCACCGAATAAAACACAGGTGTTGCGGTCATTCCAATCCATTATTTTGGAATAGATTTCGCTGCCGACCACGAGTGCATTGCGGCACTTGCCGGAACTGACAAACATATCGGCGGTGGCGAGCGCATAAACAAAACCGCTACAGACCGCTTGCACATCAAAAGCCGGGCAGTTTTCGATGCCCAGCTTGTTTTGCAAAATACAGGCGGTGCTCGGGAAAATCATGTCCGGTGTGGTGGTGGCGACGATAATGAGATCGATGTCCTGACCGGTCACACCGGCAGCTTGCATGGCATTCTGACATGCATACAGCGCCAGATCGCTGGCCACTTGATCTTCTGCGGCAATATGCCGCTGCGTGATGCCGGTGCGCGTGCGGATCCACTCATCACTGGTATCCACCATGCGTTCCAGATCAAGATTGGTGAGAATTTTCTCCGGTAAATAACTGCCTGTTCCAGTGATTCTTGAATACATTATCGTATTATTTCTTTAGAGGAAGTTTGAGAATGACGGGAGAACTCGGCTACCCGTTCACTGATGCGCCGCAGCATGCCGCCGCGCACTTCGTCGGCGGCGCGCTTGATGGCAAAACCGAAAGCATATTTGTCCGCCGAACCGTGGCTTTTAATCACGATGCCGCGTAAACCCAGGAAACTGGCGCCGTTATAACGCCGATGGTCAACGCGGCGCTTAAAGGAGTTGATGACCGGCATCGCGATTACACCGGCGAGTTTCGTCAGCAGATTGCGTTTGAATTCCTCACGCAAGTAAGCTGCCAGCATTTGTGCCAAGCCTTCGGAAGTTTTTAGTGTGATGTTGCCGACAAAGCCATCGCATACCACGACATCCGTGGTTCCTTTGTATATATCGTTGCCTTCCACGTTGCCATAAAAATTGAGACCGCTATTACGCAGTAGCTCGGCCGCCTGTTTGACTATTTCATTGCCTTTGATTTCTTCCTCGCCGATATTGAGCAATCCCACGCTTGGAAAGGCTTTATTCTCTACCGAGGATACCAGGGATGCGCCCATGATGCCAAATTGGAACAAGTGTTCCGCCGTGCAATCGACGTTAGCGCCCAAGTCCAGCACATAAGTGTGGCCGGTGCTGGTCGGCAGTATTACCGCCAGCGCCGGGCGGTCAACGCCTGGGATCGTTTTTAAGACAAAGCGGGAAGTGGCCAGCAATGCGCCGGTGTTGCCGGCGCTGATACAAGCCTGGGCCTCACCGGTTTTGACGAGATTGATGGAAACGCGCATGGAAGAATCTTTTTTACCACGCAAGGCTGTAGCCGGCGATTCATCCATGCCGACGACTTCACTCGCCGGATGGAGCCGGATTCTGGGACCAAAATCGGATTTTGCGGCGCGTAATTCAGCTTCGATGGCATCAGGGATACCAACCAAAATAATATTGGCTTCAGGGTCCTGGCGCAAATATTCGAGTGCGGATGGAACGGTAACGTGGGGGCCATGATCGCCCCCCATACAGTCTATTGCTACAGTGATATCCAATTTCAGTGCTCTTGCGGCTGGAGGAAACTATAGTTGATGCGATCTGTAGCAATAGGAATTATGTTTTTAATCGTTTTTGGTTTTAACCACTTTTTTGCCGCGATAGTAGCCGTTAGGGCTAATATGATGGCGCAAATGAATTTCTCCCGTGCTTGATTCAACCGCTAATGGCGGACTGGTCAAGAAATCATGCGAGCGGTGCATGCCGCGTTTTGATGGGGATTTTTTATTTTGCTGGACTGCCATGTGAATAACTCCTTGAACTCAATTTGTCTTTTTTAATGCTGCCAATGCTGCAAAAGGGTGTGCCGGTTGTGTTTTATCGGCTAAGCCGTTATCAGTTGATTTCAGTTTAAATATGTTGCATTCGTCATCTGCGTGACACAATGAGATTGATAAGCTGAGAATCACTTCATCTTCGATTAAATTAAAAACATCCAAATCAGGGGTTGCTAAAATTGCATCAATCGTATCGTCATCATCGGCCAGATCCAGCTCTGTTTCGTTTTTCGCCAGTATCAGGAATGTCCGCAAATCAATATGATGCACTAATTTATCAAGACAACGCTGACAATGAAGATGGATTTTTCCGGTTATTTCAATGTATAACCCCGGTCTTTCATTCTTGTCGAATTGGCCCCTGATTTGATAGATTAGCTCCCCTTCCTGATCAAATAAGCGATCATGTAAGCGCACAAGCTCAACCAACGGGATTTTACCATGACGACTGCCCGCATTATGCGCAAAATCCAGAGAGTCTATGACTAACCTATCAGACATAAGGCGCGCATGTTATATTTTTTAAACCTAAGTGTCAAAAATTACAGAAGGAAATTTTGAAAACACAAAACATTACCCCGCAAATTATACTGGGATCCAGCTCGATTTATCGTAAGGAATTATTGCAACGGTTGCAGATCCCGTTTGAAACGGAACATCCGGATATTGATGAAGCGCCGCTGCCCGGTGAATCTCCCGAAGAAACGGCCGTGCGTTTGGCCGAGGCAAAAGCGCGCGCTGTCGCGAAGACGTATCCGCATGCCTTAATTATCGGTTCCGATCAAGTCGCGGCATTGGGAAATACTCCGCTCGGCAAGCCATTGAGTCATCAGAATGCGATAAAACAATTGCAATTGGTTCAAGGTCAAGAAGTTGTTTTTTATACCGCTTTATGCCTGCTGAATAGCGCAGCGGATCGCTTGCAATCGCGTGTCATTCCCTATCACGTGAAATTCCGGCCGCTGAGCGACCGGCAAATTGAAAATTATTTATGCAAGGAGCAGCCGTATCACTGCGCCGGTAGTGCAAAATCGGAGGGACTGGGGATTGCGCTCATTGAACGCATGACCGGGGATGATCCGAATGGTCTGGTCGGATTGCCGCTGATCGCGCTGGTGGATATGCTGATGGCTGAAGACGTTGGGATCTTCTAAAGTCTGATTTTTTTAGAGATTTCTAAATTGCAAATAGCATCATTCTGTGAAATGATTATACTTAAATGAAATTTTCATTTTTTATAGATTAATTCTTTATGCGGAAATATTCGGCTTATCCAATCATCTTTATGCTTATTGTCAGCATACTGACGAATGGATTGAGCTTGTCGTTCAGAGGCGAAGTATTTGCCCACGAACTGGATCATGTCCGTCAATCCTTGTCCGCCGATCCTGCAACGCATTTGGAGCTGCATCGCAATAATGTGTCGTGGGAAGGTGTTGATCTCGATGCAGCAACGCATTTGTGCCTGCATTCGGCAGGACAATACCAACCGTTTTTCTTTCATTCTTTCCCCTCGATTCCCGGTGTGATTGTGACAGAAGTTATGGCGGTATTCATTTCTTCCTTGATTCCCGAAACAATTCCGGATTTACCCCTGCGTCCTCCGCGCGCCCTTCGTTTGCTCTAAACCAGATTTAAAAAAGTATTGTTTGTGGATGGTAATAATCCATAGCTATGCAAGAAACAGATCCATTCTGATTTTTCGATGATCCGTTTTACATTTGCATAGCCGAGGTGTATGCGGAGGATTTATGACATTGAGCGGCTTATCGATCGCGCCGTGCTATTGGGCGGTATCCGGATTGCGGCGTATCTTGCCGGGGTTCATCTTTTTGCTGGGTTTCTCATTCCAGACCAATGCTGGCGCCGATGCTTTCGGTGTTGCGCCAAATGGCACCAAAGGTCAAGCAGCAGAGTTGTCCGTGCAGGAAACGGGCGATCTCACGTTGCGTGACGCGGTCAATCTGGCCTTGCTGCGTAATCCCGAATTGGCCTCGTTTGCCAAGGAAATGCGCGCGCTGGAGGGGGCGACCCTGCAAGCGGGGCTGTTTAGAAACCCGGAATTGTCGGTGAATGTCGAGAACCCCGGGAATATACAAAAGCTGAGTGGCGACATTAATTCACAGGATTCGGTATCGCAGGAAGTGGTGCAGCAGCTGACCACTATCCGCCTTGGGCAATTGATTGAATTGGGCGGCAAACGCGCCGCCCGGGTTGGCGCCGCGCGGTTGAATGAGGAACTGGCTGCGCGGGACTATGAATCCAGGCGTGTGGAAATCATAGCCCGGGTGGCTAATGTGTTTACCGAAGTGCTGGCCGGCCAGGAACGGCTCAAGCTCGCGGAGGAAACCAGGCAGCTGGCGCAAAATGTGGTGGATACCGTGGTTCTGCGGGTGCAGGCTGGCAAGGTGCCACCCATTGAGGAAACCAGGGCTAAAGTTGGACTGTCCACGGCGCGCATCGAATTCGAGCAGGCGCAACGGGATTTGATTTCCGCCCGGAAGCGGCTTGCCCTGCTGTGGGATAGCGCCACGCCGCAGTTTGCTAAAGCCTTGGGGATTTTGGAAACATCGATTGCGCCGCCCGATTTTCAAATGCTGCAAGATCGTGTGCTGGAAAATCCGATGGCGCTGCGCGCCGTGAAAAACATCGAACATCGCAAAGCGTTGCTCGAAGTCGAGCAAACCCGCCGTATTCCTAATCTGACCCTTAGTGCCGGTGCTGTGCATCATGCGCAATTGGGCGGCACCACAGCAGTCGCGGGCGTCATGATTCCACTGCCGCTCTTCGATCGCAATCAAGGCAATCTCAAGGAAGCTTATCAGCGCGTGGATAAAGCCGTCGATGAACAAGTGGCGACCGACATACGGCTGAGAACCGAGCTGGCGCAGTCGTATGAAATGATGTCGGCGGTGTGGAATGAAATCAATATTCTGCGCGATGAAATTTTGCCCGGTGCACGGAGCGCCTTCAATGTAATGCGCAGAGGTTACGAACTGGGAAAATTCGGTTTGCTGGAGCTGCTCGATGCACAGCGCGTGCTGTTTCAGAATCAACTGCTCTATGTGCGTGCGCTGGCAAACTATCAGCGCCTGATGAACGACATAGAACGCCTGATCGCGGCGCCTATCGATAGTGTCAAGCCAAAGCATGAGATCAGCGGACGTTTGCCTTAACAGCGGAAAAAGTAAAAAGGATACATGATGAATAAAACGCGATTGATGCCAATTCTGATCGTCATTGCCATAGGCGTTGTACTGGCGGGATTGATTTTGTTGCTGGATAAACCGTCGGCGGTCACAGCGGAGACAGCGGCTGGCGATGCCAACCGGATAGCGGGCGAGACTCAGCCGGATATCGGGCCAAGAGGCGGTAAATTGTTTGCCGGTGATGGTTTCGGGCTGGAATTGACGATCTTTGAAAAAGGCGTGCCGCCGCAGTTCCGGGTTTATCTGTACGAAAACGGCAAGCCGCTTCCACCGGCCGCCGCCAAGGTGTCTATTGCATTGACACGGCTTGGGGCGCCGGTGCAGCTGATTAAATTTGCACCGGAAGCCGATTATCTGCTCGGCGATCAGGTGGTGGAAGAACCGCATTCATTTGATCTGGCGATTGCCGCCGAGCGCAACGGCCAGACATTCCGCTGGGGTTCCAGTCAAGTCGAAGCGCGCTTGGAAATGACGGATGAGATGCTCAAAACGATCGGTGTCGAGATACAAACGGCCGGTCCGGCCATGATCAAGTCAACACTCAAGCTGCCGGGCGAAATTGTGTTTAATCCCGATAGGATCGTGCAAGTCGTGCCGCGTTTGCCCGGCGTGGTAGCCGAGGTGAACTTCGAGCCGGGACAGATGGTGAAAAAAGGCGATGTGCTGGCGGTTATCGAAAGCCAAATGCTGGCGGATTTTCATAGCCAGTTCATGGCCGCTCAGAAACGGCTGTCACTGGCGCGGACCGTTTATCAGCGGGAAAAACAATTGTGGGAAGAAAAAATATCCGCCAAGCAGGATTATCTGGCGGCGGAACTGGTATTGAACGAAGCCCAGATCGCTGCTGATCTGGCTGCGGAAAAACTGAAAGCGCTGGGTGTGCGGCCTGAATCGGGATTGCCGGCAAAAGAACTGACCCGTTATGAAGTGCGCGCGCCGATTTCCGGGCTCATCATTACCCGGACGGTGGCTCTGGGCGCGGCATTGAAAGAGGACATCACCATCTTTACCGTGGCCGATATGTCGACGGTGTGGACGGCTGTGACGGTGTACCCGAAAGATCTGAGTATCGTCAGAGTCGGGCAGAAAGCCTTGGTCAAAGCCACCGCCTTCGATGTCGAAGGCGAAGGCGCTGTCACGTATATCACCACGCTGATCGGCGGGCAGACGCGCACGGCCACGGCGCGGGTCATTCTGGATAACAAGGACGGCCGCTGGCATCCCGGCATGTTCGTCAACATCGAGCTGGTATCGGATGAAATAGAAGTGCCGGTTGCAGTTTCGGCGCAAGCGATACAAACATTCCGCGACTGGACGGTGGTGTTCGGCCGCTATGGCGGTTATCTCGAAGCTCGTCCGTTGGAATTGGGCCGCAGCGACGGCAAAATGGTCGAGGTATTGAAAGGATTCGCTGCCGGGGAGCGCTATGCTTCGGGCAACAGCTTCGCCATCAAGGCTGATATCGATAAAGCCGGTGCATCGCATGACCATTAGCCAACCCTAAAACAAGCTACCCAAGGAAAAATCATGTTTGAACGCATTCTGAAAATATCGATATATCAGCGCGGGCTTGTTTTATTGGCAGTGCTGGCAATGGCCGCATTCGGCATGTACAACTACCTGAAGCTGCCGATCGACGCGGTGCCGGACATCACCAATGTGCAAGTGCAAATCAATACCACGGCACCCGGTTATTCACCCCTGGAAGCCGAACAGCGCATTACCTTTCCGATCGAGATGGCGATGGCCGGTTTGCCCGGTCTCGAATATACCCGTTCTCTGTCGCGTTACGGCTTATCGCAAGTCACGGTGATTTTTAAGGATGGCACCGATGTCTACCTGGTGCGGCAACTGGTCAGTCAGCGCATTCAGGAAGTCAGAAGCCGGTTGCCAGCCGCGATTGTTCCGACCATAGGGCCGATTTCGACAGGTCTGGGCGAAATTTTCATGTGGACTGTCGACGCCGACCCCGAAGCGCGCAAACCGGATGGCACGCCGTATACCTCGATGGATTTGCGCGAATTGCAGGATTGGATCATCAAACCCCGCATGCGTATGGTGAAAGGGGTGACGGAGGTCAATTCGGTCGGGGGTTACGTCAAGCAATTCCATGTCACGCCCTATCCGGAGAAACTGATTTCGTTCGGCCTGACGCTGCAAGATCTGGTGCTGGCGCTGGAGCGTAACAATCTCAATATCGGCGCGGGTTACATCGAGAAAAGCGGCGAACAGTATCTGGTCAGGGTCCCGGGGCAGGTGGCCGATCTGGTCGAAATCGGCGAGATTATTCTGGGCAGTAATCAGGGCGTGCCGATACGCGTCAAGAACGTCGCCGATGTGTTGATCGGCAAGGAATTACGCACCGGCGCAGCGACGCAGAACGGCCACGAAGTGGTGCTGGGTACGGCGTTTATGCTGATCGGGGAGAATAGCCGCACCGTTTCGCAGGCGGCGGCGGAAAAACTGACCGAGATCAACCGCGGTTTGCCTGACGGTATCAGTGCAACGCCGGTTTATAACCGCACTACGCTGGTCGACAAAACCATCAGCACGGTGTCAAACAACTTAATGGAAGGCGCTACGCTGGTCATCGTGGTGTTGTTCATATCGCTCGGTAACCTGCGCGCCGCGCTGATCACCGCGCTGATTATTCCGCTGTCGATGTTGTTCACCATCAGCGGCATGGTGGCCAGTAATGTCAGCGCCAATCTGCTGAGTCTGGGCGCGCTTGATTTCGGCATCATTGTCGACGGCGCTGTCATCATTGTGGAGAACTGCATACGCCGACTTTCGCTGGAACAAGCGCGAGTGGGGCGGGAGTTGACGCCCGACGAACGTTTCGAGATTGTTTTCGATGCGTCCAAGGAAGTCAGGGAAGCCCTGCTGTTCGGGCAGATCATCATCATGGTGGTTTATCTGCCGGTATTTGCGTTGTCCGGAGTGGAAGGCAAGATGTTTCATCCGATGGCATACACGGTGTTGCTGGCGCTGCTGGGCGCGGTATTTCTGTCGGTGACATTTGTGCCGGCGGCGGTCGCCATGTTTTTGTCCGGCAAAATGATGGAAAAAGAAGGCGCTGCGGTGCTGTGGGCGAAGAAAATCTATGCGCCGGCGCTGGATGCCGCGATGGATAACAAGGGATTGACGGTCACCATCGCCGCTGTCATCGTGATTTTGTCGCTGCTGCTGACCACGCGCATGGGCAGTGAGTTTATCCCCAGCCTGGACGAAGAGGATATTGCGCTGCACGCCATTCGCATTCCAGGCACCAGCCTCAGTACAGCCATCGAGATGCAAAATGAGCTGGAGGAAACGATCAAGAAGTTTCCCGAAGTCAGCCGGGTGTTCTCCAAAATCGGTACCGCGGAAATTGCTACCGATCCCATGCCGCCCAGCGTTGCGGATATTTTCATCATCATCAAACCGCAATCCGAATGGTCCGGTAAGTATCGCACCAAGCAGGAATTGATCGCAGCGATGGAAGCGGCGGTGCTCAAAGTGCCGGGTAACAATTACGAATTCACGCAACCGATCCAGATGCGCTTCAACGAACTGCTATCCGGGGTGCGTGCGGATGTTGCGGTGAAAGTGTTCGGCGACGATCTCGATGTCATGCTCAATCTTGCCGAACGGATTGAAAAAATCATCAAAGCGGTGCCCGGCGCGGCGGATGTGCGGGTGGAACAAATTACCGGCTTACCGCTGCTGTCGATTCAGATGGACCGCACCAAGATGGCGCGTTACGGCCTCAATGGCAGCGATGTGCAAGACGCGATCAATATCGCCATCGGCGGCAGAACGACCGGTTTGATTTTTGAAGGCGACCGCCGTTTCGATCTGCAAGTGCGGCTGCCGGAGCAAATCCGCGGCGATATCGAAACACTCAAGCGCCTGCCGATCAAGCTTCCTGTTCCCAATCCGGCGGGTGCGCCGAACGCGCCAAATACCCCAAATGCGCCAGCCGCTCCTTTGCTGGCCTATGTCGCGCTGGGCGAGGTGGCCGATCTGCACATTGCCAAGGGCCCCAACCAGATCAGCCGGGAAAACGGTAAACGCCGCGTGGTGATCACCGCCAACGTGCGTGGCCGCGACATCGGTTCCTTCGTTCTGGAAGCGGAAGAGCATATTGCGAAGCAGGTTAAGATTCCACCGGGATATTGGTTATCCTGGGGCGGGCAATTCGAGCAATTGATCATGGCGGCGCAACGCTTGCAGATTGTCATTCCGCTGGCGCTTGGATTGGTATTTTTCCTGTTGTACACCATGCTCGGCAGTGTTCGCGATAGCTTGCTGGTGTTCAGCGCGGTGCCGTTGGCGATTACCGGCGGCATCGTCGCGCTGTGGTTGCGCGATATTCCGCTCTCGATTTCCGCTGGCGTGGGATTCATCGCCATGTCCGGCGTGGCGGTGCTGGATGGTCTAGTGCTGCTGTCGTTCATTCGCGATTTGCGCGCGCAGGGGCTGAAACTCGACGAAGCCATCCGAACCGGCGCGCTATTGCGGCTGCGCCCGGTTTTGATCACGACCTGGGTGGAATCATTGGGCTTCCTGCCGATGGCGCTGAGCACCACTACCGGCGCCGAAGTGCAACGCACCCTGGCGACTGTGATGATCGGCAGCACATTGTCGCAGTCGTTACTGTCGTTGCTGGTAGTGCCGGTGTTGTATCAGCTGGTGCATCGGCGGAATGCAACGGCCAATTGAAGTTTTGATTCTGGTTTATTGAGCTCAATCCGGCAGGTGTACTGATATCATATCCTGCCGGATTTATACTTGTATTTCTACTGATATCGGCTGCGCCGTTTTTGCGCGATGATTGGACGAGTGTAGTGAATGCCTTGCTGCTTGCGGTTTTTAGGATCAAGATTTTTTAACAATGGAGGCCATTATGAAATACTCGGGTTATTTTGGTGCATTGATTGCGGTGTTTGCGTCTTTTTCCGTGCAAGCGAGCACCGCGCTTTTTAGTGAAGATTTTGAATCCGGCTTGGGACAATGGAATCCCATTGGAACCGGTGTTGTCGTTGCCGATCCAGCGAATCCGTTGAGTGGCAACGATGTGCTTTCATTTACCGGGCTTGGCTCTGGCGGGGATATTTTTACCGCCGGTTCCTTCTTCGCGCCGTCGCAAATTTATACCGTTAGTTTCGATTATTTGAGTGTCGAGACGCCAGGTTCTGCCACTACCGATCTAGGCGGATTCGTGGGTATCAGTGATAGCAAACCAGGATCACACACTTGGATCGCGGGTACTCAGGCCGGTTATCCGGGACTCAGCGTGGTATTGACCCATAACGGGGCGTGGACAAATTATTCGATCACGATTGATGCCAATACCGCTCTATTTGTTTATGGCGGTACTCCCATGAATGGTATGCCGCTGCATCTCATGCTGGAAGATTTTGTCGGGTCTGACGCAATTGCAGGCAACGTATACTTTGATAATATCGTTGTGACGGCCGTTCCTGAACCCGAAACGTATGCCATGTTGCTGGCTGGACTAGGGCTGCTGGGGTTCACTGCACGTCACCGCCGCCATAACTGCAAGCAAGCCTGAACTCGAGAACGTATTACGGCGCAAATTACAGTCAAAAGGTAATAAAAATCCAGATCAATCCAGGGTATTCCTCTGGATTGATCTTCTAGAACTGCAACAATCGGATGGTGCGTGGTCTAGTTCTTGCCCGGTAGGCCTACAAATCAAACACGATAGTTAGGGCCGCTTTAACAGCATCGATATACTGACTTTCCAGTTTTCCTTGTTTTCTGCCAATCCTGGAAACATCAACAGCACGTAATTGCTTGAGGTTGATGTGGCGGTTTTTATCCAAACCGTTTTCTTGGGTTGGTTCCAGGTTCACTGCGAAAGGCCAGGGTTTGTGATTCGGTAGCAGAGGGGCAACAATCAACGTTCTGGATTGTATATTGACAAGGTCGCCTTGAAGAATCACGCACGGTCTCAGTTTCTTGGTTTCCGCGCCCTTTGCCGGTTCAAGATCAATCCAGTGAATATCCAGTTGCTTGAATTCAGTCATTGATCAGACCATCGGACAAGGTGCTTTCCCATGACTGTAATTCTTCCTGATAATCGGTATCTGCGGCTTCTTCCTGATTGGCTTTGATTAACGCCTGTCTGAGGAAATTAGAGCGTTCTTGTTTCAGCAACGCGTTGATGTACGCGCTACGGTTTTCACCGGCAACTTGATCTAGAAATGCAAAAATTTCATCATCCAGCGTGATGGTGGTTCGATGTGTCATAATTTAACGCACACGTATGTGAAGACAATATGATCATACGAAGAAGTATGATCGTTGTCCAGTGCGGATAGGATGCGTGTCGTATTACTACAGGACGTTCAGCGGGAAATCTTCCAGCAGTAATGAATCTTGGCATCGCGGGCGAAATCTTCGGGGATCATCTTTGCACTGATGTCTTCGATGATCCAATCGCTGAGCGCGTCCGTGTCCATTTTGAAACGGCGGAAGTTGGTCGAGAAATACAAGGTTCCGCCCGGCGCCAGCAGGGCGGCGGCGTTGCGGATCAGCGCCACGTGGTCTTTCTGGATGTCGAAAGCTTCGTCCATTTTCTTGGAGTTCGAGAAAGTAGGCGGGTCGAGAAAAATCAGGTCGAATTGCGGTTTTTGTCTGGCAGCGGCTTGCTCGGCCAGCCATTGCGAGCAATCGGCGCGCACCAGCCGGTGATCGCCGTCAATGCCGTTGAGGACGAAATTCCGTCTGGCCCAATCCAGATACGTGTTCGACATATCCACCGTAACACTCGATACCGCGCCGCCAATCGCCGCATGTACCGTGGCGCTGCCGGTGTAGGCGAATAAATTCAGGAAGCGCTTGCCCTTGGTTTGTTGCTGGATCAGCAGACGCATGGGCCGGTGATCGAGAAACAGGCCGGTGTCGAGATAGTCCTCGAAATTTACCCAAAACTTGCAGCCGCTTTCTTCCACCACATGAAAGTGACGCGAGTCGCTCAGTTTCTCGTATTGATCGGTGCTTTTCTGTTTGCGGCGAATTTTTAGAAACACCTGATCGGCAGGAATTTCCAGCACTTTGGGAATCTCCGCCATCACACCGGCCAGCCGCAGATTGGCTTTTGCGGGATCGACTGTTTTCGGCGATTCGTATTCCTGCACGTTGACCCAGGTCTGCTCGCCTTGGTACACATCCACGGCCACCGCGTATTCGGGCAGGTCGGCGTCGTATAGCCGGTAGCAATGGATCTGATTTTGTTTGGCCCACTTGGTCAGTTTTTTCAGGTTCTTGCGTAGGCGATTGGCGAACATTTCCGCTTGGCTGTCGGCTTGACCGGATTGCGCGCGGCGGCTGATGTGTTCGATGCGCTCCTGCTGCGATTTGGCTTTCGGTTCGAAGAAAGCTTTTTCCTCGATGGTGAAGCGCAATAACTTGCATTCCAGCGCGCCATTGAACAATGTGATCGGCTTGTGCGAGCGGATGCCCAAGCGGAAGCCCAATTCCGGGTTACCGATGATCATCGCCGCTTGCCAACCGGTGAAGCGCTGCTTTAATACCTCGCCAAACTGGCGGTAGAGCAAGGCGGCTTGTTCTTCATCGCCGAGCCGTTCGCCATACGGCGGGTTGCAGACGATCAGCCCTTTCGTCCAGCTTTCTGCTGCGGAGGCGTCGGCGATGTCGCGTTTTTCGATGTGGATTTTTCCCGCCAGTCCGGCGTTTTCGACATGCTGCAATGCGGCGGCGACGGTGCGGCGATCCTGGTCGAAACCGGCAATCACCGGCAATTTGCCCAAGCCTATCTCACGGCGCTGCTGCGCATCGTCCCAGACGTTTTGCCAAAGTGCAGTGTCGTGCTGTTTCCAGCCGAGAAAACCGAAATAATCGCGCTGCAACCCCGGTGCGATATCCCCGGCGATCAGCGCGCCTTCCACCAGCAGCGTGCCGGAGCCGCACATCGGATCAATCAATGAGCCGCCTTGTGCGGCAATGTCCGGCCAACCGGCGCGCAGCAAAATGGCCGCCGCCAGGTTTTCCTTGATTGGCGCGGCGATGCTGACTTCGCGGTAACCGCGTTTATGCGAACTTTCGCCGGATAAATCCAGGCTCAACTGTGCGGTGTCGTTGTGCAAATAAACATTGACGCGGATGCTCGGGTACTCGGTATCAATATTGGGGCGGCTGCCGAACTTGGCGCGCAGCTGATCGACGATGGCGTCTTTCACTTTGAGCGCGCCGAAATGCGTGTTGTTGATCGCCGGATTATTCTTGCTGTTAAACGATACCGCCAGACTGTCGTCGGCGTTCAGATGCGCTGACCAGTCGATGCGTTGCACGCCATCGTAGAGATCCTGCTGCGATTTCACCTCGAAGCTGCTGAGCAGCAACAGCACGCGGCTGGCGGTGCGCAGCCATAAGCAGGCGCGGTACGCCATCGCCAGGTCGCCTTGAAAAGCCACTCCGGCGAGTTTCTGCTGTACATTTTGCCCGCCGAGCGCTTGGATTTCATTGGCGAGTATGCCTTCCATCGCTTTCGGCGTGGTGGCGAAGAGTTGGTATTGCGTCATGGTTTACGGTCTGGGCTGAATAACCGCGTAGGATACTCGAATGTGCTGCCAGCGCGCTGGCTTTTTTGAACCGGATGGCTCAGCGTGTTACGGTGATTTGCTCCCGGGCATATTCCACCACTTGGCCGCTGCGGATCTTGCAGGTTTTGCGCAGCTCGATCTGGCCATCCACTTTGACCTTACCCTTGGCGATCACGGTCTTGGCTTCGCCACCGCTCCCACACAGACCAGTGATTTTCAACAGATCGTTCAATGCAATCGTGTCGTGCCCTTTAAGACTGAATTCACTCATGGTTACCTTGTTTCAATTGGATGTAGAGGGCCTCGACTTTCTCTCTGGCCCACGGCGTCTTACGCAGAAATTTCAAACTGGACTTGATGCTGGGATCTTGCTTGAAGCAATTGATATCGATCCTTTTAGCCAGCCCCTCCCAGCCAACCTGCGCATGCAGCTCGGTCAGCAGCGCTTCCAGGGTAACGCCTTGCAAGGGGTTTTTGGTTTGCGGGTGCTTGTTGCTTTCAGGGGCGGGCATGGTGACAGGGGTAATCTTAATTGGGCTGTATTATACGGGCTGCATCTGCCCGGGAATGAAACATTTGAACCCTACTGAACATTTTCCATATCCAGCATGCGACTTGGGTTGAGCAGTTTAGCAACTCATAAGCTTAGGGAGCATTTCTTTGTGAGGGATCTTTTTTAAAAGCAGGCGCCAGTTTAAGCGGATCGATAACATCTCGCTGATTTTTGGCGGCGGATGCCCACCAAGTGAGCTGCGCGAAGGATCGGGCAAAATAGTTCGTCCATCTCTCCGCGTCGACGGACGCGAGAAAGCTTCCATCCTCGGCGAGCACTTCATGCGCCTTCGGGATATGAATCATCGCCGAAACCGGCAAGCAACCCAATTCCGACAGAAAAGACCGCATTCCCACCGCCGCCCTGACACCGCCCCATTGTCCCGCCGAATAAGTGACGATCGCGCTGGGTTTGTACGAAAACAGCGAGCTGCCGAAGTGATTGAGCAAATGCGTCAAAGCAGGGCTCAGCGAATGATTGTATTCCGGACTCACCATGACATAGCCGTCCGCGGCTGCAATCTTTTCCGCCAAGGATTGAAGCTGAGCGGGCGCTTTGCCCTGTGCATAAGCAAAGTGTGGTTTGAATATGAGTCCAAGATCAAAATCCAGCGGATCGATCAGATCCACTGAAATATCGCCTTGGTGAAGCTGCATCACACAAGCGTTTGCGACTCTCAAACCGAGCCGTGGAGGGCTAGGGGGTGAACTGCCTCGGACTGTGCCGAGGAAGATTAGGAGTTTCATCTGTATTCTATGAAAAATTGGTATAAGGTAAAAGTGAGGGGCTGCGTGCTTTTGTACAGTCCCTCTTGATTGTTGCCGGGTTGGGCAAATTCATTCACCGCTGATTTCAGGGACTGAAGGCCAGTTGGGGCGATTTGCCTTAACCCAGTTTTTTAACTTCCTTCTCGCTGAATCGCCAGCAGTATCGATTTTTAGCAGAACACAAACCTCCTTCCATGTATTTAAATCTTTTCTTCCTTTAAGCTCAGGCACGCTTGCCGCCCACTGTTGAGGGCTAGGGGAGGGAGTCTTCTTTGGTTCTTTCCTTACTGTGGCCAATGATTCCGACAACAGCTGATCCAGCTCGTCGTCTACTTTCTTTATTTTAATATGCTCTTGTAGAACACGCCTTAGCGCGGCGTTAAACGAGAGATTCTCAAAGGGCTTCGGCTTTGCAAGCCGTTCCACTAATGCAGCAATATCTTCATCGACGGTAAACTGTGGCATATGGATCTCCTATGTAGAATGAAGCACTAGTGTATTACTATAAATCACTAGTGTCAATATAATGTCACTAGTGATTTGTGGCTGCCTCATGTAGTCATGCATAGGAAGTTGTCGCAGAAAGTGTGGGAGTCGGATTAATACGCTCGACTTGATATATATGACATGATTTGTCCAGTAATACTCAGGAGGTGTTGTTTAATCATAGTTAGGAATAGATATCTTGTTGTTAAAACTTATTAAGAGTTATTGCAATCGCATAAATTCTGTCAGCCAATGTGCCATTCTCTTTTACAACAAAAAAATCGTCGCCAGTCCCAGAAAAATAAAGAAACCGCCGCTATCGGTAACAGCCGTAATCATCACGCTGGAACCGATGGCCGGATCGCGGCCGAATTTGCGCAGGGTCAGCGGGATCAGGACACCGAGCAGCGCGGCCAGCAGCAGATTCAGCACCAGCGCCAAGGTCATGACCAGACCGAGTTCGGCGTTCTGGTAAATGGCGAAGGTAAACAAGCCGACGATGGTTCCCCACAGCAGGCCGTTGACGATACTGACGCCGACTTCCTTGGTGATCAATTTCCAGGCGCTGCTGGTGTTGATTTGATCAAGCGCCAGCGCGCGCACGATCATGGTGATGGTTTGGTTGCCGGAGTTGCCGCCGATGCCGGCAATAATCGGCATCAAGGCGGCGAGCGCGACTAATTTTTCGATGGAGTCTTCAAATAGGCCGATGACGCGGGAGGCGATGAACGCGGTGACCAGATTGACGGCCAGCCACACCCAGCGGTTTTGCACGCTTTTTAACACCGGTGCGAAAAGATCCTCTTCTTCGCTCAAACCGGCCAGGTTCAGCGCTTCGTTCTCGGCTTTGTCGCGGATGAAATCGATCACGGTGTTGACGGTGACGCGGCCCAACAGTTTGTCGTTTTCATCCACCACGGAAGCGGAAACCAGGTCGTAACGCTCGAACGCATTGGCCGCCTGTTGCGCGACATCGTCCGGGTGCAATTTGATTATTTCGTTGGTCATGACATCGGCAACCAGCGTATCAGGATCGCTGACAAGCAGACGGTTGATCAGTAATACGCCTTTCAACTGCTCATTCCGGTCAACCACGAAGAGCTGGTCGGTGTGATCCGGCATTTCATCCAGCATGCGCAAATAGCGCAACACGACCTCCATGCGGACATCTTCGCGAATCGTGATGACGTCGAAATCCATCAAGGCGCCGACCGAATCCTCCGGGTACGACATGGCGGCGCGCAGTTGCTCGCGCTCTTCCACGGGGAGCGAGCGAAAAACATCGTCCATGACTTCCTGCGGTAAATCGGGCGCAAGGTCGGCGATCTCGTCGGCATCGAGATACTCCGTCGCCGCGACCAATTCCTGATTGTGCATGTCGGTAATCAGTGTGGCGCGGACGGCGTCGGATGTTTCCAGCAGGACTTCCCCGTCCCGGTCCGATTTGACCATGCTCCAGATCAGCAGCCGGTCTTCCAGCGGCAATGCTTCGAGAATCAGCGCGATGTCAGCGGGATGGAGCTGGTCCAGGAAGTTTTGCAGTTCGGACAGATTTTGTTTCTGCACCGTGGATCCAGCCAGCGATTCTTCCGGCGCATCCTGCAAATTCACCAGTCCTTCCACCAGCTTGTATTTGCGTAACAGAAACGTGACCTGCTGCAGCGGCGTCGGTGAATTGTCCTGATCGTTGTCGTTGTCCGTTTCTGTCATAACAGGTTTGCGCTGGTGAGGCAGCTTTCTCGTTGGGAATAAATTCAGCCTGCTTATACGCTGAATAGTTTGCAATTTGATGACTGGAAAGTATAACCGCCCGGACTATGTCAGCACCAACAAAATATTGGACGGCAAACCGGGGCCGTTCTACTTTTTTGTGTTTTTACGATGCGGTGCTGACAGTTCTTGTAGCCAGCTGACAAGAAACGTCACTTATTCTTTGTTTGGTTTCTGCTTATCCATGATGAGAATACGTTTAATTTATTTGTTAATTGTATTTTCTTTAATTGTCGACCGGCAAATTCTTGACTGGCACAGTTCCTGCTTATAGATGGTTCGTAGTATGAAAAAGGCAAACCCTGTGAAAGCAGGGGACGCAAAGTCACTGATCTAACGGGCCAATGCCCCAGGATAGCAGGACTGCCAGATAACGCTATCGTCTTGATCATATATGTGATTTTGACAAGTTCGAACGAAATAACTTCGATATAAGCATATCCACGCAGTTCCGTCCTTTTAACGTTAAGGAGGAACCCTAATATGAATTTCAATCATCAAAAACGACAAACTGTCAATCAGCTGGCAACGGATGACGCAGCGGAATTAATGAAAAAAACTGGAACGAGTTGCAAGACCAAGTTGAGTGCTGGTGTAGTGCTCTTGATGCTTGCATTGGCGACTGTTCCCGTCACCCATGCGGCCGGTCTGCTTTTTAAATCTAACTTTGGTGCGGGTATATCACTCGGAGCGCCCTATGGTTTTGCTACTAAAGGAGCTTATCAAGATATTACCGGTACAGACAAGG
>NZ_QRBZ01000020.1 GCF_009833085.1 Nitrosomonas oligotropha | reverse complement strand
TGTGTATGTTCATCTACAGTATTCTCCTGAATACTGTAAACAACGCTAGAAATTCTTACAAATAAGATTATCAAGATTAATCAAGGAGAAATTATGCTAACAGCAGACAAAATGACAGAAGAATTGCAAGACGTTTTCACAAAACTCAAAACTGGCAAAATAAAAGCTAAGGAAGCTACTGAAATGATTAACGCCACCGGGAAAATGATATCGATTCAAAAAACACAACTCGGATATCAAATAGCGCGCGGCGAAAAACCTGAAATGCAATTCTTTTCAGCCAGCTCAGCAAATAACGAACCGAAAAAATGACACTATTCCTAACAGAATCAGAGCTATACCAACTAACCGATTGCCAAAAGCGATCGAAGCAAGTTGAATGGCTGAATAAATACGGCTGGAAATACGCAGAATCAAGGCTGGGCAGAGTAAAAGTGCTGCGCAGCTATGCTGAAATGCGCATGGGGATGCCAGTTAAAGGCGAACAAGAGCAAACCACAGAACCGGATTTCTCGAGGATTTGAATGAAGAAAATACCGACAGGATATGTCGCAAGATGCCAATGCGGTGTATTCGTTGGAGCATTTGACATTAACAGGACAGATAATACAGATGCAAGCAGATTGGTTTCTATCTGGCTCCGCAACGGATGCACACTAGAGCCGCGCTTCACCAGCACATGGAAAGCGACGATTGAACCATGTCAGTGCAATTGATTAGATATTTATAGAAAATGATCGCCCGCCGCAAAACTAATCTGCATCTGCCACCGCGCATGTATCTGTACAAAGGCAAGCGCAAAACAACCTACTACACCATCACCGCCGCCAACGAGCGCATCAATCTTGGCCACGATCTCACAGAAGCTAAGCGCAAACTACTGGAAATTGAAGAAGGCCGCCCGGCTGCCGGGACAATCGGTGAATTGATCGGGCGTTATATGGCAGAAGTCAGCCCGAAGAAGGCGCCGCGCACCCACAAAGACGAAATCGACAGCGCGCATAGATTGCTGGACTGTTTCGGCAAGATGATTCCGCGCGATCTGCGGCCGGTGCACGTCGCAAAATATCTCGACAAGCGCGGGAAGACCGCACCGGTGCGAGCAAACCGCGAGAAAGCGCTACTCTCGCATATATTTAGTATGGCGATGCGCTGGGGAATAGTGGATAGCAACCCTTGCCGGGGCGTAGCGCGAAACACTGAAACACCGAGGGATCGATTCGTTACCGACAAAGAACTGCTGGATTTCTGCGCGCATGCCGAATCGATTGGAGACACCGGACGCATGCTATCGTACACCGCACGGCTGGCATATCTGACCGGGCAACGGCGTGGTGATCTGCTAAAAATACGCCTCGATCAGCTTGCCGATGACGGCATAATGGTTGTGCAATCGAAAACTCGCGCCAAGGTATTGATCGAATGGACACCAGCACTGCGCGATTGCGTATCCGCTCTCAGATCACTACCGCGCCCGGTCACCGGTATGTTTCTGATCTGCAACCGGTCAGGCCAGACCTACACAGATTCAGGATTCAAAGCCATGTGGGGCCGCCTCATGGCGGCATGGGGCGAACTCGGGAACGAACGATTCCATTTTCACGACCTGCGCGCAAAGGCGATCACAAAAATGGTAGAGGATGGACGCCAAGCGCGCGACCTATCCGGACATAAATCCGACGCGATGGTGACAAGGGTTTATGACAGACGGGCAATTAAGAAATCAAAAGCGGTCGAATAGACCGCACGATTTTTTGTAAGATGATAAAATACACCCGCGTGGATAAAGGGTTTAGAAAAATGACCAATTACAAAACAAAAGCTCAAACCATTGATTATATGTTAAAGTGCCTCTGATTGTGATTCCGGTTGTCGTGGGTTCGAGTCCCATCAGCCACCCCATCTCTGATCATATCCATATCCCCTATTCAGCTTTTTTACTGCCATTTTCGCTCGCCATTCGAAGCGTGACTTTGTTTATCCAAAAATATATATTAGCGGCAGAATATTTTATTTACCCGCTAACCCGCATTATTCAGGAATATGACCGATGAGCCACAATTTATTCAACAGCCTGCATGAGCTATCCATAGCCCCCGGAAACACTGCGAAATACTATTCACTACCGGCGCTGGAGAAAAGTGGCATTGGAAAAATTTCCCGGCTGCCGGTATCGATCCGTATCGTATTGGAATCGGTGTTGCGGAATTACGACAATAAAAAGATCACGGAAGCGCATATCCGGCAATTGGCCAGCTGGAAACCCGAAGCTGCCAGAGTGGATGAAATACCGTTTGTCGTTTCCCGCATTGTGCTGCAAGACTTCACCGGCGTGCCGCTACTGGTCGATCTTGCTGCCATGCGCAGCACGGCGGTAAAGCTGGGAAAAAATCCGAAGCTGATCGAACCGCTGGTCCCCGTCGATCTGGTTGTTGATCATTCGATACAGGTTGATCACTACGGTACGAAAGATGCGATCGATCGCAATATGGAAATAGAATTTTTCCGCAATAACGAACGGTATCAGTTTATCAAGTGGGGCATGCAGGCGTTTGACACGTTCAAGGTGATTCCTCCAGGCATCGGTATCGTGCATCAAGTCAACCTCGAATACCTCGCGCGCGGTGTGCACCGCAAAGACGGACTCATTTTCCCCGATACCTTGGTGGGCACCGATTCGCATACCACCATGATTAACGGCATCGGCGTCGTCGGCTGGGGTGTCGGCGGGATCGAAGCGGAAGCCGGTATGCTGGGCCAACCGGTTTACTTCCTGACACCGGATGTGGTGGGCGTTAATTTAACCGGCCAGTTGCGCGAAGGTGTTACCGCAACCGATCTGGTACTGACGATCACGGAAATGCTACGCAAAGCTAATGTCGTCGGTAAATTTGTCGAGTTCTTCGGCGAAGGAACCGCCTCATTGACGCTGCCCGATCGCGCCACGATCGCCAATATGGCCCCGGAATACGGCGCAACCATGGGATTCTTTCCGGTCGACGACGCCACCATCGACTATTTCAAAGGTACAGGACGCAGTCAGGAAGAAATCGCCGCATTTCAGGCTTATTTCCAGGCGCAGCAGATGTATGGCATCCCCAGAAAAGGCGATATCGACTACACCAGCGAACTGACGCTCGATCTGAGTTCGGTATCACCCGCGCTGGCAGGTCCCAAGCGCCCTCAGGATCGAATCGAACTCGCAGCCATAAAATCCCGCTTTACCGAACTCTTTAACAAACCCGTCAAAGAAAGCGGTTACGGCAAACAAAACGACGATATCAATCAGCGTTACGCAGTGCGTAATGCCCATAGTCAGGATCCCGAAGTATGCACACATGTCGACTCCGGCAATATCGATGAAGGCCGGTTATCGGCACCCGGCGCCGGCAACACACCGACGCAGCAAAGCGCTGCATCCGCTGAACGGCGGATGGTTTCCCGCAATGTTACCGAAATGACCAGCAATCGCCCGGCGCCCAATGCAGCGGACTTATGCCATGTCGAATTGAATGGCTCAAGCATTGATCTGGGCCAAGGCGATGTGTTGATTGCCGCCATCACATCCTGTACTAACACATCCAATCCAAGTGTGCTGCTTGCGGCAGGTTTGCTGGCCAAAAAGGCGGTCGAGAAAGGATTGTCGGTCAAGCATCACATCAAAACATCGCTGGCGCCCGGCTCGCGCGTAGTCACCGATTATCTAAACATCACCGGACTGTCGCCTTATCTTGAACAGCTGGGCTTCAATCTGGTCGGTTACGGTTGCACCACGTGCATCGGCAACGCGGGACCATTGGCCGAACCGATTGAAGAAGCCATCGTCAAGAATGATCTGGTCTGCGCCGCGGTACTATCCGGTAACCGCAATTTTGAAGCGCGCATCCATCCGAACATTCGCGCTAACTTTCTGGCATCTCCGCCATTGGTTGTGGCTTACGCAATCGCCGGTACAGTCCTGAAAGACCTCACCGCAGAACCGTTGGGCATCGGCAAAAACAATCAACCGGTGTGGCTGAAAGATATCTGGCCTAGCAGCGCGGAAATTCATGCATTATTGAAATACGCCACCAACGCGGATACCTTCCGGAAACTCTATGGCAATCTCACCAAAGATCACGTGTTGTGGAATAGCGTCACTTCCATTACCGGACAAACCTACAATTGGCCGGAGTCGACTTATATCGCCGAACCGCCCTTCTTCCAAAATTTTTCGCTGCAACCTGCAACCTCCAGTGGCACGGGTGACATTACGAATGCTTACGCGCTGGGGGTATTTGGCGATTCCGTGACGACGGATCACATCAGCCCGGCGGGATCGATCAAGGACACTTCACCCGCAGGACGTTATCTACTCGACCATCACGTCGGCAAAGCCGATTTTAATAGCTATGGCGCACGCCGCGGCCACCATGAAGTGATGATGCGCGGCACCTTTGCCAATGTGCGCATCAAAAACCTGATGATTCCCGGCAGCGAAGGCGGCATTACGCTCTACCAGGGCACCGCAGGCGCTGCGCCGGAACAAATGAGCATTTACGATGCCGCGATGAAATATCAATCCCAGCATATCCCCACCGTTGTTTTCGGCGGCAAGGAATACGGTACCGGCTCAAGCCGGGACTGGGCCGCCAAGGGTACACAGCTGTTGGGTGTTAAAGCGGTGATCGCCACCAGTTTCGAGCGCATCCACCGCAGCAATCTGATCGGCATGGGCGTTTTGCCGCTGCAATTCAAAAACAATGACAATGCCGATACGTATGGCATCAAAGGTGACGAGCAATTCGATATCCTTGGACTGGACAACATTCAGCCGCAACAAGATGTCACGTTGAATATCCGGAGAAAAGACGGCAGCAGTCAATCGGTGCCATTGCTGTGCCGCATCGATACCGCCATTGAAGTCGACTATTACCGGCATGGCGGCATTTTGCCTTATGTATTAAGAGAACTGATGGCTTAAGCAGTCGGCCGGCATAGCAGAATAAATAATATATTCATATCGTTAATCGGTAAAACTAGCTCTATTTTTAGATCGTCAAATGACATATAGTACATGACACGATAAAAACGGAGGTAGTCCGATGATGTACGATATGGTAGACAAAGTTTTTAAAACGCTTTTGTCTTTAAATGAGGAAGATGAAAGGAAGTTTGCGGATGCGAGAAAAGACATTAATCATATCAACCATATCCTTCACGATATGGTCATTATCGACACCAAAAGCTCCGCACTGCTAACGCATGTTTCCGTCATGCTGGCGGTTGTCATTGGCATGCTGTTCACGTTGATAGGCCCCAAGGAAAGCGGAAGTATTCTGGCTTATATGCTGAAAATCGAGATGGTAGCTTACGCCGTGGTCGCCATGGTGCTTCTCCGGTGCCTCGATATCATGGGGCCGCCGTTCCGGAAACTCAAAAATGAGATGCGCGAAATCGATGCTCAGTATCACCAAGAAATAGTAACCCGAAGAGCCATCTATCAATTAATGTCGCGAGTCGTTTTTATTTTGACGGTAGTGCTGATTTTAATTACATTCTTAAAGATTTTCGGCTTTCAATGAGGCTGAACTAAGCATTCGTATCGTAACAACCGCAGGGCAATGACATTGCCCTGCTAAATCACCGCTGGCGCGTAATTTATTTGTTCTTTGCTTGCAAGGTAAATACATCCACCAAACGGAATTTGGGTGGTTGTGTTTTGAGGTCTGTCATGGGGGTATCAATACCGATGACATAACCGGTCAACGTATTTTCAGTCAATTTAAAGCGAATGATATGACGATAGCGCTCAGACCTCGCCCCTCCTCCAGCCTCGCCGTTATGGCAATTGAATGCCAGCGATACCGCGAAATACCAGCCTAGCCAAATACAGCTAAAAATCGCACCCGATAGCAAAGCAATAATCAAGCGCCAGCCATCAACAGGAATAGGCTCACCTCGCGTCGCCGAAAAAAACACGGCCATTCCGATGACAACCCATGCCATCAACATACCATTACCGATCTTTTCCTGAATTTCCGGTGAAAAATTTTTGGTTAAACGCTCATTCGTAAACAAGAAACCGGCAGCCACGGTAATCGCGATTGTCACCGTACAGATTACTAGCCACTCAGTCAAACTGACATACAGCGCCAAACAGACCGGTATTGAAATTTGCAATAGCGCATGCCAGAAACCTATCGCCAGGAACTTACCCCGTTTGGTTTTGGCAATACCAAGCTTGTCGGTATCAAAAAATGGGAATGCGGTAAAACCGGCTATGACTAAGGACCAAAGAATGATCGCCAGCAAATCAAAACTCATCACGGATGCCTTGTAAACACCGTAATGCAAAAAACCAAATGCGATACAAACAATCCCCATCACATTTAATACCCATAATGGCAGGGAATCCCCTGAGGTTTGATGCCGGATTTTGGACCGTTCCGATAAAACATCGCTGTAGCCACGGCTCAGATCAAATATGAGCAGCGCTGCAAGCACAAACAAACCGATCAGCCATGAAGCTTGGAAAGAAGCGGGAGATGATTCTCTAGGCCAAAGCACCAGAAATAATAACGGAATTATCCATAAAGAAACGGGTACGAGAAATGCCGCACGGAACCGTTCCCATTCATCCTGCGAGTCACTGTATTTGACTTTTGATAACTCCGGTACGCTTATCCTCTTCCATGCAAGCAAGAAAACAATGAATAGAAAGATGTAAACCAAATCGAACCCATACGATAATTCGAAATAGCGATGTGTATCAGCAGTAAAAAGCGCTTGCTGGATACGTTCCAGGAAATACTGATCTGCATCGAGGTCAGGTAAATTATCCAAGAAATACCTGAATAAAGACGAAGTGCTTTGCGGAATAGTCACTGCAAAATAAGTCACCAAAGCCACGAGGGCGCCGATTAACCCAACACTACCACGCCAAAGAATGTTCCATGGATTCAGAATTCTCTGCGTGATTTCGCAATGGGAATCCAATTCAGCCGGATAAGTCTGTTGTTTCTTGATTTCACCAACATCGGTATGGCTCGGATGTAAAAAAGCGCCACCGCCGCCAGCGACCACGGAAGCGTAATTTCCAGGTTCGCCATTTTCATTTTTGTATCCCCAGTAACGCGCGTAATGATGCGTATCTCCGGAAATATCCAAGCGGCATTTGTTGCTGCTCAGTTTGCCGTCATGCAGAAAAACGGGTTCCAGTCCCAAATGCTCAAACGATTTCGTCATCGGCGCATCTTCGGCGGCAGGCTTACCAAAAACGGTGCTGGGTTCGGGCGTCGCAACAATTAATTTACCGGGTATTGCAGCTCGCAAAGCTTTTTGCACATCCTCTTGCTTTTGTTCATCGAATAATCCGTCGTTGATTACCCGATCTTTGCAAAAGGTCGATACAAAAAAAGCTTGCTGCCGCTTATCCATTTTGCCTTTTTGTGCATCGAATCCCCATAATTTCCAATCAAAAGGCAATTCCAGCGCGACATAACTGCTTTTTTGCATTCGCGTGAATCCGTACAAACCCAGCTGAGGATCTTGCAGATCTTCTTGCTCAGGCACATGCACCTGAAGATTTTTGCTGATCGGTTCACAGAACTGCCGGTTAAAACCATCCAATGCATCGTAATAATCATGATTGGCCGGTATACCAAAAATCGGACGTTGCTCGACCTTTTTCCCTGTAGCGGCACAGATGTCCACATACGCCCAATTAAATGGCGTCTGGAACCGCTCTTTGAGCGAAGCAACATCTGCCACATGGTAAGCCGTATCGCCGCCGACAAATAAAAACTCGCCGCGCGGTAATTGAAGATCATAGCCTTCGGTCGGGGATAACGAGATTTGATCTTTACCCGGCACTTCACTTTTAAGCCAGAGATCGCTCATGCACAAATACGCGACGTTATAGACCGCGCTCATACCGTCGCCGGTATCCGCAATGTAATCAAACCAGTAGGGTTCTTGTTGATTGCCAGTGCAACGCTTCATTGAAATGGTTTCAGCAAACATCCAATCTCTGGAATCTTGCTTCTCACCATTCACTGTAGAGGAAATAATGCTTTTGAGACTGGTCAGAAGATCCCTGCCCCCGAGCCAGCTAACCGGCTTTCTGAATTCCCGCTTCATTCCTATCCCATTGTAAATTGAGCATTAAATACCATGACAGCCGGTCATCATAGCGCACGGCATAGTATCAAGAAAAATTTAACTTTATTTAACTGCCCGGAAACTCTGAACTATTTGCCGCTTCCTCGTTTTTTCAATCCATTGCGATTGAAAGAAAATCTACCCGCCTATTTTTACATCCTTGATTCTGATCGCTTCCAAGGCGTCAAACTTTTTTGGATCCATCATTTCTTCCAGTAATTTCTTGATGTCTGCAATACTGGTTTTATGCAGACTGATCTCGAGCTCAACCGTTACCTCGACTTTCATAAGTTACCCCCATTTATTTGCATTTGATAAATAGATTACGCGTGACTGTCGCGCCGGAAGTTGTCGAATATCCAATCGATGATGATTGTGTGTTTGCGCCCAGTTCGCGGATTGCCCGAGAGAAAGGAACCGCTTCGCCTTGCTGATTCAACAAGTGATACCCGCGCGTGCCACAGACCTCACCCGCTTTCTCAAGGCAGTTGCTATAGTTCAGTCCAGAGCCGCCACAGTTGATGTTATGCCCTTTGGTGCCATCGGCCAGAAACACCTCTTTGGAGGTAACACAACCTTGCAGCAGTGCAACAACGACAATAAGCGTAGAAAGTGTTTGAAACATGTTGATTCCTTCTCATCATTAGATCACAGAGCCACTGTATGAAAACAAGCAGCTTCCCGGCTTGATTTTATACCACATCGCAAGGCGCTGTTAGGTTTGAATGCAATTCGGAATCGGACGGCCTCTCTGCTCTGTCTTGGCGTTGCTTTTATTGCATGGTATACCAGACAGAAAAACAAAAAACCCGCGTTTAAGCGGGTCTCATGGTCGTTTTTACAAATCAATGCTGGACAATGCAAGACATAAAATTATTCCCACTCGATGGTAGCCGGTGGCTTGCCGGATATATCGTAAACGACGCGGTTAATACCGCGGATTTCGTTAATAATCCGGTTGGAAACCTTGCTGAGTAACGAATACGGCAGTTCCGCCCAGTTGGCGGTCATGAAATCCTGGGTTTGCACGGCCCTGAGCGCAATAACGTATTCGTAGGTGCGTCCGTCCCCCATCACGCCGACGGATTTGACCGGTAAAAACACCGCGAACGCTTGTGAGGTTTTTTCGTACCAGCCGGAATGCTGTAATTCTTCGATAAAAATATGATCGGCCTGTCGTAATAATTCGGCGTATTCGTATTTCACTTCGCCCAGTATGCGCACGCCCAAACCGGGACCGGGAAACGGGTGGCGGAAAACCATGTCGCGTGGCAAACCCAGCACTAAGCCCAATTCACGCACTTCATCCTTGAACAGTTCACGCAGCGGTTCGAGCAATTTCAGGTGCATCGTCTCCGGCAATCCGCCGACGTTGTGGTGCGACTTGATGGTATGCGCTTTCTTGGTTTTCCCGCCGGCCGACTCGATCACATCGGGGTAAATGGTGCCTTGCGCCAGCCATTTGGCGTCGCTGATTTTGGCGGATTCGCGCTGAAATACTTCGACAAATTCCCGGCCGATAATTTTCCGCTTGGCTTCTGGATCGGTGATACCGGTCAGGTTGCGATAAAAATCCCGGCTGGCATCGACATGAATCACTTTAACCGCCAAATTCTTAGCGAACGTTTCCATAACTTGTCTGGCTTCGTTGGCGCGCAACAGGCCATTGTCGACGAAAACACAGGTCAGCTGATCGCCGATGGCGCGATGGATCAATGCCGCCGCCACCGAGGAATCCACACCGCCGGATAAGCCCAGAATAACCTGATCGTTACCCACCGTTGCGCGAATTTTACCGATCGCCTCCTCGACATAATCCGGCATATTCCAATCGTGCCCGATGCCGCAAATACCATGCACAAACCGCTCGATGATCGCTTTGCCTTGCAGCGTATGTGTCACTTCGGGGTGAAACTGGATGCCGTAAAAGCGCCGCCGGTCATCCGCCATTGCCGCAATCGGCGTGGCCGCGTTACACGCCATCACCTCAAATCCGGCCGGTAATGCGATCACCGCATCGCCATGACTCATCCAGACATCCAGCACGTTGTTTCCATCCGCGCTGGTGCGATCTTGTATGTTTTGAAACAACGCGCCGTGTTGCGTCGTCTGTATCTCGGCATAACCGAACTCGCGCACGGCAGCATTTTCAACCGTACCGCCCAATTGCGCCGCCATCGTTTGCATGCCATAGCAAATACCCAACACCGGCACGCCCAGCTCAAAGACAATGTGCGGCGCGCGCGGTGTTTCGTCTTCAGTGACTGAAGCAGGACCACCGGAAAGGATAATTCCGCTGGGCGCAAAAGCTTTGATAAATTCCGGATTGGCATCGTACGGATGCAATTCGCAATAGACGTTCGTTTCGCGCACGCGCCGCGCAATCAGTTGCGTGTACTGCGAACCAAAGTCCAGGATGAGGATTTTCTGATGCATTGAAGAGAATTCTTATTTGACGTGATAGTTTGGCGCTTCTTTAGTGATCTGCACATCGTGCACATGCGATTCACGGATACCGGCTGAGGTGATTTCGACAAATTCGGCTTTTTCGTGCATCGCGGCGATGGTTTCGCAACCCAGATACCCCATGCTCGACCGCACGCCCCCCATCAACTGATGGATCACGGCGGAAATGCTGCCTTTGAATGGAACCCGGCCTTCCACACCTTCGGGAACCAGTTTATCGTTGTTTTTCTGTTCTTTATCCTGGAAGTAGCGGTCACTCGACCCCTGTTGCATGGCGGAAAGCGAACCCATGCCGCGATAGCTTTTGTACGAGCGTCCCTGGAACAACTCGATTTCGCCCGGTGCTTCCGTCGTACCGGCGAACAATCCGCCGAGCATCACGGTATTCGCACCCGCCGCCAGCGCTTTGGCAATATCGCCGGAATAGCGGATACCGCCATCGGCGATCATCGGCACACCGCTTCCTTTTAACGCTTCGGAAACATTATGAATCGCGGTGACCTGCGGAATCCCGACACCCGCGACGATACGCGTGGTGCAAATGGAACCGGGACCGATACCCACTTTCACCGCATCCGCGCCATGATCGACCAGCGCTCTGGCTGCCGCTGCCGTCGCCACGTTTCCGCCTATAACTTGCACCGACGGCAAATTCTTTTTGACCCATGCGATACGATCGAGCACGCTTTGCGAATGGCCGTGCGCGGTATCGACCACAATCACATCGGCGCCCGCTTCCGCCAATGCAATGGCGCGCTCTTCGCTGCCCTCCCCGACGCCGATCGCCGCCCCGACCCGCAACCGCTCCTGTTCGTCCTTGCACGCCAGCGGATATTCCGACGTTTTGATGATGTCCTTCACGGTAATCAATCCGCACAGCTCGAACTGATCGTTGACCACCAGAACACGCTCCAGCCGGTGTTTATGCAACAGCGCCAGCACCGCCTCACGCGATGTATCTTCCTTGACGGTCACCAACCGGCTTTTCGGCGTCATGATATGTTTGATTGTCTGATCGAGATTGGTCTCGAAACGCAGATCGCGATTGGTGACGATACCGACGACTTTTTTACCGTTCACTACCGGCAAACCGGAGATTTTGTGCTGGCGGATCAGTTCCAGCACTTCCCGCACGGTCATATTCTGATGGATGGTAACCGGATCCTTGACCACACCGCTCTCGAAACGCTTTACTTGCGCGACATGCGCGGCTTGCGCTTCGATCGTCATATTTTTATGGATGATGCCGATGCCGCCTTCCTGCGCCAGGGCAATCGCCAGCGGTGCTTCGGTTACCGTATCCATGGCCGCCGACAGTACCGGGAGATTGAGTGTGATGGTGCGCGTCAATTGCGTTGCCAGGCTGACATCACGCGGCAGAACCGTCGAGTGGGCTGGGATTAACAGAACATCATCAAAGGTCAGTGCTTTTTGAATCAATTGCATGATAACAATCCTTGGCAAAGCGACATTATAGCCAAATTCAGCCATGAATTTCGCGCCAAATCAGCCAACAATACAGCATATTTCGAGCGGATATGATTTAATGCGAAAAATCTTTAAGTTGCATAAATACGAAACCGATGTATTTCAGATTATTCATGTTCTGGAGCACGCTATGAGAATTTTTGTATTTACAGTGATCATTCTGTTGATGAGCATCAGTGCCAACGCGCAGATTTATAAGTGGGTCGATAAAAACGGTAAAACACAATACACCGATCAACCGCCCCCGCCGGATGCCGCCCAGGATGAGCAACGATTAAATATCAAATCCGCGCCAGTCGCAGGAAATCCAAACAAATCCAGGAATTTATCCGAAGACAGAGAAGAATTCGATAAACGGCGGCAACTCAAAAGAGAAGAAGAATCGAAACAACAAGCCAAATCGGAAGAAAACAAAAAAAAATGTATAGACGCGCAAACTCAGCTTAAAATGTACACCGATTCACCGCGTCTAACCGTTCCCGATGGCGCTGGCGGTATGCTTTATGTGGATGATGATTTGCGGCAAAGAAAAATAGCCGATGCCAACAAGACGATTGCAACTTACTGTAAATAGAAAACCTTCTTGAACTAGATGATTGTATCCCGCGGCAAACTATTCATTGTCATTCTTCTCTTTTTGACAGGTACTTCGGTTTCGGCTGAAGTACCTGTTTCACATTCAGAGCGCGATCACACTACCGTAAATTCTGCCGATAACGCAGTCAGACCGGGAATGCAGTGGCAAATCCTGCCAGGAGAGAATATTCCGCAGATCGGTCATTTGATGTTTCCGCACGACGCAGTTGCACGCGATGCATTCGTCCGTGCGGTTATCCGTACAAATCCCGAGCACTTTCCCGATGGGACCTATCACCCCATACCGGCTGGCACCGTTATCCACATCCCGGATTTAAGAACGATCGGTAAGTATGCAAAACCGGCAACCAAAGCGCACCCATCCAACGCAAACCGCGGCGCAAATAAGCGTCAACCGCATCCATCGACTCCGGACAGCGCGACATCCAGCTTGAACGAAGCACTGCAACTGATCGCGCAATTGGAACAAATTGCTGAAAATGAAACCAACGAACTCAATATTCTGTTAAAGCGCATCGAATCCATTGAAAAACAGCTCACCGCGATGCAAGCCATACTCATGGCCCATGTTCCGGCCAGCAACACCGAGCGACACAGCGAGAGCGCATCGCCTATTCCCCCGGAAGAAATTACCCAACCTTCGCAAGAAGTAGCTGCGGCACCGCCTGCTGATAGTAGCGTGCAACCCGAAGAGAATATCGTCACAGCACCGCAACCACCCGCCAGCACGCAACAGCCGGTTAATCCAGTTGCGCCGGTTGAAACCACCCCGGCTGCGCCGGAATCCGCTCTGCTCCCGGATAACACATTTCTTCTCGGAATTTTGCTGACGCTGCTGATTATTTTCCTGATCGTGCGCAACTATCAAAGAATCAAGGAAAGACTTGCACAATCCCGCGACACGGCGCAACCGTTCGATTCATCCGAGCGGCATCAATACGAAGCGCTGCTGCTGCGCCGCAGTGACGATAAAAAAACCGAATCGCCGCAGAATCCGCCCGAACCGCCTGGACAACTGATATCCGCAGCGCGCACGCTGATTGAGCAGGAAAACTCCGAAGCCGCCATTCAAATGCTGCAAAAACAGCTCGCTAAAAACAAACAGGATATTCCCGGCTGGCTGTTGCTATTCGAGTTGCTGTACAAAGCAAACGACAAAAGAGATTTCAAGAAAAATGCCCGCCGCTTCAAGCGTCTGGGTGAATTTCCCGACATCTGGCAGCAAATCCAAAAACTGGGCAATCAACTCGAACCCAACGAACCGCTGTATTTTGACGAGCAAAAGCGCAAGGAAAAGTTTTTTTCCGATCCCGCGGATCCCGGCAAATAAAAAGCGCTGGCTTTTCTGTCATCCGCCAGCGCTTCTCTTCCTTACAATCAATTGATTGATTTACTTCAGCGACAAACTTTCCAGCGCTTTTTGATGATCCCACTTGCCGTGGAATAACAATCCCTTCTTACCGGGTGTCCGGTCGCTGGTCCAGGTGATGTATTGGCCATCCGGCGTAAATACCGGTAAGCCGTCGAAACCTTCCTTATCGGTCACACGCACCGGCTCTTTCTGACCATCGGTGTCGACGATGTACAGCTCAAAATTGCGATGCCCGTGCAGATTGGTCGCGAAAATGATGTATTTTCCGGAAGGATGGTAAAAAGGCGCCCACGACATCGCGTTCAAGCGCGTGATCTGTTTTTGATCGCTACCGTCGATATTCATCGTAAAGATTTCCGCTTCCCGGCCATTATCCGAGAAACGCCGCCACACGATCCGCTTGCCATCCGGGCTGAAAAACGGCCCGCCGTCGTAGCTTTTTGTCTGCGTCAGCCTTTTCACGTTGGAGCCATCCGCATCCATGATGTAAATATCGATCATCGACGCCGGATTGGCTTTGAACAATGCGGCTTCCTCTTCGGATAATTCACCGCTGTACGCACGGCGATTGGAAGCAAACGCGATCAACTTGCCATCCGGCGACCACGATGCTTCGGCATCGTAACCCAAGGTTTTGGTCAGATTCTTGATATTGCCGCCGGTGAAATCGGTTTCGTAAATATCGTAGAACTCATCGTAATCCCATGCGTAAGACTTCTGCTCACCCGCATTGCGGCGTTCGATCTCGGCAGCCATTTTAGCTTTGGCTTCCTTATCCTCATGCGTCGAGGAAAACAACACTTTTTCCTGCGCCGGATGCACCCATGCGCATGTGGTTTTGCCGCTGCCCGGCGACACCTGCGTAACCGCACCGCTGCCGATATTCTTCAGGAAAATCTGATAAAACGGATTGTCATCCGCCATTTCCGCCTGATAAATCATCCATTTTGAATCGGCCCGGTAGTACGCCTCCCCGGCGCGTTTTTCCTTGACGGAAAGTTGTTGTTCGCCGGTGATAAAATCGGCAGCATTTGCATTCAGCACTGCCAAGCAAAATAAAACCGGAGAAAACTTGATCGCGGATTGAAAATAATCCGGTTTTCCAGCACACATTTTCATTTAATATCAAAACCCTTAAAAATAATTCAAATATCTTGCGCTCTACAAGATCCGGTCTCAATTGTACAAGTATTCGATGATGCTTGTTAAGCCGATACCGCCACCAGGTAGTAACAGCGCGAGTAATGCTGGCCGCTGCACGATTGGCAAAAAAGTACCTTGCTTAACATTGCGGATCTCGGTCAGCAAATTATCTGCCTTGCTTAATTCACTCGATGCAATTGCCACCAAGCGCATCCGGTAGTCTTCATAGTATTGCACTACCATTCCACACTGCTTTTCAGCACTTCTTCTCAGCAAATACAATATAGTAATTAGAAATGTAGATGCCAGGAGATATACAACGATTAAAGCTGGCGAGAAGCCAAGATTGTCAAAAAGATCACTGCGGCCAATCGCTATGATCAGCATTAAAATAAATGGCAGATAAATTAGATTATTGATACTTTTTACCAGCTTGGTGATCAGGACAAAATGTAGATAAGGATTCAGTTTGTCTACTGGAAGACCCGTCATTGTTTTCTGTTTCCTAAGGACTCCGGGGAACCATATCGTTTTTTTCGAGCTGGTTTGGTCCAATTCGATGCCTTCAATAAACTGCTTGCAAGCGATTGCTTCATATGCAACCCAAAAAACCAATCCCCACAATATGAAGAACTGAAGCGTTACAAGAATATAGTGCCCATATAATGTGATAACACCGCGTGCCGGAAAGTTTAAATAACCCAATTCCCAAAAGACATATAAGGTCAATGCCAGGAAAATTGTACTGGCCAGAAAAATCCAAAAGTATCCTTTCGATTCCTTGTATTGAATAATTTTCTTGTATTCAAACCATAAACTAGCCATATGGATGCTTTTTACTTCAGGAAAATGTAAAAATGGACCTTTCCAAACAGCATCCTGCCAATCACGCAAGCAAGTTGTTTTACATAGCCCGAAATTATTCTCGATGGCCTCGATCTCTTGCCCCCTGCGAGGATGGAAAAAATATATAAAGAGAAGAATCATCATCATAATTCCCACAAATCTGATAACCAGATTGGGCCAGACACTGACTCCTTCAAACAAGAAGAATGGTTCTCCGTAAGTGTGGGTCGGGTAATTATCTACATAGATCAGGAAAGGCAGAAGAAACAATAACGTAAAAACAGGAAGTAATATGAAAACAATATGAACCGGTGTGTCATTTTTCCAATCGGCCTTAAAGAGTCTCCAAGAAATATAGGCCACGAAGAGGAGCAATATTGAAGTAATGCAGATAACTTCCCAGTCAATCTGTTTAGTACGATCAGGTTCAATTGCTTTGCATTCCATGAAATAGTTGACTAAACAGTTACTGTTATCGATTTCACTAGACTCAGTAAATTTTAGGGTAGAGTTCTCTATCCACTTATCGAGAAACTCATTGGTGGGCGATGCTAAATGAACGACTTGTGTTCTTCCAATTTCAAAAATTTGAGGGGCTAACAATGCATCTAATTTATTATTTAGAACTAGACTGTTATAGCGAATCATCCAAAGATCTAACCAATTATCTACTCGATTCTCAATTACCCTCGGATTTAGAGCCACTAATGTCGCAAGATACGTCGATGTTTGATAACTATCTCTGAAAGGCATTACAGTATCTTGCAATTTTGGGTGCAGCGAAAAATCGAAATTGCTGGCAATTACTAAATTTCGCGCCCATGCAGATTGGTCTTTATGCAGAAAACGGGCATCCAGATCCGTCGTAAAGAAAATTTTATGTTTAAAACTATCTTTCAACGCGTGCAGAATTAAAAGTTTGTCGTACACATCAGTTCCGATAATTCCGATTGCCTTGATTTGATCCCTATCCCCATCAGCAGAATCCAACTGTTCAATTTTGTCGACCAATCTCCTTAAATAATCAAATTGATTGCGGCCTTCAGCATGCTCGGGCGATGCATCGTCCAACTGCGTCAATAGATTTTTTTGTTCTTTGGTATTTTTTTCATTCTGTGATTTTTTATTCGATTCATCGAACTCAGGCAATTTTCCATCCAAACCGCGTAAATAAGTAAAATTTTTTATTAGTCTTTTTGCATCATTAGATTCTTTCCCACTTTTACATCGCTCTCCTAAAATGGAAAAAAAATGATTAACCAGGCTTCTGGCATACAGCGAATCCTGCTCGCTAATGAGTACCAGTTGATCTTTACAGTCTTCCTTAAACGGATTATTTTGTTGCGCGGTACCCGCCCCTTTGTCTATCTGATTGCTATGTATCGGTTGCTGCGTCCCATGTACCTCACGCTTCGGTACATCCGTTAAATTATTCAGCGTTTCCCTAATTTTTGGAGTCTCACGATTAATGCCTCGTTGTTCCAATTCCCAAAGAAGCGCTTTTGCTAGGTTTTCGTCTTGCCCAATCGTACGCACAATCGAATGTCTATCCAGTTCATACCGGATTTTTTCTTTTATACATTGTTTCTTCTTTTCTTTTTCTGTTTCTTTTGAGCAATCTGGATCAGTGTCATTTTTGTCATTTTTATATTCTTCGCTTTTTACAATTTCTCTCAACAAGTCGCCATCAGAAATCGTAGCCCCTGCCGAAAAAATTCTAAATGAATGGGATTTTTCTTCGATCGATTTACGATTCATTAACCCCACCAATAAAGACGTATTGGTTGGTCCAATCAATGAGAAGCTAAATTCTTTAACTTTTGGTTCGGCTTGTTTCAATTCTTGATACAGCAAATTAATGAAATCCCGATATTTACCCTCAGGAATCGGGTCTTCGTTCAACCAGATAACCAATACTTTTTCTGATTGGGAATTATGCTCGTACCATTCATAAGGTAGGGTAATCTCAGTATTCAAACAGTAATCAGGAGAGAATCCAGTGTTTAGATTAAAATATTTAATATGTTCATTATCCAGAGGTGTATAGCCACTTGAACCCAGTGCGGACACAACCGCATTGCGATAGCGCAGCCGATACTCAACCGGTTCGGAATAAGAACTGCCATACACGCTTACCGCAACTACTTTTAAGCTAACAGTTTTGCCACCAATTTCCTGCTTAATTTTTCGAGTGAAGTCATTAATCGAATAGTAGGCACGATCATCATTCTGCTTTGCTTCTTTATTATTTTTGAAAAACTGCTCGGTAACCGCAATCGGGTCTTGCCAGAGCCGGGCGTCGATCTTCCGTTCATCCATCAATGACAATTTTTTATTGAGCGGATCGAATGGCCGTGAGCTGGTTAACGGATCGATCAGCGTGCCGGTCGCAAGCATGATCAATAACAGTATCGAAATCAGACCGTTCTTGGAATCTTGATTATTGTCGTTTCCCATCGTTCTTCGCTCGCTATTGATTATTCAGCTTAGTGTCCATTCCTGGCATCATGCCGACGGTATGTGAGTTGTCTCAACACACCAATGATGTTTGATATGATGCTAAACATGCAGTGAGCAAAATCACACTGCGCTGCAAATAGCGTGGAATTTCCGATAATCATCAGAATCCGTTCAATCTCCTTACAAAATGCAAAAATCACTAAACCTCAGCATCGCCTTTTTTGTGCTTGTTTTCTCTCTCTGTATCAGTCCGGTTGCCACGGCAAATAACGAAACCTTCCATCACCACATGGAAATTCAGTTGTCGCCAAACACTTTTGAAATTCGTGTCAAAGATCAAATCCGGATTCCGGATTGGGCGCGGGATGCAAAAGAACCCGTGCAACTCGAATTCTTTTTGCATGCCGGTTTAGCGGTTACGGATGTTCAAGGTGCTGTAATTCAGGCGGATGAAAACGAGGTTACGCTGAAATCCCGGCCGATTTCGATCCGGCATTACCGCGTAACGCTACCGCCGGAACAGCAGGAATTCACACTGCAATTCAATGGCAAGATTCACCACGCAGTGCAAGGCCCGGGGCAGGAGTATTCGCGCAGTTTCGGTTCAACACCGGGGGTGATTTCGCCGGAAGGGGTGTTTCTAGCCAATGCCAGCGCATGGTATCCGCAGTTTGGCGATGCTTTGGTGTCGTTCCAGTTGGATATTCAAGCGCCAGCCGATTGGGACGTGGTGAGTCAGGGCGCGTTGTTGCGGGAAAACCGGACCAGCACGGTGCAAAACATCGTGTGGGAGGAAAAGCAGCCGCAGGACGATATTTATCTCATCGCCGGAAAATTCCACCGTTACACACAATCCGCCGGTGCAGTGAATGCGCTGGTGTATTTGCGCAGCGCCGATCAGCCGCTGGCGCAAAAGTATCTGGATGCGACCGCGCAGTACATCGCCATGTACAACAAATTGATCGGCCCCTACCCGTACACGAAATTCGCGCTGGTCGAGAATTTCTGGGAAAGCGGTTACGGCATGCCGTCGTTCACGCTGCTGGGTTCCAAGGTGATCCGCTTGCCGTTCATTCTGCATTCGTCGTATCCGCACGAAATTCTGCATAACTACTGGGGCAACGGCGTCTTCGTCGATTACGCCAAGGGCAATTGGGCGGAAGGGTTGACGGCTTATCTCGCCGACCATTTGGTCAACGAACAGCGCGGCAAAGGCGACGAATACCGGCGCGACGTGCTGCAAAAGTACGCCGATTTCGTCAACAAGGAAAAAGATTTTCCCATCATCCGTTTCGTGTCGCGCCACAGCGCCAGCTCGGAAGCGGTCGGCTACGGCAAGACCATGATGTTCTTCCACATGCTGCGCCAGGAATTGGGCGACCAGGATTTTGTGCGCGCGCTGCGGCAGTTTTATAAGCAATTCAAATTCCAGCCGGCAACTTTTGCGGATTTACAGGCAACATTCAATACCGTAACCGGCAAGAATCTTGCGCCGCAATTCGAGCAATGGGTGCAGCGCGCCGGTGCGCCCGATTTGGTGTTGCGCGCTGCCGAGACTGAGCGCACGGCAGATGGATTCAAACTCACGTTGACGGTTGAGCAAACGCAGCCGGGCGATCTTTACCGGCTCCACGTTCCGGTTACCGTTACGCTGGAAGGCGAGGACATGGCAACGCAATCGCATATCACCGTGGATCAACGCACGCAAACCATCGCGCTGGATTTTCATGCCCGTCCGGTGCGTGTTGATCTCGATCCGCATTTCGACGTGTTCCGGCGCTTGGATAGCCGCGAGATTCCATCGGCCTTGTCGCAGGGTTTCGGCGCGGAAAAACCGTTGCTGGTTCTGCCTGCGCGTGCGGATCAATCCGCTCTGGAAGCGTATCGTGCGTTGGCGGCGAATTGGCAAAAAACCCAATCGAGTCCGCTGGAAATCGTCAGCGACGATCAATTGAAAATGCTACCCGGGGATCGCACCGTCTGGATCATGGGGTGGCAGAACAAATTTGCCGATGCGGTTGTGAAGAATCTGGCTGATCGCGGTGTTACGTATCAATCCAAGCAATTGAAATTGGATCACAAAACGTATCCGCAAGAAGGCCATGCGGTGGTATTGACCACCCGGCAGCCGTCCAATCCCGACAAAACGCTGTTATGGGTTGCCGCCGACCATCCGAAAGCAATTGCCGAACTCGCTAACAAATTACCGCACTACCGCAAATACAGCTACTTGGTGTTCAAAGGCAATGACTTGGCCAATATCGGCAAGGGACAATGGCCCATCACGCAATCGCCGCTCACGCAATGGGTCAAGCAGAAAGACGGCCACGCCATCCGCACGGCGCATACCGGCATCACCAAGCCGCGCCGCGCGCTGGCGGAACTGCCGCCGGTCTTCTCCGAAAGCCGCATGATGGATGACATCTCGCATTTGGCGCATGAATCCTTCAAGGGCCGCGAACTGGGGTCAGCGGAACTGGATACCGCGGCAACGTATATCGCCAAGCAATTCCAGCAGATCGGTTTGTTGCCCGGAGGCGACGACAATAGTTTTTTCCAAACTTGGCAACAGGATGTCGGCTTGCCGAAAGGCAATATCACCTTGCGTAACGTCGTCGGCATCCTGCCCGGCACCAATCCGCAACTGGCCGGGCAAAGCCTGGTAATCGGCGCGCATTACGACCATCTCGGCACCGGCTGGCCGGACGTGCGCGCCGCGCATCAGGGCAAAATTCATCACGGCGCGGACGACAACGCCAGCGGCATCGCCGTGATGCTGGAACTCGCCCGCCAGATTGTGCCGAAATGGCAGCCGGAACGTACCGTCATTTTTACCGCGTTCACCGGTGAGGAAGCCAATCTGCTCGGTTCCAGGCATTACACCCGCGCTGACAAGCATCACCCCACTGAAAAAATCATCGCGATGTTGAATCTGGATACCGTCGGACGGCTGGAAAACAATCCGGTCACGGTGTTCGGCACCGGCACCGCGCGCGAACTGGTGCATATTTTCCGTGGCGCAAGCTTCGTCACCGGCATCCCGGTTAACGCCGTGCAAGACGACTTCGGCTCCAGCGACCAAGCCGCATTCATCCAAGCCGGCATCCCGGCAGTGCAATTCTTCGCCAGCGCGCACGAGGACTACCACGCTCCCGGCGACACCGTCGATAAAATCGACTCCGCCGGATTGGTCAAAGTCGCCGCCATCCTGAAAGAAGCCACCGAATACCTCGCCAACCGCATCGAACCGCTGACGGTCACGCAATCGTCAGCCCCCGCGCCCGCCGAACCTGCTGAACGCAAAGAAAAACGCACAGCCAGCCTCGGCACGGTGCCGGATTTCACTTATCAAGGCGAAGGCGTACGCGTAGACAACACCCTCCCCGGCTCCCCGGCGCAACAAGCAGGGCTACAACAAGGTGATATTTTGATTCAACTGGCTGGGCGGCCGATCAGCGACTTGGCATCGTATGCGGCGATTTTGCGGTCGTTGAAGGCGGGGGAGAAAGTGGAATTGAAATATCGGAGGGATGATGCGGTTGTGGAAGCCGAGTTGATGTTGGTGGAAAGGTAGCAGCCGAATTGCTGATTTCGGATCGATTTAATTGCTGAAACAGCAGCCGAGCCGCCGGAAGAAGCTTGTTATCAAAAATAACAAAGTGTTAATCTTTGGAGTATTAGTTTTTCCATGCTTAAACGATCGTGCTCGCAATTTTTTCTCACGGATTGAATCGAGCAAATTCTTAATTGATCGCATTGATCGTATTTGCTTCTATGAATTGTCTTACTTAATTTATCAATTAATATTAAAAGCAGAATGATAAATAATACTCACTGTGATTACACGATATTTTCGGTAGAATTATTGAACAAAATGTCTTATATATTACGTTATGCCACAACCTGACGATCCTCATTCCCTCTACGTTCCGCTCTTTGATACGCTGGATGCCGTTGGCTTTGGTGAATATGAGAATCCGCATCACTTCAACACTGGAACGTTATTCTGGTCGCTCACCCGGCTGTTCGGCTGCTACGAACGGATCATGTCGGTTATCAATCTCAGTCGGGAGGAACGCCCATTCTTGGATGCCGATCTGGAGAACTTCATCATTTGGTTTCGTATTGTGCTCAACGACATCGCATACGTTACTTGGCAATTACTGCCTAAGAGCGCACGAGGTCTCAAAGGACCTCGTGGTGGCTCGCACCCGCAAAATCGAGAAGTCTCTATACTCTCTTTGGCCGGATATCTGATTGCCAATACATCGACCTACCCTGAACTGTCAGCCGCATTCTCCAATGCAGTTCCGTGGATGACCCGCCTGAGAAAAGATCGCGACAACGTCATACACTACAAGTCCAAGGCTGTTGTCTTTGAGAGCGATTCGCCTCTATTCGCGTTGCTCGGAGCTGCAGGAACCGAACATACCGAACCAACCCCAGATGGTGGGCAAAGGTTGGTGTTGGAATCTGTCGTCGAGTTTGTGAATGGACAGATGCTCACACTTCATCAGTTCATGCACGACAGTCTCGCTACCGCCATCAAAGCTCATGTAACGCGCTTGGGCCTCAAGTCTGTGCAAGTGGGCTGGTGCCACCGCATCACCTGCTTCGGAATCAACCGTTTCAGACAAAACAATGCACTTGTGGCATAACCTTGCAGCCGAGTGGATCTGCACAAAAAGCCACTCAAACCGCTCACTTCTACGTTAGGTTTTTGAATCCGCACATGGTGCAATATGAAAAAAGAAGACTTCCGCCAAGCAGTGCGAACCAAATTGATGGTTGTTCCACTAGAAACTCGCTCATCTTGGAATGAGATAGACCTACTCATTTGGTGGGGTGATGCGCAATCGCAAGACTCCTATTTGAGGTGGGAGCGTTCCACGGGCGATTTATGGCAACACGTAAAGGGAATGTGCAGAGATCTCATCGGCGATCGAGCAGTCATGTGAATTCCAAGTATGGTTTTCATTGGCAACAACCTAACCATTCGCTGCAGGCGCAATGGCCCTGACGAGTCGCAGCTTGAATTCAAACGTTAGGAACAACATAATACGAAACGTTATTACCATACTCTTATTGCTAGCCGCCTTGCCTATTGGTGCCTAGCAGTACAATTCGCTTTCCGGGCAATACCGCATCGCGGGTAAAACAACTATTGATCCACCGCCATCCGCGACAAAGGACACACACTTACACCTTGCGGTGTCCGGTGCTGCCCGCGAGACTTAAGGAAACAAATGGACAGGTCGCGAATTTAAGAATATAACCGATGATCTTTTTACGACCTGGTGATGAGGATGTTACTTGTTTTGGATTCGTGATCCGGCACGTCGTAATTGACACTGGTCACGCGCTATCAATTGCATCCAACAAAAATTAGAGTCATTGTGCGCAAGAATAAAGCGTAAGAATTCGCGACTCTATACCTGGCATCCTTTTCCTGAAACTCCCCATGGCAGGAACTGGTAGACTCAATTTGCTTTAAGTGCACGACGCAACGTCATGCACTTCAATGATTAAATTAAGGGGCTGTAGTAGATCAGATTAAATTTGAGTCCAATTTTTCAGTATATTTAGTTGATGCTTAGGTGTTCCATAATTAAAC
>NZ_QRBZ01000019.1 GCF_009833085.1 Nitrosomonas oligotropha | reverse complement strand
TCGTGCCATAAGTTGTTGCCATTTTATTTTCCTCCTATTAAATAATAATAAGTCAGTTAGTTAATAGAATTAGGTGCTTAACATGAGAGATCATATTCCCCTGTTAAGTACCTGGTTAGACAGGTGCTCTCGTCATGAAAGTTCCCGTCAATCCAAGAAAGTCAAACTATGCATTGTGCAACGTCATTGTTACCTTTGCGTTGAATGCATCCGCTATTTTAGAAATTAATAATCACTATTTCAAGTAGTTAACCTGCCAGCACTGCGATCCCGGATAACAAGCTGTGTCATAAAAACGTAAAAAAAATGTAACTGTCATAAAACTGTAACATTGATTCTATATAACGGTTGCCACCTTAGATGACTCACTTTTTCAACCCTGGATCAACGACAGATGAAGAAATTATTCAGACTTACCCTGGCAACCGCAGCGTTAATCAATTTAGGTGTTCTATCCAGCGCCCATGCACTCGATTTATATGTTGATACAAAAACCAAGCAAATTTTTGCGGAACCCGGCCCTGGCCGCGTTCATATGGGCACATATGAGAAATCAGAAAAAGCATCGGCCAAGAAAGAAGCTTCTAAAAGCATATTAGCAACACCTGCACAAACTGCCACCCCAGAGGACCGGACAGCGGAGGCGGAGAATAAACCGGCGGGCGACCGCTTGGTCAGGTTGCGGGAAAAAGCTGAGAAGGAGCAGATGAAGAATCAGGTTTCGGTGCTTGAGGAGCGTGTCAAGGAAGTTGAAAAAATACACGGGAACTTTGATGATCGCGGCCTACATTGGTCAACCAAGGACGGCAATTTCTCAGTATCGATGAATGGACGGATTCAGCCAGCCTCGCAATACAACTTTATCAATGACCCTAGCCCCGCTTTCGGCGCGAGTACCGCAAACGAATTGAATAGCGGCATGAATATCCGCCGTGCACGTTTGGGCATCGAAGGTACCTTTTATAAAATCTGGGATTACAAGTTCGAATATGACTTCAGCCGGGGCAACGGTACCGTCGGATCGGGAATTACCGATGCGTTCGTGCGCTTGAATCATACCGATGCGCTTTCTTACAAACTGGGCTCGTTCAAGGAGCCGTTCAGCTTGGAAGAAGCCGCCAGTAACCGCTATCTGACTTTTATCGAACGGCATATGTCCGTCAATTCGTTCGTCGATAACCCCAATACCTATAAAACGGGTATCGGCGCCAATTATGCGGTTAAGCGATTTCAAACCGGTATTGCTTTCCAAACCGAACCCATCGGCGGATGGTCTTCCGCATCGACTTCCGTCAATGCCAACGGTAACCAGAATCGTAACAACGGCTCCGGCGACACCGGCTGGCAAGGTATTGGCCGTGTCAGCGGCAGACCTTGGATGATTGATGACACCAAGTTTTTCCATGTCGGTGTTTCTGCCGGACATACCGATGTCAACACACAATATCGCGCCGACGGCACCATGGTCGGAGAAGGTCAGATCGGTGGCGGCGGCGGTATGTCGTTCTTTGCCTTTCCGGGAACCAACGTGGATCGCACCAATATCCTGAATACCGGTAACCTGAGCACCGGTGCGTTGAACGACCCCAATCGCCGTCAAGTCACCAGTTATGATCGCTACGGCGCGGAAAGCTGGTTTGTCTACGGACCATTCTCGGCGCAAGGCGAGTATTTGCGCACCAATATCAACGGTGTCGGTTATGACAGCGAACACCTGACCGGTTATTATGGCTTTGTCAGCTACTTCCTGACCGGTGAGTCGAAGGCCTATCACGTCAGAAACGGCGCGGCAAACCGCATCAAGCCTAACCGGCCCTTTCATTGGAACGGCACCGGCTGGGGCGCATGGGAAGTTGCATTCGGCTATGATTACATTGACATGAATTCCGGCGTCATCAAAGGAGGCCGCGCCGACATGGTCAGATTCGGCTTAAACTGGTATCCGCATTCCAATGTTAAATTTCAGGCCAATGTCATTCATATGCTGGATATCAATACCGCAGCAACGCCAACCACGAATACCAATGGTTACTCGGGCGGTGCCGGAGCGCGTACGCATGGCTGGAACAATGGCGATCTGAGTGCATTCCTGACACAGTGGACGATTGATTTCTAAAAACCCGCAGCTGAAAAATAGTGCAAAAATCGAGTATTCAGTGCGGTTTCCTGAATGCTCGATTTTAAAAAGCTTGCAATTTATCAACGCTTACGTTTTTACCCGCATGACAGCATTGGAAAACATGCGTTAACATTTTCATGCGCGGCATCTTGAATGCCGTCATTTACGCCGCATCATCTCAAATAGGAGAATGAAATGTCGCAACCTTATACCTTCAAGCAACTCACCGCAGCAATTTCAATGGCAATACTGATTGGCTCCACCAGTGTTGCCAATGCACAAGCGGTTATTAAAATAGACGGGTCCAGCACCGTCTACCCGATCACCAAAACCATCGCGGACAACTTCCAAACCGCAAAAAAGAACGCGATTAACGTTACCGTCGGCGTTTCCGGCAGCGGCGGCGGTTTCAAGAAATTTTGCCGTGGCGAGATTGATATCGTGAATGCTTCCCGCCCGATTCTGAATAGTGAAATGAAAGATTGTAAAAGCGCCCGCGTGCAATATGTCGAAATACCCGTGGCATTTGATGCGCTGACGGTGGCGATCAATCCGGAAAATTCCTGGAGTACGTCAATGACCGTCGCGCAGTTGAAGAAAATCTGGGAACCTGCGGCGCAAGGTAAAATCACCCAATGGAATCAAATCAACCCGGCATGGCCGGATGAAGCCATAAAGCTATCCGGCGCTGACGAGGATTCCGGCACTTACGATTACTTCACCGAGGCCATTGTCGGCAAAGCCAAATCCAGCCGTCATGATTTCACTGAATCCGATAATGACAATGTGCTGGTAAACAATGTGGCGGGTAATAAAAACGGCTTAGCATTTTTTGGCTTCGCCTATTACATCGAGAATCAGGACAAAGTAACCGCCGTTGCGATTGACAGCGGCAAGGGCGCGATTCTTCCTTCTGCCGAAACCGTGGAAAATGGCAGCTATCAGCCGCTATCCCGTCCGGTTTTTATTTACGTCAATATCAAGGCGGCTGAGAAACCCGAGGTCAAGGCATTTGTGGAGTTCTATATGAAAAATGCGCTTCTCGCGGTAAAAGAAGTTAAGTTCTTTCCTCTCCCGCCCAGAGCTTATGCCACCATGCTGGAACACTTCAACAATAAACGGGCGGGCTCGGTATTCAGCGGTAAACCGGCAATCGGTCTTACGATTGACGAGCTGATCAGGCGTGAAGACCGGCTGCAATATGAGAATTTCTAAAAAATATCGTTCGCAGCAATAAATACATCCTCCACACAACAGCGCCGGGCAGAGATCTTACGGAAACACTCGCCCGGACTGTTGCCTCCTTTTTCATGCGCGGATTCTCCATCATCACGCGACCTTAACCGTTATCGATGTTAGACTGTATCCTGCCTTAATGCATTGATCGGTTTACCGGTATTGATAAATTTTCAAAAAATCCCAGCATTCATTTATGATATGAATGATTTTGTGTAATTAAACCGGCCTCATCGCCGCAGAGCCATCCATCCTGACCATGTCTTTTAGCCCGATTATTTTGTGGACCGATGCGCTGATCTATTTGTTTGTCGCCATTGTATTTTCTGTCGTCTGGTATGTCCGCCGCCATGAACATCTGCTGGCGCAATGGAAACGCGTGGGACATAGCGCCAGCGGCATGTCCTCACTCACCGTACTGATCTTTTTCCTGACGGTTGGCTTGCTGGACACGGTGCATTTCCGCCCTGCGCTGGATCACAAGAATAATCAGGGCGAGACGATTTATAGCGTCGAAGTGCTGAGTTTGCTGGATGTGCTGGTAGCGCCGTTACGCACGCAAGTGGAGAAAACCTACTCCGCGCCGCTGGCAGCGCATTTGTACGCCAAAGAAACCATCGAGCTGGATGGCAAACAAGTACGGACTTTTGCCCGGCTCCAGTTTGGCGGCGCACATTTGCAAGATCCTGACAAGGAACACACTGCCGATATCACGCAACTTGCGTTAAAAGGCTTGGCCTGCGGTTTGCTGATCTGGAGCGTACTGTCCGTTGGCTTAATCGCCCGGCTATCGCAACGCAGCCGGCAGAATTTCGCGCTATACCTGATGGCCATCTGGCGCCGCAACACCGAAATTCCCTGGCGCGCCATCTTGATCACCTTGCTCATTTTGTTGCTCATCATCGGCTGTATCACTGCATTGGCTGGGCATTATCATGTGCTGGGCACCGACAAGGTCGGACAGGATATTTTGTATCAATCGCTGAAAAGCATACGCGTCGCGCTGGTGATCGGCACGCTAACCACGCTCATCATGCTGCCGTTCGCATTATTGCTGGGCATTATGGCCGGTTATTTCCGCGGCTGGGTCGATGATGTCATTCAGTATATTTACACGACGCTGAATTCAATCCCCAGTGTTTTGCTGATCGCCGCAGCGGTATTGATGATGCAGGTGTATATCGAAACCCACCCGGAATTATTCGACACCATTGCATCGCGCGCCGATCTGCGGTTGCTGTTTCTCTGCATGATCCTGGGCATTACCAGCTGGACCGGTCTGTGCCGGTTGTTGCGCGGTGAAACGCTGAAACTGCGCGAACTGGAATATATCCAGGCGGCGCATGCATTCGGCGTTTCGCATTGGCGCGTCATCAGCCGCCACATTTTGCCGAACGTGATGCATATCGTGCTAATCGCCACGGTAATGGATTTCAGCGGATTGGTGCTGGCCGAAGCGGTGTTGTCGTACGTCGGCGTCGGTGTCGATCCGTCGATGATCAGTTTCGGCACCATGATCAACGCGGCGCGGCTGGAAATGGCGCGTGAACCGATGGTGTGGTGGGCCTTGCTGGCGGCGTTCAGTTTCATGTTTACCCTGGTGCTGAGCGCCAACTTGTTTGCCGATGCGGTACAGAATGCATTGGACCCGCGCATCCGGACATTACGGCAACGCACGGTACTGCCGCGTTTTGGCAAAAAAGATAAGCACGTGAAAGACAACGCGCCCGAAGCAACCGCAGCGGCAAAATCTTCCCCTCATCCATGAATACCTTGCTGGAAATAGAAAATCTCGAAACCGTGCTGCACACCGGCGATGCGCCGGTACGCGCCGTTGATGGTTTGACCCTGACCATCTCACCCGGGGAAACATTTGCGTTATTGGGTGAATCCGGTTGCGGCAAATCAATGACAGCGCTGTCGATCATGCGCTTGCTGCCGGATGTTGGTGAAATCGTTGGCGGCAAAATCAGCATCGGCGGCACGGATTTGCTGCAATTGCCCGAAACCGGCATGCGTAAAATCCGCGGCAAGCGTATCAGCATGATTTTTCAGGAACCGATGCTCAGTCTCAATCCGGTTCTGACCATCGCCGAACAAATCGAAGAAGTACTACAGCAGCATTTGAATCTATCGCACGAAGCCATGCAAGCACGCATCCGGGAATTGCTGGAACAAGTCGGCATACCCGATGCGGCACGCCGCATGCATGAATACCCGTTCCAATTTTCCGGCGGCATGAAGCAACGCGTCATGATCGCAATGGCGCTCGCCGGTGAACCGGAACTGCTGATTGCCGATGAACCGACCACCGCGCTGGATGTCACCATACAAGCACAAGTGCTGGATCTGATGCGGCGCATCCAGCAACAGAAAGGCATGGCCATTTTACTGATTACGCACGATCTGGGCGTGGTGGCGGAAATGGCGCAACGCGTCGCGGTGATGTACGCCGGTGAAATTGTCGAGCTGGCAACCCGGCACGATTTTTTTCATCACCCGCGCCACCCCTATTCGCAGCAATTATTCGCCGCATTGCCCGGAAAACAGAAACGCAATCAAGCGTTAACCGTCATTCAAGGCAATGTGCCGTCACTGGCGCAGCAATTTAGCGGATGCCGGTTTGTAGACCGCTGCAATCAGGCGCTGGCACAGTGCCGCGATACCGTTCCACAATGGCACACGATTTCCGGTCAACATCAGGTCCGCTGTCATTTATATGGCAACAACGCCGTTCAAGCCGCTGCCAGCGCCACCCCAGCAGTGCAGGAAGCCGTGCACGTAACGCCATCGACTCCACTGGCAACGGATGACGTACTGTTGCAAGTCACTGACCTGAAAGTGCATTTCCCGATTCGCAAAGGCTTGTTCAAACGTGTCGTGGGTCACGTCAAAGCAGTCGATGGTGTGTCGTTGAAAATTGCCGCGGGCAAGACGCTGGCGCTGGTGGGCGAATCCGGTTGCGGCAAGACCACGATCGGAAAAAGCATTCTGCAATTGATCCAGCCCACGGCGGGCAATGTGCGGTTTAAGGAACAGGAACTGAACGGATTGAGGCGCAGTCAGTTGCGGCCGGTACGTTCGCAGTTGCAGATCATTTTTCAGGATCCTTATGCTTCTTTGAATCCGCGCATGCGCATCATTGAAATCCTGCAAGAAGGCATTAATGCTTTAAAAGCTTATCAAACCGGTTACTCCGGCAACGATACGGCTGCATCCGCTCAGTCTCCAGAAAACGAAATCGATGCATTATTGCAGCGTGTCGGCCTGCCTGCTGAGGTAAAATGGCGCTTTCCGCATGAATTTTCCGGCGGACAGCGGCAACGCATCGCGATTGCCCGTGCCTTGGCGGTCAATCCCAAATTGCTGATTTGCGATGAACCGACCAGCGCCCTGGATGTATCGGTTCAAGCACAGATTCTGAATCTGCTCAAATCGCTGCAAAATAATTTAGGACTTGCATTTTTGTTTATTACCCACAATATCGCGGTTGTCGAGTATCTGGCCGATGAAGTGGCGGTGATGTATCTGGGGCGTATCGTCGAACACGGGCGTATCGACGAGGTGATGAGCAACCCCAGGCATCCGTACACACAAGCGTTATTGTCGTCGGTTCCGCACATTGAAGCGGATCCCGTGCGGCACATCATTCCGCTCACGGGAGATTTACCGTCACCGGCAGCACCGCCGACGGGCTGTCATTTTAATCCGCGCTGCGCGCATGCCATGCCGGTTTGCCGCACAGCCTATCCGCCAGTCAGCTCGTTCAGCGCCACGCATAGCGCCCATTGTTATCTTTATTCACAGGAACACAGAACTACCGATTATGAGCATTGATCAAGAAGTATCGCGGCGGCGCACGTTCGCCATTATTTCCCACCCGGATGCGGGCAAAACAACGCTGACGGAAAAATTGCTGATGTACGCCGGCGCGATTCATATCGCCGGTAGCGTCAAAGCGCGCAAAGCCAGCCGCCACGCCACTTCGGATTGGATGGAAATCGAGAAGCAGCGCGGCATTTCGGTGGCCAGTTCGGTCATGCAAATGGAATACCGCGATTGCGTCATCAATCTGCTCGATACCCCCGGCCACCAGGACTTCTCGGAAGACACCTACCGCGTGCTGACCGCCGTCGACGCGGCATTGATGGTGATCGATGCCGCCAACGGCGTCGAAGCGCAAACGCTGCGCCTGCTGGAAGTGTGCCGCGCGCGCAACACGCCGATCGTCACCTTCGTCAACAAAATGGACCGCGAAGTACGCGAGCCGCTCGATCTGCTCGACGAAATCGAGCGCACGCTCGGCATGACCACCATTCCCTTCACCTGGCCGGTCGGCATGGGAAAAAATTTCCACGGTGTATGCGATCTGCAAAACAATGGCATGCGGGTATTTCAGCCGGGATCGGACCGCGTCGACAATGAAAACGAAGTGATCGCCAGTTTTGACGATCCGCAAATCCAGCAACGCTTCGGTTCAGGACTGTCCACCGCAATGCAGGAAATCGATTTGATCAAAGGCGCGTCCCCGACTTTCGATCATGCCGCCTTCCTCGCCGGTAAACAAACCCCGGTTTTCTTCGGCTCAGCGATCAACAACTTCGGCGTGCGCGAAATTCTCGATGCATTGGTCGATCTGGCCCCGCCGCCGGAATCACGCAATGCCATTCAGCGCGAAGTACAGCCGGATGAAAAGAAATTCTCCGGCATGGTGTTTAAAATCCAAGCCAACATGAATCTGGCGCACCGCGACCGCATCGCCTTCGTGCGCGTTTGCTCGGGACACTTCAAACGCGGCATGAATTTGAAGGTCGCACGCAATGGCAAGGATATCCGCACCAGCACCGTCGTGTCCTTTTTATCGCAGCGCCGCGACATTCTGGAAGAAGCGTACCCCGGCGACATCATCGGCATACCGAATCACGGCACGCTGCAACTGGGCGATACCTTGACCGAAGGCGAAGTGCTGCAATTTACCGGACTGCCCTTTTTCGCGCCGGAAATCTTCCGCACCGTGGAAATCGCCGATCCGTTGCGCAGTAAACAATTGAAACTGGGATTGGCGCAACTGGGAGAAGAAGGCGCAATCCAGGTATTCCGCCCGCATTTGGGCAATATGCTGTTGCTGGGCGCTGTCGGTACGCTGCAATTTGAAGTGGTCGCGCACCGCCTGCAACATGAATACGGTGTCGCGGCGCGCATCGCTTCGGCCAAATATCAATTGGCACGCTGGATTACCTGTGACGATCCACGCGAATTGCAGCGCTTTATCGAAGCCAATTCGCACCGCATCGCTTACGACGCCGTCGATGCACCGACATTTCTGGCCTCGTTTGGCGCGGAACTGAGTGTGGCGGAAGAAAACTGGCCCGCCATCCGTTTTCATAAACTGCGCGAGCACGCCGGACTGGTGTTTCAGAACCACATGAACGGATAATAAAAACATGACGGCATGGCTGCGGTTTTTTCTGGTATGGGCGCTCTTTGCAACCGCAGCTTACGCGGACGATTCAACTCCTGTTGCCGGAAAGGCTACCCGCTTTGTAGTACTGGGCGATATGCCCTACACCGATGCCGAATATGCCCTGCTGGAACAGCCCCATGGCGCAATCGCCAAAGCCATTCGCGCATTGAATCCGCCCGTGCTGATCCACTTGGGTGATTTCAAAAGAGGCCGGTTGAGCTGCAACGACGATTTGTTTCAAGACCATTACCGCCAGATTGCGCAACTGAATCCACATAAAGCGGTATACACCCCCGGCGATAACGACTGGACCGATTGCGACCGGTTCAATACCGGCACGCGGCATGACGAGCTGGAACGTCTCGACTATTTGCGCCAGCTCTTTTTTCATCAGGACCGGCAACACTTGACCAAGGATATTCCGGGCCTTATCCGGCAACGCGATTTGATCGAAAACGCGCAATGGAATATCGGTCCGGTCGCTTTCACCACGCTGCATATTCCCGGCACCAATAATGGCCGCCGGGAAATTCTGCGCAGCAACATCGACGATGCCTTGAACGAAGCGGATCGCCGCGATCAAGCCAACACCGAATGGCTGCAACGACGCTTTGATACGGCGGAATCCGCGCAAGCGGTGGTCATCGCTTTCCAAGCGGATATGTTCGACTTTGATCACGAAAAACCGGTCTGCACTGCGGGCAACCGCACCGATTGCGATGGCTTCCGCTCGCTGCGCGATCTGATCAAACACAAAGCCGAACAATTCAAGAAGCCGGTTCTCATTATTCACGGCGACACCGCAGCGTATTGCCTGCACCAGCCCTACCCTGGCATTCCCAATCTTTGGCGCTTGAATGCGCCGGGCGATTACAAATATGTCGATGCCAGTCTGGTGGCATTCGATCCGGAAAACAAAGACACCCCCTTTTCCGTAACCGGTCTGCTGGACCGTAAACCCGCTCCGGCGATCTGTGACGACAACTTGCTCAGCTTATCCCGGTATGCTCCACTTCAAACTTTAAAAGTACTTTTATCATGATTGTCAGCATGACCGGCTACGCCGCCGCCACTCAGGAAATGCCATACGGATCGTTTAATCTGGAAATCCGCTCGGTCAATAACCGCTATCTCGACATCCAGCTGCGTTTGCCGGATGATTTTCGCAAGCTGGAACCGGCCATGCGCGAACTGCTGACGAAACAACTCAGCCGCGGTAAAGTCGAATGCCGCCTGAATTTTTCCCCGTCGGCAAATACGGAAAATTCTCAGCAGCTCGATCAGGCTTTGCTGGAAAAATTGCTGCAACTGGAACAAACCGTCAAAACGCGCCAACCCGCCGCACCTTCGTTAACGGTGGCGGAAATCCTGAAATGGCCGGGCATGCTCGGAAGCGACACCGCACCCGGCGAAGAATCCGATGAAATCGGCATGACCTTGCTGCAAACTGCGTTGAATGACTTAAAATCCGCGCGGATACGCGAAGGCGGCAAACTGAAATCGGTTTTGCTGGAACGCATCAAGCAAATGCGCCAATTACTGCAATCCGCTTCCCCGCGCATCCCGGCACTGATCGCCGCTTTCGAGGAGAAACTGCGCACCCGCCTGGAAGAAATTCTTGGCACGCAAGAAGACGAACGCATCCACCAGGAAATCACCCTCTTTGCCAGCAAAATTGACGTAGACGAAGAACTATCGCGCCTGCAAGCGCATCTGGACGAAGTCGAACGCATCATCAACAAAGGCGGCGCCGTCGGCAAACAACTCGATTTCATGATGCAAGAACTGCACCGCGAAGCCAACACCATCGGCTCAAAATCCGTCGATCTGGAAATCACGCGGATTTCGATGGAATTGAAGGTAATTATCGAGCAGATGCGCGAGCAGGTGCAGAATATTGAGTGATGGTAATAAAGTTAATAGGTTAATTAATAAGACAAATAGTATTTTTTGCGTACAGTACTGTGTAATTCTGGAAGTCTAATCTTAGCTAGGGCTCATATATTCACAATGCCACTGCCTCCACCACCAAATTGGGGAAGAGACGAAATATCAAAATTCATTGATAACGCACGTATCAATGAATTCGCAACATTTGCGAATATGAAGGAAGATATTGCGCGTTTATCAGACATTGATTTCTCGTACCGAAAAGCTATTGAAGGATTAAACCATGCGGAAGACTGGTTTGTTGGCCTCTTCTTACTACGGGCTCACTCTAATTTCTTAGCCGCCTGTCGACTGTGTTGGAGTGGCCAAATTCCCGAGAGTTATGCTGTCCTTCGATCATGTCTTGAGAATTCACTATATGGTCTCTATTTCACAAGAAATCAAAGCTCAAGAGAAACATGGTTACGTCGCCACGACAGTACCACCGCGAAGAAAAAAGTGAAAAATGAGTTTAAAATCACAACAATGCTTGATCTAGCTGTCGAAGTTGACAAAGCTGAGGGCGAAATCGCCAAGAAACTTTATGAACAAACTATTGATTACGGAGCACACCCAAATGAGCTTGCGCTTATGCAAACTCTCCAAATTTACGAGAGTGACAAGCAAGTTGAATTCAAGATCACTTACCTTGAAGGCAATTCTATTCAGCTAAAACTCACTCTCAAAACGGTTGCTCAAGTCGGTGTCAACGTGCTTTCACTATTCCGAGCTGTCTATCCAGAGCGCTTTAATATATTGGGTATAACGGATGGACTTCGGCATATTAAGAAAGGCTTATGAGCACGATAGGACACAATCCAGGTTGCGTCGAATGAAAATATACTGGACGCAATAGCTTTGCTAATGGTACCTACAATTCCTTATCCCCGTATTCATTCTAGTTAATTGTGGGTGAATTCACATATCCTAGCAAAATCTCCACTTAAATAGCATGTATACCGTGCTATCATGCTCGCATGATAGTTTCCTTCAAGAATAAAGCGACTGAAGACATTTTTAACGGAAAAAACTCTAAGTTGGCTCGTAACTTACTCCCTCAATCTTTATGGAGGGTGACTTGCAGAAAACTCGACCAATTGGACTCAGTTTTGGTTCTGGAGGAATTGAGGATACCGCCCGGCAATTTTCTCGAAAACCTGTCTGGTGACAGAAAAGGGGAATTCAGTATCCGTATCAACGATCAATATCGGGTTTGCTTCAAATGGAGTGATTCAGGCCCTCATGATGTTGAAATTATCGATTATCACTGATAGAGGTCTGTACTATGCGCATCCCAACCGATAGAGAACCCACACACCCTGGCGAAATGCTTCGTGCCGAATTCTTGGAACCGATGGGTATCAGCCAACGAGAGTTAGCAGATGCTATCCATGTCCCGTACCAGCGTGTTAATGAACTGGTCAATCAGAAGCGCGGTGTTACGCCAAGCACGGCGCTGCGATTGGCGAAGTTCTTTAATATATCAGCGGATTATTGGCTCAACCTCCAAACCCGCTGGGATTTGTATTGGGTTCAACAATCCGAAAAGGACGATATTGAATCTATCTCGGATGTTAGCCAAGCAAAGAGATCTGATAAGCACGCCATCGTTTAGCGCCTGAGTGTGTATTTACGCCAGCACATCCGCCGCTGACGTGAACACCAACCCCAAATCCCGCGCCACCGCTTCATACGTCAACCGGCCCTGAAAAACATTTAGCCCATTACGTAAGTGCACATCGTCCATCAGCGCTTTGCGATAGCCTTTATTAGCCAGCGCCAGCACGAACGGCAAGGTGGCGTTATTCAAGGCGAATGTGGATGTTCTGGCAACGGCGCCGGGCATGTTGGAAACGCAGTAATGCACCACGCCATCGACGGTAAAAATCGGATTGGCCAGCGTGGTCGGTTTGGAGGTCTCGAAACAGCCGCCTTGGTCGATGGCGACATCGACCAGCACAGCACCGCGATTCATGCGGCTGACCATTTCCCGGGTCACCAGTTTAGGGGCGGCGCCGCCGGGAACCAGGACCGCGCCGATGACCAGATCGGCGTTTGACACATGCTCCTCAACGGCGTCCACGGTCGAGAACACGGTATTGATTCTCGAGCCGTATTGAAAATCCAGTTGCTGTAAGCGGTGAATCGATTTATCCAGCACGGTGACATGCGCTTCCACGCCCATCGCAATGCGGGCGGCATTGGTGCCGACGACACCGCCGCCGATCACGACGACACGCGCAGCGGGCACGCCGGACACACCGCCCAGCAACATGCCGCGGCCGCCTTGATCGAGCTCCAGCGCGTGCGCCCCGGCTTGAATCGCCATGCGCCCCGCTACTTCGCTCATCGGCGCGAGCAATGGCAAGCCGCCGAAACTGTCGGTCACGGTTTCATAAGCGATGGCAATACAGCCGGAATCCATCAAGGCTTTGGTTTGCACCGGATCGGGAGCTAGATGCAAGTAGGTGAACAATACTTGCCCTTCGCGTAACAGTGGCAACTCGGATGCTTGCGGTTCTTTGACTTTGACGATCAGATCGGCTTTGGCGTAAATCTCCTGTGGCGCATCTACGATCTCTGCGCCCGCATTGCGATACTTGTCGTCACTCAAGTCGATTTGCATGCCGGCGTTTTTCTGCACCATGACGTGATGGCCATGGGCAACCAGTTCGCGTACCGCTGCCGGCGTCAGTCCCACCCGGGATTCATGAATTTTAATTTCCTTAGGCACGCCGATACGCATTCGCTTCTCCCTTCCCTATCCGTTAAATAATTCCACCGTTGACGCCAATATTCTGTCCCGTGATCCAGCGGGCCTCATCGCTGACCAAAAACAACACCACTTGCGCAATATCATCCGTCGCGCCCAATCGTCCCAATGCCGCCATCGCCGCCATGCGTTCGATATCCGCCGCCGTTTTGCCTGCGCGGAACAATTCCGTATCGACAGGACCGGGTGAAACGATATTGGCGGTAATACCGCGTTTTCCCGTCTCGCGGGCAAAAATCCGCGTCAATTGCTCGACAGCCGCTTTGGTCGCGGCATACGCGCCGTATTTAGGCAGCATCAAGCGCGTCACGGTGCTGGAAACAGTAACCACGCGCCCGTGATCCGCCAGCTTTTGCGCCGCTTCGCGCAGCGTGTAAAAAACACTTTTGAAATTGATATCGACGATGCGATCGAATTCATCGTCGCTGATTTCAGCGATTTCCTTAAACACCAGAATTCCGGCGTTATTGACGAGAATGTCGATGTGCTGGAAATACCCGGTAGCTTCTGCAAAAAGTCTTCGCACCGCGGCAGGATCGCTGACGTCGGCCTGCACCGCCAGACATTCGCCACCGGCTTCGATAATCGCGGCGCTGATTTTGTCCGCTGCCGCCTTATTTTCCACATAATTAATGACGACTTTCGCGCCCGCCTTGGCTAACGTCAGCGCTATCTCCGCGCCGATGCCTCGTCCCGAACCGGTTACAATGGCAACTTTTCCTTGCAATGGTTGCATGCTCAAATTACCGGCCGGATAGCTGCTTTTGCGGTCAATTTATTTCGCCGCTTCGCGGTTCTTAAGAAACTTGACCAAATCCGGGTGATTGTATTTTTCCGCCCAGGCCAGTGCATTGTCGCCATGCTCATTTTTGATCGCTGGATCGGCGCCTTGGTCGAGCAGCAATGAAACCGCATCAACATGATTTCCCCTCACCGCCATCATCAATGCGGTCGAACCATTGTTGGTGATCGAATTGATATCAGCGCCACCGGACAGCAGTAACCGGATGGTGTCGAGATGTCCGCCGTAAGCGGCGTAAGTTAATGGATTCCAGCCGCTATGGTTGATCTCGGCGCCTTTGATGTAAAACAACCGCACCAATTCGGTCAGACCATGATAACTGGCCAGCATAATCGCCGTTTCGCCGTAGCGGTTGCGGATATCCAATTTGGCTCCAGCATCGATTAATATCTTGGCCATGTTCAAATTCTTGTCCTTGGCCGCGATCATCAAGGGTGTATAGCCATCGCGGTTCGCCAGATCCGGATTAGCACCTTTTTCCAGTAACCGGGAGATTTCGGATAAATTGCCCTTTTCCACCGCCCACATCAAATCTTCCTGAATACCCGCAGCCGCATGAAGTGGCAGGTGCAATAGCAGCACTAAAGCCCATATTGATAACCAATGCGATTTAAGCAGGTATGCCATGTTGAGGTGGTTTGAATAGGTTAAAAAAATTATCCGTGGTTGCAGCTGCAATATCTTCCAGATCCGCATTCCGCAAGCGCGCGATTTCTTCCGCCACGTGCCGCACGAATGCCGGCTGATTCTGTTTGCCGCGAAACGGTACCGGGGCCAGATAGGGCGAGTCGGTTTCAATTAGCATTCTATCCAATTGAATGTTCTTGGCAACTTCTTTTAGTGCCACGGCATTTTTGAAGGTCACGATGCCGGAAAATGAAATGTAAAAATTCAGCGCAATCGCTTGCTGCGCAACTTCCCAGCTTTCGGTAAAGCAGTGCATCACGCCGCCCACCTGATCGGCGCCCTCTTCCTGCATGATCCGCAGCGTATCCGCGGCAGCGGAGCGGGTATGGATAATCAGCGGTTTATTCACCTTGCGCGCCGCGCGGATGTGCTGGCGGAAGCGTTCCCGCTGCCATTCCAGATCGCCCTGCAAGCGGAAATAATCCAGACCGGTTTCCCCAATCGCGATGACTTTAGGGTGATTGGCCAGTCCGGCGATTTGCTCGGCGTCCGGTTCGATCTGATCTTCATAATCCGGATGAACGCCGACAGATGCAAACAGATTCTCGTGGGCTTCCGCCAAGGCGCGCACCCGGGGAAAGTTCGGCAAATCGACGCTGACACAGAGCGCGTGCGTAACATGATTCTGTTGCATGTTCAGTAATAATTGATCCAGATCTTTGGCTAGATCGGGAAAATCGAGATGACAATGTGAGTCGATAAACATAACAATAAATAGTCTCTAAAATTATACCGAGCCACGCACCGCGTCGGCCCAGCAGTTCGGTGTTTCGTACAGGCGCACCTGCTCGAGTTGCAGATGATTGCCATAGCTGTCCTGATAAGCGCCATCCAGAATAGTGAACGCGATCAGCGCCAGATTCTCCGCAGTGGGCTGCACATCCAGCACAACGGTTTTATGATCTTCGATCGATTGCAAAAATTGCAAAACTTTCGTATCGCCCGAGTACACTAAGAATGCGTGATCCCATTGATCGACCAGTACCGATTTGGCGATGCGTTTGACTTCGGAGTAATCCATCACCATACCTTGCTGCGCGACACCTTCGTCAGCGATAATGTGGCCGGATAGCGTAATCTCGATACAGTAACGGTGGCCGTGCAGATGGCGGCATTGGCTGTTATGCGTTGAAATGCGGTGACCTGCGTCAAATTCCAGCCTGCGAGTAATGAACATACGTACAATTGAGAAGCGAAATGAATATATGGAATTGTAACATTGCGAGCAAACTCTAAACTATTGAATACGACCGATCACAGCCGCGACAGCGCCGGACTCACCTACGTGTATCCAGTGATCTCGCGCCGCGCCGGTGGTGTCTCTATCGGTATCAACCTGAATCCGAACAATGCCTGTAACTGGCGTTGCGTCTATTGCCAAGTGCCGGAGCTGAAACGCGGCTCCGCACCACGTATCGATCTGAACCGGCTGGAAATCGAATTGCGATCGTTTCTGCACGAGCTGACAGCGGGAGATTACATGCAACAGCATGTACCGCTCGAAGCCAGAAAAATTCACGATATCGCCCTATCTGGCAACGGTGAGCCGACGAGCGCGAAAGAATTCGAGCAGGTGATCGAATTGATCGGACGCGTCAAAAATGATTTTGCGTTACCGGCAGAGTTAAAAATCGTGCTCATCACCAACGGCAGCTTGATTCACCGTCCCGCGGTACAAGCCGGTTTGAAGCGCATGGGAGAGTTGAATGGAGAAATCTGGTTCAAGTTCGATCGCGCTTCAAATAAGGAAAGACAGCGCATCAACAATACCTCGATCAGTCTGAGAAAAATCCAGGAACATTTACGGATAGCCGCTGCACTCTGCCCTACGTGGCTACAAACTTGCGTTTTTCAGCTGGATGGCATGCCGCCTTCGGATGAAGAAATTGCCGCTTATTTAAGTTTTCTGCAACAACTGACCCACGATGAAATTCCGCTCCAAGGCGTTTTATTGTATGGCATCGCACGCCCGTCGCTACAGCCGGAAGCATCGCGTCTTTCTAAAGTCAGCGATGCTTGGTTATCACAATTCGGCGAGCAGATTAAACGCACGGGGTATGCCGTCAGAATCAGTCAATAGTGCGATGAATTGTCTTAGAAACCAAGTCTGAAGCAGGGTTATACAACACCCTATGTTGTTGATTTACAACAAAACAATATTCAATCAATCCCACTAAAATCAATTAGTTATTTAGCCATAATTTCATCCCGCAATTGTCTGAAATCTATAAGTTTCTTTATCAAGAAAGGAAAAGCATTGTTTTAATGTATTATTTCCTCACTTCTCCATGAATTGCAGCTATTTATAATACGGCACCCTAATTGGCCACCCTTGGTGATGTCATGCCATGAAAACCGGTAGCCTGCGGTATAATATTTTCAATTTTCTGATATCAATCATATGATTCCATCTGATTATCACCCTGGATTATTAACAACGGAGCTTATTAATGAATAACTCGAGATTCTTCACTTTCTCCGCATTCGCCGCTCGTAAGCGAAAACCTGCTTTGGCAGGAAGCATGCAGCGATGGTTGCTTAAACTTGGTGTATGTATGCTGAGTATGGGAGTAACGCTGCCGGTGTATGCGAATCCACCCGCGGTTGCACCCAAAGCGGCTGAAGCGCCCAAAGCAGCCGAGGCGCCGAAAGTTGCTGACGGTAAATTTGATATGTCAAGGGTACCGGCGGTTTCAGCCCCGTCGCGTCCCGGCTTATTTCTGTTACCTCCTGCCGGTCCGGGTTATTTCTCACTGTGGGATTTGGTAACCGGTAACAAGCGCGAAAAACCGCCCGTCGCGCCTTATGCGCCGTTTGCGTTATTGACCACACCGGCATACGACATTGACTTTCGCTATCTGGCCACACCGGGACATGAAAAAGACATATTCGATCCCGTTAAGAGAATGAATCTGGGCGATGATTGGTTATTGTCACTGGGTGGTAACTTCTGGTATCGCTATATTCATGAAACGGATAGCCGTTTGAATGCAGCGGGCACCAATAATGACTTCCACTTGATACGCACCAGGGTTCATGCGGATTTATGGTACCGCGACAAAGTGCGGTTATTTGCCGAATTCCTCGATGCCCGCGCTTTTGGCTCCGAACTGCCTCCAGCGGTGACTGACAGGAATCATGCCGACATATTGAATATGTTCACCGATATCAAACTGACCAATATCAATAATGGCCCGGCGTATATCCGTGTGGGCCGGCAAGAGATGATGTATGGTTCGCAGCGCTTGATCTCGACACTGGATTGGGTCAACACACGTAGAACATTCCAAGGTGTGAAAACTTTCTGGCGTTCGGCGGAATGGGATGTGGATGCATTCTGGATGCGCCCGATGGTCATCGAAAAAAGCAATGTCGATAACTGGGACACACAACAGAACTTCTTTGGCTTGTGGGCTACCAACAAACCGAAACCAGGTCACTTAATCGATCTTTACTTCCTCAGTTTAATCAATGATCGCAATGTTTCCGCTGCGAATGTACTGGCGGGAAATATTCTGCAAGGCAATGCGGATACGCATACGCTCGGTGGCCGCTTGGCAGGTAACTTTGATAATCTGCTGTATGAATTGGAAGGTATGTATCAGTTCGGTCAACGCTCCAACTTGGATGTTTCCGCTTTTGCTGTAGCAGCCGGGGTTGGTTATCGTATGCCGCTGCCGATGAACCCGCAAGGCTGGATACGCTATGATTTTGCATCCGGCGACGGTAATTCCAAAGACGGCAGAAGCAATACGTTTAATCAACTCTTCCCATTCGGTCACTACTATCTCGGTTTCCTGGATCGTGTCGGACGCCAGAACGTGCATGACTTCAATGCGCAGTTCACCATGCATCCAATGCCATGGATAACGTTCATCACGCAATATCATCGCTTCTACTTGGCGAACAACCGTGATTATTTATACAACGCTGCCGGTCAGGCGACTCTACGCGATATTACCGGCCAATCCGGCAGTCATATCGGCGATGAAATTGATTTCCGCTTGAATCTCCACATGAGCCGCCATCAGGACGTATTACTGGGCTACTCAAAATTGTGGCGCGGTGAATTCCTGGATAAGCAAAGACCGGGAACTTCTCCTGATCTTTTCTACGTTCAGTACAACTTCCGCTTCTGAGTTTCTCTGGCAAGATAAAACGACAAAGGCAACCGGTTGGTTGCCTTTGTCGTTTGTGAATCTAGTAAACAAACAATCTACTGACAGCCGGATAATGGCAGCCAATTTACCAGCGGCCCCTCGCTGCGCAATAGCCCATCCGCTTGCTTCATGAAATAAACATGATTATCCGCCGAAGAAATGCCTGCGTACACTTGCGTGGCTGGGTAATAACGGTAGCTGTAAAGACTTGAAACCACCGTGGTCTGGCCAGCGGGTGATAATAATTCAGGGTATTTTCCTTCCGCCCAAGTCAGAAAACATTCGATACTTGCCGGGGATGATTGATTAATGAATTTATTCACAATCGTGCGTCCGCCGGAAATCACCAATTGCGGATATTCCAGCAGTTTGAATTTCTGGAATGGATTGCCTTTTACCGCAATCACATCGGCCGGGGCACCCGCTACCAATGTTCCCAGTGGCGCCAGACCCAAATGCTCACCCGCTTTTGATGTGGCCGATTTAATGACATTGACCACGTCGGTAAAATCGATCGATTCGCCGCTGGTTAAGTGTAATATCATATGCAACTCCTCGCCGTTGATTCCCCAAGGCACGTTGTCATGCCCAATCTCTGAGCCATAGATGAATTTCGCGCCTTTACTGGCCAGGCTCATGGTATTGGAGTGAATACCCTTGCCGGTGGCGGCGTTCACACAAGCTGCCAGGGTATCGATGGTGGTGACGAACGTAACGCCCTGATCCACTGCGCGCTGCAGCAAATCTTCCCTGATTTCGCCACAAGGAATATGCGCAAACTCGTCGACGCCTGCATTCAGCGCCCGTTCAAAACCGGTATCTTCACCGGCATGTGCGAGCACACGCTTACCCAGTGCATGGGCTTTGGCGACGATGGCACTGGCGATATCTTGCGATAACATCGGCCAGGGCGTGACGGGCACCGGAGCACCATCGTGCGGTTGCATCCAAGGCGCACCGGTTTCGTCTCCCGGTTCCAGCGCCATTTTGATTGCAGTGGCCCCGCCGGTAATCAGATCGGTGACCACTTTCTCGGCTTCGGTAGTGGATGCGACTGGAATGCCGATTTTGTCATAACCGCCATCGCCACCGCCGAATACATTCAGCGGATAACCGCCGGGCGCTTGAATAATCGGACCAACGCTCAACAATCGCAGCGTTCCATCACCGCCTTCCTTAGCCTGCAATGGACCGCCGGTATCCTGAACAGTCGTTACACCGTGTTCCAGCACGGCATTTTTATTAACACTCTGGAATGTGATATGCGCGTGCGATTCGATAAATCCCGGCAGAATAGTCGCATCCCCTAAATTAATCTGGTTGGCACAGGAGCCGTTCAATTCGGTCAAAGCCCCAATGCGCTTGATCTTATCGCCTTCAATCAGCACCGCCATATTGTCTTGTGGAAAATTGATACCGTCAAACAACCGGGCGGCTGCCAGTATTTGGCATTCCGGCAGACCGGGTGCTAACGTAACCAAACCGCCGTGATCTTCTCCGTCATGACTGAGTGCGTTGCAACTAATTCCATGCCAAAGAATCAGCGCAATGGTTATTTTTTTGTTCAAACTGAAATTTATATTTATCATTTTAATTCGGAATGGATGAAATTGACTCGGAAAAAACGGCAGCCCCGTATCACGCCGAAGAGGTAGGATTCGCGTAATACAGGGCTGTGCAGTACCAATAGCCAGGAGTGGTTGGCTATAGAATCAACTCCGTTTAGAGTTTACGGCGGCGGCTGGCGCTGAAGCCGATCAAACCAAGACCTGCCAGCAACATGGCATAGGTTTCAGGTTCCGGCACCACCGACACGACACCTGTCACACCTAACGAAGGGAATGGGGTAGTTGAACTAAAATAATCCGTACCGCCAACAAAAATGGAATAGTCGCCCGCTGTTAAATGAAAAACTCCTGATACGGAGTGATCCGCCAGACCATCACCGCCAGCGATAACACCGGTGCCATAGTCGACACTGCCGTCATACGCATGACCGACATAGGTAAAAGCGCTAGCCGGATCATTGTTGTCGTTGGTAATGCTCCAGTCCGTCAATGATCTGAACGAACCTTCTGTCAAACCGACGCCACCCACAGCATCGCGAATAGCGACTGAGCCTGTTGAAAAATCGTAATCCGCCGCAAATGGCGCTACATGGGCCAGCCCGCGATAGACAGAAAATCCTGGCAGGATACCGGCCGCAACGGAGGCGCCAGCTGGTGTAACATAAGCTTGTTCCTGGAATGCAATTTTTACATCGGCATCGTTATCCAAGTGAAAACGGTATGCTCTTAATCGATGGGAATCACCCCAATCCGCATCCGTTCCGTCAATCCAGCCGTGCAAGCCGGTAACCGCTTGATTCGTGATGGTTGAAGACGCTGCCGAAGTGCCTGTGAATGAACCAAAATCGCGGCCACCATAGCCGATATGTGCCATGGCAGGCAACGATGTCAAACCGGCCAATAACAATGCATATTTCAATGTACTTTTAACGAATGTCTCTTTCATAAATGACCCTAATTTCTTATTTGATTATGAATAGGCGAGAAAAAATTTCACACCTGCTGCGTTGGCCAACGTACGCGCAGTATTGATCAAACACAATTAAGGGTCAATGCGGTAAATTGTCGCAGTTACAATGAGTTATCTTTAATTTCATAAGACAAAAAAATCCCTTATCCTGAACGAAAAAATAACGTCAGGAGCACAAACCTTGAAATATGCAAGCCTATGAAAACTATCTAAAGCATTGTATTAATTTGTGAACACAAAATGGTTAACGATAATCCCGTCGCCGGAAATCATGAGATCGGGATAATCACGATGTCTCAAGTGATGCAGCGGATTACCCCAGGTAGCAATCGGATCGGCCGATGTGACGGCGAATGCGACAGGAAAACAAATGAAATCAGGGCAAAAAAATCGTATGCGATACCCGCAACCCGGTTTTTTATCCGCCATGATGCGTTGCGGCATCGGTTCTCTTGTTCTCTTCAAGCGATCAAGCATATTCGTCACCTAACAATGACCGGGTTCGATAAAACCCGTCAGGGCGGCGAGCGCGGCCATCACGAAAAAATTACCCCACACCGATTCCACCAACTCCTCCTCGTTCTGCCGGGTTTTGTAACAACATCCCCAGAAAACGCCGGTTGAACTATTGTGCTGATTTTCACTGTATCCGGTGTCTTGCTTGAATCCGATGAAATACTGGCTGCGGATGATTGCACTGATCTGGCGATGCGCGTAAACACGCCAATATTCCCCATCGGGCTGCAAACGCGCCAGGGAAAGCATCGCAATCGATGCAATGACGGCGGCGGAAGGATCGTCGCACGAGACCGATTGACCGAGCCGGTTAGGCGGTAAGGAATCCGGACGGGAATGCTGCCAATACTCACAGGCCGTTCTGGCATGCGTCAGATACGGTTCACCCCACAAAGCCGCTGCCCGGGTTAATCCCAGCATCGCCCAGGATTGACCGCGCGACCATGAGCCAGCTTGATCGTCCGGTTGAAATTCCCGCCCGTCGAAAAACGCGCTGGCATGAAATGCGCCATTATGGCGGCGGCACGCTGTCAACATCGTCTCGGCATGATGCTGCGCCATGTAGTAATGGAGGTTTTGTTCACCGCTGGTGAGGAGCTGAAGCAGCGCGGCAAAATTATCGATCGCAATCGACTGGTGGCCGGTGGAAACCCCATCCACCGCGGTCCCCAATGGAATGCAATTTAATTTAGGATTGAAACTGCGGGCGAGCGCGGTAATGGATTTCCGGGTCAGGGCACGCGCCTGCGTATCGCGAAACCAGATTTCCCCCAAGGCCGCGCCATACCAGAAAATCAAACTGCGATACCCGGAGTCGACAGGAATTTTTCCGGTCAGACGCTGGCAAATACCGGCAGCATTCTGTTGATCGCTGACCGATTCGGTCAATTTTGCACGCAACCACCAGCACGCCCCCCAGAAACCGCCCATCCAGGCGCCGCCGGAGGAAACAGTCCAGGCATTGGTATTCTTCGAGGAATACAGTGAAAAATCGGTGTTGCAAATCGCGTTGATCGTATCCATGCGGCGAAACATCAATTCCAGCACATCAATCATTTCTTTGGAACTGAGCAGCGGATCAGCCGCGTTATGGGGCATCGACATAAATTTCTCTCAAAAAGGCAATGTCATGGCAAAAACCGGCACGATCCCTATTGTGCAATCAAGCAAAGCGGGATGCGAGGATTGGCTGTGGATTACTGACATGAATGTTTTCCGTGCGGTATTAGCTGATTGAAACAAAATCAATCAAACGCATACACCGCCTGTTGCTGATAACGATAAATCAGGCGGCGGCCAACTGAACTGATCAACGATTCGTCATTTCCATCCATAATCCGCGAAGTACGCGCTATTCTGCTGATGCCGTAAAGCGGCGTGAGATCAGTGAGTCCTTCGGCGCCATGAAGTTGCATCGCGCAATCCGAAGCAGTGCAGAGTGCCCGCGAAGCGGCCATTTTTGCGACATTAATCGCGACTTCGTCCGGATTCTGCGCATCGATACCGCGTGCTGCGATGCGGATCAGCTCGCATGCGCTGACAATGGCCAGATAGGTGTTGAAGATATGCTGCCGCACCAGTTGTTTTTCCGCCAACCGGCTGAATTTACCCCGTATGGAATGAATACGCGCGCCCATCAAATCCATACAGCGCTGCGCCAGCCCAACCCAATTCATGGATCGCAGCAACCGGCCCAAACCAAGCCGCCGGTCCATTAAATCCAGGCCGCTTCCGCACGCACCCAACAGATAATGTTCCGGCACCTGTACGTCAGTAAAAGAAACTTCTCCCTGACCGTACGAGTGCCCCATCATGTTGAGCTGCCGCTCGATTTTGAATCCCGGTAAATCTGTCGGTACGATAATCATCGACAGCGCGTGATTGAGCGCCATATCTTTGCCGCCGCTGCGCGCCAGAACTGTCATGAAAGTCGCGCGGTCGGCGTTGGAAATGAACCATTTCCGGCCATTGATATGCCAGTTCCCGCCGGACAAGTGCGCGATGGTGGCGATCAGGCTCGGCCTCGAACCGCTGTGACCGGGCTCGGTCATGCCATAACTCGGCACTGCATCTCCGTTCACCATCGGTTCCAGGAACCGCCGGTGAATTTCCTTATTGCCGGATTCCAGCAGCATGTGGGCATCCAATGCGCTATGGCTGGCAAAGATCGCTTGTGAAAACTCTGTGCGCCCTTCCTGCTCGGTGACGATCATATAATCTTCCAGGGAATTGATTTTCCCTCCGTGCGATAGCGGATAAAACAAGCCGCACAAACCGGCCGAGCGCGCTTTATCCATCAGATCGGCTTGCATGCGCAGGGATTGTTCGTCTGTTCTCGCCAATAGCGATTCATACGGAATAATCATTTCATCGACGAAGGCTTTTACTTCCCGCGCCAGTGACCGGGCCAATTCCGTATGTACTGCTTTGTTAAATCGCCTCGGCATCAATGCATCCTCCGCGCAAAATCCGCTGGATTAAGCGTTGCTGCATTGCTTTTGATCTGCGTGGTTGCCATTTCACCAGTCATTTTTTTATGAATTCTTAAAGCCATATCAGGTAGTTATCGCCTTAAGTTCAGTTCCCGGCCATTGCAGGCAAAATTGTCACGATATCGCCATCCTGCAAGGGGGTGGCCAAGCCGTCACGCAAGCGGATGTCGTTATCGTTGACATGAATAGTGATAAAACGATACGCGCTTCCATCGAAAATCAATTTCGCTCGGATACCCGGATACAGTTGTTCCATCCGTTCAATGACTTCGGAAACTTTAACGCCCTCAATCACAATAGGCTGTTGCTTATTCGTCAAAGACCCTAATAACGTTGGAATAATGACCGTGACTGTCATGCCTGTACCTGCTTGATTATTTCCGGGGTTGGGAAAACGCGTATTTCGTTGTCAGTACCGGTCCGCACTTAAGCAACCATTTGCAATTCGAGCTCGGGCTGATAATGCTGCACGATTCGCACCCTTTCCTCGATCACCATTTGATCGGCAATGCGGAAACTGCGGATCTCCGCTTGATAGAGATGTTGAGTCGGAATGATGACGTAATGCGCTTGCGGTTCGGTAGCCAGCTCAACGTCGCTGCGTCTCGGATAAGCCTGGCTGCTGGTGTGAGAGTGGTAAATAACGACCGGTTCTTCGCAACGCGCGCTCATTTCCTTCCAGACTTGCAATTGCTGTTGCGGGTCAAACCTAAAAAAATTGTCCGATTGCGCGGCATTACGCATAGGAATCAGACGCAGCGGCCAATTGGATCCCGCCAGACCGGCGATGATGCCACAGGCTTCCACCGGATGATCATTCAGCGCCTGAGTGATCATGGCTTCAACCAGTTTCGCGTGTATTGTCAGCATAATTCCTTGTCTCCTTTAATTATTATGATTTCATGGCCGGTTTACGGCGCCTCTTTGCAGGCGGGTAGCAACTGATCGGCTTCAATGCAATCGATCGCCGGACCGGTTAGTGCTTCCGGTGAGTCAACAGGGATTAGCAGCGCTTTGCGCGCGCATCCTTTCAAACCCTGCGTTGCAATTAATTCTCGCGAAATTTAAAGTAAACAAACGGCGTTGGGAATGTGACAAATTGCCGCGCGGCAATTTGTCACAGCGTTGATCCACCTATTCGCAGGGGTGCTTATTCATAAGCAAAAACAAAATTTCTTAAGGGTAAATATGGCATTAAACAATTCATTTCAAACAGCTGCGGTACATCTGTGAAAAGAAATTGAAGAGGAAGAGGTACCCGGTGCGATGGATGTTTTGTTTCGTTCTGGAAGAGTGCCGCGAAAAATGCCGCGGTAAAGACATTCAGTTCAATGATGACCAGACTTGCCGGAAACCATTGAACTGACATAACAGCAGCGCGCTATTTCAAAATGAAATCCCGCACGATTTGTATCTGATGGTCATCCATCAGCATCGGTGCATGGCCGATACCGGGTAATTCGACGATGTGGGCTTTTGCGCCGCGTAACTGCATTTGCGCCGCCGTCTCAGCCGATAAAATATCCGATTCAGCACCACGCAGCACCAACGTTGGCGTTGCCAGCTGATCCCATTGCGCCCACAAATCGATATCGGTGATTTTATGTTCCTTGAAGCTGACGGCAATCCTCGGGTCATAGCGGAAGCCGTACGTTCCGTCCGGATATTCGCGCACACTGTGAATCGCCATATGCTCCCACTGTTTTTCGGTCAGGGATCCAAACGACGCTGAAATCACTTTCATATACTGCTTGAACTCTTCAAAACTATTGAAACGCGGATCTTTACCGACATAATCGGCAATTCTTTTCAACGCCACGGCAGGGATCAACGGGCCGATATCGCTCAAGATCAATTTATGGATCGCAACCGGCTGATTCGGTTGTATCGCCAGAATCATGCCGATCAGCCCGCCCATGGAAATACCCACCCAATCCAAGGTGATTTTCTCTTCATATTGCGACTGGATATGCGCTATCAGCGACATCGCGTCGGATAGATACAGCGGGTAGTAATCGTAATCATGCGCTTGCTCGAGCCAATCACTTTTGCCGCGCCCCACGACATCGACGCAAATCACCCGAAAATCCGCTTGCAGCGCCTGTGCGAGATAATCGAAATCACGGCAATTGCGCGACAAACCATGCACACAGATGACCACATGCGGATTGCGCGGATCTCCCCAATCGGTATACGCAATATGGTGCGGCTTTTTAGATTCGCCATCTCCGGATAGCGTGGGAACAAGCAGCCGGTTTACAGATATTTTCATGATCCTCTTGCTCTTGTGAATTTAGTGTCAGACACGCATTGATTGCATTGTTGCTGCGCAAACCCAAACAAAAAATGAAATTTATGATGGCGAATATTCACACAATTCTGAGAGGCTGGATATAGCTCAGGTGAAAATTTTTGTACACCCAATCGCATGATGGATAACGATTGGAATCGCATGTACTATGCTTACCGTAATCCATACTTCACCTGAATACACCATATGAAATTATCGGAGCTGTATTGGCATCGCGTCACCCCGCTGCACTTTGTGTTGTGGCCATTGAGTGTTTTGTATCGTTTTTTCCTGGCCGGGAAAAAATTATGCTACTGGTTGGATATTTTCCCCTCGGTCAAACTGCCGGTTCCCGTGATTATCGTCGACAGCATCAGTATCGGCGATGGCGGAAAAACACCGCTGCTGCTTTGGCTGGTCGATTTATTACAGGCGCAGGATTTTCACCCCGGAATCGTCACACAAGGTAACTCGGACAATGCCGGACCACCGGCAGCAGTCACTTCCACCAATAACGGAAAAGCATTTTTATTAGCGCAATTAGGGGGAAAATCGTGTCCGGTCTGGATGGGCAACGATCGCATTGCCGCTGCACAAGCGCTGCTCGCCGCGCATCCCGAATGCAACGTCATCATCAGTAACGATGGCTTGCAGTATCATCGCCTGGAACGCGATATTGAAGTCATTGCCGTCGATTTTAACGAGCAGAGTTTCGGCAATGGGTTGTTGCTGCCCGCCGGCCCTTTACGCAGCACCCTGAAAGATCTGGGAGAATCCAGCATTCTTGTGGCCAATAACTTGCAGAATCATTATGTTGACACGAATCCCCAGAATAAAATTTACAATATGAAGTTGATCAACGAAACCGCTTATCTTGTGCTCGATCCGCAACAGCGCAAAACCGTGGCCGATTTCGGAAATGCATCAATCCGGATTGTGACCGACGCCGACAATGTCCACTGGCTTTATGAGCTTATGCAAAAAACAGGTCTCAACGCGGAATTGCATTCGCATCCAGAAAATCACCGCTTTAAAGCGGAAGAAATTCATTTTGCCGATACCGATATTGTCCTCATGCCGGAAGAAAATGCGTTGCAGTGCAAAGACTTCGCGCACGGCAAACTGTGGGCAATCCCTCAAAAAGCCTGGGTGAATAGCGAACTGCAATCCTTTCTGTTAAGGAAACTGCGCGGCAATCCTGCTTTGTAAGGCGATAATGGTACTCTCGGAATGCCGGTCAATCTTGACAAAATACCGTTTTCATTTAAAATCCCGGCCACTGAGAAAGACTGCATTGATTGATCATTTCAGTATTCTCAAAGCTATCGAAATGGGTTCTCCTTCGCAATCCAGCAAATAAACCCAAATCATAGTTAAGTGTTTCAGTTACTTCATTTATATCCTTCCAGAGTAGCATCCCGCAAGAAATACTCTGGAAGGATTATCCAACAGCCGATCAATAGTGAATAAATCTGAAGCACAAGCGAATACTCATTGCTGCACGCGTCCGCATGGCAAGATGGAAAAACAACCCGCCGCCTTTTTTAAAAGAAACGCAATCTGGTTTTCTAGCAGTGAAATGTGTAGAATTACGCGGTTTTCCAATTCTGAAATTTAGCGGATCATAAATTCGTGGCTTTTTACGTACAAAAATATGGCGGCACCTCAGTCGGCAGCACCGAGCGAATAAAGAACGTTGCGCGCCGGGTCGCGAAATTTCATTCGCAGGGACACCAAATTGTCGTTGTCGTTTCGGCCATGAGTGGCGAAACCAACCGCCTGATTGCGTTAGCCCACGAAGTGCAAGAAAATCCCAGTCCGCGTGAATTGGACGTGATGATTTCTACCGGAGAGCAGGTTTCCATCGCGCTTTTGGCGATGGCATTGATGGAACTTAACGTCAAGGCAAAAAGCTATACCGGCCCGCAAGTTAAGATTCTGACCGATAGCACGCACACCAAAGCGCGTATTTTAAGCATCGACGAAGCAAAAATCCGCGCCGACCTGGATGCCGGGTATGTCGTCGTCGTAGCCGGATTTCAGGGCGCGGACGAGAAAGGCAGCATTACCACCCTGGGCCGCGGCGGATCGGATACCACCGGGGTTGCATTGGCAGCCGCCTTGAAAGCCGATGAATGCCAGATCTACACCGATGTGGACGGAATCTATACGACAGATCCTCGCGTCGTTGCGGAAGCCAGAAGACTGAACACGATAACCTTTGAAGAAATGCTGGAAATGGCGAGTCTTGGCTCAAAGGTACTGCAATTAAGATCGGTCGAATTTGCAGGAAAATATAAAGTTAAGCTGAGAGTGTTATCCAGCTTTGAGGAAGAAGGCCAAGGCACGCTGATTACTTTTGAGGAAGATGAGAATATGGAACAAGCTGTCATTTCAGGTATCGCATTCAATCGAGATGAAGCAAAAATTACCGTATTGGGCGTTCCCGATCATCCCGGCATCGCTTATCAGATTCTCGGACCCGTGGCCGATGCCAATATCGATGTCGATATGATTATTCAAAACGTGGGTCATGACGGTTTGACGGACTTTTCATTTACGGTTCACCGTAATGAATTTAAAAATACCATGAACATCCTGCGAGAAAAAATCCAACCGCATATTGGCGCGCGTGATGTACTCGGAGGTGATAGAATCGCAAAAGTATCGGTAGTCGGTGTTGGCATGCGCTCACACGCAGGCATCGCCAGCAAGATGTTCCGGGTTTTGGCGGAAGAAGGCATTAACATCCAGATGATTGCCACCTCGGAAATCAAAGTATCCGTGGTTGTCGATGAAAAGTATATGGAACTGGCTGTCAGGGTTCTACATAAAGCATTCGATCTTGAGCAAGCGCTCTAAAAAATCGATAGCATTGATTTTCGGGAAAATCAGCATAGTGTAGTCATTAACGGAGAGATGGCCGAGTGGTCGAAGGCGCTCCCCTGCTAAGGGAGTATAGGCTCAAAAAGCTTATCGAGGGTTCGAATCCCTCTCTCTCCGCCAATCAATAGTCCAAAGAAATCCAGAGCTGTACAAATAATACAATAAATCAATAGATTCACTTAGAAGTTTGTCCAAAGGAATCTCGTGAAATATAATGTCATCCAACTTTTAGGGCAAGACGGATGGTAAGACGAGATGGCAAAGGAAGTCAAAAGACTCAAAGCAGTACAAATCAACTCACTCCCACCCGGCACACACTCGGACGGTGATAATCTGCTTTTACGGGTTAGAGATTCCGGTTCTCGCAGTTGGGTATTCCGATATAAGCAAAATGGCCGAGCCATCGAGCTTGGATTAGGTTCAACAACGGATAGAACACTGGCTGAAGCCCGTGAAATCGCTGGCAATATGCGCCGTTCCATCGCAAATGGCCAATCCCCCAAAGATGTATTACGCGTAGAAAAGCCAAGCAAGACTTTCACTGACTATGCACTTGAATGCATAGAACATAAAAAGACTGGATGGCGGAACAGCAAGCACGCAAACCAGTGGCGAAACACGCTTATGCAATATGCATTTCCATTCATTGGCG
>NZ_QRBZ01000018.1 GCF_009833085.1 Nitrosomonas oligotropha | reverse complement strand
TTTCCATTATTTCTTAAAGAGTGTGAATTCAGGTTTAATTATGGAACACCTAAGCATCAACTAAAAATACTGAAAAATTGGACTCAAATTTAATCTTATCTACTACAGCCCCTAAAACATTGATAAACAGTCGGTTTAGTTTGTAACTGTATCAAAGCTGTAATCTAAGTGGATGGTGAGTGATGTTCTTATTTCAATATATGCCAGTGTAAAAAATCTCCGTGGCCATAAAGACAACGGAGATTCATTAGTGAGTATAATTTATTTTGTATGTTGCAGGATAGGCAGTGATAATTCTCTTGCTCCACATCTTGCACCAAAGATAATTGCTATGAGCGCTACGATATAACTTATAAATATTAACCAAAGAATTGCACTGGCATATTGTCTAATTTCATTAGCCTTTTTCTCAATTTCATTACCTAATTTCTCGGCTTTATCTTTTACCGAATTTATCAGCTCATTTACTTGTTTTTCATCTAATTCAGTATTGCTAGCAATGAGTTCTTTCGCTTGTTTAACATCACCTTGAACCAAGGCTATTGCGATTAAGCTTATTGCTTGCGAATCTATCCGGTCTGCAGAATGATGTTTTCTATGCCATTCTTTGCTTTCTTTTTTGTTAGAACTCGCTATTTGAGTGTTATCACTATTTTTTGAAGAAGAAGCCTCAATATCTTTTGATGAGGTGCTATTATTGTTTCCGGCAGAACTATCGCTTTCTTTTGGTGAATCATTTCCTTGACGCGACTCATTGTCATCATTTTGAGATGATGCGCTATCAGCTTGGTTAGAATTACTAGCTGGAGCGATATCGCTATTTTCTGAAGTAGAAGTAGCATTACTTTCTGTAGAACCATTTTCTCGGCGCGATTCATTGTCATCATTTGGAGATGAAGAACTATTTTTCTGTTCAGAATTGGCTTTCTTTATTTCTTGTTTAAGAGAAGCTATTAATGGCTGAAAGGAAGAAGTTAACTGTGGTAATGCGCCATCGCCGCTTGATGAAGAAACTGCGTTGGACAAATTCATTCCAGCTGTAGCAGTTGTTTTTACTGCACTCGCCGCAGAACTTAATACGCTATTTACTCCCATCGCGCCTAACAGAGCAGCAATGATGATTGTGCAGGACCAGACCACGAGGCCATGTAAAGATACAGCAAGAGGATCTACATTTCCAGAGAGCCTGCCGGCAAGCCATCCTCCCAAAAAATAAGTAATTACAATCGTTCCAATTACCCATGCATACAAAGCAATACTTACAGCTAAGGATTCAGATTTAATATTTGTATCATGAGGATTAGGTATTTCAACAATACTTAACCCAATTGCCGAACTCAATGTAAATAAAAGCCAGCTCAATGCATATATGAAAACCAATCCGGCAAATACTGCCCCCCAATTAATTGTCCAAGTACTTCGGCTTGATGTTATCGAAATTTCTTTATTAGTATCAGAGTACATTTTTAGTCCTATTAGTTGATGATGGAAAGGAGCATGAATGTACTGTAATAGAAATTACGCGTCGGTATGGTTGCGTACATAGGGCACTTATATATCTGGACATAATTAAATTCCCTATGCTCTACTAAGAAAGAGTTTGCTATAACATGGGAACGACCAATTCACTGTGCAATTCGTCGTCCCATGTCTTGCCTTCTGCTACTGTGTCATACATCAAATGTATAGGCTAGCGACTTATTGCTTGGTAGTTCCATAATAAGAATGAATTTCATTTTCCCAGGATTTGTCCGCCATATTCGGCCAGTTGTCTTGATCGAATCCCGGTGCATTTTCAAGACGATCCTTATCAACATTGAGCACAAAATGTTTCTCTTTTGTGTCCAACTTTAGTGCACTCCAAGGTACCGCAAACAACTTGCTTCCTATCCCCAAAACACCGCCAAAGGACAGTACTGCATAACAAACTTTACCCGTCGTTGTATCCAGCATAATTTCTTTAATGTCCCCCAGATCATCACCATTTTGGTTGCAAACATCGTTTCCAATAAGTGTTTCGGCACCCATCAGACGAGCCCCGGAGGCTTGGTTATCACCTTTATAAATACCATGTGTATCGCGATCTTCGTAATTCATAAAAACTCCTGTAAAAAATGATTTTGTTAAAGGATTCTCTCATCATATTCTTTTGATTATCAGATCCTGGTGATAGAGCGTGTATGATTTTTCTACACCTCAATGATAATAATACCCATACGAACCAATACAATCCGTACGGTTACGCACAGAGCTAGAAGCAAATTTGGAATTGGTAGAGCCACATTCTGTTTCATCCCAGTATAGTTCTTCAGTCTTGGTGGCTAAATTGGAGCTAGCACATAGGAATGCGCGGTTGTAGCGCATCAAGAAGAGCCTGTTGCCTAACTAGAGCAGTTGCCAGCGAGAACAGTCTCATATCCAGATAGATGTAAAAAGGTATGTTCGGAGTTCTGTTCTATATAAATGATACTCGGCTAAAAATGTATAGCAAATGACTGGGAATTTTATTGGTGATCTTAAGGCTTAATTAGCGCTTGGAACAATTCGGGGCCTCAAGACGAAAAGTGATGATCAGGATTTTGGAGTGCATCCAGGGCAAGTTGGGTTGTGAAAGAAGGAGCTGTATGAGCAAGTATACAGTCTAGTTGAGTCCCAGCGCAGCGTGAGACCTTGTGGATCCATCAAGAGGGCTTGGAGGACTGTATTCCAAAATCGGTGGAATGAAGACGGAATTGGGCGGCATAAAAAATCCGGGATCTGTCAAAAACGGTTACGAGCACATTTGATCGATAAAACTGAACCATTGTAACGCTGCAACAATGTAAAAAAATTGGAATTAAGTACGTAATCGAACAGACATGTAATTGGATTAATCCGTATATTGATAAATTAAACCACATAAGAAAATAGGTATTTAGGCAGAGAGTATTAGATTCATCATTCAATTATAAAATTTGATAATAAATAAAGTTTTTTTCTGTTGTCTGCACTTGTTTCTGAGCAGAAAAAAACTTTGTTGCCTCGCTTATCTAAGTAAACCATAGACATGGAGTAAATTAAATGCAAATCAAATATAAAGGTTTAAGTATTATTACGGGGGCAGAATGTGATGCTAATTCGGATATTTGGAATGGGCGTTTTAGGGTCCTGAATGATAAAGACATTGTTGTCTATGAAAGTTTTACTCAATCTTGTTTAAATCAAATAGAAGCCTCCAATGCTGCCAAGCAAGCTGCTTATAAATGGATTGATGGACAAAAGTTATAACTGATATTTTGAAATCTACGTGCAATTTATAAGAGATTTTCATAACTATTATGTGATAAACCGCTACGTATACAAATGTTATCTTAAACCCACATTCTATTAATCACTCTTAGTCTTCAATGCTTAATACCTTTCTACATAAATAATGAAAATCTTTAAATGGATTGGAATTGCCGTTGTTATTTCGATGTTTTTGTTTATCCTGTTGCTTTCCCAGAAGAATTGGAATTGGGCGCGCGATTTAGCTGCGCATCAAATCAGTGAGCTAACACATCGCACGCTTACTATTGATGGAGATCTAGCTATCAATTGGTCTTTAGTGCCAATTATAAGGGTAGAAAAGATAAAGTTTGAGAATGCAGCTTGGGGTAAACATCCCTATATGTTTGAAATTGCGGCGTTAGATATAACTGTCGACTTGAAAGAAATTCTTAAAGGTCGCTTCATAATTCCACAAATTATACTCACTAAACCGAATATTATTTTAGAAAGATCCATCGAAGGTAAAGGCAACTGGGAATTTCAGGATAATGAAAATGCTAATGATAAAGATATAGAATATCCAGTAATTGAACGTGTGCGGATTGTTGATGGAACTCTAACGTATGAAGATTTAATTTCACATACACACTTCAGAGCTTTTTTTGATACTAAAATAAATGGAGAGGATGGGAGCGAAGCTACTGTATTTCAAGCCGAAGGTAAGCTAAAGGGGCGCCCCTTAACTATAAACCTAAATGCTGGACCATTAGTAGCGCTTCGTGAAGCAAAAAAGCCTTATCCAATGATTTTAGAATTATATGCGGGAGAAACTTCAATTAAAGTTAATGGTACCTTATCCCAACCTCTCCAACTCAAAGGCATAGATTTACAATTTGATATTAAAGGACCTAATCCAGAACAATTGTCGCATATCCTGGGTGCGCCCATGCCTAATCTCCCTCCTTATCAATTGAAAGGTGATTTATCGCATCATGATGATATATGGCAAATTCAAGGGTTACATGGGCATGTGGGAGATAGCGATCTCGCTGGAAATATTAGTTTAAAGATGGTTGCGGGACAACCACATGTAACCGCGGATTTAACTTCAAAGTTAATAGATTTAGATGATTTGGGACCCCTATTAGGTCTAGCTCCTGATACGGGTCCTGGTGAAACTGTCTCCTTAGCACAGCGAAAAGAAGCAGAAAAACAAACTGCGAGTCCATTCGTATTTCCTCATGAGCCCATTGATTTTAAAAAGTTACAAGATATTAATGTAGATATTTTATTAAGCAGCAAACATGTTAAATCAAAACTGCCTGTAGATGATCTTAGGATGCATATAATTAGTAAGAAGGGCCATTTAGTACTTGCACCTCTTGATTTTGGTGTTGCCTCAGGAAGAATCCGATCCCAGCTGGAATTTGATACAAAAAGTCAACCCGTAAAAAGCAAGATTGAGATCGAAATACATCATGTGAAATTGAGTGAAATTCTACGACCTTTTAAAATCGCTGATAAAAGTTCGGGATTGATCGGGGGCCAAGGAATATTCTGGTTCAAAGGAAATTCGGTCGCAGAAATGCTAGCCTCAGTAGATGGCGGTTTGTTAATGTTAATGACAGGGGGCCGATTAGATGGTTTATTGGTTGAACTAGCAGGTCTTGATTTAGGCGAAGCTATAGTTGCGCTATTTGATAAGGATGATAATACGGAAATCAATTGTGCTTTTGTGGATCTTCCAACTAGCGGAGGCATCATTAATTTGAGAACCTTCGTGGTAGATACTGAAGATACTGTTTTTTTAGGTAGCGGATCTATTGATTTTAATACTGAACAGATGGATCTGGTAATTGATCCTAAACCCAAGGATTTGAGTTTGTTTTCGGCTCGTGCACCTCTTCATTTAAAAGGGAGTTTAAAAGACCCCACTTTTACTCCTGAAGCTTCCGCTATTTTTCGAGGAGCTGTTTCATTGGCTTTGCTACCTTCGGCGCCAATTGCAAGCTTATATTCACTACTTCAAAAAGATCAGAAAAATAAAGGAAATCATAAACAAGATAACATCCTTTGTGTCGGCCTTGTAGACGCTATCAATGAAGCTCGCAAGTAAGTTATCTTATTTTTGATATTAAACAGAGAGTCGGCAATTAAACAGTTTTATTTTCATAGGGAAGAAGACCGAATACAGTGATACTAAAAAATCTTTTTAATGGGCGGATCAATGGAAATGTATAAATTAAAGAAAGAAATAAAATATGGATGGCTTATATTATATCTTTTCCTCTTAGTTATATCTGGCTGTTCTGGAATAAGAGGTACGAAAGCTGTCGAAGTAGTCCCAAAAGAAGATTTAGTTTTAGCTATGAGAATTAAAGCCAAATTAATTGAAACAAAAGAATTGAATGCTGCGGCTATCAATGTTGATGCTTCCAATGGATTGGTGAAATTAAGTGGATTTGTCGATACGTATTCTCAGCGAAAATTAGCACAATCCATTACGCAACAAATCCCAAAAGTCGAGCAAGTCGATAACCAAATTAAGATCAAATAAAATAACGTCTTTGTTAGATAAAAAAAAGAGGGTCTTAGTAAGTTAAGCACTTACAAGAGTGTGCTAACTTACTAAGATGAATGTTAAAAACAGATACTATTATAAATTGCGGTGTAAAAATGTACCACTGAGGCGCGCTAAATTACGCGGGAATGGCGGAATAAAAGTGTACTGATCCAGTGTCTTCCAGATAATGCGATTAGCTATAGTAGTCGTGAAATAAACTAGCAGCTATCCGATTTGACGAAGTGAAAGTGGGATAAATCAATTATTCAATGCATCCATTTATAACCAACCAATCTGCTTGAGACGAATATACAAAAAAAGACAGGCTGAGCAAATAGTCAGCAGCGCCAATGGGTAGCCGTATTCCCACTTCAGTTCGGGCATGTGTTCGAAGTTCATTCCCCATATTCCCGCTAAGGCTGTAGCGACCGCGAAAATTCCTGCCCACGCAGCTAGGCGCTTACTTACCTCATTGTTCTCAATAGCACCCATCGAGAGATTGACTTGGATGGCGGTGCTTATAGTGTCCCGGATGGTATCGATAGACGCGTCAATCCGAAACAAGTGATCATAAACATCTCGGAAGTAGTCCCGGATATTGAAACATACGGGAGGTGCGCGGCTGCCAGAAAGTTTGCCGGAAACTTCCATGAGCGGAGCTACGGCATGTTTCAAAACCATGATCTTTCGTTTAAGGCTGTAGAGTTGCTCAATATTTGAGAGAGCAGCTCCTTTGGTGAAAATTTTATCTTCGATCGCTTCCAATTCGGACTCCAAACGCTCGATTATTGGAAAATAACGATCCACCACTGCGTCCATTAAGGCATAGAGAACAAAACCCGATCCTTCCTTAAGGAGATACTGCTCCCGCTCACAGCGCTCACGTACCTCATGAAAATCTTGCTGGCTTCGGTTTCTGACCGACAGTATGTAGTTAGGTCCGATAAAAACATTCAACTCGCCCAGGTAGTTTTCCTCCTTGCTAGGGTCAAGCAAATGCATTACAACAAAGACTGATTCGCCATATTCCTCAAGTTTGGGGCGCTGGTGGCCGTGGCGCGCATCCTCAATTGCTAATTCATGGAGATTGAATTCTTCTTTCATCTTGTCAAGTTCTTCGGGCGTTGCATCCCGCAGAGCAACCCAAACAAAACACTCTGATCGTTCTAGATAGTCGCTGATTTCCTCTACCGTAAGATCAGCCAAGCGCACACCATTTTCGTAAGCAACACAGTTAATGAGCACGACTGATTCTCTATTTTTTAAAAGAGGTATAAGTCTACACGTATCATGTTTGATGAACTAGCGTTGACTTAAAGTAAGTCTTGCTACGGGATTGTTTATTACTTCCCATTAAGCTAGTTTTATCCCAGATCATCATTATTTTTGTAGATCAATTTTTTATTCTCTATGTGCGGAATCGTACATATCTATCTAAAAGAATGCGTTAGTTTACTATTGCAAGGGGAAGATTTAACTTTTTTGCGCTGTAAATTTGACCCAAGTAAGTATGTAACCAAGAAAAAAAAGACCGATCTCTTTCTGCAACTGTAGAAGTGGATTTCCAAATTAAACATTAGGAGAAATTGATATGAGTATAAGTATAGATGATGGATCAGTAGGTCAAGATGACTTCCTCGGAAACGATAATAATGATCACTTTCACGCAGGCGATGGCAATAATAATATCAATGGCGGTGGCGGAAATGACGGATTGGATGGGGGTGATGGTAATGATGTTTTAATAGGTGGGCTAGGTGATGACGTTCTCATTGGTGGAGATGGCAATGATAATCTTGAGGGCGATGATGGCGATGATCAACTCGACGGGGGCGTAGGAGATGATGTTTTGAAAGGTGGTTTAGGTGATGACATTCTCCATGCGGGAGATGGTAATGATGACTTAACTGGTGGTGCAGATAAAGATCAGTTCAGTTTTTATGCTCCTGGTCATTTTACCGTGCAAGATTTTGATGCTTCAGCTGATTTATTGATGTTTGATTCAGAATCTACCGGTCTCAATAACTTTGATGAATTATCGTCAGTTATTAGTAGTTTAGAAGATACAAGTGAAGGAGTTATCATACATTTTGTTGATGATGTCGCGTCTATCACTCTGATTGGGCTCCATCCGGGTGATTTATCTGCGGATATGGTTGGATTTTCTTAAGAAGCTGATCGTGAAGGGGTATGTCGTTCAAAACGATTCAGACGTATAGTGCCCTTAATCAAGAGACGGTTTGTGGCTCATAAGGTTTGAAAATTTTGCTAAGTTATCGGGTGCGTAATAGGAAGTTGTTATTTTTTTAACAACTTCTTGATGGGTGTACTTCCGAACTGAACTGAATTGAAAATATTTTGGACAATTTTAATTTTTAATTGAGATATAGGAAATTATCATGAATCAGGGAAAAAATTATCTACAGCAAATATTATGTGCGCAGTTTTTATAATTGATATCTCTATTGCATTCGCCGACACAACAAGTACATCAATTGGAGCGACTAAAAACTCTGAAATACAAAAGATGCAATCGGATACTGCAAGAAATCCTGCTTTAGTTAATCCGAATGATCCGCGACTGGCACTAATTTAAATAACCCTGTTGCACAACCAAACAGCACCTCAGGAGTTAATCCTGACTTCTCCTTCCGGAACCAGTTCAAGCAGTTCATCAAGTGTTAATCCTAGTAGCTCATCAGGAGCTGGCGCTGGGGCAGGAAAACAAAGTGAAGGATTAATATTAACAGCCAATTTAGCTGTTAATAAAATACATCACCAACAAGCTCAATGACTGTTTCTCAGCCTTTCTTTGCATTACCTGTCAATCGGCATGTAAAACTTACCAGAATGTTAGCTCAAAAATTTAAATTGGGCTCTAGACTAGCAGACACAATCTGTTGGTCTAGCAAGATGTTAAGAAACAGTAAATTAAGTGATTATTATATTAGAAAAATAATTCAATGCTTTTGCATTGATATACCTGCCAGCAAAGCAGCTCTGCTGTTAGGTAAAAATCGTAACACGATTAATCGTTGGTATGGCATTTTCAGGCAAGTAATCTATAACCATCAGACTGCCCTTAAAGACAAACTGTTAGGCAAAGTGGAAGTTGATGAAAGCTATTTTGGTGCGAAACGGCATCGTGGTTATCATGGCAAACTCAAACGCGGTCGCGGCACATTAAAACAACCTGTATTTGGTGTGTTCGAGCGAGATGGCAGGGTATACACCGAAATAGTACCGGACTGTAAACGCTTGACTTTACAAGCGGTGATACTGGGTAAAGTATCCATTGAAAGTGTCATTTATAGTGATGGCTGGCGTGGCTATAATGGTTTGGTAGATGTGGGGTATTCCAAGCACTTTCGTGTATCTCATGGTGATAATGAATTTGCTCGGGATGGGCATTGCCATATTAACGGTATCGAATCGTTTTGGAGTTTCACCAAGCGGCGGCTGGCAAAGTTTAACGGTGTGTCGGTTAACTTTGAGCTGCATTTAAAAGAATCTGAGTGGCGTTGGAAAAAACAACCTGATGCACTTGCTAATGAACTATGGCAAATCATCAGATATTATTAATCTCTGCTAGTCTAGAGCCTAAATTGTTTAAAGAAAGACCATCATTTTTGCATACGTTTGAATCGATAGGGTGATTTTACGAAATGAAGAAAGATAATTATTTATCTAATGTTTCCTTGTTGATTGGATTGGCTCTAACTATTGGATTTCTATCGTGGGCTCGAGTAATTATTACCCCTTTGGCGCTAGCGATTTTGTTTACTTTTCTGCTATCACCAGTTGTCATTTGGTTGCAACGATATAGTGTGCCGCGGATTTTAGCGGTAGTCTTAGCGGCCTCTCTAGCTCTGAGTATTGTAATAGCTACGGCATGGAGTATTACTAATCAGATAGCCAGTTTAGTAGATTCCTATCCAAAATATGAAGAAAACATTCTGAGTAAGATTCATGAATTGTACGAACGGGACCAAGGCGGTTTCCTGGACAAATTGCAGGGAGCAAGTGAACGAATAACTGAACAAATAAGCGATAAGCAAGTTGAGGAGAAAGCTATCACGGTTAGAGAGAAAGAGATCGTTCAACCCGTGCGCATCGTAGAAGAGGGGCCATTCGGTTTCTCACAAATCTGGTCGATAATTGGTCCGATGCTAGAACCCATAGCCAATGCGGGTTTTGTGATCGTGCTAGTTTGTTTTATGCTGATTAATCGTGAGGATCTACGTGATCGTGTCATTAAGTTGATAGGGGTTGATCAGATAGCCAACACTACTCGCGCACTAGAAGACGCCGGAGAGCGGGTTAGTCGCTATCTGCTCATGCAGTTACTTATTAACTCTGGCTATGGGCTAGGTATAGGAATTGGCCTATGGTTCATTGGAGTGCCCTATGCTCCCTTGTGGGGGTTTTTTGGTGCGTTATTGCGTTATATTCCTTATCTAGGGCCCTGGCTTGCAGCTACCCTCCCAATAATGCTAAGTCTTTTGATTTCACCTGATTGGTCAATAGCCATTATGGTAGCTACATTGTTTGGTGTGCTTGAACTCCTCACCAATATCGTACTTGAGCCAATGATTTATGGGCGAGGTATCGGAGTTTCTCAAGCAGCGCTATTAATTTCTGTTGCGTTCTGGACTTGGTTATGGGGACCTATTGGACTTATCTTGGCCTCGCCGCTAACCGTATGTATTGTAGTCTTGGGACGATATGTTCCATACCTTAATTTTATTGATACGTTGTTAGGAGATCAACCACCATTATCCCCAACAGACCGTTTTTACCAAAGACTTCTAGCAGGTGATGGTGATGAAGCTTCAAGAATAATGGAGCTTGAGACAGCAAATGATAATTTAGCTTATGCGCTAGATAAGCTTGCAGTTTCAGCGTTGGTTCAAGCGCGGATGGATTTACGTAACCATAAAATTGATTCGAATGAGCAACGCGGATTAATAGATGATTTACGTGTAATTATTGCCGATCAAACTTCTGAAACAAACAAAGATAAAGTGGTAATCGAGGAAAACACCGTTTCCTCATCTAAAATCACCATTCTAGCGACCCCCGCTAGAGATAGAACTGACGAATTAGCGGTGACCATGCTTTCTAAGCTAGCGCAAGATGGTACACATTTTGATTGGCAAGAAACACAATCAACGGTCATGGTGTCAGACACGCTTGCTTTGATAGAGCAAATCAAACCAGATATGGTAAATATCGTCTCAATTCATCCAGGAAATTTGACACATACGATTTACCTGTGCAAACGGATACGCGGCCGCTTTCCACAAATGTTTATTATGGTTTGTCGTTATGGGTATAAAGAAGGGGAGTTACTGGAAGTAGACCAGAATAGGATACAAACTGCAGGTGCAAATAGAATTGCGTACCATTTAATTGACTCAATTTCCGAATTTTATAGATTAAATACCTTGGATAAGTTAGTTAATTTAGATAATTCCAATCTTAAAGTGGAGAGCAACCTTAATCCCTAAAACTCCACAAAGGCATTGAGATATGCATCATTTTCGCGGAGTCTAAAGTTTTATAAGATTAAAATACCATTGCTATTTGGTACCTTTTTACTCCGCTATTAACACCATTTAAAAATCATTACCGGTAAAATTCAAAAGTACTCTCACTCAAACCACTTTGATTCAAAAAAAAATCATTAGCGCGAATCTATTTTTTACGGATAATGTAATAGAATCACAATTCATAGCTTATCGGGAAATATTTCTTGGAATAAATAACGGCTCTCTGCTATTCAGAAATTTTCTTGTAGAGTTTGACGGGGACCATTCGTTTCTTTCGCATACGAAGATTGAGCATCTCTACTGTGACGGAAAAAGCCATTGCAAAATAAATATAACCCTTTGGCACATGCACACCGAACCCCTCCACCATGAGCGTGACGCCCACTAAAATAAGGAACGAAAGAGCAAGAATTTTGATTGTGGGATGTTCGTCTACGAAGTCCCCGATAGTTTTTGCAGCTATCAGCATTACGATTACTGCAAGAATAATAGCAGTCGCCATGAGAATTACCTGATCAACCAGTCCGACCGCCGTGATGACTGAATCCAGTGAGAATACAATATCCAACAACGCAATTTGGAGCAGCACCATTCCCAAACTGGTGACCACAATCAAACGACCAGTCTCTTCTATTCCTTCTAAGCTGTTATGGATTTCATGTGTAGCTTTGGCCACCAGAAACAGACCGCCCCCAATCAGAATTACATCGCGTCCTGAAATCTCAAATGAAAGCAATGTTATCCACGGTTCGGTTAATCCCATTACCCAAGTGATCGAAAATAGCAAAGCCAAACGAGTCATCATGGCAAGGCCAAGCCCTATTTTTCTGGCAAACGCACGTTGACTTTCTGGAAGGCGTCCGACAAGTATGGAGATAAATATAATGTTATCGATCCCCAAAACAATTTCTAGTGCAGTTAATGTGCCTAATGCTATCCACGCTTCAGGACTTGCCAGCCATTCAAACATCAAGGTTTTCCCTTTTTTTTCTGACGGTCATAAATGGTGGACAGAATTCACTGTTAATTGTTCATCGAGCGCACGGCTGATATCAGCAGTTTATAGCTCAGTTGTTTTTTCATAATGTTTCTCAACAAACCTGATTTCTGCACAGATACAGTAAGCATAAATATATTTTTAAGCAAAAATAAAAGTATTTGATAACCCATTATGGGGTCAAAAATACAGATGAAAGTTTCAAAAAAGGTTTATCTTCTATACAAGATTATAAGGGACAGATTATGAAATGGTTGGCAGGAATTATTATATTGATTTTGCTAGTAGTATCAGAAAAATTTAGGAGATTTGCAGGTATTTTTGTTTTGGTATGTGCTGTTGGTGGCTTGTTATTTTGGCAGTATCAAGAATATGAAAAGAATAAATCCAGAAACAGGATTTCACCTTCAGAGTTAGTTTTAAAAAATGTTTCATTTAAGCTCTCACACAGTAGCTATGAAATGACGGGTCGTATAATCAATAACTCTGAAAAATTTACTTTGAATGGTGTGCAATTAAAAATTACCATTAAAGATTGTGCGAATAACAATAATATTGATTGCATTATTTTTTCAGAAAAAAATGAATATATTTATGTCCATATTCCACCCAAACAAGCCAGAGATATTAGAAAAGATATTTCGCTATACTCGGACCAGAATAAAGAGGATAGGTTGGTTTGGAATTATTCGATAGAGTATGCTGAGTCAGAATAGATTGGGGTTTGTATGTCATACGAGCTACATACAATGGCGAATCGTCACAGTGTTGTGGTCAAGCATATTACGATTTTAAAATTTAACAAGTGTTTAACCCAATATAATTGTTAGAGCGTTATTTTTATCAAGCCTTATCTGTAAGAATTTCTAGCGTTGTTTACAGTATTCAGGAGAATACTGTAGATGAACATACACAAACGTACCCGAT
>NZ_QRBZ01000017.1 GCF_009833085.1 Nitrosomonas oligotropha | reverse complement strand
AAGCCACATAAGAGTTTGAGTAATGCCACTCCTTATGAAATACTCAACGCTTATTTCTATCAACCTCTCTGTAAACAACCCTGAGATTTCTTACAGCTAATTCCAACCACATCAATTGGCTTTAAGGCGAATTTCAGGAAATCGCCAGGCTCATAGCTATTATGCTCAACGTTGAGCTAGGTTTCACAAGTAACCCATGGAGCTTAATGAGTAATAAATTCCAAATAAGCCAATACCAGAAAGAATTAGAGCAATTACAAAATTATTTAGGCTGCCAAGTATTGAATCTCGGACGACTTTCAATATTACTTCTTTCGTAAAACCCGCTTTATTTTCTTCCAATACTTTCAACTGCTGAAAAATTGGAGCTTTTTCTGCATCTGTTACAAAATCAAAAGAATTATTAACCCATGAATGAGCATCTTCATAGGAATTGAATTCTGGAACAGTAAATTGCCCACTTTTTAAATCTCTTTTTACTCTAATTTCTTTCGGATAATAATAAAAGCCCACGGCTGCCACTAAAAGTAAAGCTGAAGATAAAAGGCCTACGAAAATCCAAACTATTGCCCATATCGTTAAAGTTTTAGGCGGTTCATGATTAACATTAATTTCCCTTATACCTACTATTCGCGCGAAAGCTTTAAACTCAATTTCTTTAGAATCCGTAAGAAGACTTACAAAGGCTTTATCTCCGGGGTTTAATAGAGAAAATTTTATAAATATTTCTTGTTTATCTCTAATTGCCTGAAATTCAAGATTGGTTGGCAACTTTGAATCTATCATTGTATCAAGGACATTTGCTTTGTCCGAAATTACAATTTTGATTGGCGCAATGACATCAGACTCAAGTACGGGACTATTTCCAGTATTCTCAACAAGAAAGGTAGTCTTTGATAAGGTTCGCAGTTTTGTACCTTTGTAGCTAACATCCAAACCATCAACACCTGTTGTAGGATAAATAATTTGACTATGAGAAACTAACGTTAAAGAAATACCCCTTTGTCCGCTATGATAATCCCAGACTATTGGAATGATTACACCCAGCACTGCTATCAAAAGTGTTGCCAAAGTCAAGGTGTTAAATTTTTCTTTCATTCAAGTATCCCCAAAATTCTTTCTATCTAATTTATTGTGCTCTACCTGAAATGACACAATATAATGCGTCAAAGATAACAAATAAAAACGTCATGCTATTTGCATTTGCTTACAAAAATACGCCAACAAAATTTTCAATATAGTACGTTCTATAAAAGTATCAGCAAGGGAGCTCGAACCGGGCTTATTGCAAAAAATTTAACTGACGCATTAGTCAATCGCTTTCACCCAACAACCAACTCCACATGCTGCCCGGTGCGAGTGGTCAATGTAATCAGCATATCCAGGCTGAATTTATCCCATTTGCCGCGCATGAGGTCGGACACACGGGATTGCCCGATACCTAATTTTTCCGCGGCTTCTTGCTGGGTCCAGCCGCGTTGTTTGATGGTATCGCGCAAACGCGCCATCAATTCCGCTCGCATGGCTAGAAGCGTGGATTCCTCGGTGGAGAAACCCAGATCGGCGAAAACATTGCCGCTGGAATCGGTTACTGGTTCTTTGTTCATGATTTAATGTCCTATTTGTCGAAAGCGGCGGATCGCTAGCTCTATGTCTTCACGCCTGGTTTTCTGCGTCTTTTTCTGGAATGCGTGCAAGACGTAAATCACATCGGCCATTTTTGCGACATAAATGATCCGCCATTCTCCCTTGATATGCAGTCGAATTTCGTAAGCACCGGCACCGATATTCAACATGGGTTTGAAATCATATGGCATATCGCCGCGTGCACAGCATCAAGTTGAAAGCCTGCTTCGCGGCGTACTTCATCAGGAAAACTTCTGAGATCATTCAGGCTTGAGCCAACGAATTTCAGTAATTTTATCGGCATAATTATACAAATACTTTGATAACGCATCAAAGTATTTGTATAGCGCCATAAAACAAGCCCGAGTGAGGCTTTAACCTCTCTTAAGATCATCGATTAGCAGCCTAACTGCATATTCACTTTTTCCTCAATAGTGGAAAATAAGGAAAGATGTTATCGATAGTCTATAATCAAACAATGATCAATTTTAGCAATAAATAAAAGCTGTAATCTTCAATCCCAAAATGAAACAAACGCAAAACTGGCTTCGCACCTTATCCATCCTTCCCATCCTGCTGCTGACCGCATGCGCGATGGGGCCGGACTATATTCGCCCGCAGGTCGATGTCGCCGAGAAATTCCGTATGGAGCCGATGGAGGGTGAATCGGTTGCCAATTTGCGCTGGTGGGAGTTGTTGCACGATGAGACATTACAGCAGCTGATCCGGCAGGCTCTGCAGGAAAACAAAAATCTCAAGCAAGCGGTAGCCACGGTTGAGGAATTTCAGGCGCGTTTAAATACCACGCGCATGGGATTTATTCCGAACATGGGTGTCGATGCCAATGCACCGGCTTTCGGCACGCTCGGCGGGTTTTTGCGTCCCGGCTTTGCCACGCCGTTCAACTATTACGGGCAAACCACGCTGAATTGGGAGCTGGACATCTGGGGCAAAATCCGCCGCTCCAACGAAGCGGCGCGCGCCGATTTGCTGGCGCAGGAGGAAAACCGCCATGCCATCATATTGACGCTGGTCAGCGCGGTGGCGCAGTCTTACTTCGATCTGCTGCAATTGGATATGCAGCGCGACATCGCGCAGCGTGCGCTGGCTTCGTGGGAAGAATCGGTGGCCATTTCGCAGGCGCAGTTGCAAGGCGGCGTTATTTCCCGTCTCGATTTCGATCAATTCGAGGCTGAGCGTGCCAATGCCGCAGCCCGGGTTGCCGAGCTGGAACGGCAAATGCGGCAAAAGGAAAACGAGCTCAGCGTGCTGCTGGGGAAAAATCCGGCCTCAATTGCACGGGGCCGTGCGCTGACCGAGCAATCGATGCCGCCGGAAGTACCGGCCGGTTTGCCGTCGGAGCTGCTGCAACGGCGTCCCGACATTCTGCGTTCCGAACAAATGCTGGCGGCGGCTACCGCCAAGATTGGCGTTGCCAAAGCGTCACGGTTTCCCAAGATTTCGATCACCGGTTTTCTCGGCGTAGCCAGCCCGGCGCTATCTAACTTACTGATGTCCGGCAGCGAATTCGGCGCGGGCGGGCTCGGTCTGGCGGTTCCGCTGCTGAACGCGCAAAGCCTCGGATTTGAGCAACGCGCGGCGGAAGCGCAAGCGCGGCAAGCCTTGGCGCAATACGAGCAAACCATTCTGGTGGCGTTCAAGGAAGTTGACGATGCGCTGATCGCGGTACGCACCGCAAACGATCAGCGTAAAGCACAGCAATCGCAGGTCGAAGCGCTGCGCTCCGCATTACAGATAGCCGATCTGCGCTACCAAGGCGGGATCACCAGTTATGTCGACGTGCTGCTGGCCAAGCGCAATCTGTTCGATGCCGAATTTGCCCTAATGGCGACACACCGCCTGCATTTGGTATCGATCGTGCAACTTTACAAAGCGCTAGGCGGCGGCTGGATGTTGTAACAATCGCCGCCAGGCCGCTGTGTGCTGGCGGCGTGACGCAGTTTTGCACGCATTGCACCGGATGCGTGCAACTGAAACTTCTCGCGTGATACGCTGATCACATTAATTTTTCCGGTCTATCCGCTTTTAATAAGAATAACGAACAGCCAAAGGTTGAGTCTATGCAAAGCACATTTCTATGGTTCACCACATCAGCAACTCGGATCGGGTCTGCCGTGCTCAATGCGGGTGCCGGATTATCATTGATTCTGCTCGCCTCGTGCGGACAACAAGCGCCGGAACAAACCGCACCGCTGCCTCAAGTGCAAGTGATCACGGTGGCCGCGCAAACCATTGAGGATGAGCCGGAATTCATCGGGCAAACGGAAGCTTTTCGCCCGGTGGAAATCCGCCCTCAAGTCAGCGGAATCATCAAGCAGGTTTATTTCACCGAAGGGCGCAATGCCAAAAAAGGCGATAAGTTATATCTGATCGATCCGGTGCCGTTCAAGGCCATTTATCTCAGCGCCAAAGCCAGAGTAGCGCAAATGCAAGCGCGCTTGAATCAAGCCAAGCAAGATCTGGCGCGCGTCAAACCGCTGCTGGAAAAACAAGCGGTCAGCAAGAAAAATGTCGACGACGCCGAAGCCGAAACGCTAGCCGCCAAAGCATCGCTGGAAGCCGCGCAGAACGATCTGATCAAGGCAAAATTCGACCTGGACAATACGCTGATCACCGCGCCGGTCAACGGCCGCATCGGCCGCAGCCATTTTTATGAAGGCCGTCTGGTCTCCGCGCAGGAAACCTTATTGACCACCATCGACCAGCTCGATCCCATGTATGTCAATGTCAGCGTGCCGGAAAGCTACCTGCTGCGCCGCCGCCGCGAACTGACCGAACATAAGGTGGAGCGGCCGGACATCTTTCAATTGCGCGGTGTCATGACCTTTACCGATGGCAGCGTATATCCGCAGGAAGGCGTGCTGGATTTCGCCGATGTCGCGCTACGGCCGGAAACCGGCACGTTGCAAGGGCGGTTTAAATTTCCCAATCCCGAAGGCGGCATGGCGCCGGGGCAGTCCTATTTTTATCCCGGCCAATTTGTCAGAATCCGCATCAAGGGTTATATCCGCAACAATGCCATTTTGATTCCGCAACGCGCGGTGCAGCAAGGCCCCAATGGATCGTTCGTCTTTGTCATCGACGCCGCGGAGCACGCGCAATTGCGCCAGGTTCAAGCGAGCGCTTGGCGCGGCAAGGAATGGCTGATCGAAAGCGGCTTGCAGCCGGGTGAGCGCATCGTCGTGGAAGGGTTTTACCGCATCCTGCCCGGCAGCAAAGTCGATGCGATTCCGCATCAACCGGAAGCAACCGCAGCACGGCTCGATTCAGCAGAACCCACACAACAGGCGGCACCATGAAATCGCACTTTTTCATTGACCGGCCCATTTTCGCATCGGTACTGTCGATCATCATTGTCGTATTAGGTCTGGTCGCTTTACAGAAATTACCGATCGCGCAGTTTCCGCAAATCACCCCGCCGATGGTGCAGATCGACGCCGATTACCCCGGCGCCAGCGCGGAAGTGGTGGCGGAGGCAGTTGCGCGTCCGATCGAGGTGCAGCTGCCCGGTATCGACAACCTGCTGTATTACGAATCGATCAGCACCAACGACGGCCACATGATGCTGCGGCTGACGTTCGAGATCGGCACGGATATCGATATCGCGCAAGTGCAGACGCAGAACCGCCAGCGTCTGGCCGAGCCGCAACTGCCGGATGAAGTGGTGCGGCAAGGCGTGACGGTGAAAAAAACCTCGCCCGATTTGCTCGCCGTAATTGCGCTGAGCTCGACCGATCCCAAGCATGACAACGTTTATCTGTCGAACTACGCGTTACTGCGCATACTCGATAATGTGAAACGGCTGCCCGGTGTCGGCGATGCCATCATTTTCGGCGGACAGAATTATTCCATGCGGCTCATTCTCGATCCGGTGCGGATGGCGCAACTCAATGTAACGCCGACCGAAATCGCCGCCGTCGTGCGCGAGCAAAACCGCGATTTTCCAGCCGGACGGATCGGCCGCGAACCGACGCCGCACGGCACCGAACTGACGATTCCGGTGATTACGCGCGGACGCATGAGCGAGGTGAAGGAATTCGAGGACATGATCGTGCGCGCTTATCCCGATGGTTCGATGGTACGGCTGCAGGACGTGGCACGGATTGAACTGGGCGCGCAATCGTACGATTTGCAAGGACGCTGGAACGGCCAGCCGAATACGTTTTTGCTCACTTTTCTCGCACCGGGCGCTAATGCGCTCGAAACCGTGCAGCGCGTGCGCCAGGAAATGGACAAACTGGCCAAAGCCTTTCCGGCTGGGGTATCACACGACATTCCCTACGACACCACCACGTTCATCACGGTGTCCATTCAGGAGGTTTTGATAACACTGGCGGAAGCGACGTTGCTGGTGATTCTGGTAGTTTTCCTGTTCCTGCAAAGCTGGCGCGCCACGCTGATTCCAGCCGTTGCCGTGCCGGTTTCGCTGATCGGCACATTGGCCGGAATGGAGGCGCTGGGATTTTCCATTAACACACTGACGCTGTTCGGCATGGTGCTGGCGATCGGTATCGTGGTCGACGATGCCATTGTGGTGGTGGAAAACGTCGAGCGGCACATGACCAAAGGCGGTCTTTCGCCGCGGGAGGCAGCCAAACGGGCGATGGACGAGGTTACCGGGCCGGTGATCGCGATTGTGCTGGTGCTGGCTGCGGTGTTCGTGCCGGTGGCGTTTTTAGGCGGCATTACCGGCGAATTGTACAAACAATTTGCCATTACCATCGCACTGTCCGTCGCGATATCCGGCTTTGTCGCGCTGACCTTGAGTCCAGCGTTATGCGCTCTGGTTCTCAAGCCCAGCCACGAAGCGCCGAAAGGATTCTGGAAACTGTTCAATCGCTCGTTCGACTGGGTGCAAAACCGCTATACCGGCAGCGTCGGGACAATCCTCAAACGCTCGGCGCTTGCGCTGACGCTGTTTGCGGTTCTGATAGGCGCCATTCTGGGGTTATTTAAAATCATACCGGGAAGCTTTCTGCCGGAAGAAGATCAGGGTTATTTCATCACCGTGGTGCAACTGCCGGACGGCGCTTCCATGACCCGCACCACGGAAGTCTTGAGCAAGATAGAACATTACTATCAATCGATCCCGGCCGTTCATTCCACCGACGTGCTGGCCGGGCAGAATTTTGTTTTTGGCACGCGCGGAACGAACCAAGCCACGATGTTCGTACCACTGAACCATTGGAATACGCGCCAAAATCCCGGTGAAAAAGTGCATGGGCTGATTGCAGCGGCCTTCCAGGAGTTTGCCAAAATTCCGGAAGCGCTGGTTCTGGCTTTCAATGCCCCGTCGATCAGCGGACTCGGCTCCACCGGGGGTTTCTCGGTGCAAATCCAAGATCCCGCCGGCGGCGATTTTGCCGGGTTTGCCGCGGTTGCGCAGGAGTTCACCGCCAAGGCCATGCAACATCCGGCGATCGCCATCGCCAGCACCAATTTCCGTGTCAGCGCGCCAAGGCTGTACGCAACGGTAGACCGCGAACGCGCCAAGGCGCTGGGCGTGCCGATTTCGGAAGTCTTCGATACCATGCAGGCGTATTTCGGCAACTTGTACATCAACGATTTCGTCAAATTTGGCCGCATCTACCGGGTGCAAACAGAGGCGCTGCCGGAGTATCGATCCGATCCGAGCAGCATCAGCAAGATTTATGTACGCGCCCAGACCGGCGCGTCACCCACCATGATCCCGCTGGATTCGGTCGTAACCACCGAATTTAACAGCGGTCCCGATCCGGTGACGCACTTCAACGGTCTCAATTCCGCACTGGTGCTGGGTGGCGCCGCGCCGGGCTACAGTTCGGGGCAAGCGCTCGATGCGCTGGAACAAGTCGCCAACGAAATATTACTGCCGCGCGGCTATACGATCGACTGGAGCGGTATCTCGTTCCAGGAACGCAAAGCGGGCGGACAATCGGTACTGGTGTTTGCGTTTGCCATGCTGATGGTATTTCTGGTGCTGGCTGCGCTGTATGAAAGCTGGGCCATTCCGATGGCGGTGATTCTGGCGATTCCGTTCGGCATCCTCGGTGCGCTGCTGGCCATCTGGACGCGCGGCTTGAGCAACGATATTTATTTTCAGATCGGCTTGGTCACCCTGATCGGGCTGGCGGCTAAAAATGCCATTCTGATCGTCGAATTCGCCAATCAGCGCTATGCTTCCGGCGAAACGCTCACCGATGCCGCATTGGAAGCGGCACGCTTACGCTTCCGACCGATCATCATGACATCGCTGGCCTTCATACTGGGCGTTTTTCCATTAATAATCGCCTCTGGCGCTGGCGCGGCGAGCCGCCATTCGATCGGCACCGGGGTATTCGGCGGCATGCTGGCAGCCACCTTCCTGGCGATTTTCTTCGTGCCGCTGTTCTTTGTCGTGATCGGAAAAATGACGCGCCGGAAAACACCGCAGGCCGTTACAGTGAGTCCGCAGGAAAATGCGGTTGATCATCCCGAAGATCCTAAAGACACCGGTCAGGGTAAGTAAAATTCAGCATGCGCAATGGTTGCGTTCACCGCGAGTCAATCGTGCGGTGAACGAAACCATGACTGCCTTTATTGCCAGCTATAGAGCACCGAAAGAAAGGCGAAGTTGACCATCTGGTTGTTGTTTTGTGTCAGTGTGGTGCCATCGGTATAGCGCCATCCCGTCCACGTCCATTCGTTGGTTTTAAAGTGATCAAGAATGTAATCCAAGCGCACACCCAGGTTCTTGCGGATATCGTACCGCGCGAATAGCCGCAGGCTGGAGTATTGCGTTGAAAGATTCGGAACGATATTGACTTGCGGCTCAAGCGTGACTTTCTGATTGAATTTATCGGTGTAATCCGAGAACATGAAATTAGCGCCGGTTTCCAGCTTATCGGTTGGCTTGGCGGTGACTTCCATACCCACCGAAGTTCCTATGTTATGCAAATTGGTTCCCCAAATTTCACGAATCCCTCCGTCGGTAATTGGGTTTCTGGAAGCCTGATCGACATGGGTTTCGTTGCGTGAAAACCATGCGGTTGCTTGCAGCCGCTCGGAAAATATATACGTGGCATCGAGTGAATAGTTTCTTGCGGAGCCTTTGCGCAAGCCTAATCCGGAGCCTGGCCGTTGGCCGTAATCGTCAATCGATTCATCGATCGCAACTTGTATCGATAATGAATCGATCGGATCCCAGTTGGCCATAAAGCGGACTTTGTCGCGGCTGCGATCGGCAAGATTGGACGGTGCGATGAGATTGAAGAACGGCGCGCCGGAACCGGTCGTATTGGTGAGAAAACTTGAACCGAAACGATCGCTGTGTATGTATGAAATCGTGCCGGTGATGGTATCGGATAGCGAGCGGCGCAATTCCGCACGATAGAAAAGCTCATCGGTTCTGAAGCGGTGACCGGTATTGGTCGCCGTTCCGGTGCGATCCCTGTGCTCATAATCAATGCCGCCGATCAAGCGGAAATTGTGCGGCAGCGCATAGTTTGCTTCAAATTTGCTGGTTATCGTGCGGAAAGAACGCGGATTATTCAGACCATTCCAGGAGTTGCCGTTCAAATCGTGCAAAGTAGCCATAGGGTTATAGAATCGCACCGGTGTCTTGTCGTCGCGATCCTCAAAGCGGAAGTTGGTATTGATCGATAACTTTTGCAGCGGGCGCGCTGTTAATCCGGTTTGCGCCAGTACGGTATCGATACGCCCGCCCAAATTGGCGCCAATACCGGGTGCGGTTAGCAGTCCCGGGGAAAATGAGTCGGTTTGGGTCGCTCGTGTATAAGCAACTTTGAACGTGCCGCGAGTTGTCGGTGCAAAACTATATCCACCGGACAGAAAACCTTGATGCGATTCGTTATCCGGTGCAAGCGCAATCGGTGCATATTGGCTGGGCGAAAAAATCCCCCCGACGGTACTGCCGCCGGTAGGCGTCAGCAATGCATTTTTGTTGTTATACATCGTGCCGTAATAGCCACCCGATAATTGCAGATCTTTTCCTGCGTAATCCAATGAAGCCCCAAAAATCCGGATGGTTGAGTTGATCGGTTCGGGAATAAACTCATAACCGCCGACCGCTCTCGGGCTGGGTCTGCCATCGAAACCGCTGAGCCGAGGCTCGCCCAGCCGGTTTCCACGGCCAAAAATACGCTCCCCGTCTTTTTCTTCGTTACGGAAATGGAGGTGCAATTCCAGATTACCGGGAAGGAATTGGTTAAAACTGAATCCGATCGATTGCCGCTCGGTACTTAATTGAGCGGGATTGCCCGTTGTTCGCGTAGTGGGTACGTGAGGATCGGTGGTGCCGATACCGCTCACCGCGGTATTGACCGTAAACGGCTCGTAGCGCGGTGTTTGGCTGTAATCGATGACATAGCCCCACTTGCCCTGTTTGCTGTGCTCAAAACGCACGTCGCGGTTTTGGAATCCTAAATTACGCCCCAGCAATTTGAACCATGTTCCGGTATCGTCGTTGCGTTTGGCAATATCGACATTAAAGATTCCATAAGGTCCTTCATTGCGCAAACCGGTATACTGCCCGAAACGTGCATTATCATTGAACAACTGACCGGCGCCGATATTGACCACGCTTCTCGGCTTGGAAAGTTCTTTCAAAGGATCGGCATCCGCTCCGGAAGAATGGGCCGGAACTGCCGTCACGATGCATGTAAGCAATACGATTGCCGGTGGAAATTTTTTGTAGTTAAGTGCGTTAGTGAACATGGTTTCCGCCTCCGTTCTTAGCGCTGAAATACGCTTTCATTGCGAATGTTTTCAGGCATGTTGCTGCCGTGAACCTGGGTGTGGCAATTGGCGCATCCACGTGCCAGCGTGTTTCTGGCATAAGCGCCCGTGAGTGTGCCGGAGCTGCCTTGGTGCGTGTTCGGCTCATGGCATTGCTGGCATAGGAATGGGGAACGGGTGCGCAATAAATTAGGTGCCGTGGTGCCATGCGGATTGTGGCAAATCGCGCAATTTTCCTGCACCGGCGGATGGTTGTAGACAAAGGGGCCGCGCTTTTCCATGTGGCAGGTATAGCAAGTATCGTTGATGCTATCCCGCACCATTTTGCTTGGACCGGCTGAACCATGCGGGTTATGGCAATCCGAACAAATCACCTTGCCTTCCCGGATGGGGTGGCGATAGGGACGGTTAATCAGCTGGCGCATCTCCTTATGGCAATTAAAGCAAACCTCAGGCTGCGTGTTGCGGTTGCGCACTTTGTCCTGCTCGGTATGAATGGTGTGGCAGGACGTGCAAGCGACATCGCGATTCGCGTGCGTACTGCCAGACCAATGCATGCGCTTGCCACCTTGATGGCAGGCTAAGCAGGCGCTATTCCTGTCCTCAATGGAATTGACGGATTTTTTCCCGAATGTCCGTTGTGGCATGAGCGCTTTGTCCGGAGAGTCTTCATGACTTCCGCCCTCACCGTGGCAGCTGGTGCATGTTGGGGTCCGGTGATCGGCAGTGGTGCCATGCTTGGTTTTCCCGATAGCGAGAATGGGATTGTCACTGTTTTCGTCATGGCACGCCGTGCACTTGCCATCGCCGCGCAGAATAAGATCTTGAGGAGGGTCATCGTCATCATCGTCAAGCTCGGCTGAGCTGACGGGTTGCGGTAATACCGCGATAATGAATGCAAGAATAAAAGCCAATAACCCAGGCACAGCAATTTGCCTGATTTTGATGATTGTTAACATGCCTATTTCCTCTACGCTTTGGTGGTTTGCTTGGGGGCGCATTATTGGCGGTAGAGAGAAAAAGTTCTGTGAGTTTTGTCACGCACATGCGTGGATTATCCGTCACTGATCTTATTTCTGATAAATTGAGTCTGAAATATCACTAAAGATCTGATAGTTATCCGCACTAGCGATGAAATATGAAGATTGAAAATGAAAGGAAAAAAGAATGCAAATCTGCGGCACCGATCCGTCTGCCAGCATCGTGATGAATGATCCCGTCATTTGCTGGAACGAGGATAACCAAGAAAAATCCGCCCGCTGGCGTTGCGAAAAAGGATTGCCGCCGCCGAAACGGGTGCAGGTTATTGACGACCGCATGCCTGCCGATACCGCTTACCGTTTGGCTTGTGAAGGAACTGCGTTGTTATGGCGCGGTGATTTCCAAAATGCGCGGCAACTGTTGCAAGCAATGGCGCGGCGGGTGGATAAAAAGAAACCGGAGAAAAACCCCCGCCAGCAACCGGTTTTCACACCCGCTGAGGCATTTCACCGGCACCGTCTGACGCAATCGCAGCGGGCCCGCACGCTGGAGAAGCTGCTGATTCCGTTCAATCCCGATCACACCATTCCGCTGCGGCGCGCGCCGGATGTGCACGCTGCTTGCCTGGAAGCCTATGGGGCTTGCACCGGAGCGTATATCGCCTCGCTGCGCGAGTTGCTGGGGTTGATCGGCGCTTACGAATGGCGCAAAAAAGGGATTGAAATTGCCGCGCTGGGTATGACGATACACCCGCACTACGGCGTGTTTGCACCGATTCGCAGCGAATATGTGAAGCTGATCGCACAAGCGCCGCTGCCCCAACTGCTAGCAACACAGTCCATCGCATTCGACATCGGCACCGGCACCGGCGTATTGGCTGCGGCATTGGCATCGCGCGGCATCCAGCACATCGTCGCGACCGACCAGGACGTGCGCGCGCTAGCCTGCGCGCGCGACAACTTAACGCGGTTGAACTTGATCAACCAGGTGGAGCTGGCGCAAGCCGATCTTTTTCCCGCAGGACAAGCCGCCTTGATCGTCTGCAACCCGCCGTGGATCCCGGCGCGCCCCAGCTCACCGCTTGAGCATGCCATTTTCGACCCGGAAAGCCGCATGCTGCGCGGATTTCTGCACGGTTTGCGCGATCACCTGCTGGCGGATGGCGAAGGCTGGCTGATCTTGTCGGATTTTGCCGAACATTTGGGATTGCGTACACGGGAAGAATTGCTGCAAATGATCGACACTGCGAGTTTGAAAGTGCTGGGACGCACCGATATTAAACCGCACCATCCGCGCGTTTCGGACACCAGCGACCCGCTGCACGCCGCCCGCGCGGCGGAACTGACATCATTATGGCGGCTGGCCGTAAAATAGCCGGGGAATTGCTACAACTCGGTGTACTTTTTCGCGCTGCCTTTCGATTTTTCCACCGGATATTTCAGCGCGTTTTTCTCTATTTTCTCCAGCACGATCTGCTTCACGTCCAACTCGTATTTGTCAGCGAGCAGCAGAGCAAACGCGATCACATCGGCCAGCTCTTCCTTGACACTGGCAATGTCCGCTTGCTCCGGCGTTTTCCATAAAAAAACTTCCAGCAGCTCGGCCGCCTCAATATTCAGCGCCATCGCCAAGTCTTTCGCATTATGAAATTGCGCCCAATCGCGCTCATCGCGGAATTTTCGCAAAATTTCGGTGAGTTGTTGGAAGTCGTTCACAGAAAAACAATCGTCACTATTGAAGTTTCCTACTAATTGGTAGTTACTTAGGCTTTATTTAACGCTCTGGTTCAACATCATTTCTGCGCAAATGCGCCATTCCAGGAAAATGATGAAACGCAGGTGACCGTAACCGAAATTGAATTGCCCGCCACCGGCGTTTGAAGCGGTATAGGCTTTTTGCCCATCTCTAATGGTATCTGTATTGAGCTTCATTTCATCATCCAGCACCCCCAGACGGATTAACTCCGGGATCACCGGATCAGCAGTGCTACGCACAGCCTTTTGCACCAGATCAACATCGCCCATTGCACTGGGTGATTTAGTATTGCTCAATAAAGCCTTTTTTAATTCTTCCCGGGATTCTTTTAATAATGTCATCCACCCAACTTTTTTCCTCACAGTGGACACACCCGCTAACCGGTCATTTATTTTCAAATCGATATCATTGCAGTTAGCCGGTATATCGCTCACCCGGCGAGCGACATTTTCCTGCATTGCCATCAAGTGCATCGCCAGATCAACGCCAACAAAACCATGTTTAGTCTCGTCAAAATCGATGCTCGAATCGTCATTCTTCGCGCCGACATAATTTGTAACCAAATCATCGACAATCGATTTACTGGCATCCCAGGTATTAATCAATTTTCTTAATGCTTTTTTTTCCGATTTTTCGACGTATTTCTGAGAATAACCAAAACCTTTCCGGGTTATCCAGGGATCCAGGTCGACATTTTTCGTCGTCTTAGCAGGGCCTATCCCGATATCGAATTTATAGTTTGGATGATGCTTCTGCGCCCCTTCTTCAACCGCCATATTCAATTTCGTTACACGTTGCAGCGGCTGAATTTTACGTTGCACGGATTGATTGGCAGCTTGCTTCAAATTCGCCAAGTTTTGCGATTGTGGACTGTTATTGGCGGATTCCTGCAACATCCTCAGAACTGAAGTTTCAGGTCGATTATCTTCAAATGGCACGGTTTCCTGAGTACCGGCCCAAGCTTCGCGTCTTTGCAGGGCTGTTTTTTGCTCTGGTGATGCTTGATTGGCGTATGCTTTCATGAGCAGTCAACTCGCTTAATAAATATATTCAATCGGTCAATCGCTTTACCACACCGCTTCCAGCCTCAAGTTCGTCAATGGAGTCCAACAATCGCCGTGCGTTAGCAGGTGTGCGAAACAAATACAAGGTCTCTTCTATCGCCTGATAATCTTCCAGAGATATCATGACTATCGATGCTCCCTCTTTGCGGGTAATAATGACAGGCAAATGATCACTACAAACCCGTTCCATCGTTTCAGCTAAATTGGCACGCGCTGTTGTATAACTAATTGCATCCATAAAAAACACCCCCTCAAAACGGACTAGCACACTCCAATTTATTATGTAGCCGCAAAAAAATAGTAGCACCAAATCTAAATACTCTTTTCAGATACTTCGGGAGTATCCATATCCATGAGATTTTTTAAAAGAACTACATATTTTTCTCCGCTTTCATTACTCAAACTGTTAATCTCTTGCTTTAGTCTTTCTATGTCCGAATCACAAAGTTTTAAACGTTCAGTTCTTAATGCAAAAGCAAACTCCAGCGCTGCTTCCCCTTGTTGGCGAGAATTCATTCTAAATATCCCAGAAAGTATGTCTGTCATACGCCGACTTACTTCTTCGTGTGAAGAATAATCAAGTTCAGATGGATGTGCGGCACGCAATAGCGCAGCTTGAATTACACCATCGTTGTAACGAGTAAAATTCTCTGGATCAAGCACGACTTGCTGAAAAGTATCAGATGCCAATCGATGGGTATCGTCTTCAAATTTATTAAATTCTCTTGCATGTTGAAGTATTAAAGCAGCTGTAAGCAATACAGCTACAGAATGATCTAATTCCTCATCATAATCCTCATTCCAGAATGCAAAGTCTTTACGTAACTTTAAATCTTTCTCGCTATGTAAAGTAGCAGGTAAGAAAGCATTTTGTTTCACGCCTTTTTTTTGACGCAATTCGTCGATCCGATCCTTAAGACAAGGAAAACTGGTTAAATCATTTGAGCTAAAAATTTTTAATTCAGCGTGGTATGTATCCTCGACAGTACGACCAATTGCAAGACTCTCCATAATAGAAATATTGATAACCGAGTTAATCGCTGAAAATTTCAGATTGTTCTTAAGCTGCACACAATCATTAATTGATTCGGTTAATTGAAAACCGATCATATAGTGACGAGCACCGATATGGATGTCACGCAAACTTCTGCTTATTGAAAGTAATTTTGTTCCACGGCCAATCACTGCTGCAACTATAAGTAAGGCCTTCTCCTCATTGAGATGACATGAATTGTTTTCTAAGTCATTGGCACTAATCACTTTTATAGTTTCTTTTTCTTCTCTAATCTCTCTAATACGAAATGCGCATATCTCAGCTAATTTTCTAGAATCCTTATCATCTTGATGCACAATAGCTTGAACCGAAAGTGGTACACTTTGCATGATCTCTTTCTTAAGAAAGTTCTTAAAAATATCGCACTCAAGTAATTTCTCACCTTCTACAAAAATAGGTCGTGTTTTGCTTAGTATTTCCCCTGCTTTCATGAGCGAAAATAATTTCAAACAAGAGTATTTTGGCCCAAGTTCAAACCATTTCTTTTGTCTATGAACCGAGGCTCTTAACAATACCGATTTAAGCGGTACATCTTCGTGAGTAAAACTTTCCCCAACTATGCGTAAATCACGTAATCCCGATTGATTTTCAAAGTTGTTATTCGAATTAACTGAATCAAATGCATAAATAGCTTGTTCGCTGTCCTTAGCATTTCTAAAAGTAACCAGTGTTACGACTTCCGAAGGGAAACAGCGAGTAAGTTCTCGCCAATCTCTTTGCATCGCCATAGAAGATGATGCTGAGATGATACAAAAAGAAGTACCTCTTAGAGGAATTGGTATTTTTTTGATTCCTCCGTAAGAATGAAAACTCTCAACCCTAGGTCGTGGTCTCTCATAGAATTCATGATAAAGTTCACGCAAGACATATGCTAAGCTGGCAATTCCCATGGTATCAACGAAGATAACTTCAATAGATTCCTGAGTCTCTTTTTCTCGTTCGGCAATTTTGCTCAGTATTGTATAAGCAAGAAAATGAACTCGTTCAGTTTCATGAAAAGCTTCTTCAGCTCGCAAGAAATATTTTGAACGATTTTTTGATGGTTTAACAAAAATAAATCCAGCAGGCGCAGGTATTAAAACTTTCGGTGTATCAAATAATTTTCGTAATCCTTCACGAAAAATCTTTTCTTTATGTTTTTTTTCAATCAAGGGAAACGAACTATGATGATTCTTTACACATTCTGGTTTTCCCAAACTTCCTGACATATCTAATTTGCAAATTGCCACACATACTTTCGAACTTGCACGCTCAAGCGCCTGTTTCACTCCGTCACTAGTCTTGAATGATTCAGCCAATTGCGCAAATTCGCTAGGAATGCAAACAAAAATGATAGCATCGGGAAAAAGAGCTCGTCGCAACGCTTGTGTTAAACAATCTGCCAAATCCGCTGGGCTAACGATACCTTGAGACTTAAATAAGAATCGATAATCTAATATAGGACCGTCGTTCTCTTCATCACGTATATCTATTGAAAAATAGCCTCGCATGATTACTTCTTGCTCGACAATGGAATAAGGATTGAAAACGATGTGCCAACAGTCCTTGGTAACTTTTTCCTATTGTTCTGCAAGTGACTTGGTGCAAATTCTTGTTTTGAATTATCTGAAAAGTTTTGGTACAAGCAAAGCCGACCAGTTCTTAGTTGAAGAAAAGCCTTCAGCTTAACCAAACTTTTTATTACAGTATCAAGCCCGACCCCTGTGCCTCTAATGTTTTTAGTTGTTTTTCCGAGTTTAAATGCTTCCTTAACTAATTTTTCCTCTTCGTCAATCAGAATATTCTCGGCACAAGCATTTGGATCAACATGTGATAACCATCTCTTGGCTATACCTGGACCACTATCAATAACGGTTACCTCAAGAAAATCAATTGTTCTGGTCGCTGTATAATCTAATAGCGCCTTTTGATAAAACATATGATGCGGTGCATCACTCAGTGCATTTATTGACCCTGTATCTTTCGGATTAAATGCAATATATTTTGCAACGATACTTCTGACATTTGGATAATCCCAACAATATTCTCTCCCACACTCATCTGTAGTCGCATGATCATTAGTATTTTCAAATAGCTCACGAATAAGCAGGCTTATTGTTTGAATATGTGTTTCTGGCAGATATCGCAGAGTTGAGGGAGCACAACACTTTATAAGTCGTTGCGTTAGTAATTCAAAATCTCTAATTCCTCGCAATCCTTGCACGTCGGGACGCTCATATAGTGGTATTAGAAATTCATTTCTTGCGCCCGCAAAGCAAGCCAGAATTGCTCCGCGACCATTCATTGTTTCGCGAAATTTACTTGTTTGCATAGCCTCAATATACGAAGCTGCTTGAGCTAATACTTCAGATTTCTTTAGAGTATTCCACTTGGAGTCTACTATATTGGGAGCCATATAGCATGCAATTAGCCCATGAGGCTGATGTAATAGTTTTGCATATGAAAGAACCCCAGCTTTCTGACTATATGGAAATAATCTATTTTTGCTATCACTTCGCGACCATGTAGCAATAAATTGAATTATTGCAGAAGTAACTCCAAAACCACCACCTTGCATTAAGTGTTCCGGCAAACGTATGTCTATAGTTGAATTATTCTGAAGTTCCGAATATAAATCTTCAATCTGATTAAGAGTATGATTTGACTTAAATGAAATCATTTTATCTTCTAACTCAAATAATTAAATCTAGTCATTCTGATAGCTTCCACACAGAGATAAAATCATTGATAGATTGCTACTAACCCGGAACATACCAAGTTCCAGTTTTCCCAATCTCCTCATGCAACCATACCGGATCTAGATCGACACCATTTGGCCATGTGAGCGTACCGAGTTCTATGCGAACCTGATTAAATAATTGCGCGTCTTTCAAGGCTGGATAAATACCGGCTAATAAGTTGCGACATATCTACGGTACCAGCCACGCCGTCGTTACAAGTCACTGAAAGGCAATAATCAGGTAGTACAGCAACGGTGCGTGCTCGCCATGGCGGCTGATGCCGTAACTTTACTGGTGTTAATTTTTCTGTCGGCATTAATTCAAGTTGCTTATTTATATACATCTTTACGATGGCCGACAGTTAATACCAATACTGTTAGTCTCTCATCGACAATCTGACAAATCATGCGATAGTCTCGCACACGATAGCGCCACAAATTGGAAAGATCATGAGTCAATTGTTTCCCAAATCTGCGCGGATCTTCATCGGTTGCGATACGCTCACGGAAATATCTTAGGATGTCCTGTTGCGCGGGATGATCAAGTTTTCGCAGCTCTTTTACTGCTGCATCGTCAAACTCAACTTTCCAAATCAACACCTTTCTCCACTTCGTCCAATGTCCAGCGTTTATCTGCTTTTTCCAGACGATCTATCGCCAAGTATTTTTCTTCCAATTCATCGAGATGCTCCAAAATCGCTTCGCGCACATAATAGGTTTTAGTGCGCCCTGTTTTGGCGGCCAGTTCAGCCAGACGATTTTCGATTTCTTCGGGTAATTTAATTGCCAGCATGTTGTTCTCCTGCAATGATCATCCCATTACATAGTTGTGAAAAACCAAAGTTACCTGCTAATCGGCTTATACCGTATCCGCTTCGGTTTCGCGCCTTCTTCACCCAGGCGTTTTTTCTTGTCGGCTTCGTATTCCTGGTAGTTGCCATTGAAGAAGGTCCATTGCGAGTCGCCTTCGGCGGCGAGGATGTGGGTGGCGATGCGGTCGAGGAACCAGCGGTCGTGCGAGATGACGAGTACGCAACCAGCGAATTCGAGCAGGGCGTCTTCCAGTGCGCGCAGCGTTTCCACGTCGAGGTCGTTGGACGGTTCGTCGAGCAGCAACACGTTGCCGCCGGCGATCAGGGTTTGCGCCAGGTGCAAGCGGCCGCGTTCACCGCCGGAGAGCTGGCCGATGATTTTTTGCTGATCGCTGCCTTTGAAGTTGAAACGGCCCAGATAGGCGCGTGCCGGGGTGGTGTATTTGCCCACGACGAGCAGATCGTTGCCGCCGGAAATGGCGTCGAATACGGTTTTGTCGTTTTCCAGTGAGTCGCGTGCTTGATCGACGTGCGCAATCTGTACGGTGTGGCCGATTTTCACTTCACCGGAATCGGCTTGTTCCTTGCCGGTAATCAGCTTGAACAAGGTCGATTTACCCGCGCCGTTCGGGCCGATAATACCGACGATCGCGCCCGGCGGAACTTTGAAGCTGAGATTGTCGATCAGCAGCCGGTCACCGTAGGATTTCGACACACCGTTAAACTCGATGACTTCATTGCCCAATCGCTCGCCGACCGGAATGAAAATTTCCTGCGTTTCGTTGCGCTTCTGGTATTCCTGCGAATTGAGTTCTTCAAAGCGGGCGATCCGCGCCTTGGATTTGGCCTGACGGCCTTTGGGATTTTGCCGCACCCATTCCAGTTCTTGCTTCATCGCTTTCATGTGCGCATCGATTTGCTTGTTTTCCTGCTCCAAGCGCGCTTCTTTCTGCTCCAGCCAGCTGGAGTAATTGCCTTTCCACGGGATGCCGTGGCCGCGGTCGAGCTCGAGAATCCATTCGGCGGCGTTGTCGAGGAAGTAGCGGTCATGCGTCACCGCGACGACGGTGCCGGGGAAACGCACCAAAAATTGTTCGAGCCATTCGACCGATTCGGCATCCAGGTGGTTGGTCGGCTCGTCGAGCAGCAGCATGTCGGGTTTTTCCAGCAGCAGCTTGCACAGCGCCACGCGGCGTTTTTCCCCGCCGGACAGGTTCTTAACCACCGCATCCCACGACGGCAGACGCAGCGCATCGGCGGCGATTTCCATCTGGTGCTCGGTATCGCTGCCCGAAGTGGCGATAATCGCCTCCAGCCGTGCTTGCTCTTCGGCCAAGGCATCGAAATCGGCGCCTTCTTCGGCATACGCCGCGTACACTTCCTCCAGCTTCTTCTGTGCCTGCATCACTTCGCCCATGCCTTCCTCGACTTCCTGACGCACGGTGTGTTCGGGGTTCAGCTGCGGTTCCTGCGGCAGATAACCGATGCGGATATTCGGCAGGCGCTGCACTTCGCCGTCAAATTCCTTATCCACACCGGCCATGATACGCAGCACGGTGGACTTGCCGGAGCCGTTCAAACCGAGCAGACCGATTTTTGCGCCGGGAAAAAAGCTGAGCGAGATATCCTTGATAATCTGACGTTTGGGAGGAACTATTTTGCTCACGCGGAGCATCGACATTACATATTGAGCCATGGGTTTAATCTTTGTTTGATATGAAAAAAATTAAGAAACGAATAGACGGTGAGTTTAGCGCACGTCTCGCGGCAATGATAGCCAAATGGAAGGGATTTGCTCAACTGCCCATGCGCTTGATCGATACAAACTTATTGTTTTCGTCGAAAACCAATTCAAACGTGCCGTACACCCCGTTGTTCCGCACCACGGAACGCAATACATTGGCCGGAAAATGAACGATGCGGCCATCGATTGCCTCAGCCGCCACGGTATCCACTGCACCTTCGTAGTAGTACAGCAATTGATGCGCGGGAATTTTAAGCACAACATGCAAGCGTTGATGCATGAACAACCTCAATCAGGAAACACCATCAAAACTTCTCGCCATCCTCCAGATAGCGCCATTGGCCTTCGGGCAAATTGCCCAAGCGCACTTTGCCGATGCGCACCCGCTTCAGGCCGGTCACTTTCAGATTGACCAGCTCGCACATGCGGCGGATCTGGCGTTTTTTGCCCTCGTGCAGGATAAAACGCAATTGATTCTGGTTTTGCCAGCTCACTTGCGCCGGTTTTAAAGCTTGGCCGTCGAGACTCAAACCATGATTGAGCAATGCCAGCTTGGCCGGTGGTAAGCCGCCGTCGACCCGCACCAGATATTCTTTTTCAATACTGGAGTTTTCACCGATGAGCTGTTTGGCGATACGGCCATCCTGCGTCAGCACCAGCAAGCCTTGCGAGTCGATATCGAGCCGCCCGGCTGGCGCCAGATTTTTTAAATGCGCGGGTTGATAACGCTTGGCCGGTTGCTTGGAAATAAACTGGTTTTCCGGTTTGATCAGCACCACGGCAGGCTGATAACCAGGCTCCGGCTGTCCCGACACATAACCGACCGGCTTGTTCAGCAGGATCGTGACCAAACCGGTTTGTTGCACCTGTGCCGCTTTGTTCAACGTGATTTTCTGCGTTGGATAAATTTTCGTGCCAAGCTCGGAAATCCGCACGCCATCGACAAACACCCAGCCCAGCTCAATGTAGCGGTCCGCTTCACGGCGCGAACAAAGTCCTTGCTCGGACATCAGTTTGGATAAGCGGATTTTTTCCATGAAGCGCTATAATATTGGAAATTCGAGGAATGGAATGAAAAGTAGGCGTTACCGGTATTATAAAGGTAATCAATCGATCATTTTTAATAACATCGCTAGGATCATTTATGGAAACTACCGCAGCAATACTGGAAAAAGCGCAGCAACGCGCGCAAGAATTGGGGCTTCCCTACAAAGGCGCATTACTTCCGATGGAAGCTTACCGCGTGTTACAGGAACATACCCAAGCACAATTGGTCGATGTGCGCTCGCGCGCGGAACTGGATTGGGTCGGCCGCATTCCCGGCGCGACGGAAATCGAATTGCGCTCATATCCCAATATGCAACCCAATCCAAACTTCCTGGATCAGCTCGCACAGCAAGTCGATAAAACACTGCCGGTACTGTTTATCTGCCGCAGCGGCGCGCGCTCAAACCAAGCGGCGGCAATGGCAACGGACATGGATTTTGCCGAGTGCTACAACATTCTTGAGGGATTTGAAGGCGATCGGGATGAACAGGGTCATCGCGGTAAAGCATCCGGCTGGAAAGCCGCCGGTTTACCGTGGGTACAGAGTTAAGAAAACGGTAATCTAAGCAATACAGCCGCGCTGCCTTTAATCCGGCAGGCGGCTGACAGTAACAACTTGAAACTTAAAGACTCAACCGCGCCGGCGTGCAGCAACGCCTAGCAAACCCAAACCGGCTATCAATAACGCCCAGGTATCGGGTTCCGGTACCGGTGCAGCAAACATTGCGCCGTATTGCACATGATCCACCTCAATGCCGCCACTGCTGTTCGAGATAAAGATCGACTTAATACCGCCATCGAACGTTAAACCGAAGAAGCGATCCTCTGCGGTTGTACCAGAAGAGCTACCGTCAGGTATGCCACTGAAAGTCTGCGAAAACAACAACGTGTCACTGCCATCGAAGGCTTTGAATGTAATGGAGCCGGAACCATCTGTCCATACCAATCCAAAGGCTGTCGGCAGATCGCTGCCTGTGTAGGTAAATTGCACACCGGAATCACCTGCGCCGGAGAACCAGCTTGAACCGGCCAGACCGGAACCGTCAATTGCACCGTCATCGCCATCGACCGAATCCCGGGCGCCATCAAATAATCCCACTCCAATCCGGGAACCCGCGCTGGCTGTTAAGCCGCCGCCAATGCCAGGGCCATCCTCGAAGTTATCCAGAAAAGCCGGTGCGCCACTTTGGTAAAAACCGGCGGGAATGTCGGCATCCGACAAATAGCTAGACGGCCCGAATAATACCGGAGCAGCCATAGCCGATGTGCCGACAAAGGCACTTAGCGCCATCAGCGCCGTAAACTGTATTTTATTCATATTATTATTCCTTCTTATTATTTTGATCCAATTCGGACGAATCCTGCTTTAGATTCCATCCACGTAAAATAAAATCTCCCTTGTGCTAACAATTCACAAGATGCCCCGGACATTTGTTTCATTAAAAATAGTAATAAATAACCAATGCTTAATGACAATATCGGCAGGAGCCATTTTACGCAATGTACAATCTGCCTAGTTTACTAGTATGTTTGTACTAGATTTGGGTAGCTTTTTTCTATTAAGCAACGAAAAGCCGAATTGGCTTCAGTTAAAAACCGCTCAAACGTGAGCAGTTTCACGCTTGTTACGGCGCGTGAACAGTGTTAAAACTCCAAGACCGGCCAGCAATAGCGCATAGCTTTCAGGTTCCGGCACCGGACTTAACAATCCTCGTATCTCGCCTCCCGGGAACAAATTCGTGTGAAGGTTCAAATAAGCCTTTCCGGCATCAAGACCGAGTACCAGATCGTTGAATGCCGAACTGACGGTGCCGCCGTGGTTGGTGATAAAAGTCGGGTTGTAGCTGGAAGCTATCGCCATATCGAAGGTGTGATCATAGGTCCCTGCGGTCACGCCCAAAGGAAAACCGGTAAAGGATGGCAGCTGGGTTGCAACGCCCACATTGGATCCCGGAGCCGTGCAGCAATGGATATGCGCCGCTGTCACATTTCCCAGCAGACCGCTGAAATTGGCTTCAATACGCATCGTCACCAAGTCAAAATCGATCGTAACCAGCACCGAGCCGGTAGCAGGCGAGCCGCTCGCGGGCACTTCGCTGCTTCCCAGCAAAGGTGCGGCGTATTTCGCCTCGTGCGCAGCAACCGGTAGTGTTGCGCTGATAAAAATAAAGCAGCCTAAGAGTAATTTATTGATATTCATGATTTGTCCCTCCAAGTTATAGGAAAAAACATTTTTTCCCATGAACCAATGTACTGAAAGACAAATAGGCCGTCAAACGAATTGTCCGGTGATTTCCACATCGCCAGGCCAGTGCTCGATGAGAGGAAAAAAGAATTTAACCGGCTAGTTTTAAGAATGAATTTTTACTCACATCTCCGACCAGCCGATCACGCCGGTATACGCCGTGACCAGAATCACGATACCAAACACGATCCGGTACCAGGCAAAAATGGTGAAGTCGTGATTGCTGACGAAACGCAGCAAACCGCGCACGGCAACTAAAGCGCTTAAAAAGGCCGCGACAAAGCCCGCCGCGATCAGCCCTAAATCGTTCCCATCGAGCAATTCGCGGTTCTTGAATAAATCGTAAAAAGTAGCGGCGAACATGGTGGGAATCGCCAGGAAAAAAGAAAACTCGGCCGCGGCTTTACGCGACAAACCGAAAAACAGGCCGCCGATGATCGTAGCGCCCGAGCGCGAAGTACCCGGAATCAACGCCAGACATTGCGCCAGGCCGATCTTCAGCGCATGTTTCCAATCCATATCGTCGACTTGCTCGACTTCGACCACATGCTCCCTGCGTTCCGCCCATAAAATCAGTAAGCCACCGACAATCAAAGCGGTAGCCACCGGAATGGGGTGAAACAAATAGAACTTAATGATTTTGATGAACAACAAACCCATTACCGCAGCCGGCAGGAATGCAATCAACAGGTTGATGACGAAGCGGTTCGCGGATGCACTACGGCCTATGCCGCGAACCACGTCGATCACCTTAGCGCGGTATTCCCAGCAAACCGCCAAAATGGCGCCCAACTGAATCGCAATGGTGAACACCTTGGCGCGTTCGTCGTTGAAATCGAGCAAATCGCCAATCAGAATCAAATGGCCGGTCGATGAAACCGGCAGGAACTCGGTCAATCCCTCAACAACGCCCAGGATCAACGCTTTTAGCAATAAGGCTAAATCCATAAGCGTTATTGTGATGCCTTCATAAATTAAAAATTACAGTTTGCTGTAAATCTCAGCGCCCTTTTCCTTGAATTCCGCCGATTTCTGCGCCATTCCCAGTTTCAAGGCTTCATCCTCGGCAACGCCTTGATTGGCCGCATAATCGCGCACATCCTGAGTAATTTTCATCGAGCAGAAATGCGGGCCGCACATCGAGCAGAAATGCGCCACTTTAGCGCCATCCTGCGGCAGGGTTTCGTCGTGGAATTGTTGCGCCTTGTCCGGATCGAGACTCAGATTGAACTGATCTTCCCAGCGGAATTCAAAGCGCGCCTTGGATAACGCGTTATCGCGGATTTGCGCGCCGGGATGGCCTTTCGCCAGATCGGCAGCGTGCGCGGCGATTTTGTACGTGATGATGCCGTCTTTGACGTCGTCCTTGTCCGGCAAACCCAAATGTTCCTTTGGTGTGACATAACACAGCATCGCCGTGCCGTACCAGCCGATCATCGCCGCACCGATTGCGGAAGTGATGTGATCGTAACCCGGCGCGATGTCGGTGGTCAGCGGGCCTAAGGTATAGAAAGGCGCTTCGTCGCAATGTTTCAGCTGCAATTCCATGTTTTCCTTGATCAGATGCATCGGCACATGGCCGGGGCCTTCGATCATGGTTTGCACGTCGTGTTTCCAAGCAATTTTCGTCAATTCACCGAGCGTTTTCAGTTCGGCGAATTGCGCTTCATCGTTAGCGTCGTAAATCGAGCCGGGACGCAGCCCGTCGCCGAGCGAGAAGCTGACATCGTACGCCTTCATGATCTCGCAAATTTCCTCGAAATGCGTGTATAGGAAACTTTCCTTGTGATGCGCCAGACACCATTTCGCCATGATCGAACCGCCGCGCGACACGATGCCGGTCATGCGTTTCGCCGTCATCGGCACGTACGCCAGGCGTACACCGGCATGGATGGTAAAGTAATCGACGCCCTGCTCGGCTTGCTCGATCAATGTATCGCGGAAAATTTCCCAGGTCAGCTCTTCCGATTTGCCGTCGACTTTTTCCAATGCCTGATAAATCGGCACCGTGCCGATCGGCACCGGACTGTTACGGATGATCCATTCGCGCGTTTCGTGAATGTTCTTGCCAGTGGATAAATCCATCACCGTATCACCGCCCCAGCGGATCGCCCAGGTCATTTTTTCCACTTCTTCCTGAATGCTCGATCCCAATGCGGAATTGCCGATATTGGCGTTGATTTTGACCAGGAAATTGCGTCCGATAATCATCGGTTCGGATTCCGGGTGATTGATGTTGGCCGGAATGATAGCTCGCCCGCGCGCTACTTCGGCGCGCACAAATTCCGGGGTGATCGTTTTCGGCAGCGCTGCGCCGAAATCCTGCCCCGGATGCTGGCGTGTCAATAGATCATGATGCTGCGCGCTGAACGCTTCCGCGCGCTGATTCTCGCGAATGGCGATATACTCCATTTCCGGTGTGATGATGCCGCGGCGGGCATAGTGCATTTGCGAGACATTCAGTCCGGCCTTGGCGCGGCGCGGCGGGCGCTGCAAATTGAAACGCATATCCGCCAGTTTCGGATCATTCAATCGGGCTTGGCTGTAAGCGGAATTATGACTTGCCAGAATTTCGGTATCATCGCGCTCGGCAATCCATTTTTCCCGCAGCGCCGGTAATCCGGAACGGATATCGATTTTTACTGCCGGGTCGGTATAGGGACCGGAGGTATCGTAAACCCAGATCGGCGGATTTTTTTCTCCGCCCATGCTCGTGGTTGTGTCACTCTGAGTGATTTCGCGCAACGGCACTTGAATATCGGCACGCGAACCCTGCACGTAGATTTTGCGAGAATTCGGCAGCGGCTTGATGGCGGCGGCGTCGACTTCGGCTGTGGCGCTGGAAAAACTTTTCTGATTTAAAACTGTAATGCTCATAAAATGCTCCTTAATAGAAATGCCATAAAGAGCGGGAGGATGAATCCCAGCTTCCCTACGGCGGCATTATCCGCGTCAGGTAATAAGGGACTTTCTCACCAAATTATCAGAGAATTCTGAAAACGGACCCCTAGCTGATGCTGTGAAGCTAATGGAAATGTGAAATAATTGCAAGCCTTATGTCAATTTAAGAATACGGAATAGAAATGGACCTTGAACAAACCCGCTTTAACATGGTAGCGCAGCAAATCCGCACCTGGTATGTATTGGACGATAACGTGCTGGATCTGCTGTACAAAGTAAAACGCGAAGAATTCGTACCGGCGGACAATCGTGCCGCCGCTTTTGTCGATATGGAAATTCCGCTCGGTTACGGCCAAGTCATGCTGACCCCAAAAATGGAAGCGCGCATTCTGCAGGAACTTCACGTCCAGAAGACGGATAAAATTCTCGAAGTGGGCAGCGGCAGCGGCTACATGACGGCGCTACTGGCGGACAGAGGCGCGCATGTGTACAGCGTCGAAATCATACCCGAACTGAAAGCGATGGCGGAAAACAATCTGAAAGCGCACAACATCACCAATGTCACCGTCGAACTGGGCGATGCCGCGCGCGGCTGGCCCAAGCATGAACCGTACGATGTAATTGTGTTGACCGCATCGACCCCGGTTTTACCGGCTGCTTTTCAAAACAGCCTGAATCCCGGCGGGCGTTTGTTTGCGATTGTCGGCGAAGATCCCGTCATGGAAGCATTATTGATTACCTGCGTGGCTCCCGGTGAATTCACCACTACCCAATTGTTCGAAACCAGCACGGCAACGCTTGTGAATGCCCAGCAACCCGCAAGGTTCAGCTTTTGAGTATCAAAGCAATTACCCGCGTCATTGGCCACAGCAATCAACCTATAGCTGAAGTATCACCGGCTCCGGGCAATTGCCGGAAATCGCTATGAAATTTATGCCTTTCGTTTGGGCTGGTTGCATCGGGATGCTATCGCACGCCCCGCTGCAAGCCGCCGACCTGATGAATATCTATCAGGAAGCATTGACACAAGACGCCCAGTTCAAGTCTGCGCGAGCCTCCTATGAAGCGGCTCAGGAAAAAATCCCGCAAGGCAGGGCCGGTTTTTTACCGAACATCACCTTGTCGGGCACGCGCCAGGTGCAGGAAGTTGATGCCGGCAAAATCGTCAATTCGACAACCGGGCTGGCCATCAATCCCGGCGCCAATATCGTCCAAAGCGGCGGGATTACGATCTCGGCAACGCAACCGATTTTCCGCATGCAAAATATCGTCATCTACCAGCAGGCAAAAATCGAAGTCAGCAAAGCGGAGTCACAATTCATCACTGCCGGGCAAGACCTCATTTTGCGCGTAGCGCAAGCGTATTTCGACGTACTGGACGCGCAAATCGACGTCGAAGTCAACGAGACGCAGAAAAATGCCATCCTGAGACAACTCGAACAAGCCAAGCGTAACTTTGAAGTCGGCGTTTCGACCATCGTCGATACCAATGAAGCGCAAGCGCGTTATGACTTGACACTGTCGCAGGAAATCGCCGCGCGCAATGCATTGGAAATCAAAAAGCGCGCGTTGCAAGGCATTATTGACCGTCTTCCGGAGAATCTCTCCGGCGCCAGGGAAATCGCCAACAACCTGGCCACTTTGAAATACGGCAGCATGGATGAATGGGTGCGCACCGCGGAAGAAAAAAACTTTACCTTGAAAGCGCAGCAGGCTGCGTATGAATCGGCGCATCAAAACGTAAAAAGAATCTGGGCGCAACACTACCCGACCTTGGATCTGGTCGCGCAATACAGCAATCAAATCGGCGTCGGCGCGGCGATTACCGGACGCGGTATCGATCTCACCTCGCAATCCATCGGTTTACAGCTCAATGTCCCCTTATTCCAGGGCTTTTCGGTGCAATCACAAGTACGCGAGGCAATGGCGCTGCAAAATAAGGCATTGCACGATCTGGAAAACACCCGGCGCAACATCACGATACAAACGCGTCAGCAGTATCTGAACGTCACCAACGGTATTGCCCAGGTCAAAGCGCTCAAGCAAGCCTTGGTTTCGAGCCAAAGCCAGCTGGATTCGACCATACTCGGCCAGCAAGTCGGGGTTAGAACCGAAGTCGACGTACTCAATGCCCAGCAGCAACTGTATGCCGCCAAGCGCGATCTGGCCAAGGCCTACCACAGCTACCTGATGTCCCGCTTGCGCCTGAGCGCGGAAGCCGGTGAATTGGACGAGGATACGTTAATACAAATTAACGCCATGCTGATCAAGTAACGGACAATCTTCCAACGGCCAATCCAGCAAGTGATAGAATAGCCGCCGAAGCTGGCCAGACAGTCGCCGCCTGTTGTTCTTTTTGAGCGCAGGGGGAGGAAAGTCCGGGCTCCATAGAGCAGGATGACGGTTAACGGCCGTCCGCCGTGAGGCGAGGAATAGGGCCACAGAGACGAGCGTATTCAGTTACGGTGAAACGCGGTAACCTCCATCCGGAGCAAGACCAAATAGGCAGGCGATGATGTTGCTCGCAGAGCCTGCGGGTAGGTTGCTTGAATGCACGGGTAACCGTGTGTCTAGAGGAATGACTGTCCACGACAGAACCCGGCTTACCGGCTGGCTTCACAAAATTTTAATGGAATTGACCCGAATTGAATTGTAGCCACCATGCAAAAACACAATGAGCGCTTGATACTTTACGTTTAGCAATGATCGGTAAATTTCTCCGCAAGGTATTCAGCCGTAAAGCGCCCGCCGCCGGATCGATCGCAACGCTGAGTATCATTCCCCACAAGCGCCACGGCATCCGGCGTAACCAGATTAATCCGTGCGCATTAAAAGTCGCCACCACTCTGCAACAGGGCGGGTTTTCCGCTTATATCGTCGGAGGCGCGGTGCGTGACTTGCTGCTGGGATTGACACCGAAAGATTTCGATATTGCAACCAGCGCAACCCCGGAAGAAATCCACAAGCTGTTCCGCCGTTCACGCATCATCGGGCGGCGTTTTCGCCTGGTTCATGTGATGTGCGGCGCGGAAACGGTCGAAGTGTCGACTTTCCGCGGACCATCGCCGGACGATGAGGAAGATTCCGCAGCAGTCCCGTTAACCGACCAGCATGGCCGCCTGTTGCAGGATAATGTTTTCGGCAGCCAGGAAGAAGATGCGGTACGCCGCGATTTCACCGTCAATGCGCTGTTTTACGATCCTATCAAAGAAGAGATTCTGGATTACCTGAACGGTTACGAAGATATTAAAGCCAAAAAACTGCGCATTATCGGGGATCCGGAGCAGCGTTTCCGCGAAGATCCGGTACGTATGTTGCGCGCGGTGCGGTTAGGGTCGAAGCTGGATATGCAAATCGACGCGGAAACCGCCAAACCGATCGGCGATCTGGCGCCATTGCTGCAAAATGTTCCGCCATCGCGCTTGTTTGATGAAATGCTCAAGCTGTTACTGTCGGGACACTCGTTGTCTTGCGTGGTCGAATTGCGCGCACGCGGGTTGCACCACGGTCTTCTGCCGATGCTCGATGTGATTCTGGAACAACCCCTCGGTGAACGTTTTATCACCATCGCGCTGAAAAATACCGACGAGCGGATCCGGCAAAACAAACCCGTGTCACCCGGATTTCTATTTGCCATATTGTTGTGGCACGAAGTGCTGGCAAACTGGAACTCCCTGAAAACATCCGGCGAAAAACCGATGCCCGCTTTATTTAAGGCGATGGACCAGATTCTTGCGCGGCAACACAAGAATCTGGCGATTCCCCGCCGTTTTGACGCGGTGATACAGGAAATTTGGTCGATGCAACCACGCTTCGAGGCGCGTAGCGGACGCAAACCGTTCCGTTTACTCGCCCATCCACGTTTTCGCGCCGCTTACGATTTCATGCAACTGCGCTGCGAAAGCGGTGAATTGGACGCGGAATTGGGCGAATGGTGGAAAGCTTTCCTGGCCGTGGATAGCGAAGAACGGGAAAAAATGCTGCCCAAGCAAACATCCGGTAAAAAGCCCCGGAAAAGACGCAGCCGCAAAAAATCTTCGTCCGGTTCCGCTGCTCCGACGGACAGCGCAGCTGACCAGGAAAGCTCTTAATCCACGCCATTCATGCATAAAAAACCGAGCCACGCCTTTATCGCTTTGGGCAGCAATCTGGAAAACCCTGTTCTTCAGATTCAACAGGCCTTTGACGAATTGAAACGGCTGCCCGGCACCCGCTTGATCAGCTGCTCATCGCTGTATCGAAGCGCTCCGGTGGGAAGGCTGGATCAGCCTGACTTTATCAACGCGGTGACCTGGATTGAAACCCAGCTTGCGCCGCACGATCTGCTCACTGCTTTGCTAGCCATCGAGCAGCGCCACGGGCGCATACGCGAATCGCTCAACGCACCGCGAACGCTTGATCTCGACGTTCTGTTGTACGATGCGCTGCAATACCAGGATGCCAATCTGACCATCCCTCACCCGCGCATGACGCAACGCGCTTTTGTGTTAAGACCGCTGTTTGAGATTGCACCGGATTGCGACATTCCGGGTCATGGACCCATTGCGCCGCTACTTGCAGCGTGTCACGAACAAAAACTGGAACAAATAAAGGAATCGCCCTAACCCGGCTGTTAACCTGCAACGGCAACCGGTCGCTCTGCCGGGGAATGCGCCACAGAGTCGAGTTCCAGTATCTGCGCCGATGTTTGGCTGGGCGCATCGCTGATAATTTTTCCGCCCTCAATCACAATCACCCTATCCGCGCTGGCAATCGTTTCGGGGCGATGCGCAACGATGATGCGCGTCAGTTTCAGCGCACGGATCGCTTCGTTGACGCTGTGCTCACGCGCGATATCGAGATGGCTGGTGGCTTCGTCAAGAAAAAGAATGCTGGGCTGGCGGTAAAGCGCCCGGGCCAGTAATAGCCGCTGTTTCTGCCCGCCCGACAATACCGCACCCATATCGCCGACTAATGTATTGTATTGCATCGGCATGGCGGTAATGTCGTCGTGGATCGCCGCCAGCCGCGCGCTTGCTTCGATACGCCCGTAGTCCGCTTGCGGAGTAAAAAAGCAAATGTTTTCCGCGATGGAACCGGCGAAAAGCTGATCGTCCTGCATCACGCTAGCAACCGCATTGCGGTACCGTTCAACCCCAAAAAGGCCCAGCGGAACGCCGTCCACTTCGATACTGCCGCCGCTCGGCTGCAACAATCCCAGCATCAGTTTAACCAAGGTCGTTTTACCACACCCCGACGGACCCACGATGGCAACCGACTCACCCGGTTGGATAGTGAAGCTGACATCGTGCAGCACCAGCGGATCGGTTTCCGCATGACGGAAAACCAGATGTTTCACTTCGATCCGGCCGGCGAGCGGCGCTGCCGTGATACTTGCCGATTCATCAGGTGGTTCCGGGGGCGTCAGTGCAATGTCACCGGCACGTTCCGTGTGCAACCCCAGCATGCGCAATTCCAGGCCTTTTTCAATCAAGCCTGCGACGCGCTGCACGAATTGCGTTTTATAGGCGATGAAAGCAAACAGCATTCCGATCGAAAAACCGCTGCCGTTCGCGGTATCCAACACCAGCATGGCGCCGAACCAAATGGTAATGACATTCTCCACGCCAAACAGCAGGCCATTGAGTCCTTGGTACAAAATGCCCAGGCGCTGGGTGCGGATACCGGCATTGAACTGATCGACCGTCAGGTTTTGCCACGCCGCCGTGCGCGACGATTCATGCGCGTGCAGTTTAATGCTCTGCATGCCGCGGATGGTCTCAAGAAAATGACTTTGCTGTTTGGCGCTGCGGACAATATGCTCTTCCGTGGCAAGACGAAACGGACGGTACAACGCAAACCGCAGCAAGGCATAAACCGTGGCGGCAATCAGCGCGATCAATGCCAGTTTGATACTGTAAAAAAGCATCATGCCGAGCGTGACCATGGCCATCACGCCGTCGATCAATGCTTCCAGAAATCCGGTCGTCAGGGTGCGTTGTATGACATTGAGCGAATCGAAACGCGACACGATATCGCCGACGTGACGCTTGTCAAACCAGCTCATGGGCAGGCGGATCAAATGACGGAACAGGTTCGTGATCATCTGCAAATTGAGCGTTGTTCCAAGCACCATCAGCACCCAGGCTCGCAATGCCGTCACACCCGCTTGCACCACGGCGAACAACAGAAATCCAATTCCCAGCACGGTGATGAGATCATAATCTTGCGCCACCAGCGCCTGATCGACTATCCATTGCATATAGAAAGGCGCCAGGATGGCAAAAAGCTGCAATACCAGTGCGAGCACCAGAATCTGGGTAACCGTCCCGCCCAATCCTTGCAGACGGCCGATCAGCGTGGTCAGTTTTACTTTGCGTGTATCGTCGCGCGCTGTGAATTCATTGGTAGGCATCAGCTCCAACGCAACCCCGGTGAAATGCTTGGAGAACTCCGCTAACACCAATTCACGTTCACCGGCGGCCGGATCGTGCAGTGTCACGCGGTTTCCTTGAACGCGGGTCAATACCACAAAATGACTGAAATCCCAATGCAGAACGCAAGGCAGCTTCAGTTCCGGCAAATGGTCAAGATCCAGCCGCAGCGGACGGGGAGTGAGTTTGAGCTGACCGGCAATTTTCATCAAATCGGCGAGTGTCGATCCGCGTAACGAGATGGGATAGCGTGTCCGCAAAGTCGCCAGATCGATGCGGTGGCCATGATAACTGGCAATCATGGCCAAGCACGCCAAACCGCACTCCGCTGCTTCGGTTTGCAGAATAACCGGGGTTTTGTGGCGTAAGGAAAAATTAAGCATCATCAATCCTTTAAATCCGCCCGGTAATCGACAACACCGGATCAAACACCCACTCAATCAATCGCCGCCGGTCGATATGAACATCCGCATCCAACACCATACCCGCTTGCAATGGCATCGCCTGGCCGTACGCTTGCACCTGCTGCTGCGGCAAACGGACTGTGATGCGGTATACCGACTCCTGGATCGCTACCGGCACACTGGATTCATTCGGTTGAATCACCGTGCGGCCGATTTCGACCACCTCACCTAGATGATGCCCGAAGCGCTGATAAGGAAAAGCTTGATAGCGCAGGGAAACTTGCTGTTCCGGCTTGATAAATCCGGCGGCGCGCGTGGGCACCAATAACTGTGCTTGCAGTTCGGCTCCTGCGGGCAAAATCGATAGCAGCGGCATGGCCGGATTCGCCGTCTGCCCTACTTCAGCTAAAATGGTGGTAACCGTGCCGTCGGCCGGTGCGGTCAAAATAACGCTGCGGCGTGCGTCCGCTTCCGTCAGTTGCTGCTCCAGCTCGGAGATTTGCCGTTCGATCGCGGCGGTATTGTTGGCCTGTTTCAAACCGGAAGCCGATAACTCCACGCGCGCCGCGTTCAACTCTCGATTCAGACCGGTGATGTTGCGTTTTAATTGCGCGTGTTGATTACGCTGATCGATCAACGCCTCCTGCTTTTCCTGCACTGCCGCATCGGAGACAAAATGCTCTGTCAGTAATTTTTCATAGCGCGCCACCGTGCGTTCCGCATTCGCCACGCGGCTGGCCTGTAGCGCCAATTGCGCCAAGGCTTCGCGGATTTCCGTTTCCAACCCGCGGATCCGTCCGGCAATACTGCTTCCGGTCAGTACATCGATTTGCTGCTGCTTGCCTTGCTCCTGCCGCAGACTATCGCGCCGTTGTTTCAGTTCAGCCAGCATCGCCGCCTGCGCTTCGCGAGTGTTTGCCGTGGCGCGCTCACTGGTAATCGTCAGCAACGCATCGCCTTGTTTGACCTGTTGACCTTCACTGACATGCTTTTCAACCACAGTCCCGGCTTGCGGGGAGAAAATCCGGATCATGCCTTGCGTCGGCGACAAGTAGCCCACCACATGTTCCTTACGGGTGTATTCCCCCCAGTAGGCAAAACCCGCGATCGCGATGGCAAAAAGCGCGGCCGCCCAAACCAGCACACTGACCGCCGGAGAGCGGGCAATCAAAACATCGCCATGCAAGCGGTTTTGCTGGTGGGATAAGGCTTCTGTGCGAAAGAGCGTGCGCTTCATTGGATCGATGATGTCAAATGTCGCTGTGCGCATGCACCGCATTCAATGGAGCGCTCTTATTCGCGGCGTAAGAACGATTCATTTCTTCCGCCCGTTTGCCGATCAGATTGTTCCAATCAAAGAAATAGGGTTTGGGTGCACCGGCAATTTCATCGTACACATCGCGGCAAAGCGAATAAAACGCTGGCAGGCGCTGTGCTTGCCAGTCTTTCAGCAGCGTGCGCAACGGCGCCTGGGTTAGATTACCTATGGCAAAATCGCGCGCAAATCCGTATTGAATCGGACTGACGGTGGCGTCCGCCTCAATCACGAGCGGAGAAATCAAATCGCCAAACCGTTTACTTTTCTGTTCCGGCACAGCACCGGCAAAAACCAGTTCCGGATGTTGTTTCACGGTTTCGCTAAATGCGAGATCGATTTGCACCCTGAACCCGCTGTTATTGCTTTGCTGGGCAAGCAGCCAGGCGTACGCGCTTTCCGTCGCATCCGGCGCGCTTCCCTGTAGCATCGTGGCTGCATTACCGACTTCTTCCAAGGGGTGAATCTGGAGCAGTTTTGCGCCCTCGCTGAGGGCAAAATCGCGCACCCAGTCGAGTTCGTTCAAATTGTATTGCGTCAAGGTGAAAATAAAACCGAAACTCATATTCGCTGCGCGCAACAGCGGCAAACGCGCTTTCATGGTATCGAACGCCAATTGCGAGCCTCTGATACGGTTATGCGACTCAGGTATTCCGTCTATGCTGATCGCCAGGACATCGACGTTACCCTGCAACAGCTCGATATTCGGGGCGGTCAGCAGCATACCGTTGGAAGTCACGCTGGTACGCATGCCGCACGCGTGGGCATGCTGTAATAATTGCGCCAATGGCTTATAAACCAGCGGTTCACCACCGGAAAGACTGACAAAATTGAAACCTTCGTCGGCCGCATCCGAAATGGCCTCACACAAAAGATCAAGCGCAAGAGCGCCGTGTACTCGCGGTGAAGAAGAAGAATAGCAGTGGAGGCAACTCAGATTGCACTGCCGTGTTGGATGAATTTGCAAAATACGGGCTGATCCGGTTGGTCCCATTGCTATCTCCCTCTTGATGAGCTATTAGTGTCCGCTGCTGATCGAATGGTTAAAGTGATAAATATCGACTGGGATACCCCTGATCAGCCAGGATGGAAAAGTGTTAAAATTAGCTGTACTGAAACCGGATAATCCACCCGCAATTTGGCTGATTTCTTCCGGGGTTAAGTTCGCCATGGTTTGGCATTCGGCTTTCAGTTTTTCAGAACCGCTCATTTCATGAGACATGATTTTTCTCCTTTGAAGGATTTAATAAACATTGCTAGGCGGATTGATCGATCCCAAAGTTGCGATTGAAATAAGGTTTTGGCGCTGCCAAAAACCGCTGCCAATGCATTTATCAACCAATCCAGTTTCAAGATAGCGCGATTCACTTGGAATCGCAGTGAGAAAAATCACAGCGGAATGCACATCCGTTCCGGGTATTGAAACGCCTATTCGAAGCCAGCAAATACGCTATGATGATCCGGTAACGGCTAAGTCTTTATTAGGTATTGATACAAAAACATGAGAATTACCCACCTCACCCTGCAAAAAATGGTCGAGAACCGTGAAAAATTCGCGGTACTGACCTGTTACGACGCGACTTTTGCCGCCGTGCTGGAAAATGCCGGTGTCGACGTGTTATTGGTCGGTGACTCGTTGGGCAATGTATTGCACGGTAGTGACACCACCTTGGCCGTGACACTCGAGGACATGATTTATCACACCCGTTGTGTGGCGCGCGGCAGCAGCAAGGCGCTGATCGTCGCGGATATGCCGTTCGGCAGTTATCAGATCTCGCCCGCGCAAGCGTTTGAGCATGCCGCCCGGATTATCGCTGCAGGTGCGCATATGGTTAAGATCGAAGGCGGCCATCTCATGGCTGACACGATTCAGTTCCTGACCCGGCGCGGTATCCCGGTGTGTGCGCATATCGGTCTGACGCCGCAATCGATTCACCAGCTCGGCGGGTATAAGTTGCAGGGCAATACGGAGAAATCGGCGAAACAATTGCTCGACGACGCAAAAAGCCTGGAAAAATCCGGCGCCAGCTTACTGGTCATGGAAGTGGTTCCGGCGAAATTGGCGAAAAAAATCACTCAGGCATTAACCATCCCGACCATCGGCATCGGCGCGGGCGCCGATTGCTCAGGCCAAGTGCTGGTGTTGCACGATATGCTGGGACTCTCCCAGGGTAAAAAACCGCGTTTCGTCAAGGACTTCATGCCGGGCGCCAACAGCATACCCGAAGCGGTGGCGAATTATGTCCAGGCGGTCAAAACCGGACAGTTTCCCGCTAAAGAACACGAATTTTGATCGTCCGCGCAACATGAACATACTGACCGATATTGCTGCATTGCGTGAAACGCTGCGCGGTGAAAAAAACATTGCTTTCGTTCCAACCATGGGAAATCTGCACGAAGGCCATCTGGCGCTGATCGAACAGGCAAACCGGTTGTCCGGTTGCGTGGTGGTCAGTATTTTTGTCAACCGGTTGCAATTCTTGCCGCACGAAGATTTCGAGCGCTATCCGCGCACCTTGGAAGAAGATTGCAGGGCGCTGTCCGCACTGAATGTCAAGACCGTTTTCGCGCCCAATGAAAAAATTCTTTTCCCAACACCGCAAGAATTCTTGTTAGCATTACCGCCTGTAGCAGATATCCTGGAAGGAAAATTCCGCCCAGGGTTTTTTCGTGGTGTTGCAACGATCGTATTGAAACTATTCAATATTATTCAACCTGACCTGGCTGTATTCGGCAAAAAGGACTATCAGCAGTTGCATATAGTGCGTGAAATGGTACGACAATTGAATTTACCCGTTAATATTGTGGCCGGAGAAACGATCCGCGCTGCCGATGGACTGGCTTTAAGTTCACGCAATCAATATTTAAACGGCATACAACGGGCAGAAGCCTGCCACCTTTATCAGACGCTTTTGCGCATCAAGCAGGAAATCATTTCCGGCTGCAACGATTTTCAGACACTACAGCAAAACGCCAGCAACGCTCTACTTCAACGCGGCTGGAAAGTTGATTACATCAGCATCCATGAACGCAGCTCGCTGCTGCCGGCGCAGGCCCCGGACCGGGATTTGGTCGTTTTAGGGGCAGCCTGGCTCGGCAACACGCGATTAATCGATAACCTGGAAATTGAACCGCCGATTTTTCTAAACTAACATTGCAGCATTATGACCGCCTTTCCAAACCAGACAGACGAAGAACAAAAAATGATGCAATCACTGAACACTTTCTGGTTATCCTGCCTTGATCATTTTAGAAAAGAACTCAACGCACAGCAATTTAACACCTGGATCAAACCTTTACAGATTGATCCGGAACTGAACAGCGACGACGAGGTTGTGTTAATTGCGCCCAACCGTTTCGTGTCGCAATGGGTCAAGGATAATTTCATCGCGCACATTGAAAACATGGCGCTGATGTACTTCGATAAGAAAATCCAGTTTCATCTGAAACTGGCCGAGCAAAACGATGCAAAAGCCGTGATAGTCAAAGCCACCCCGGTGGAAACGCCTCAGGAGCCGCCAGCGGAAGCGAAGGCCACATACCAGCCAGGCAGGAAAAATCCCAGCGGTCTGAACCCCAATTTCACCTTCGATAATTTCGTCACCGGTAAAGCCAATCAACTTGCGCGCGCCGGGGCGATCCAGGTAGCGGAATCGCCCGGTATCGCGTACAACCCGCTGTTCATTTACGGCGGCGTGGGTCTGGGAAAAACGCACTTGATTCAAGCCATCGGCAATTACGTGCAGAAAAACGACAAAAACGCCAAGATCCGTTATGTGCATGCGGAAAAATACGTGTCCGATGTCGTCAGCGCGTACCAGCATAAGGCGTTCGATAAGTTCAAGCTGTACTATCATTCGCTCGATCTGCTGCTGGTGGACGATGTGCAGTTCTTCGGCGGGAAGAATCGCACGCAGGAAGAGTTTTTCTATGCGTTCAACGCGCTGATTGAAACGCACAAACAAGTGATCATCACTTGCGATACCTATCCGAAAGAAATTACCGGACTGGAAGAACGGCTGGTATCGCGTTTCGGCTGGGGATTAACAGTTGCGGTCGAGCCGCCGGAACTGGAAATGCGCGTGGCGATTTTGTTAAAAAAGGCCGAACAGGAAAAAATCCGCCTGGGCGAAAATGTCGCGTTTTTCATCGCCAAGCATATCCGCTCCAATGTGCGCGAACTGGAAGGCGCATTGAAACGCGTGCTGGCTTTTTCGCGCTTTGTCGGCCAGGAAATCACGCTGGATCTGGCAAAGGAAGCGCTAAAAGATTTACTCGCAGTGCAAAGCCGGCAAATTTCCATCGAAAACATCCAGAAAACCGTCGCCGATTACTACAAAATCAAAGTATCGGAAATGTATTCCAAGAAACGCTCGCGTATCGTCGCACGGCCGCGGCAAATGGCCATGGCTATCGCCAAGGAATTGACTTCGTTGAGCTTACCGGATATCGGTGAGGCATTTGGCGGCCGGGATCATACCACCGTGCTGCATGGCTACCGTAAAATTAACGAACTGCGTATTTCCGATCCGGTGGTGAACCGGGATTTCAATGCGCTGATACTCATTTTGAGAGGTTGATAACAGTTGAACAGTTTGTGTATAACTCTTGTTTTAAAAAATCCGCCATTTTTATCCACAAACTATCCAAGCAGTATACACTCGCCATACAAAGCAAAATTTTGAATTATCTCGTTGATATTCAGCAGATGTTAAAAACTATACAGAAGATTGGCGGACATTATTAAATTACTATTACTTTTATATAAATGCTTTTAATTAAAACCAACCGGGATACTTTGTTAAAACCCCTGCAGACAGTTACCGGAATTGTCGAACGCCGTCAGACATTGCCCATCTTATCGAATGTACTGATCCGGCAAAATGCGGAAAAGACCTCTTTTTTGACCACTGATCTGGAAATACAAATCAAAACGGTTGCCACCATTGATTTGTTGCCCAAACAGGATTTTTCCTTGACGGTTTCCGCGAAAAAACTCCTGGATATTCTGCGTTCACTATCCGCCGATGCCGAAGTGACATTAACCCGCCAAGACGATCATCTCTACGTCAAATCCGGTAAAAGTGCGTTCAACCTGCAAATACTTCCGGCGGAAGACTTTCCCGAAGTTGCGGAAGAAGCGGAATCGGAAGATGCGATCACGCTGAAACAAAAAGAATTAAAGGACTTGTTGCACCATGTCCAGTTCGCCGTCGCGCAACAAGACATCCGTTATTACCTGAACGGTCTGTTGTTATTGACGGACAACAAGAAATTCATCAGCGTCGGCACCGACGGGCATCGTCTGGCTTACATCGCAGCGGCATTGGATAAAGCGCAGAAAAAACAGGAAGTCATCCTGCCACGCAAAGCCGTGTATGAACTGTCCAAACTGCTCGAAGACAACGAAGAGCCGGTGACCATTGAATACTTCCAGAATAAGGTGCGGTTTTCCTTTTCCGGCGTCATCCTGACGTCCAAAGTGATCGACGGTAAGTTTCCCGACTACAACCGCGTTATCCCGACCCGGAACAACAAACAGTTTGAAATTAACCGCCAAACCTTCTTACAAGCGTTGCAACGGGTATCGATACTGTCCAACCAAAGCGAAAAATTCCGTGGTGTGCGCTTGATCGTCAGTGAAAATAACCTGCGTATCGTTTGCAAAAATAACGAACAGGAAGAAGCCGAAGAAGAACTGGAAATCAACTACAGTGAAGAATCGGTGGATATCAGCCTGAACATCACCTATCTGCTCGATTTATTGAACAATGTGGATAGCGAAACCGTGCTGTGCGCGTTTGAAAACGCCAACAGCAGCGTGTTGATCACAATACCCGGGAACGATGCGTTTAAATATATCGTCATGCCGATGAGAATTTAACCGCACGTGAGCAAGCGCTCAGCAAAATCCGCAACTATCGAAGCTATTCCCTGCAACTTACATAACCCTGAAAATCCTGACCAATGAGCGATCAAAACCCCAACGTACCTAAAGAAAGTTCGAGCGATTACGGTTCCGAAAGCATCAAAATCCTGAAAGGCCTGGACGCCGTGCGTAAACGGCCCGGTATGTACATCGGCGACACCAGCGACGGCACGGGATTGCATCATATGGTGTTCGAAGTCGTCGATAACGCTATCGATGAAGCGTTGGCCGGTCATTGCGATGAAATTACCGTCACCATCCATCCGGATAATTCCGTCAGCGTTATCGACAACGGCCGTGGTATTCCAACCGGTATTAAGCATGACGACGATCTGAAACGCTCCGCGGCGGAGATCGTCATGACCGAACTGCACGCCGGCGGGAAGTTTGACGACAATTCGTACAAGGTTTCCGGCGGTTTGCACGGCGTCGGTGTATCTGTGGTCAATGCGTTGTCGGAATGGTTGAAACTGACCATCCGCCGTGACGGAAAAATCAATCAGATGGAATTTCGCATGGGTGTTCCTGTCAAGCCGCTGGAAGTCACCGGTGAAAGCGAACGCCACGGCACCGAAGTGCATTTTCTCGCCAGCAAGGAGATTTTCGGTAACGTCGAATACCACTACGATATTTTCGCCAAGCGCCTGCGCGAACTGTCTTTTCTTAACAATGGCGTGAAAATTCATCTGATCGATCAACGCACCGGCAAGGATGAAAGATTCGCTTTCACCGGCGGTATCAAGAACTTTGTCGAGTACATCAATCGCAGCAAAACGGTGCTGCACCCCAGTATTTTTTATGCCGCTGGCGCGAAGGATAATATTGCCGTCGAAGTCTCGATGCAATGGAACGACAGTTACACCGAGCAGGTGCTGTGCTTCACCAACAATATTCCGCAAAAAGACGGCGGCACGCATTTGACCGGCCTGCGCGCGGCGATGACGCGCACGCTCAACAACTACATCGAGAAAAACGAACTGGCGAAAAAAGCCAAAGTGGAAACCTCCGGAGACGACATGCGCGAAGGTTTGTCGTGCGTTCTGTCGGTGAAACTGTTCGAGCCTAAGTTTTCGTCGCAAACCAAGGAAAAACTGGTGTCTTCGGAAGTCCGTCCGGTGGTGGAAGAAGTCGTGGCGCAAAAACTGACCGAGTATTTGCTGGAAAATCCTATCGACGCCAAAACAATTTGCAACAAAATCATCGATGCCGCCAGAGCGCGCGAAGCGGCGCGTAAAGCCCGTGAATTGACACGCAGAAAAGGCGTGCTCGACAGCATGGGATTGCCGGGCAAGCTGGCCGATTGCCAGGAAAAAAATCCGGCGCTGTGCGAACTGTACCTGGTCGAGGGTGATTCCGCAGGCGGCTCCGCCAAACAAGGGCGCGACCGTAAATTCCAGGCCATCATGCCGCTCAAGGGCAAAATCCTGAACGTGGAAAAAGCGCGTTTTGACAAACTGATCTCGTCGCAGGAAATCATTTCACTGATCACCGCGCTCGGCACCGGCATCGGCAAGGACGAATACAACCCGGACAAGCTGCGCTATCACCGCATCATCATCATGACCGACGCGGACGTGGACGGCTCGCATATCCGCACGCTGCTGCTGACATTCTTCTACCGCCAGATGCCCGAATTGATCGAGCGCGGCCACATTTATATCGCGCAACCGCCGCTGTACAAAATCAAGCACGGCAAAAAAGAGCGCTACGTCAAGGACGACCATGAATTGAAACAATACATGCTGAGCCTGGCGCTGGATGGTTCCGAGCTGCATACCGGCGGCGATAAACCGGCATTGACCGGCGACACACTGGAAAAAATCGCCAATGAATATATCCTGGCGGAAGCGGTCATCGAGCGCATGAGCCAGGCCATCGACAGCACTGTCATGCACGCACTGCTGCGCCAGCCCGATGTCGATTTAAGCAACGGCCAAGCCGCGGCGGACAGTGCAGCCCGTCTGGCGGCACGGGTCAAGGATGTGGAAATCGTTGCGGAATACGACGATCTGCACGAACGTTACCGCCTCAAAATCATGCGCATGTCGCACGGTAACGTGCTGACCAGCTACCTCGACATTGATTTCCTCGAAAGCGGCGACTACGCGCAAATCCAGAAAACCGCGCAAGTGTTTGACGGCCTGCTGAGTCAAGGCGCGTATATTCAGCGTAATGAACGCAAACAAACTGTCAGCGAATTTAAGCACGCGCTCGAATGGCTGCTGGAAGAAGCGAAAAAAGGCTTGAACGTGCAACGCTACAAAGGTCTCGGCGAAATGAACCCCAGCCAGCTCTGGGAAACCACCATGGACCCGCAAAACCGCCGCCTGCTGCGCGCGCAAATCGAAGACAGCATATTGACTGATGAAATCTTTACTACGTTGATGGGTGATGTGGTTGAACCACGGCGCGCGTTTATTGAGAAGAATGCGTTAAGGGCGACGAATATTGATATTTAATCCACAGCGGGCTTGATTCTCCGCTGTTTTCACCCGGTTGGGACTTCAAGGTCATGAGTAAGTGAAAGAATGCGCGTTGTTCACTATCGAATGGGAATTGAAATAATGCCTGACAAAACCAAGCTTAAGAACTGCAATATTCTTAAAGTTCGCGACGATTATCAGCCTGTTTACTTTGAAGAGGGAAGTAGTACTGGAAAATTCAAGCTTTGCGATGCCTTTGAAGCACAGTGGGCCAGCGAAGATTTTAGCTTCAAAGAGTTGCGCGCCCGTATAGAACCTTGGCTGACTTCACTTTTTCAATCCGAGCACCTTTCGCTGCTGGCTGGTTCAGGGTTAACGCATGCAGTGCATTTTTTAGCGGCGGAAAAAAGTGCTGCCAGTATGAATGCAATACCGCTTACCATCCATACAGACAAAATTGTCGCGGCAGCGGAACGATCAGCAAAAGAGGCTGGACGAGAAGAAGGTAATCTGGAGGATCAACTGCGTGTTGCCAACGAGCTTCTACGTGGGTTGGAAATTCTGCGAGATGATCAGACAAAAACTTTGCGTTCAGAGCTTGAAAAGGGAATGCAAGGATTTGCAGAATCCATCCTGAAAAGTGAAGCAGGGATTGTTACTGCTGGGGATGAAAAACGTGAGCAAGCCTTCAATAAGCTCGTCACTTTCCTGATGAGCTTTGCAAGCAGGACGGGCACACGCGACCGTCTGAATATTTTTACCACCAATTACGACCGTTTAATTGAAGCTGGAGCAGAACTGGCCGGACTACATTTGCTGGATCGTTTTCTCGGTAATCTAATGCCGATCTTCCGTTCCTCGCGTTTGGATCTTGACATGCACTACAACCCACCCGGTATACGCGGGGAGCCGCGCTACCTGGAAGGTGTTGCTCGTTTCAGTAAACTGCATGGCTCGGTGGATTGGGTGCAAGTGGGTAAGGATATTCGCCGTATTGGCCTCCCTTTTGGTGCAGAGAGTACTAATCCTTATCTGAAGGCACCTGGCTTAAGTGATGTCACAGCACACCAATTGATGATCTATCCTAACGCCGCCAAGGATAGGGAAACTACCGATTATCCTTATGTGGAACTGTTCCGTGATTTGGCAACGGCAGTGTGCCGCCCGAATAGTACACTGGTCACGTATGGATACAGCTTTGGTGATGAGCATATCAATCGCATCATCCGCGATATGCTCACCATTCCTTCTACCCATTTGGTGGTAATTGCATACGATGATCCTCTGGGCCGTATCATGCAAATCTTTAAGGAGATGGGCCGCCCCTCGCAGATCAGCTTGATGATCGGACCAGCCTTGGCGGACTTGTCCGCACTAACTGAGAACTACCTGCCCAAAGCAGCTATCGACAAAGCCACCTTCCGTATGAGTGAGTTGCTTAAGCAACGGTTTAGTGCAGAACAAGTTGCGGCCAAGCCGGACGTAAATGATGGTGATAATCTTAATATAAGTAGATTTGTAGAATGAATATGTCACCACTGGCTTACGCCGACTCCCTTCGCATTGGTGTCATTGATTTTGTTTCACCGGATGAAATCAAAGTGCTGCTGGATATTGAAGCACCCGAGGGCGTGGCTCTCAATACTGGCACACCTCGTCCGTTCCCGCGTATCAACGGTTATGTGCTAATTCCCAGCGATGAGGGACATTTAGTCGCTCAGGTAGAGTGGATCACTATTGAGCGTTCACAGTACCCCAAGCGCAAGGGTATGCAGGACTTTGGCTTGGTGGACTTGCCTTACCCACTGCGCAAGATGAGCCTAAATCCCCTGGGTTCTTTGACTTACGAAGGAACCGAACTAGAAGGCAAGGAGGTCTACCGTTTCCGGCGCGGTGTCGAGAGTTATCCCACCGTCGGTGATGCGGTGCTGCTGCCGACGCAAATCCAGTTGCGTGCCATCGTGGAATCTGGAGATAACCGCCGAGTCAAGATTGGCATCAGTCCGCTGGCTGCCAATGCGGAAGTGCGAATCGATCCTGATCGTCTCTTCGGACGCCATCTTGCCGTACTGGGTAATACGGGTAGCGGTAAATCCTGCTCAGTTGCGGGCCTGATCCGCTGGTCGATGGTTGAGGCCAGAAAAGCCCGCGCAGGCGCAGACCCCAATGCCCGTTTCATCGTGCTCGATCCTAACGGCGAATACGCCAACACCTTCCGCGATATGAGTAAGGTGCGGGTGTATGCCGTCGAACCCGACAAAGGAGTCGAACAACTGCAAGTACCTTTGTGGTTTTGGAACAGTGCGGAGTGGAATGCATTTACTCAGGCAAGTGAACGTGCGCAACGCCCGCTGCTACGCAGGGCGCTTCGGGAAATGCGCAGCAGCTCCGATGCCGCCGAAGATACCGTGTTCGTTCTGCGGCGAAAAGTTAGCTCCATTCTTATTACCCTGAAAGCACAAGTCCGTAACGGTGAAACTTACGAAGGTTGGAAATTTGGCCCTAAGCTACCGGTTTTTATTGAGGATCTTAATGCGTTTGCACGCGAGTTCACTGACCACAGCGGGAATTTGGAATTACTTACCTCTCAAGTGCAGGCTCTACTGGATCGACCAAGACAAACGTTCCAAAAAAGTAATGGACAGACTGGATACAACGATTTTCCCGCGACTGCAGTAGAGAAAATCATTTGTGATTTTCAAAAATTCCTTTCTTCCATTGGTGGTGCGGTTTATCAAGAGGGACCTAACGAGGATGCGCCTTTAAAATTTGATGGTGCCCAGTTCGCTGATCATCTTGAGGCATTGGCAAGCCAAGAAACGAACGCACAGTTTTTCGATTTCCTGATCATGCGAATTCGAACCATACTATCGGATACCAAGGTCAAGCGAATCGTAACAGGCACTGCCGAAACTTCCCTAGCCGACTGGCTTGAGAATCATATCGGTGACAACCAAGGATCTAACGGCTCCGTCACCGTCATCGATCTTTCGCTGGTGCCGGCGGAAGTGGTGCATATCATCACGGCAGTGGTTGCCCGCATGACGCTGGAGGCCCTGCAGCGTTACCGCAAGCTAAACCACGGTAAGACCTTGCCCACTGTGCTGGTGATGGAAGAGGCGCACACCTTCATCAAGCGCTATAAGGACGATGCTGAGAATCAAAACTCGGCAACCATCTGTTGCCAGGTGTTTGAAAAGATCGCCCGCGAAGGTCGCAAGTTTGGCTTAGGTCTTGTGCTGTCCTCACAGCGCCCGAGCGAATTGTCGCCCACCGTGCTTTCCCAGTGCAACAGCTACCTCTTGCACCGCATCAGTAACGACCGCGATCAAGAACTGGTGCATAAGTTAGTACCCGACAATCTGCGAGGATTGCTGCGCGACTTACCTTCGCTGCCATCGCGCCACGCCATCTTGCTCGGCTGGGCATCGGAATTACCGGTATTGGTGCAGATGAACGCACTGCCTGAGCACCACCAACCCAAATCGAATGACCCCGATTTTTGGGATGTATGGTCAGGCAAAGACAAAGATGGAAAAGGAGTCGAACGAGCTGTTGATTGGAAGGCTATAGCTGATGATTGGCAGCAAATCAAGCTTACTCAAGAAAAGGACTAGCGATTCATACAACTTTGATTAATTCAAGATTTTCCGGTAGCTGTTAACTTTTGCGCTTTGAAGTGAAGTGCTACAGTTAGTCTTGCTGGGGATATCATGCCGATTCATAGCGTTTATTGGCGCAAATTTTGACAAATCGCGCCAATAAAGTTAATCTTTTGGCGTAATAATTTTTCTATCGCGCCAAATAATCTTGTTATGCCTAAAAAACTGACTGATGATCTAAACGAGCGGATCGAAGCCGAGATTGTCCGACACGTCGAAGGCGTTGGTATCGACGTGCTGCATGCGGCATTGGCAGAGATAGTCAGCCGCCGCACGTTGCAGCGCCGTCTTGCAAACTTGGCCGATCAAAAAAGGGTGTCCGTCTCCGGTAAAGGGCCGAGTCTGCGTTATCGCCAATCTCAAATAATCTATGCCCGGAGTCATGAACCGGCTTTAATTGCAGCTTCGCCGGGCACGGAGGTTGATACTCCGGTATCGCCGGAAGGGGAAGAGATCCGGCGTTATGTGCGTCAGCCCAGGCAACAGCGGGCGCCGGTCAGTTACAAGCAGTCTTTCCTGGAGCAATATACCCCGAACAGTACCGCCTATCTCCCTGAATCCCTGCGTACGCAATTGCACAACCTTGGCCGTCCGGCCACGCCAAAGGTTGAAGACGCTCCGGCGGGTACTTTTGCCCGTGACATTCTCAATCGTTTGTTGATTGATCTTTCCTGGGCTTCGTCGCAACTGGAGGGCAACACCTATTCGCGACTGGATACCGAACGTCTCATCGAATACGGGCAAGCCGCCGCCGGTAAGGATGCGCTGGAAACCCAGATGATCCTAAACCATAAGGCGGCGATTGAATATCTGGTGCGTGATACCGAGCATGTGGGTGTTAATCCGGAAACCGTCATTGCGCTGCATGCCTTTTTGTCGGATGGCCTTATGCCCGATCCCGCAACTTGCGGCCGCCTCCGTAGCCGGCCGGTTGAAATCGGTGGCAGTGTTTATCTGCCGATTGCCCTGCCCCAGCGTATCGAAGAGCTATTCGGCGTCGTTATCGAGATGGCGGCCGAAATTCTCGATCCCTTTGAGCAAGCTTTCTTCCTGATGGTGCATCTGCCGTACCTGCAACCGTTTGAGGATGTCAATAAACGTGTTTCCCGGCTGGCTGCCAACATTCCCTTTATCCGGCATAACCTCTCGCCACTGTCCTTCATCGATGTCGCCGCGAAGGATTACATTGAAGCCCTGCTCGGCGTCTATGAGCTCAATCGTGTGGAATTGCTACACGACATTTTCGTGCGTGCCTACGAGCGTTCCTGCCAGCAATACGTCGCAGTGCGCCAGCAGCTGATCCCGCCGGATGCCGTACGCCTTCGCTATCGCACGCAATTGTCAGCACTTGTCGCGGCAATTGTTCGTAGTGGCGCTAAAGCCGACTTAGCAGTGATCCGCGCCCAAGTGCCCGGTACCGTGGTTGAGGCCGATCATGAGCGCTTCGTCGCGTTGGCGATGGAGGAATTTCAGAATCTGCATTCCGGCAATGTCATTCGTTTTGGCCTGCGGCCGTTGGAGTTTGCGGCATGGCAGGAAAGAAATAGCGGCGATACCTGATGATATTCAGCTTATACGACTCTTCATATCACTCGAAAAAAATCAAATTGCAATACCAGGCGCACCTACCTATTCTTCCTAAAACCTAAAGCTACCTAAAATGGAGGGTCAATCAATGAAAAAGAATCTTTTGATGCCAAAACTTTATTCCATCCCGCTGGTGCTCATCCTGGCGCAGGGTGTTTCGTATGCCATGCCGGGCATGCACGGTTCCGATGGTGGGGCGGTGACGGAGCAGCCCAGAGTCTCGAACAGTCTCGGCGGGAAAATCAATTCGCCCGGTTCGGAGATGGAGATTACTTACAGTGCCGACGGCAAGACGGCGATTTTTGTGTCGACGCGCGAAGGCAGTGTTCAATCGCCTGGCGGTAACTACAGTTTCGATATCTGGATGTCACATTTGGTGAACGGTGAGTGGCAGGAACCGATCCATCTGGGGCCGGGCATCGATCCCAAGGTGGGGCCGGATATCAATACGTCGGCGTGGGAGCTGGAGCCGAGTTTTTCCGACGATGGCAACGTGATTTATTTCACCCGCTACGAAGCGGGCAATATGTTGTCGGGCGATTTATACGTGGTGCAAAAAGTCGACGGTGTCTGGCAAGCGGCCAGGAACTGGAACGATGTGCCGGAATTGCCGGGCATCAATACTTCGACCGGCGAGGAACATTGTCCGATTATTGCGTCCGACAGTCTGATTTACTTCAGTTACCATCAGCCGGGCGTGACGCAGGATAGCGATATCTGGAAGGTCGAAAAGAAAGACGGTGTGTGGCAGAAGCCGGAAAGCCTGGGGCCGAAGATCAATTCACCGCAGCGCGACCATATGCATTGGACCGGATTGTCCAAGGACGGCAAGAGTCTGATCATTACCAGCATGCGCACGGATTTGGGTTCGCGCGGCGGGCATGACGAATGGATTGCGCAGCAAAACGCCGACGGCGAATGGCAGCAGCCATTGAATCTCGGCGATGCAATCAATACCGGCGGGGAAGATATGTGCTGGACGTTTACACCGGACGGTAAGCAATTCACCGGCAGCTGGGGGCCGCACGGCACGTATGACATGGATATCCGCTGGGTCAATAAAAACGATGTGCCGCTGTTGAAGGATTTTGAGCCGATCGGCCCGCCGCCCAATTTGCTGAAAAACAGCAAAACAGGCGGATGACGGTCAAGCGGTGAAACAGTGAAGCTTTATGGCTGCGCCGGTATTACCTCATACCGGCGCAATGGATTGAAAATCGTGATTAGGCTGCCGCTCTCGATGCGCGTTTGCGTTCGTGCTCGAGCAAAAAGCGTTTACGGATGCGGATGGTTTGCGGCGTAATTTCCACCAGCTCGTCGTCGGCGATGAATTCAATCGCGGATTCCAAAGTCAGTTGAATCGGCGGGATTAACGTCACCGCTTCATCGGTTCCGGAGGCGCGGATATTGGTCAATTGCTTGCCTTTGATCGGATTGACGACCAGATCGTTATCGCGGGTGTGAATGCCGATCACCATGCCTTCGTACAGGCGGTCGCCGGGGCTAACGAACATGCGGCCGCGGTCTTGCAGTTTCCATAACGCATAGGCGACGGCTTCCCCCAGTTCGGCGGAAATCAGCACGCCGTTTCTGCGCGGCGGAATTTCCGGACGCATCGGGGCGAATTCGTCAAACACATGGCTCATCAAGCCGGTGCCGCGCGTCATGGTCATGAATTCGGATTGAAAACCGATCAGACCGCGCGCAGGTATGCGGTAATCCAGCCGTACGCGGCCTTTGGCATCCGACACCATGTCTTGCAAGTCGCCCCGGCGTGCGCCCAGGGCTTCCATCACCGCGCCTTGATTGGCTTCGTCCACATCGACGGTGAGCATTTCAAACGGCTCGCATTTGACGCCGTCGATTTCACGGATCACAACGTGCGGGCGCGATACTGCCAGCTCGTAGCCTTCACGGCGCATATTTTCCAGCAGAATGGTCAGGTGCAATTCACCGCGTCCGGAGATCAGGAACGAGTCGGTCTCGGCAGTTTCTTCCATGCGCAAGGCGACATTGGTGAGCAATTCTTTTTCCAGACGTTCGCGCAATTGGCGGCTGGTGACGAATTTGCCTTCTTGACCGGCAAACGGTGAAGTGTTGACCTGGAATGTCATGGTCAGGGTCGGCTCATCGACGGCGAGAACCGGCAGCGCCTCAGGTTTGTCGACATCGGCCAGTGTGGCGCCGATACTGAGTTCGTCCACGCCGTTGATCAATACGATGTCACCGGCCAAGGCTTCTTTCATTTGTATCCGCTCCAACCCCTGAAAACCGAGTACTTGATTGACCTTGGCTTTTTTCGGCGGCTTATCGCCTATTAACACCATGACTTCCTGACCGGGTCTCAGTTTACCGCGGCGGATACGGCCAATGCCGATACGGCCGACGAAACTGGAATAATCCAGCGCGCTGATTTGCAGTTGCAAGGGTTCATCAGGATTTTCATCAGGCGCGGGGACATAGTTGAGGATGGTGTCAAACAGCGGGCGCATGTCCGTGCTGGGTTTATCAATATCCAGCGTGGCAAAACCATTCAACGCCGAAGCATATACGACCGGAAAATCAAGTTGCTCATCGCTGGCGCCCAATTTGTCGAACAAATCAAACGTTTGATCGACTACCCAATCGGCGCGCGCGCCGGGCCGGTCTATTTTGTTGATCACGACAATCGGACGCAATCCCAACGCCAGCGCCTTTTTGGTGACAAAACGGGTTTGCGGCATCGGGCCTTCGACGGCGTCGACCAACAGCAGCACGCCGTCGACCATCGACAACACGCGTTCGACTTCACCGCCGAAATCCGCATGGCCCGGGGTATCGACGATATTAATGTGCACGCCTTCGTAGTCGATGGCGCAATTCTTGGCTAAAATGGTAATGCCGCGTTCGCGTTCAATATCGTTGGAATCCATCACGCGTTCAGAAATTTGTTGGTGCGCGGCAAAGGTGCCGGCTTGATGCAACAGTTTGTCAACCATTGTGGTTTTGCCATGGTCAACGTGAGCGATGATGGCGATATTGCGGATCGGGCGAGACATAAATAATTCCTCAAAAAAATAAGCTTTTAGTTGTTGCGGCGGGGGGCAGCATTATAGCAGCCATAGCGTGAAAATGGCTAATTTTCCATTAACTTAATCGAACCTTCAGAGACAACATTCCGTGCGGCAAAGTTCTGACATCCGGTATTTATCTTGGGATTTATTGCAGTCGCTGCGATTAACGCCGCAGGAAATTGCGCACAGTATTGAGCATCTGTTGCTTGGCCGTAAGCGGCAGCAGGTTTGGAATGCACCGAAAGCGGTCATCACCCCGCCGGATGGCCGCTATATGATGGCTACGCTGGCGGCGGCCGACGATCCGCCTTTTCTTGCCGTCAAAGCTCTGGTGCTGAACCCGGATAACCCCAAACACGGCTTGGCCAGCATCAACTCACTGGTGACTTTGCTCGATAGCCGCAGCGGATTGCCGCTGGCGGTGCTCGACGGCAACTGGGTAACCGCGGTGCGTACAGCCGGATTGAGCGCGGTTGCCGCCAAGCGGCTGGCGCGGCCGGATGCATCCGTTGCCGCGTTTATCGGCTGCGGGGTGCAGGCGTACAGTCATTTGCAAGCTTTCGCGGCGCTGTTTCCGCTTAAGCGGATTCATGCATTCGGACGAGGAACCGAGAGCCGCGATGCTTTTTGCCGCAGCGTGGAAAAAATGGGACTGACGGCAATCGCCAGCGAAACTGCGCAGGAAGCGTTACGCGATGCGGATGTGATCGTCACGTCTGTAACTTTGTCGCCGCAATTGGTTCCTTTTCTGGACGCGCGTTGGCTGAAGTCCGGAGCTTTCGTCACCATGACGGATCTCGCCGCGCCTTGGCTGGCTGAAAGTATGGCGGCGTTTGACCGGATTATCGTCGACGACCTGGAACAGGAAGCCAGCATGCCGAAGCCTTTGGTTGATCCGGCGCTGGTGCGTGGTGATCTGACCGGATTGGTGACGGGCGATGCGGCTGGGCGCTGCGCAGCGAACGAGCGCACTGCGTTTGTGTTCCGGGGTTTGGCGTTGGGGGATTTGGCGGTGGCCGGGTTGGCTTACCAGCGTGCTTGTGAATGTTCGCAAGGCACGCTGGCCGGGGATTAGGAAGAAACAGATTGATCAGGTTGATCAATCTGTTGCGGGTGAAATTTTAGAATTCTTCCCAATCCTCACCGCTACCGCCAGCGGCAACCTTGCGGGGTTGGGCCGGTTCCGCTTCGGTATTCGCTACGGATCTCACCGCGGGTTTCTTCCGCGCAGGGCCGCGATTCGGCAACTTGGCTACAGTGGCGGGACGGTTGCTTCTTTTGATCACCGCCGGTGTTCCTGAGTGTGCTCCCGATAATTTGAACGTGTTTATCGCTTGCGCTAATGCGTGCGCTTGTTCTTGCATGGATT